>DATBZA010000108.1:0-12184 GCA_036513415.1 Myxococcales bacterium | reverse complement strand
AAGGCGCGGTAGCTCGCCGCCAGGTGCAGCTGGTACCCGATCTGGAGCGCCACCACGGCGGCGAGGATGGCTCCCGTCTTGCGGCCGGGGGCAATGGAAGGCGATGCGATCGCCAGCATCACCAGGAACGGCAGCGCACGCGTGTGGATGTACCCCATGTAGCCCATGTCGAACGGTGCCGCCATGTACGCGGCGAGCGTCAGCGCCGCCAGAAGCGGAAGCCGCCAGCCTCGTTGGATCCAGGGGCGGGGTCGGATCGCGACCAGTGCGACGAACATCGCCAGCAGAGCTGCGACGAAGATCTCGTCCCAGGTCCCCGCAAGCACGTTGCCGAACCGAAGCAGATCGAGCACCTGGTTCTTGAGCCCCAGCCAGTGAGGCGGGGTCCGCGCCGGAGCGCCCGGGCCGTCGCGCGTGGCCAGCGCCTGGAGCGCCCAGGCGCCGAACAGGATGACCGCCGGAGCGAAGGGCGCGAGCGCCCGCGCGATGGCGCGGCGCGGCTCTGC
This sequence comes from Myxococcales bacterium, assembly GCA_036513415.1. GTDB lineage: Bacteria > Myxococcota > Myxococcia > Myxococcales > 40CM-4-68-19 > 40CM-4-68-19. The sequence continues at coordinate 11,678 of DATBZA010000108.1, read as the reverse complement.
GGAGGTCAGGGCGAGCACGGCGGCGGACGCCAGCGCGAACGCCAGCGCGCTGGGGTGCAGCCAGAGCAGGCCGGCCGCGGCGACCGCGACGACCGCGGCCCGGAGCACGGTCGGGCTGCGCAGCTCGCGCTCGGTGAGGGCGACCACCGCGAGCGCCAGTGGAACGGACTCGACGAAATTGAAGAAGCCCAGGTAGAGCGGCGCGCTGTGGAACACGGCCGGTGCGAAGACGGCGAGGCGGCGATCGCGCCCGAACGCTCCGAGGAACATCCAGAACGCCGCCGAGGTGGCGATCGCGATCAGCGACAACATCAGCTTGACCGCGATGACCGGGCCGGTCAGCTTCGCGATGGCTGCGGCAGGCAGGTAGAAGCCCAGGTACTGCAGGCGGCCCAGATCCAGCTCGAACCACTTGTCGAAGCCGAAACCGGGCGTGTGATAGTCCGCAAGCACGCGCACCGAGGCGATGTGCTGGGGCGCGTCCTGGTAGGGCAGCAGCTCGCCGGCCCAGAACGGAGCGATGGCCGCAGCGGTGGAAAGCGCGACCAGCAACGGCCAGACCAGCTCCTGCACGGCGGCTTCGGGCCGCGGAATCGCCAGCGCGATCGCTTCAGCGCGTTTCGTGAACATCATGTCCGTCCGTACCGGTCCTCGAGCCGCACTACGTCCTCGAGCTCGGGCGTGCTGGCTTCGAGCACCTCGCAGTCTTCGAGCGCCACCATGCGGTGGACCATCCCGGGCCTGATCCGGACGGACTCGCCGGCTCGCAGCGCGACCTCGCGCCGGCCTCCACCGCGGTCGTACTCGAAGCGCATCGACCCGGAGAGCAGGTGGATCGTCTCGTCCTTCTGGCGGTGGTACTGCAGGCTGAGCGCGCAGCCCGCCGTGATGTGAAGAATTTTTCCCACATACTTCTCGGCGTGCGCCCAGATGAGCTCGTATCCCCAGGGTTTCTCGACCCGCCGCGGAGAGTGGCGCACATCATCCGACATGGTTTCAGATGTCTCGGCCATGCAACCGAGGGTTCGCACGGTGCGCTCCGGCGACAACCGGCCATAACGCGTAGGTGTAGGCCCGTAACGTTTACGCGGAGGTCAGCCGCTCGAGCCCGCCCATGTAAGGGCGGATCGCCTGCGGCAGGATGACGCTGCCGTCGCCTTGCTGGCCGTTCTCGAGCAGGGCCACCACGGTGCGCCCCACGGCGAGCCCGCTGCCGTTGAGCGTCGCCACCAGGCGCGGTTTGTCGGCGTGTCCCGGCCGGAACCGGATCTGCGCCCGCCGCGCCTGGAAATCCCCGAACGTGGAGCAGGAGCTGATCTCGCGATACGCGTTCTGGCCCGGCAACCAGACTTCCAGGTCGTAGGTCTTCTCGGCGGAAAAGCCCAGGTCGGCGGTGCAAAGGAGCGACACGCGGTGGTGCAGCCCCAGCTTCTCCAGCGGGGCCTGGGCGTCGCGCACCAGCTCCTCGAGGGCGGCCTGCGCATTCTCGGGCTTCTCGAAGCGCACCAGCTCCACCTTGTGGAACTGGTGCTGGCGGATGAGGCCCTTCGTGTCCTTGCCGTAGCTTCCCGCCTCGCTGCGGAAGCAGGGGGAGAACGCGCAGTACTTGAGCGGGAGCCGCGCGCCCTCGAGGATCTCGTCCCGGTGGTAGTTGGTCACAGGCACTTCGGCCGTGGGGATCAGGTAGTACCCCGCGGTGGTCTTGAAGAGATCTTCCTCGAACTTCGGGAGCTGGCCGGTGCCGCGCATCGAGTCGGCGTTCACTAGATAAGGCGGCAGCAGCTCCAGGTAGGCGCGCTCGCGAGCGGAGTCGAGGAAGAACTGCACGACCGCGAGCTCGAGACGTGCCAGGGCGCCTCGATAGAACGCGAACCGTGCGCCGGACACCTTCGCGGCGCGCTCGAAGTCGAGCAACCCCAGTCTCTCTCCGATCTCGGTGTGCTCCTTCGGCGACGCGATCTCCGGCTTCTCACCCCAGATCCGGACCACCTGGTTGTCGCGTTCGGAAGCGCCGACAGGGACCGTTTCGTGGGGCAGATTGGGAACGTTGAGCAATGCCTGCTCGATCCGCTCCTCGACCGCCTTCAAGCGCGCTTCCTTCTCCTTCACGTCATCCGAGAGCGCCTTCAGGCGCGCGCGAAGCTGCGCCTGCTCCTCGCCCTTGAGCGTCCTCATCTGCTCCGACGCCTTGCGCTGCTCCGCCCGCTGCGTCTCGCTGGACTGGATCAGCTGGCGCCGCTCGGCGGCCAGCGCCTCGATGGGAGCCAGCGCCTCCGACGCAGCGGCGCCGCGCGCCACAAGCCGGCGCCGCGCCTCGTCCAGATTCGCCACCACCCATCTCAGGTCGAGCATGGAGTACGGAACTAGCCTTGGCCCCTCGGCGCGTCAATCACCCAGGGCGCGCGACTCGCTCAGGACGGGCGCTGGCGTATCCTCCGGCGCCACCTGGACCCGGGGCGGGACCTCACCCAGCACTCCGCGGATCGTCTCGCGCAGGGTGAACGCCGGCCGGAAGCCCAGGTCGCGTTCGGCGCGGGTCCCGTCCACGGTGCAGAGGAACTGCAGATGGTCCAGCTCCGCCGAGGGAAACCCGGCCAGGCGGTACTGGAACAGCTTGTCGAGCAACGGCCTGGCAAACAGATGCGGGACCGGGATTGGCGTGCGGCCCAGCTCGCGGAGCACCGCCGAGAGCGGGAGCTCACCCGGCCCGCAGACGTTGTACACGCCGCGCGCTCCCGGCCGCAGGGAGAGCGCGAGCGCGCGCGCGACGTCCTCCTCGTGGATCAGCTGCACCATCGGGTCGAATCCGGCCAACGTCCACGGCCGCGAGAGCCGCAGGTACGCACTGGCGCCGTTCCGCACCGTGGGCCCCACGATGTGGACCGGCCGGAGCATGACCGTTTCCACTTCGGGGTGCTTCCACATGTACTGCTGCGCGTACATGTCCACTTCGACGAGATCGCGGATCATCGGGAACCGCTGCGAGCCCAGCAACGGCGACTCCTCGGTGAGGAAGTTGTCGTTCCCTGGCTGCGGGCCGTACACGGTGGCCGAGCTGAGCACCACCACCTTGCGCACGCCGTACTTCGCCGCGTACTCGAGCACCGCCTTGGTGCCGACCACGTTGAAGCTGTGCTGGTCGTCTTGCGGGAGGCGCGGGTCGTGGACGATGGCCATGTGGATCACGGCCTGGATGTCGCCGCGCCGGAACAGGTCCTCCGCCTTGCGCTTGCGGATGTCCAGGCTGTGCACCTCGAGGTCCTTGGGGGCCCCCGGGAACGGCCGCCGATCGACTCCGACGACCCGGTCCGTCTTGTGCAGGAGCCGCGCCAGGCCCCGGCCAAGGTTGCCGCTGATGCCGGTGACGAGGACAGCGTCGCGCACCATCCCGCCACCTTAGACCAGATGTGCAACGGCCAAAAGCGTGCCGTCGACCGCCTGGATCAACGCGGGATGGCCAGGGCCACGGCGGTCGTGTTGTGCCACGACTCGATGCGGCCGCTGTAGCTGGCGATCTCGCCATAGGTGAGGAAGCCGGCGACCGGCACCTCGCCCATGACCTCCCGGACCGCGTCGATCTCGCGCTGGAACCCGTCCTTGAGGATCAGGCCACGGCAGACGCAGTCGAAGAGCAGCACGCCCGCCGGCTGTTGCCCCTGCAGGTTCTGCAGCGCCTCCGCCGCGGCCTGCCGCGCCGCGGCGACCATGGCGTCCGGCTTGCCGTCGAGGATGGCCACGTGCGCGCCTTGGGGCACCTCGGCGGCGCAGCTGAGCGAGCCGTCCTTGCCCACGGAGAGCGGGGCGCGGGCGCGCGTCACCTTGCCGGCGACGATGATCCCCAGCTCGTTGGCGATCAGGTACTCGCCCGCGGTCGCGGGAGAGAGCGTCACGCCGCGCTTGCGCGCGTGCTCCTCGTAGACGGCGAACGCGGGGCGACCATCGATCTCGTGCACGACGTTCGCTTTCGCGCGGGTGACCCGCATCTTGGCCGTGGTCGCCTCGAGGCCGTGGCCCATGCCAACGCCAAAGGGGCTGCGGCCGAAGATATGGACGGCGGCGGCCATGTCGCTGCCCGATCGCTCCGGCTCCCCGACATGAGTCGCCTGGAACTTGCCCTCATCGCCGGCGGCGCCACCGACCACCTGGTGCAGCGCCTGCGTGCTCTCGACGATGGACTCCACGAACCGTTCGCCCGCGCCGCTCAGCCCGTCCACCAGCGTCACCGTGGTGGAGCAGACGTAGCCCTTCTGCCGGGCGCCCTCCGCCATCCGGTGGAACCCGTCGCAGAGAGTCCGCGCCGCGCCCGCCGCGTTGCCGGCGACGCCACTCGCGGTCTGGACCTGGTGGGGAGCGTCGGTGGACAGCAGCATCACCACCACGCCGCCATGGATGAGGCCGCGCTCGGTGAACTCGCCGGCAGTGGTGCAGCCGATGAGCTGCGCTCCCTTGGTGACCTGCGACGCGCTCCTCAGGCAGTCAGCCAGCGCCAGCGCCGGCGAGCAGAAGACGAATCCCAGCGTGGGCGCTGCTCCCTGAAGGCCTTCGAGGGCCATGCGCGCGGCCTGCGCCGACGCACGCGCAGCATCAGGGCCGTCGGCGCGGCCTGAACCGGTTCTGTTCGCCATGTTCGATTGTCCCCCTGCACCGAGCGGACCACGGCGGCGCGAGGAGTGTCGAGGGGCAGCGCGTGAGGCGAGGTGGAACAATCAGCGGAAGATGGATCCGCGCGACTTCAGCCCGCGTTTCAGCAGGGTCTCGATCGCCCGCTTCACCTCCCCGACCTTGCGCTCCAGCTCCGCGTCGTCGTCGTGCGCGGTGCCCGAGAAGCGCATCGGCTCGCCGAACCAGAGGTGGTACTTCACCGGCAGGGGAAACGGCACCAGCGTGGGCGTGATGGGCAGCGCGGGAAAGCCGAAGATCTTCGCCACCTGCTTGAAGTCGAACAGCGCCGGCGCCTGCTCCTCGGCGCCGATCACGGCCACCGGAAGCACCGGGGTCTGGGTCTCCACCGCGATGCGCATGAACCCGCTCCCGAACTCCTGCAACCGGTAGCGCTTGTCGTAGGTCTTGTTCAGGCCGCGGGTACCCTCGGGAAAGACCATGATCGTCTCTCCCGCGGCGAGCAGGCGCCTGCAGTTCTCGGGAGTGCCGACCACCTGCCCGATGCGGGCAAAGAACGGCGCCACGAACGGCAGGGTCGGGGCCCACTTCTCCACCATCGCGCGCACGACCCGGGGCGGCTCCGCTTCCAGCAGCAGCGACATAGCGATCATCGCGCCGTCGAGCGGGAGCTGGCCGGAATGGTTGGAGATGAGCATCACCCGCCCTTGCGGAACCTGCTCGATGCCGTGCGTCTCCACCCGGAAGTAGTTGCGATAGAGCCAGAGCACCGGCGCGATGGCCGCCTTGGCGAAGTCCAGCTCCAGCCCGAAAGGATCGACGCCGTACTCGTTCTGCGGCGCCACCAGGCGCGCCAGCCGCGCCTCCAGCTCAGGCCCTCCCTGCGAGAGCGCCCATTTCTGCATCGCACCGCGCAGTCGTCCGAAGAGGCCGCGGGGCTTGTCCCCATCGTACCGGACCAGCGCAGTGGACATGAAGGCGCTGTAACCCCGCTGCGTTCTCAGGGCAAGAGCTGGATGGCCGCAGCCTCTAGCGTGCAATGGTCGCCGGGGAGCGTTTTGAGCAGCTCGCGCAGCCGCCGGAGCTTCTCGGCCGCTCGCATGCGCAGGCCGGGCTGCGCGGTGGCGATCTCCCCGGGCACGTCCGTTGCGTCCAGGGCGTCGATGCCATGCAGCTCGAGGTTCAAGTGGCCCCCGGCGAACGCTCGCCGCGCGAGCCAGGGGAAGGGCAGCACGGTGGTGCCGATCACCGGTGCGCGAAGGCCCGGAAGGGTGGCCACGGGCAGCTCGCGGACCCCGCGCCGCCGGTGCGGCCCGCGGGGAGCGAAGAGCTGCCGCAGGCCGCCGAGGATGCTCTCGCTCCTGCGGCCGCGGAGCGCGTACAGCGCCAGGGCGGCCGCTTTGGCGGCGTAGTAAGGAGGGCTGGGAAGGAGCGAGGAGTCGTAGGCATAAGCGCGGTCGCGCACCGCATCCAGCAGCTCCGCTGAGAGCGTGTACCCCGGGGCGCGGAAGCCGCGCGGCCTGTTCCCGCACGCATCCTCGATGGCGCGCTCCGCAAGGGCCAGGTCCTGCGCGATCTCCTCGCGTGTCCGGCGCGAGAGGGCGTAGTCGTGGGCGTACGAGTGCGAGGCGATCTCATGGCCCGCGCCGGCGGCGGCCCTCAGCCGCGCAGGCGCGATGCCGGCGTCGCGGCCGATGACGAAAAAGGTCGCGCGCACGCCCATGGCGTCGAACAGCTCGCAAAAGCGCTGCACGGCGAGCTCGGGCACCGCACGCTGCGCGCGCTCGTCGAGGCGCAGGGAAAGCCCGTGAATGGCTGCGTAGCAGCCAAGCCCGTCCAGGTCGATCGAGACGGACCAGATCACGGGATGCGCCGCGACTCCTCCTGCAGGTAGTAGATGTCGTCGTGGACGCTGGAGGAGTCGCCGGCGTCCGGACGCAGCTCGAGGTACCGCCGGAACTCGGCGATCGCGTCGCGGCGGCGGCCGTCGTCCTTGAACATGTACCCGAGCTCGTGGTGCGCGAGTGCGTCTCCGGGATCCACCCGGGTCGCCCGCTGCAGCGCATCGATGGCCTTGGTCCTGCAGCCCCGGCAATCCTTGTCCTTGTACGCGATCCCGAGCTTCGTCCACACCGAGGGAAGGTTCGGATCCTGCGACAGCGCCCTCTGGAAGTCGCGAATGGCGCTTTCCAGGTCGCCGGCCTGCTGCTCGGCGTCGCCCACTTCGGCCCAGATGCGCGCGCGCTTCGGGTCGAGCTCGGAGGCCTTCCGGAGCGCCTTCACCGCTTCCTGGAAGCGGTTCTCGACCATCAAGCTCAACCCGAGGTGCTCGTACGCGTCGGCGCTCCGGTTGCCCTTCTCGATCGAGCGGGAGAACGATTCGATGGCGTCCCTGACCTGTTGCCCGCGCTCGTAGATCAGGCCCAGGTGGTAGAACGCGTCCGGATTGTCGGGCTCGATCTCGACCGCCTTCTTCATCAGATCGGTGGCTTCGCCCAGGTTCTTGCGCCCGGCCAGGGCGCGGGCGAGGTAGTAGAGCGCTTCGGCCTGCCGGTCGTTCAGCGCCACCGCCTGCCGGAGCTGCTGCTCCGCTTCCTCGAACTCGCCGCGCTCGACCAGCAAGCCGCCGAGCCGCGCCCGGTAGCGGGGCTCCTTGGTATCGAGCTTGACTGCCTTGCGGAACGATTCCAGCGCCCTCTGGGACTCGCCCATGCGCCGGAGCAGCGACCCATACTCGAACGCCAGGGAAGCGTCCGTGTCGAGCTGCGCCAGGGCGATCTCCATCTCCCTGCGCGCGGCCGCAAGCTCGCCGTGAGCCGCCAGCGCCTTGCCCATGCCCGAGTGGGCGATGAGGTCGTCAGGATCCTTCCGCAGCGCGCGCGCGTACGCCTCGCGCGCCTGATCGCGGTGGCCGAGCGTGAGCGCCAGCTCCCCGATAGCCTCGTCCTCGACGGCGCTGAGCCCCTCCACGGGCACCTTCCGCGCGGCGTCGAGGCGCTCCTGCGCCTTTGCCGGATCGCCGCGGGACACCCAGACCAGGCCCTCGGCGCAGAGCGCCTCCACCAGGTCCGGCTTCACCTTCAGGGCCGCTTCGTACTTGCGGTTTGCCTCTTCCGCCTTGCCGATGGCGTCAGCGACGCGGCCCTGCAGATAGAGGTACCGCGCGTTGCTCGCATCCTTGGCGACCGCCTCGTTGATCGCCTTGTCCGCCTCCAGCAGCCGGTTCTGGCCGAGGTACGCGCGCGCCGCGCCGGCATAGGCGGCCGCCGAGGCGCTGTACTTGATGGCCGCCTCGAACTGCCGGACGGCCTTGTCCCACTCCAGCCGCTGCAGGCGGAAGTCGCCGTACGCCTCATGCACGAGGGCGGAGTTCGGGTCCAGGGCGACGGCCTGCTCGTAGGCCGCTTCCGCGCCCTTCAGATCGCGCGCGGTCGTGGCCAGCCTGCCGCGGAGCATGTTCGCGCGCGCCTCCTCGCCCGCGTCCAGCGTCTTGCGGGCGTCCGTGTCGAGGGCCCGGGCGAGCAACTCGGTAGCGACCTTGGAGTCGCCCTGCCGCAGGCGGACCGAGGCGAGCTCCACCATGGCCCGCGAGTTCTCCGGTGAGCTCTTGAGCGCGCGGTCGAAGAAGTCGGCTGCCACCGCGGCCTCGCCCCGATCGCGGGCGACCGCGCCCCGGAGGAGCAACAGGCGCGTGGACGACCCGCGCGATCTCAGCGCGTTGTCCAGCATCTGTGCCGCCCGCGCCGACTCGCTCGCCGAGACGAGCGCGACGGCGTACAGCCAGGTGGAGTCGAGGTCCGCATTGGGCGTATCTCCCAGGGCCGCGAGGTACTGCTTCGCCCTGATGACGTCTCCGCTGGCCAGGGCGAACGCGCCGCGGGCCCGGTTCTGGGTAGGACGCGTGGCCTTCATCTTCTCCAGCACGCGCCTGGCCTGGTCCCAGTCGCCGCCGACCTGGCCGTATTCGATCTTCAGCTCGGACGCGGCGAGCACGAAGAACGCCTTCACCTCTTCGTCGTCCGGCAGCACGGCGATCAGCTGTGCCGCCGCGGCCATCGCTTCGCGCGCGGCTGTGAAGTCGCCCTGGTTCAGCTTCGCAAGCCCCTGCTCGACGACCTTCGCCTCGGCCGCGCTGGCGGCCTTTTTGGAAGGGAGGTACTTGTTCGTCCAGAAGAGGCCGTCCGGCGTGCGGCGCGCGCGGAACCCGAGCACGCCCACCGCTCCCAGCGCCAGGAGCACGATCAGTGCGATGGCCCGGCGAGGCTGCACAAGGGCCTGGACCGTTCTCACAACCAGCCCGGGCCCGCGCAGCGCCTTGCGGCGGGCCTTCTCCTCGCGTTCGCGCGCAAGCTCTTTCTTCTTGCGGTCCTTCTCCGCCTGCTTGGACCTCGCCCCGTCGCCGCCGGGCTGGCCCGGGTCCTCGTCGCCGAACGAGAACGGTTCTTCCTTCGACTTGGACCCCTTTGCCACCACCGGCGGCGCCGGCCGCGTCTTCTTGTCGGCTTCCTTCGGCGCGTCTTCGACGAAGTCGAGCATGTCCGCTGCGCCTGCGGTCTGCGACGCCTTGGATTCGATGAAGTCGAAGTTCATCGGCTCATCGCCCGCGGGGGGCGGCGGCGGCGAGGCCGGCGGGAAAGCGTCCTCCGCGGCGGGCGGCGGAGCGGCCGCGGGCGCATTGCCGGCGCCGGTCTCGATGTCGACGGCCGCGAACGGATCGTCCGAAGCCGCCGGCGATTGCGGCGGCGATTGCGCCGCCGATGCCTCTTCGAAGCCCGGCAGCGGGACGACGTCATCGGAGTCCGCGGGCGAACCGCGGCGCGCAGGCGGCGGGCGGAAGTCCATCGCAGTCTTCTGCGAACTGCCGCCGTCGAGACCGGGGAGCGCCACCGCGCCCGGCGAATCGGGCAAGTCGAGATCGGGGAACGATGACGGTTCCTCCGCGGCAGCCTGTCCCTCCGCGAGACCCGGAAGCGGCACCGCGCCGCCGGTCTTGGGCTTCAGGGCGGGTTTCGGCGCCGAAGGCTTCTGGGCTGCCGGCTTCGCGCCGGCCTGCCCGGGCAAGGGTACGACCGGCTTGCCGCCCGCCTTGGCCGCTTCCGCTTTCGGCCGCTGGACGGTGAAGGGGTTCTTGCACTTCGGGCACTTGATGTTGAGGCCAGAGGGCGGGACGCGCGAGTCGTCCAGCTCGTACGCCGCGGAGCAGTTCGGGCAGGAGATCTTCACGAGGCGTCGACCTCCGCGTACTCGAAGCGCTGCTTGAGCGCGAGGTACGTGCCGTAGGCGTCTCCCGTTTCTTGCGAGCCGCGGCGCTCGGCGAGGCGGGCCTGCAGGACGCGCCGGGCGATCTGCGCCGCATCGCGCTCGTTCAGCCCTGCCAGCTCGGCGAGCTGGTGCAGGTCGAGCGGATCGTACTGCTCTTGCATCTCGATGTAGAGCAGGAAGTCCTGGACCAGCTGTTCGGGTCCCAGCGCCCAGCGCCCGTTCTCGAACCGGACCAGCAAGCCTGATCGCTCGAGGACGCGCTCGACGCGCCGGGCCTCCTCGCCACCCAGCCCGACCCGCCGGGTCACCGCCTCGGGCGTGAGGTCATCGGGAAGCATCCTGCGTCCCTTCTCGTCGGGTGGCGCGCCGAGGTTGCGCACCATCGAGAGTGCGCGCGCGGCCCCCGAGCGGCTCATCAGGGCGTGGATCTGGCGGTCCGCCTCGCGCAGCCGCGAGCTGAGGCGGCGCATCAGCCGCAGCGCGATCTCGCTGTTCTTGCGCACCAGCGTGGCGAACGCGCCCTGCCCCAGCTCGATCAGGAGCGCTTCCTCCACTACCGTGGCTCCGGCGGACCGCGGCAGTCCCTCGAGCAGCGCCATCTCGCCGAAGAATTCGCCGGGCCCGAGAACGGCAAGGGTGATCTCGCTGTCGCCGATCCGCTTGGATATGTTCACTTTGCCCGAGCGGATCACGTACATGGTCTGGCCGCGATCACCTTCGCGGAACAGCACCGTCCCCGAGGGCTGTTTGCGGACGAGGTGCTCCAGGCTGGACAGCATCTCGCTCATGACACTTCGGTCACGCTAGCATCGGGGTCGGCGCCAGCCAACGAAACGCCAGCGGTTTCGTGGTAGAGGCGGGGTGCTGATATGCGCCGGGGTGGGAGAGCCATCGTGGTCGGCGGCGGCCTCGCCGGTCTGGCCTGCGCGCGCGAGCTGGGCGAGGGTTGCACGCTGCTCGAAGCCGAAGATCGGCTGGGCGGGCTCTGCCGCACGGACGTGATCGATGGCTTTTCCTTCGACTGGACCGGCCACTGGCTGCACGCGCGCGATCCGGAGATACGCAAAGCGATCGAAGAGCGGTGGCTCGCCGGGAACCTGCTCCACGTGCAGCGGCGCGCCCGGATCCACAGTGAAGGCGTATGGACGACCTTTCCCTACCAGTTCCATCTTCATGGGCTGCCGCCGCGGACCATCGCCGACTGCGTGCTGGGCTTCATCGACGCGACGCTGGGTCCTGGCGGCGCGGAGCTGCGGGCGCGGCCGCTGCGGAACGCGGCCGAGTTCATCCTCCGCGACCTGGGCGAGGGATTCGCCCGCCATTTCATGCTTCCGTACAACGAGAAGCTCTACACGGTTCCCTGCGAGCAGCTCTCGCCCGAATGGGGTGGCCGCTTCATCCCGCGGCCGTCGCTGGCGGACGTGATGAACGGCGCGGTTGGCCCGGCCCGCGAGGACGTGGGCTACAACGCCGCGTTCTGGTACCCCCGGCAGGGCGGGATCGAGGCCCTGCCGCGCGGGATCGCGTCGGAGCTGCGGGCCGAAGTGCGGCTCTCCACGCGAGTGCAGGGCGTGGACCTGCGCGCGCGGCGCGTGCGGCTCGCCTCGGGAGAAGAGCTGGCCTATGACGGGCTGGTCTTGACCGCGCCTCTGCCGGCTTGCGCGCGGCTGCTCACCGACGTCCCGGCCGAGGTGCGCGAAGCGGCGGCGCGGCTCCGCGCCGTCTCGGTGACGGTGGTCGAGGTGGGCGCGCGGGACCTCGGCGGCGAGCGCTTCCACTGGGCCTACTTCCCCGAG
>DATBZA010000107.1:0-147031 GCA_036513415.1 Myxococcales bacterium | reverse complement strand
GCTCAACATCCGCTTGCCCTGCTCGTCGACGACGCGGACCGCAGACAAGATTGGCTGCGCGCCCTTCTGCTGGGGCTGGCCCGGGACCCGGGCTGGCAAGACAAGCCGTTGCTAGTGGTTGCCGCCGCCGCGCAGCAGCTCGATGCATTCCTGGAACGCATCGAGCTGCGCCCGCTCTCGCCCGCGCTAGCCAAGGCCAAGCTAGTGGAGGCGCTGGGCCCAAGGACCTGGGCAGACGGGCTGGCCGACCAGCTCGTTCGCGAGACCTCGGGTCATCCAGGCGAGCTGGAAGCCGCCGTCCAGGACCTCGCCGGACGCCAGCTTCTCACCCGGCGCGGCGGCCGGTGGGAGCTGGACCTCCTGCTCTCCGGACCTGGGCTCGCCGGCTGCATCCCTCGCGCTTCGACCCGGGCAGCGCGGGACGCCGTCCACGCGCTTCCAGAGCGCCAGCGTTCCGCGCTGGGTCAATCGGCCGTGCTCTGGGAAGAGCTCGACGCGAACATGCTCGCGGGCGAGCAGACCCATCTCGTCGCCGAAGGCCTGCGAGTTGCCGAGGAGGCGGGGCTTCGCTTCTCCCAGCGGACCGTGTTGCGGGCCGCGGAGAGCGCGCTTCCGCTGCCGGAGCGCTGGCAGGCGCACCTGCGCGCCGCGGGCCTGACGCGCGATCTCGCCGCGCGCGCCCGCCATCTCTTCCGGGCGAACGCCCCGGGGGGAGTAAGCGCCGCACTCGCGGCCGCGCGCGACCGGCTCCGTTGCGGGGCACCGCTCGAAGCGGCCCGTCTCTACCAGCTTGCCCGAGCCGGCCTGCGCCATCCCTTCCCGAGCCTTCGCGCCGCCCTTCTCTGCGAGCGCGCGGCCGACTGCCTCGCCCTGGCCGGGCATCCAGCCGCGGCACGCCTGGAATATGCGCAGGCGCTCGCGCGCGGCGGCGCTCCGGGCCGTCTCTGGCAGAAGATCGCCAAGGCGCGCTGGCAGGAAGGCCGCTTCGACCAGGTGCTCGAGGCGCTGGCGCGCGCGCGGTCGGCGGGCGCCGATCCGCTGGCGGTGACGACGGTCGAGGCGCGCGCCGAAGCGATGCGCGGCGAGTATTCGCGCGCGGAGGAACTGGCGGCGGCCGCGCTTCCGCTCGCGCGCGAGCGGCGCGATGAAGAGGCGGCGACCCGGCTGCACCACCTGCTCGGCACTTGCGCGTGGCACCGGGGTGAAGGACGGCGCGCGGTCGCCGAAGAACGCGCGGCGGTGTTCATCGCGCGGCGCCGGGGAGACCGTCGCGCCGAGGCCGACGCTCTCGCCGGGCTGGGCACTGCATACCGCGTCCAGGCCAACTACCGCCGATCGGCCCGGGAAACGGCCCGCGCGCTCGAGCTCTACCGCGTCCTGGGCGACGAGCGCCAGGAGGCGCTCGCCTGGAACAACCTGGGCGTCGCGCGCTATCTCGCCGGCGATTGGGACGGCGCCCTGGAAGCCTGGGAGAAGCTGACCGGGAAGAGCGACCAGACGCTCGAGGAGGAGCTGCACAACCTGAACAACCTGGGCTTCCTCTACCGCGAGCGCGGCGACTCGCCCCGGGCCAGGGAGCTGTTCACCCGCGCGCTGACGAAGGTCCGGCGCGCGGGCGGGTACGCGCGCATCGAGGCGATGGTGTGCGGCAATCTCGGCGAAATCGCGGCGAGGGAGGGGGATCCGGTGGCGGCCCGCGAGCTCTACCAGCAGACGCTGGAGATCGCTCGCCGGATCGGGGCCCGCGACGAGATCCTCGAAACCGAGCGGCGACTCGCCGAGCTCGATCTGCTGCTGCGCAATCCGGAAGCGGCCGCCTTGCGCGCATCGGAGGCACTCCAGCTCGCCGGAGATCCTGACAGCCCGGTCGAGCGAGGCAACCTCTGGCGCATCCTCGCGCTGACCGCGCGCGCCCGCGGCGACGGGGCCGCGGCCGCTGCCGCGCAGCGGACGGCACGGGAGTCGCTGGAGCGCGCGGGGGCGACACTGGAGCTGGCCCGCGTCGACTGCGTCGCTTGCCTTTTGGAGCTGGATCGCGGCGACCTGGTGCAGGCGACCGGCGCCCTTCGCCGCGCCCGCGTCGTCTTCGAGCGGCTGGGCGCGGCCCCCGATCTGCGCGAGGTCGAGCGGATCGAGAAGGACCTGGAGGCGCTCCAGCGCAGGTCGTTCTCGCACGTCGAGGCGCTCACCCAGGCGGCGCAGCGGCTGGCGGGGCGAAGCGATCCGGAAGCCCTGCTCGAAGACGCTCTCGACGAGGCGCTGCTGCTCACGGGCGCTGAGCGCGGGTTCATCCTTCTCAGCGACGAAGGCGCCGAGCCGAGCGTGGCGGCGGTGCGTGGCGCCGCCACGGGCGCGACCTTGCGCATCTCCCGGACCGTAGCCGACCGCGTGCTGCGCACCGGCGAGATGGTCGCGGTCGCGGACATCGTCGGGCGCGAGGAGCTCAGCACGCGCAGGAGCATCCTCGATCTCGGGCTGCGCTCGGTGCTCTGCGCGCCCATCCGCTCGGGCGGGCGGCAGCTCGGCATCCTGTACGTGGACTCGCGCCGGGTGGGATCGCTCTTGTCGGAGAGAGACCTCGGCCTGCTGAGCGCGTTCGCGGCCCTGGCGGGTTCGGCCCTGGAGAATGCCCGCTTGATCGACGACCTGCGCCGCAAGGGCGAGCTGCTGGCGCACATGGCCCACGAATTCCGCTCGCCCCTGCACGCCATCCTCTTGCACGCCCAGGCGGCAAAGCTCCGGCCTCAAGCCGGCGACGAGCCGGATGCCATCGCCGCCCAGGCTTCACGGTTGGCGAGGATCGTCGATCGCACGCTGGAGCTGTCCACGATGGAGGCCGGCGCGCCGGATCTCGTGCGCGCGAAGGTCGACCTGGCCGAGGTCGCCCGCACGGCCATCGCTGCCCTGCAGCCCATTTCGGCGAAGAAGTCCATCGAGGTGACGCTGTCCGTGGAACCGGACCTGCCGGGGGTGGTGGGCGATTTCGATCGCCTGGTGCAGGTGATCGCCAACCTGGTCGGGAACGCCGTCCAGTACTCCAATCGAGGCAGCCGGGTCTGGGTGAGAATGGCGGCGGGAGATCCCGTTCCGCCGGCGAAGCCGCAACCGCGCATCGAGGTCGAGGACCAGCCGCCCTCGCGCGAGCCGCAGCGCGCAGGCCCGAGCGCGCAAGTGTCCGTCATCGATCAGGGGCCGGGCATCGATTCGGAGGCGCTGAGCAAGATCTTCACCCCGTTCTTCCGCGCGGGCGAGGGAAACGGCACTGGCCTGGGTCTGGTGATCAGCCGCCAGGTCGCTCGGGAACACGGCGGAGAGATCCGGGTCGAGAGCAAGCCGGGCGAAGGCGCCATCTTCACGGTCGTGCTCCCTGGAGCGCCCTGATGCAGGCAGTCCCGCGTGAACGATCGCGCATCCTCATCGTCGAGGACGACCCGGGCCAGGCCGCGACGCTTTCGGACGTGCTGGCGGCCGACGAACGCGAAATCCTGATCGCGCCGGATGCCGAGACGGGCCTTTCGCTGGCGCGCGGCGGAATCGAATTGATCGTCGCCGACTACATGCTCCCGGCCATGAACGGCGTGGAGATGGTGCGGCGGCTGCGCGAGGAGAAGGTCTCCGCGCCCGTGCTGATCCTTTCCGGCGAGGCCACGGTGGCCGTCGCGGTCGAAGCGATGAAGGCCGGCGTCCTGGACTTCGTGCAGAAGCCGTTCGACGTGGATTTCTTCCGGGTGCGGGTTGCGCAAGCGCTGGAGCTGGGACGCACGGCCCTGGAGCTCGAGGTCCTCCGGCGCAAGCTGCAGCGCCGCGGCAAGCCGGAGCGGATCACCGGGGTGTCTCCCGCCATCGCGCAGGTGCGACACCTGATCGGGGCCGTCGCGCGAACCGACGTGAACGTCGCGCTCTACGGCGAGACGGGGACCGGGAAGGAGCTCGCGGCGCGCGAGGTCCATGACCTGAGCCAGCGGAGCGGGCGGCCCTTCGTGGTGGTGGACTGCGCGGCGCTTCCCGAGCCGCTGCTGGAAAACGAGCTCTTCGGACACGAGGCGGGCGCGTATACCGGCGCCGATCAGGCAGCGTCCGGCCTCCTGGCCGAGGCCGACGGGGGAACGGTGTTCATCGACGAGATCGGCGACATGCCGATCCCCCTCCAGTCCAAGCTGCTGCGCTTCTTGCAGACGAAGGAATTCCGCCGGGTGGGTGGATCGCGGCAGACCCGGGTCGACGTCCGGGTGGTGGTTGCCACGAACCGCGAGTTGGAAGCCGAGGTGTCGCAGGGCCGCTTCCGGCAGGATCTGTTCTATCGGATCAACGTCTTCCCCATCCGCCTCCCGCCCCTGCGCGAGCGGCGCGAGGACGTCCCGCTGCTCGCGGACCAATTCCTCCGCGACATCGGCAAGGAGATGAACCGCCCTGTCGACGGCTTCACGCCCGAGGCGCTGGCCGCTCTTGCTGCCCACGACTGGCCCGGCAACGTGCGACAGCTGGAGAACATCGTCCGGCGCCTGCTGGTCATGGCCGAGGGTCCGCGCATCGGCATGAGCGAATGCGATTTCGTGCTCGGCGCCGCCGCGGTCCCGATCTCGCCCGATCGCGCGATGGAGCCGTTCCACCAGGCGCGGGCGGACGCGGTGGCGCGCTTCGAAAAGGCGTATCTCGACGGGCTCCTCCAGGCTGCTGGGAACAACGTCGCCGAGGCGGCTCGCAGGGCCGGGCTCGACCGGAAGAACCTGTGGTTGAAGCTGAAGCGGTACGGCATCGCGCGGGCGCGGTCGTAGCGCCGCCGCCACACCTGTGGCTTGGACGCCACACTCGCAACCGCTTGATCTTCCTGATGGGCGTGGCGCAGGCGCCCACCGCTGTCCGGTTCTGAAACCTGTAAGCAGGTGAATTCATTGGCTGCGGGGTTGGCCGGCGGATTGCTCCGCAAGTGACGAATGGCCCCCGTCCCCAGAAGCACAGTCGCTGTGTCGCTCCTCGTGTTGATGACCCTGGCGCGGCGCGCGGACGCCGTCCCCAACGTCACCCAGGCGATCGACGGCCTGCCGCAGGTCATCGCGCCCCAACAGCTGATCGTCAGCTGCAACCCTTTGACGCTGGGCTTGTGCACGACCGCGCTGAACGCCGTGGGCGCGGTCGTCATCGCTACGGGCCTTTCGGCGTTCGATCTGGCGGTCCTGCCCGCTGGCGCCTCCTTGCAGAACGTGCTCGACACACTGCGGATTTCGTCGGCCATCGCATCAGTCGAGCCGAATCGGATCCTGATCGGCAGCGCGAGTTATCCCCAGACCTGGCACTTCCCCGCCATCGATGCGCCCGGCGACGCTACCCTGCTGCCCGGCAGTCATTCCCCCCCGCTCGTTGCGGTGCTCGACACCGGCGTGGCCTATGAGAACTTCGGCGCGTACAGGCGAGCGCCCGTGTTCGACCGGACCGCGTTCGCGCCCGGTTGGGACTTCGTCCACGGCGACGCGCATCCCAACGACGACAACGGCCATGGCACGGCAATGGCAACGATCATCGCTGGCCGGGGCCGCTTCTCCTCCGCGGGCATCCCCTACGTCGGTCCGGCCCAGGGTGTGACCATCCAGCCCGTCAAGGTGCTCGACGCGAACAACCAAGGGACCGAGTTCTGGTTGGCGGAGGGAATCCGTTACGCCGTCGAGTCCGGCGCGCAAGTGATCAACCTCTCGCTCGACTTCGCCCGCAACTACGTTCCCGGCGCGGCCATGAGGGAGGCCCTGGCAGCGGCTCGGCACGCCAACGTCGTCGTCGTCGCCGCCAGCGGAAACACCGGCCGGCGCGTGCTCTATCCCGCCGCCTTTCCCGACGTCATTTCAGTGGGCGCGGTCAGGCTCGACGCCTCGAGCGGCTATGTGGTGACCGGGTACTCAGCTTTCGGAGAGGCGCTCGACCTGGTGGGGCCCGGAGGCGTGTCTGATCAGGACGTCAATCACGACGGCCTCTGGGACGGCGTCCTGGCGCAGGCCTTTCCCCCCGGCGCGCCCGCGCAGATCAGCTGGTGGCTGTTCGCCGGCACTTCCCCGGCGACCGCCCACGTCAGCGCCGCGGCGGCTGCCCTGATCGGCAACGGAGTCGGCCCGCACGCGGTCCGGCCGCTTCTGCAGCGCACCGCCGCGAAAAGCTCGAGCGGGAACAATTCCAGCGGTTGGGACCCGAGCTGGGGGTCGGGCCGGGTCCAGGCTTCGAAGGCAATTTCCAAGGCAAGTGGATTCACGCCGCCGCAACCGCTCTACGCCGACGCCATCGCGGCTCTGCGCCTGGACGGGAGGGCCGCCGGCGCCGTGACGATCGCCACCGCTTCCGGCGCGCCCGTGAGCAACGTCGAGGTGCACATCCGCTGGCGGGGCGCGGCCTCCGCGTCGCAGACCGCGACGACCGACTCGAAAGGCATCGCGCGGTTCGTCTCTCCCGCGCCCACCTCGTCGCGCAAGCTTTTCCTGATCGAGGTGCCGCGCGTGATCTACCAGGGCGCCGCACAGCGGCCGCGCGCCTTCGCGCGCCAGGGCGGCGGGTTCGGATCGCTCGCGCTCACCCTCAACCTCTCCCCGGGCGGCCCGCCCAGCTCCACGGACGGATTGGGCATCTGGGGTTATGGGTACGCGGGGGGTGTCGGGCTCGGGTCGGGAACGACGGGATCGGGCCTCGGCTCGGGTACCACCGGCTCGACCGGCGACGGCGATCCCTCGGCCACCTATCCGCTGACCACCGGGATCCAGGCTTGTCCGCTGACGTTCCCGCTCTACTCCTACTCGACGTTGTCGCTCACCGCCTCCTCGGCATTCTTCTCCGGCGCCCTGCTCTCGACCGGCTACAGCGTCCGGGCGATCGACTCCTCGATGGTGCTCGCTCCTGGCGCTGCGGCCCTGGATTTGCGGGAGCTGGCTGCCATCTGCGGCATCGGCTTGCTCCAGGCGAAGTCGCTTTCCACCGGGTACTTCTCTTCCGGCAACCTCTACGTGGCGGGGGTGGGGCCGCCGCCCCCGACCCTCGGCATCGGCGACAACTTCCGGTTCTGGTCCGAGGTGATGAGCGCGGAGCGCTCGACGGCGCCTTGATGCCGCGGATCGAGGGCATCGCGCACGCCCTCGCCGATCAGGTTGAAGGCGCTTACCGCGAGGAAGATGGCGAGGCCGGGCAAGAGCACGAGCACCCGCGCGTTGGGATCGAGCACGTCCTGGAAGCCGTTCGCCATCAGGAGGCCCCACGACGCGGTCGGCTCCGGAGCGCCGAAACCGAGGAAGCTGAGCGCGCTCTCGAGGAGGATGGCCGACCCCACGCCGAAAGTCGCCGCCACCAGCGCCGGAGAGAGGCAGTTGGGCAGGACGTGCACCAGCAGGGTGCGCAGCCGCGAGCTGCCCAGCGCGCGGCTCGCCTCGACGTAGGGCATCTCACGGACGCGCAGCGCCTCGGCGCGCACGAGCCTCGAGGTGTCGGCCCACCGCGTGAGCGCGATGACCGCCATGGTGCTGAGCAGCGTGGTGCGCTCGAGGACGCCTTGTGCGGCCAGGAGCAAGAGGAGCAGCGGGAAGCTCAGCAGCACCTCGGCGGCGCGTGAGACGGCCACGTCGACGAAACCGCCCAGGTACCCGGCGAGCACTCCCAGGAGGAGGCCGATCGACACTTGGACCAAGGCCGCCGCGATGCCGACTCCGAGCGAGGTGCGGGTGCCGTGCAGAAGGCGGGCAAGCACGTCGCGGCCAGCGCTATCGGTGCCCAGCGGATGATCCGGCCCCGGCGGCTGCGGCAGCGGCCCTTCCAGATCGGCGAGCGGCGGAATGGTGTAGGGCCCATGGCGTACGGGCGGCCACAGCGCCCAGTCGCCGGGCCGGAGGTCGCCCGGAACGAAGCCGCGGAGGGGCCGGTACTCGATCAGGTTGGGAAGGAGATAAAGGGTGCCAGCCTTCCGCAGCACGACCGGCCGATCGCTCGCGATGAAATCCGCAAACAGGGCCAGCATCAGGAACCCGAGCGCAAGGCCCATCCCGAACAGGTTCCGGCGCCGGAGCGCGAAGGTCCTCCACCCGCCGCGCCTCATGCCGGGTTGCCTCGCAGCGAGATGCGCGGATCCGCCGCTGCATACAGGAGATCCGAGACCAACAACCCCAGCATCGTCACCAGCCCGGCCAGCGTGATCGAGCCCATCAGCACGGGCAGGTCGCGTCCGAGCACGGCGTCGAAGGTGAGCTTTCCCATCCCGGGGAGGCCGAAGATCCGCTCGACGATGACTGCTCCCGACGCGAGGGCGGGAAAAGTCAGGCCGAACAGCGTGATCATGCCGAGCAAGGAATTGGGCAGCGCATGCTTCAGCACCACGGCAGATTCTGAGAGACCTTTGGCTCGCGCCGTGCGGATGTAATCCTGTCCCATCGTCTCCAGCATCGAGCTGCGCAGATGCCGCGAGAGCACCGCCAGCGAGCCGTAGGTGATGCAAGCGATCGGCAGCAACAGATGGGAGAGCAGATCGCCCAGGGAGCGCGTTCCCTCGGAGCGCAGGCCCTGGATCGGCAGCGCGCTGCCGCTGGCCGCCAGCACCAGCACCAGCATCAGCGCCACCCATTGCACCGGCAGGGAATACAGAACGAAGACGAGGGCGGTCAGTACCCTGTCGAGAAGCCCGCCGGGCCGGATCGCGGAGACGATGCCGATGGGGATCGCGAGCAGGTACCCGAGGAGGATCGAGGGCAGCGAAAGCAGCAGCGTGACCGGGAGCGCCTCGCCGAGCAGGACCAGCACCGGACGGCCATCGCGGAAGGAATCGCCCAGGTCGCCCCGGACCACGTGTCCGAGCCACCGCGCATACCCGGCCAGCAGAGGATCGTCGAGCCCCATCAAGCGGCGGTACTCCCTCATCTGCGCGACCGTGGTCCCACCGGCGCGCAGCCCGGCATCTCCCTCGAGCGCGAGCGGATGACCGGGCGCGGCGCGGGCGAGCGCGAATGCGATGAAGGTGATGCCCAGGAACGTCGGAACCATCCCCAGAAGCCGCCTGGACAGCGGCATCCTCACCGGGATGCCAGCCAGACGTCCCGGAGGTCGTACCAGATCACCGACGGGCGGATGCCGCGCACGCGGATGCTCACGGCATCGAGAGAGGGACGGCTGTACAGGAACGTATACGGCGCTTCATCGTAGAGCAGCCTGCCCAGCTTTCGATACAGCTCGTTGCGGCGGGCGTCGTCGAGGGTCATGCGCGCCTGCTCGATCAGCGCGTCGGCCCGCGGGTCCTTGAAGAAGACGAAGTTCGAGCCGTCCTTGGTCTGCGAGGAGTGCCAGATCTCGTACGGATCCTGCACCACGTCGGTGTTCCCCCAGCGCAGCGAAGTGGCGTCGAACTGGTGCTCCTCGACGAGCTGGACGAAATGGGCCCAGTCCACCTTGCGGATCTCCATCTCGACGCCGACCTTGCGCAGCTCCTGCTGTAGATAAGGGGTGAGCTTGTCGAGGAACACCGAGTCCGCGTTCATCAGGAAGGTGAAGCGGAAGGGCTGGCCGTCCTTCTCACGGATTCCGTCGCCGCCGTGAGGACGCCAACCGGCCTCGTCGAGAAGCTGCGCGGCCCGCGCCGGATCGTACGGACGGGGCGAAAGCGAATGATCGCAGGCGGACGAATCGAGATAGAAGTGGCAGGTGGTCGGACGGTCCAGGCCGAAGAGGAACGTCTTCCGGATCGCTTCGGTGTCGATGGCATGGTTCATCGCCTGCCGCACCTTGGGGTCGGAGAACCAGGGCCGCTGCTCGTTCCAGCCGATCCAGTTGTAGTTGGGGCTGAAGAACTTGATGCGGCGCACCTTCCCCTTCAAGCCCGCCGCCTCGAGATCGCGGAGCCATTGCTGAGGCTGGAGCTGCACGTACAGATCGAACTGCCCTTGCTTGAGCAGCTGGAATCCCACCGCCGGATCGGGGACGAAGCGGTAGACGATCCGGTCGAGATGGGCCTTCCGGCCCCAGTATCTCTCGTTGCGCACGAACGAGATGCGATCGCCGGTCTTCCACTCCTCGAACCGGAACGGGCCCGTCCCCACCGGCGCACGGTGGAGGGGGCTGTGGAGCATGTTTCCCGCCGTTGCCAACAGATGCGCCGGGTAGATCTGCAGCGTGGCGAGCGCGCGCAAGGCGAGGAAGTAGGGTTTGCTGAATCGCGCGACCACCGTGAAATCGTCCCCCGGCGCGGTGGAGATCTCGGCCAGGTCGGCGAAGTTGTTGCGCAGGTGCATCGCGCGCACGGAAGGGTCGAGAATCTTGCGCACCGTCGCGACCACGTCCTTGCCGCTGAACGGCGTGCCGTCGTGCCAGAGCACGTTCCGGCGCATCTGGAAGGTGAAGGTGAGTTGGTCGGGGGAAACCGTCCAGCTGGTGGCCAGCGCCGGCTTGAGCGGATACTCCGGGTGCCGGGCCGCGTCGGGCTCGGCCATCGATTCGAGCACCTTGCGCTCGAGCATCCAGTCGATGGCGAGCGCGCTATCGGTGAGCTTGTCGAGGCTCGGGGGTTCCTGGTCGAGCCGGACCACCAGCGTTCCGCCTCTCGACGGCACGCCCTCGTAGACGCCGGCCGGAAGACGGCCCTCCTCCCAGCCGGAATCCACGCTTCCCGGCGGCCGTGCCCAGGCAGGAGACGAGGCGGCGAGCAAGATGGCGAGCGCGAATCGCAAGCAGGGACGCACGAACACCTCGATGCGCAGGGAAAGGAGATCCTCCCTCCAATCATCCCCGGGCACGCCGGGAGGAGCGGCGATTGCTGACCGAGTCGTTCAACAACATTCAATTCGGGATCAGGCCGCCGTAGCCTCCAGGACCTGTCGTTTGAGGGCCAAGAATCCCGGGGAGAAGCGGGTTTCGAACGAGCGCGGCCGCGGAATCTGCACCGCGAACTGCGCCTTGATCCGTCCCGGACGCTGGGTCAGGACCACGATCCGGTCGGCGAGATAGAGGGCCTCCTCCGCGTCGTGCGTCACGAAGAGCACGGTCTTCCGCCGCTGCTCCCAGAGCCGGGCCAGCGCGTCCTGCATCCGGGCGCGCGTCTGCGAGTCGAGGGCGCCAAATGGCTCGTCGAGCAGCAGGATGGAAGGATCGTTCGCGAGCACGCGCGCGACCTCCACCATCTTCGACATGCCCGCGGACAATTCCTTCGGATACGACTCCTCGAACGCCGAGAGCCCGATCAGCCCGAGCAGCTCATCGCTCACCGCTTGCCGCGCCGGAGGCAAAAGCCCCTTGGCGAGAAGGCCGAACTCGATGTTCTCGCGCACCGTCATCCAGGGAAAGATGGCCTCTTCCTGGAGAACGTATCCCTTTTGCCACCCGGGCCCGTCGATCGGAACACCCGCGCAATGCACCGATCCCTTCGTGGGGCGAAGAAAGCCGGCGAAGATGCGCAGCAGCGTCGTCTTTCCACACCCCACCGGGCCGAGGACGGCGACGAACTCGCCGTCAGCGACCTTCAGGCTCAAGCCTTCCAGGGCATGCGTGGACGTCGGGCCGGAGTACGTGTAGCCAACGTCCTTGGCCTCCAGCGGCGCCAAAAGGTCGTTCGCCATCAAGCGGTCCGTCTCATCCAGCGCGTGACCCGGGCGTGGAGCAGGAGCGTCAGCGTGTCGAAACCCAGCACCAGCAGGCCGACGGTCGCGATCCCGATCAGCATCGTCGGGACCCGCGGGTACGCTCCGGAGAGCGCGAGGAGGTAGCCCAGGCTCGGCATCCTCGCATCGATCAATTCGGCCACCACGATGGTCACCCAGGCGAGGCCGACGGCGATCCGGACGCTCGCGATGATGTGGGGAAGAGCAAAGGGCAGGACGATCTTGCGGAACGCGAGCGATGGACGGGCGCCGAGCGAGGCGGCAGCATCGAGGTACGCGCGGGGAACGCTGCGCACTCCCTGGTGCGCTCCCAGGAGGGTGACCACCGCCACGCCGCTCGCGATCAGGAGGACCTTCGGGGTCTCGCCATAGCCGAACCAGATCACGTACAGCGGCAGGAGAGCGAGCGCGGGGGTGAACCGGAAGAGCGTGACCCAGGGGTCAGCCAGGTACTCCACCCGCACCGCCCATCCGGTCGCGAGGCCGAGGAAGATCCCGACGAGCGAGCCGAGAACGAGGCCGATCAGCACCCTCCTGACGCTCACCGCGATGCTGCTGGGGAGGATCTCCGACTCGATCAGGAACGCGCCCTCCTCCGCCAGCGAACGCAAGGTGGGAAGGAGCTGGACGTTCTCGACGTAATGGGCGCCGAGCCAGACGCGGTTCGGCAGGCGCTCGCGCCCGACCTCGGCCGCGATCCCGTAGACGGCCGCGAGGGCCGCGAGGGCGACGACCGCCCGCCTCACCCGGATGGCCGGCATCACCGTACCCAGCGCGTGAGCCGCGCCGTGAGGATCCGGGCCGAGGCGTCCATCGCCCAACCCACCGCGGCCAGCGCCATGATTCCCACCAGGATGACGGCGGGATCGGAACGCGTCTGCAGCCGCGAAGCCCACATGCCGCCACCGACGAGCAGGTTGCCCATCCCGTTCTCCGCCATCAGCATCTCCGCGCCGACCGCGGTCATCCAGGCGATGGCGAGCGAGTACCTGAGCCCGCCGAGCACTGCCGGACTCGCCGCCGGGAGCAGCACCTTGGTGAGCAGCAGGCGTCCCCGCGCGCCGAGAGACCGCGCTGCCACCACGTACTTCGCCGCCACGTCGCGCACGCCATGATAGGTGGGAATCACCGCCGTGGTCGCGACCGCGTAGACGATGGGAATGAGCCTGTGCGCCTCGCTGTGGCCGAGCCAGAGCATGATGTAGGTGATGAGGGCCAGCGGCGGAACGGACCGGAGCAGCACGTAGATGGGATGCAGATAGTCGTCGGTCCGCCGGTTCCACGCCAGGAGCAGACCGATCAAGGTCCCGAGCGGCAGTCCCACCAGGAGGCCGAAGACCACGCGGGCGGTGCTGATGGCCAGGGACGCTTGCAGGCTCACTCCCTGCTGGATGAGGGTCTCGACTTGATCGCTGGAGTGTCCAGGGTGGCCCGCATGGGCATGCTGCCCGTTCACGGGCTGCGGCTGCCCGGTGCCGAGGAGAGCGGTGAAGGTCTCGGCGATGTCCTGCGCGGAGGGAAGGACGTCGGGTCGTGCCGCCCGGCTGGAAACGAGGGTGTAAAGGCCGGCCAGCGCCGCCAGGGAGGCAAGCCAGAGCAGTGGCCGCTGGGGAATGACGGGCTTCATGGACGAGCGGCTTACCCGCGGATGATGTTCATCACCTCGTGGTTCTCCACGACCTTCCGCGGATCTCCATGATAGATGATCTCGCCGCGGTCGATCGCATAGAGCCGGTCGGCGACCCTGCTGGCGTTGGCGAGGTTCGACTCGGCGATCAGCACCGAGAGCTTCATCTCCTTGATCTTCTGCACGGCGTCGATGAGCCTCGTCACCACCACCGGAGCCAGGCCCTCGAAGGGTTCGTCGAGCAGCAGGATGGAGGGCGAGAGCATCATGGCGCGGGCGATGGCGACCATCTTCTTCTGGCCGCCACTGAGGAAGAGGCCGCGCCGCTGCGTCAGCTGCCGGACCTCGGGGAACACCGAGAAGACCCGTTCATCGGCCTGCGCGGCCTGCGCCGCCCGTCCCGACGCCTTGGCCAGCAAGCGGCAGATCTGGAAGTTCTCCGCCACCGTCAGGTCAGGAAACAGCCCGGCGTCCTCGGGCGCGTAACCGATCCCGAGCCGCGCTCGCCGGTACGCCGGCAGCCCGCCGATGTCCTGGCCCTGGAAGGTGATCTTGCCGGCGCGCAAGGGAAGAAGGCCGATGATGCTGTCGATGGTGGTCGTCTTTCCCGCGCCGTTGCGGCCCACCAGGCAGACCGATTCCTTCTCCCCTACCGTCAGCGACACCTGGCGAAGGATCTGGGCCTGGCCCCGGTACGTGTTGATGCCTTGGAGCTCAAGCATGGGTGGGCCCGAACACCGCGTCCTTCACGGTCTCGTTCCGCCGGATCTCTTCCGGGCTGCCGCTGGCGAGGACCTTGCCCTGATGCATGACCACGATGCGGTCGGAGTACTTGAAGATGATGTCCATGTCGTGCTCGATGACGACCGCGGTGATCTTGTGCGATCGGACGATCGCGCTGATGACGTCCATGATGGGCGCCTTCTCCCGGGTGCTCACGCCGCTGGTGGGCTCGTCGAGGAAGAGGAGCTGCGGCTTGAGAGCGTAGGCGACGGCTACGTCGAGCAGCTTGCGCTCACCCTGCGAGATGACGCCGGCCAGCTGCGAGCGCTTCGTCTCCAGCCCGAACTGGCGGAGGATCTCGAGCGCCTCCTCCCACACCTCGTGGT
The DNA here is from genome assembly GCA_036513415.1 of Myxococcales bacterium. Lineage (GTDB taxonomy): Bacteria > Myxococcota > Myxococcia > Myxococcales > 40CM-4-68-19 > 40CM-4-68-19. The sequence continues at coordinate 132,698 of DATBZA010000107.1, read as the reverse complement.
GGCGGTCGGCCAGGGTGAAGAGCCTGCGCGTCATGCCCAGGCGGGAGAAGATGGAGAGGGCCACGTTGTCGTGGAGCGTGAGCTCGTCGAAGAGGTTGACGATCTGGAAGCTCCGCGCGATGCCGGCCTTGATGCGGCCGTGCACCGGCAGCGTGGTGATGTCCTGGCCGCGGAACACGATGCGCCCGCTGTCGGGATGGAGGAGCCCGCTGATCAGGTTCACCACGCTGGTCTTGCCCGCGCCGTTGGAGCCGATCAGCGACAGGACCTCGCCTTCCTGGATTTGGAAGTCGACCTTGTCGACGGCGTGGGTCTCGCCGAAGGACTTGCTCAGCTCTTTGGTCTCGAGGAGGTTCACCGCTGGGACCGCCTTCTGGCCGCCGCGGCCAGCAGCCGGGCCGTGCCTACGATCCCGGTGGGCAGCACCACCACCAGGACCACCAGGACGAGCCCGAGCAGCGCCTGCCAGTAGACCGTGAATCCCACGGCGTACGTCTTCAAGTAGTTGAAGACCACGGCGCCGACGATGGGTCCGGTGAAGTTGCGGAAGCCGCCGAGGACCGCCATGAAGACGATCTCGCCCGAGAACGGCCAGTAGAGGATGTCGGGCGTGGTGAGCCCGTTGAGCGGGACCCAGAGCGCGCCGGCGATCCCGGTGAACACGCCGGACACGAGGAAGGCGACCAGCCGGTAGCGCCGGATCTGGATCCCCACGAACCGGGCCCGCACCTCGTTGTCGCGGATGGCCTGCAGCGCCTTGCCGAAGGGCGAATGGACGATGAGCCACATCAGCGCCACGCAGAGGATGAAGACCACCAGCACGTAGTGGTAGTAGCCGTGGGAGAGGAACACGATCTTGTCCTCGCGCTCTCCGGTCACCACGCCCAGGAGCTTCGGGGTGGGAACGCGCAGGCCGTCCGTTCCTCCCGTCACCCAGAAGAACTTGAAGGCCAGGCTCCAGAGGACCTGCGAGAGCGCGAGCGTAAGGATGCTGAAGAAGATGCGCGTGTAGCGGACGCAGACATAGCCGAAGAGCGTCGTCACCAGCACGGAGGCGACGATGGCGCCCAGCAGGAACAGCTCCATCGACTGGGTGTGCAGGTACTTCACCATGAATGCCACTGCGTAGGCGCCGACCCCGAAGTACGCGGAGTGGCCAAAGGAAAGGAGCCCGGTGTACCCGAGGAGGAGGTTGAAGCCGAGCACGGCGATGGCCATGACCAGGCCGTAGCCGAGCAGGATGGTGTGGTACGGCTCGATGACGTACGGGACCAACGCCAGGAGCACGGCGATGGGCACGGCCCAGACGACGATCTTGAGGGGCGACCGCGTCCCGAGTGCGCTGACGATGGCCGTCATGTCGCCTTGCCGAAGAGCCCCGCAGGACGGACCAGGAGCACGACCGCCGCGATCAGATACAGCACGGCCAACTCGATCTCCGGAAACACGCTGATCCCGATCTCGCGGATCAGCCCCACGATCAACGCCCCGACCAGCGCGCCCTCCAGGCTTCCGAGCCCGCCGACCACTACGACGATGAACGAAAGGACCAGCGCATCCACCCCCATCCCCAGCACCGCCGATTGGCTGGGGACGATGATCGCCCCGGCAAGGCCGGCCATGAAGCAGCCGATGGTGAAGGCCTGGACGTAGACCAGGTTCACGTTGACGCCGAGGGCCGAGGCCCGGCGCATGTCCTGCGAGGTGGCGCGGAGCATCACGCCGAAGTTCGTCCGGTAGATGAACGCCCAGAGGAAGAGGGCCGCCAGAGCGCCGATGGCGATGACCAGGAGGTTGTACCGGGGATAGATCCACTCCCCCACCTTCATGCTGCCCATCTGCTCGAAGAGGGTGGTCGCGGAGACCGGATAAGGACCCCAGATGAAGCGCATCAGGTCCTCGAGGATCATCAGGATGCCGAAGGTCACCAGGAGCTGGTACTCCTCCGGCCGCCGGTAGAACGGCCGGAGCAGCGTCGGCTCCAGGATCGCTCCGAGGAGGGCCGCGCCCACCGCCCCGGCGGGAAGGAGGAGAAAGAGGAGTGGCGAGGTCGACCCGGCGAACCACTGTCCGACCGCGGAGGCGGTGATGAACGCACCCAGCGCAAAGAGGTTCCCGTGCGCGAGGTTCACGATGCGCATCACGCCATAGATGAGGCTCAACCCGCCGGCGATGAGAAACAGGACCGACGCGTAGAGCAGCGCGTTGAACAGGTGGATGACGAGGATGTCCACCTGGGCTGTTCAGGCTGACTTCACCTGCGGCCAGGTCTGATCGATCCAGGTATAGGTCGAGGTCGGCTCTCCCTTTGGCCAGCCGGGAGGCGCCGTGATGTTGCGGATGGGGATGGTGATGATCCGGTCCGGATCCAGGATCGGGAACGGATACTCCGGCACGTGCTTGCTGAAGCCGGTGATCGCATCCTTGTAACCCTGGTGGTTGTCGGGACGGATGTAGACGTAGCCTCCCGGCCCGGCGATCATCATGCCCTCGAGCTGGCTGATGATGGCCTCGTCGTCCGGCCAGCCGCCCATCAGCTTGTTGGCCTTCTCGATGGCGGTCTTGAGCGCGTAGGTGGAGGTGTACGCGCCCTCGGCCTGGAAGTTCGGGTACTCGTTGAACTTCGCCTTGTACTTTTCGACGAACGTCTTGTTCGCCGGCCACCGGTTCCCTGCCGGATAGGTGAAGTGGTAGTTGGAGTGCACGCCGGTCAGCACGCCCTCCGGATGGTCCTTCCCGACCGACTGGGGCGCGGAGCCGAACGCCAGCGTGGTGGCGACCTTCATCTTCTCGAACAACCCGTGCTGGAGCGCCTGCTTGTAGAAGGCGTTGTAGTCGCCGCCCCACAGCGACGTGACGAGGATGTCCGGCTTGGCGGCCAGCGTCTTGGTGATGTGCGGCGTGAAGTCCGTGGAGAAGAGCTTGGGCCAGGCCTCGGAGACGTTCTGCGCCTTGGGCAGGAGCTTCTTGGTGACGATGCTGAAGTGATCGAAGCAGTTGCGCCCGTAGGAGTAGTCGGGGTGGATGTGCGCGACCTTCTTCACGTCGGGCCAGGTCAGGGCCACTCCCACCGCGCAGGTCGATCCGTCCGCCGACTGGATGTTGGTGATGCGGAAGATGTAGCGCGGGTTGGGAACCGCCTTGTCGAAGAGGAAATCCGTGCAGCCGTCGACGAACATGGTGAGGAGCTTCAGCTCCTCCGCTACGGGTCCCAGCGCCGGGCTGTTTCCACTGGACGTGATGCCCATGAACAGGTCGATCTTCTCGGAGAGCTTGAGCCGCCGCATCTCCTTGGTATTCGCGTCCGTGCCGGCCGCCTCATCCGCCTTGAGAATTTCAATCTTCCTCTTCCCCAAGAGCCCGCCCTGCGCGTTGATCTCGTCCGCGGCGAGCAGGTTGCCCTTGTACATGGGCTCGCCCAGCACCGCGCCGGCGCCGGTGAAGAAGGTCATATGGCCGATCTTGAACGGCTTGTCCGGAATGGTGCCCTTGGGCTTGTCCTGGGCGTGGGCCACTCCGGCGAGGCCGAAGCCTGCCATTGAGCCGCCGATGGCAGCTGCTGAAGTCACGCCAAGTCTAGAAAGGAAATCCCGCCGCGTCGGTCGACCTGACATGAGGGCCTCCTCCATCGCTGGACTGCGACTGGAAGGCCACGGGCGCTAACACACGGACACTGTAGAAGTCAACGTTTGCGGGTTGTGGATTACGAGCGTCGTCACGTATCCTGCGCGTTCGCAAAGGACGGACGGCGAATGGTTCGGAGGACCTTGACCACCATCGGGCAGACGCTCCGCGGAATCGGCAGGGCGGTGCGGGCGCGCCCGGCCATCGTCTGGGGTGTCACGGCCGCGGTGTCGGTCTTCAACCTGGTGGCGCCCGTGCTCATCCTCTCCGTCGCGCGCAGGCCCCCGGACTTCTTCACTTTCAATCCCTGGCTCTCGCGTCTTCCCGAATACGTTGGATCCGGCGAGCCCCTGAGGAAGAAGCTGTCGTTCCTCTCCACCATGGCCATCGGCTGGGTGAGCGCGGACAACAAGGTGGAGGGGATCGACTGGGGCTTCGTCGTCGACGTGCCGACGCTCGCCCAGATCCTGGTCACCTCGCTGGTGTTCGGAGCGTACTTCGCGCTCTGGTCGTACCGCAGGCGCGAGGGCGTTGCCTGCGGAGCCGGCTTCAAGGCCGCGCGTCCTGCCGGCGTCGCCGGCGCGCTGACCAGCGTCTTTGGTCTGACCGCAGGCCCCTGCTCGCTGGCTGGCTGTGGGGTTCCCGTCCTGCCGGTCGTCGGCCTGGCGTTCACCGGGCTTTCTAGCGGCACGCTCATGCTCTTCACCACGCTCTCCCGGATCAGCATCGCGGTGGTCCTCGCCGCCATGAGCGCCGCCGTTGCCTGGTCGGGGTGGAGAGTCGGCGGCGTTCCCCGACCCGCCTGAGGAAAATCCATGGCCCTCGAATACGCGTTCGAGCTCGCTTCCTCCAGCATCCGCTTCGGCCGGGGCGTCACGCGCGAGATCGGCATGGATCTGGCCGAGATGAACGCGAAGCGGGTGATGGTCCTGACCGACCCGAACCTCGCCAGGCTTTCGCCGGTCGCGACCGTGCTGGAAAGCCTGCGCGACAACAAGATCTCGTTCGCGCTCTTCGATCGCGTGCGGGTCGAGCCCACCGACGTCTCCTTCCGGGAGGCGATCGATTTCGCGACGGAAGGAGACTTCGACGCGTTCGTCGCGGTCGGCGGCGGGTCGACGATCGACACCGCCAAGGCGACAAACCTCTACTCCACGTACCCGGCGGATTTTCTCGACTACGTCAACGCGCCGATCGGCAAGGGCAAGCCGGTCCCGGGGGCGCTCAAGCCCCTGATCGCGGTGCCGACCACCGCCGGGACCGGAAGCGAGACGACCGGCGTGGCGATCTTCGACTACACGCCGCTGCACGCCAAGACGGGCATCGCCCACCGGCGGCTGAAGCCGCTGCTCGGCATCCTCGACCCGGACAACACCCGGTCCATGCCAACGCAGGTGGCGGCGGCGAGCGGGTTCGACGTCCTCAGCCACGCGATCGAGTCGTATACCGCGCTGCCGTTCCACCGGCGTCTCCGGCCGGAGCGTCCCGTCCTCCGGCCGGCCTACCAGGGATCGAATCCGATCAGCGACGTGTGGTCGCTGGAAGCGCTGCGCTGGGTGTCGAAGTACTTCGTCCGTGCGGTCGAGGACCCCGACGACGACGAAGCGCGCGAGAAGATGCAGCTTGCCGCCTCGTACGCCGGGGTCGGATTCGGGAATGCGGGCGTGCACCTTCCGCACGGGATGTCCTATCCGGTTTCCGGAATGGTACGCGACTTCCGGCCCGAGGGCTTTCCCGGAGATCACCCGATCGTGCCGCACGGGATGTCGGTCATCCTGAATGCGCCGGCCGTGTTCCGCTTCACCGCGGAGGCCTGTCCGGATCGGCACTTGATCGCCGCGGGCATCCTCGGAGCCGACGTCTCGCGCGCGAAACCCGAGGACGCGGGAAAGATCCTCTCCGACCGCCTGGTCGCGATCATGCAGCGGCTGAAAGTGCCCAACGGACTGCGCGCCGTGGGATACCGCAAGTCCGACATCCCGGCGCTCGTGCAGGGCACCCTGCCCCAGGCCCGGGTGACCAAGCTGTCGCCCCGGCCGGTGGTCGAGGCCGATCTCGTCCGCCTCTTCGAAGAAGCGCTCCAGGGCTGGTGAGGAGATGAGAATCCGGGCCGCGGTGGTGCAGGCGACACCGGCTGCGTTCGATCGCGCGCGGACGATGGAGAAGCTCGGCCGCCTGGTCGCGGAAGCGGCGCGGCAGGGAGCGGAGCTCGCCGTCTTTCCCGAGGCGTTTGTCTCGGGCTATCCGAAGGGGCTGGACTTCGGCGCGGTGGTGGGCAGGCGCACGCGCGAAGGCCGCGACCATTTCCGCCGCTACTTCGAGAGCGCCGTCGAGGTGCCGGGACCGGACGTCGACCGCATGACGAAACTGGCGCGCGAGCATCGGCTCCACCTCGTGATCGGCGTGATCGAGCGCGATGGCGGAACTCTCTACTGCACCGTCCTCTTCTTCGGCGACGACGGCACGTTCCTGGGCAAGCACCGCAAGCTGATGCCGACGGCCGCGGAGCGCCTGGTCTGGGGATTCGGCGATGGCTCGACGCTTCCGGTGTTCGACACGCGCCTGGGCCGGCTCGGAGCGGTCATTTGCTGGGAGAACTACATGCCGATGCTGCGCATGGCGATGTACTCGAAAGGAGTGCAGCTCTATTGCGCGCCGACCGCCGACGATCGAGAGACCTGGCTACCGACCCTGCGCCACATCGCGCTCGAGGGCCGCTGCTTCGTGCTCAGCTCCTGCCAGGTCTTGCGGCGGTCCGACCTGCCGGCCGATATTCCCAACGCGCTGGGCGAAGCGCCGCAAACGCTGCTCATGCGCGGCGGCAGCTGCATCGTCGACCCGGCCGGCAAGGTGCTCGCAGGCCCCGTCTTCGAGGAGGAAGCAATCCTTTGCGCCGAGCTCGACCTGGACGAGATCGCGCGCGGCAAGTACGACTTCGACGTAGCGGGGCACTACGCCCGCCCGGATATCTTCCAGCTCTCGGTCAATGAGCGCCCCCAGAAACCTGTAGTTCCGGGATCGGATCGATGAACAGAGCGCTCCAGCTCGAGGCGTCCGCAGGCGACTTCCGCGTGATGTCGCTCGTCGGCTTCGCCCACGCCACCTCTCACTTCTTTCACCTGGTCATCCCCTCGCTGTTTCCCTGGCTGATGGTGGACTTCGGCCTGAGCTTCACCCGGGCGGGGACGCTCACCACCGCCTTCTTCGTCGTCTCCGGCATCGGGCAGGCGCTGGCGGGATTCGCGGTGGACCGGTATGGAGCCCAGCGCGTTCTCTGGACAGGGTTGGGGCTGCTGTCGCTGTCCGCGCTCGCCCTCGCGATGGCGCACGGGTACCCGACGCTGATCGCGTCGGCGCTCCTCGCCGGAGCGGGCAACGCCGTGTTCCATCCCGCCGACTTCACCGTGCTCAATCGCAGGGTATCGGCCGTCAGGCTGGGCCACGCGTTCTCGGTGCACGGTCTGGCCGGCAACATCGGGTGGGCTGCCGCACCGGTGTTCATGACCGGCATCGCCGCCGTGGCCGGGTGGCGCAACGCCGCGCTGGCCGCTGCGGCGCTGGGCCTTGTGGCGCTCACGTCCGTGGTGCTGTTGCGGGGAAACCTGGGTGCATCCGCGCCGGCGCACGCTCGCGCCGCTGCCGATGACGGTCCCCGAAGCTCGCCGTTTGCGTTCCTGCGCGTGAGCGCCGTCTGGATGTGTTTCTTCTTCTTCCTGGCTTCGATCATTGGATTTGGCGCGCTGCAGAACTTCGCGCCGTCGGTGCTGAACCATGTCTACGGCTTGCCGCTCACGGCGGCGGCGTCGGCGCTCACTCTCTACCTGCTCGGCGGGGCCGCAGGGATCATCGCCGGTGGGTTCCTGGCCGCGCGGTACGAGGCGCACGAGCGGGTCGTGGCGGCGCTGCTGGTCACGGCAGCGCTGATGGCTCTCGTCCTCGCGACCGGAAGCGTGCCGGGCTTTCTCGTCACACCGCTGATGGCCTTGGTGGGTTTCTGCACCGGCACCGCGACGCCCTCGCGCGACCTGCTCGTCCGCCGCGCGGCGATCGAACGGTTCGGCCAGCGCTCGTTCGGCCGCATCTACGGGTTCGTCTACTCCGGCCTCGACGTGGGGCTCTCCATCGCGCCCATCCTCTTCGGCCGGCTCATGGACCGGGGGATGTTCTCGGCCGTGCTCTGCGGCGTGGCGCTCTTCCAGGGCCTTGCCGTGCTGGCGGCGCTCCGCGTCGGCCCGGCGCGCATGGCAAGCGCGGCCGCGCCGGCGGCACAGCCCCAGTCGCGCGCTTGACCCGCGGCGTCTGCCTGAACCACGACAGGATGTGCGCATGCTTCTGGCGGAGAACCACGATTCCGGGTTACGCGGCTGATGGAGAACCAATGACCGAGAAGTCCGCGGCCAGCCCCGGATCCAACGACGCGGTCCACGTCGTCTGGCTGACCGCGGGCCTTGGCTGTGACGGTGACACCATCGCCATGACCGGCGCGACCCTGCCGAGCATCGAGGAGCTCGTTGGCGGCTCCGTGCCCGGAGTCCCGCGGGTGGTCCTCCACAATCCGGTGCTCGCTTACGAGACTGGCGACGCCTTCTTGCAGTCGATGCGCGACGCCGCGGAGGGAAAGCTCGATCCCTTCATCCTGGTCGTCGAGGGCTCGATCCCGAACGAGAAGAACAAGTCCGAGGGCTACTGGGCCGCGGTGGGAACCGATCGCGCTACCGGCCAGCCCATTCTCACCACCGCCTGGATCGACCGGCTGGCCCCGAAGGCCTGGGCCGTGCTCGCAGCCGGGACCTGCGCCACTTACGGCGGCATCCACGCGATGGAGGGCAACCCGACCGGCTGCATGGGCCTGCCGGACTACCTCGGCTGGACCTGGACCTCGAAGAGCGGCCTTCCCGTGGTCTGCCTTCCCGGCTGTCCGGTCCAGCCGGACAACTTCATGGAGACGCTGACGTACCTTCTCACCCAGCTCACCGGGCAGGCGCCGCCCATTCCGCTCGATTCGGCGCTGCGCCCCAGATGGCTCTTCAGTGCGACGGTACACGAGGGCTGCGACCGCGGAGGCTACTACGAGCAGGCCGACTTCGCCGCCGACTACGCCTCCTCGCGCTGCCTGGTCAAAGTGGGCTGCTGGGGACCGGTCGTGCAGTGCAACGTGCCCAAGCGCGGCTGGATGGGCGGCATTGGCGGCTGCGCCAACGTGGGCGGCGTGTGCATCGGCTGCACCATGCCCGGCTTCCCCGACAAGTTCATGTGCTTCATGGACGAGCCGCCCGGAGCCAAGATGTCGACGACCGCGGTCCTCACTTATGGCCGCACCGTGCGTGCGCTGCGGCAATTCACCGTCGAGTCGATGAACCGCGAGCCTTCCTGGCGCGGCCCGGGAGGAAGGACGTGAGCGACCGCAAGCTGGTAGAGATGTCGTGGGACCCCGTCACGCGCGTGATCGGGAGCCTCGGCATCCATACCAGGATCGACTTCGAGAACCGCCAGGTCGTCGATTGCCGCAGCACCTCGTCCATCTTCCGCGGCTACAGCGTCTTCATGCGGGGAAAGGACCCGCGCGACGCCCACCAGATCAGCAGCCGCATCTGCGGGATCTGCGGCGACAACCACGCCACTTGCGGCGTGTACGCGCAGAACATGGCCTTCGGCGTGAAGCCTCCGCCGATTGCGGAGTGGATCATCAATTGTGGCGAGGCCGCCGAGTACATGTTCGACCACAACCTCTTCCAGGACAACCTGGTCGGGGTCGACTTCTGCGAGCGGATGGTGAAGGAGACCAACCCGGGCGTGCTCGCCAGGGCGCAGACGACCGCGGCTCCGCACGCCGAGGTACATGGACACCGCACCATCGCGGACATCATGCGGGGGCTGAACCCTTTCTCCGGCTCGCTTTACAAGGAAGCGCTGCAGATGAGCCGGCTGACCCGCGAGATGTTCTGCTTGATGGAGGGGCGCCATGTGCACCCGTCCACGCTCTACCCGGGCGGCGTAGGCACGGTCCCCTCGGTGCAGCTGTTCCACGAATACCTGGTGCGGCTCACCCGATACATCGACTTCATCAAGCGGATGGTGCCGCTGCACGACGACCTGTTCGACTTCTTCTACCAGGCGCTTCCCGGCTACGAGCGCGTGGGCCAGCGCCGCGTGCTGCTGGGCTGCTGGGGCGCGTTCCAGAACCCGGATGTCTGCGATTTCAGATACCAGACCATGTCGCAGTGGGGACGCGAGATGTACGTGACTCCCGGCATCGTGGTCGACGACGAGCTGATCACCACCGACCTCGTCGAGATCAATCTGGGCATCCGCATCCTGCTCGGATCCTCGTTCTACGACGACTGGGCCGGGCGGGAAATCTTCGTCAAGGAGGATCCGCTCGGGAACCCGATCGACGAGCGCCATCCCTGGAACCAGACGACGCTCCCTCATCCACAGAAGAGGGACTTCGGCGGAAAGTACACCTGGGTCGTCGCGCCGCGCTGGTACGACCGCCGGACCGGGAAGAACCTTGCCCTCGACAGCGGCGGCGGACCGCTCGCGCGCTTCTGGATCACCGCGCTCGCCGGCAAGGTGGACCTGGGATGGGTGAAGGCCACGGGCAAGAGCGTGCGCATCCGCCTGCCGAAGACCGCCAACCTCCCCGAGACCGAGCTGGAATGGAAGGTCCCCCGCTGGTCCAACACCCTGGAGCGCAACCGCGCGCGCACCTACTTCCAGGCATACGCTGCCGCGGCCGCGCTCTACTTTCTCGAGCGCGGGCGCGCGGAGGTCCACGCCGGGCGCACGCGCACCTGGTCCGATTTCAAGGTCCCGGAGGAAGCGATCGGCTGCGGGTTCCACGAAGCGGTCCGCGGCCTGCTCTCGCACCACATGGTCATCCGCAAGGGGAAGATCGCGAACTACCATCCGTACCCGCCCACGCCGTGGAACGCGAGCGGGCGGGACAGCGATGGGGTTCCGGGGCCGTACGAGGAGGCCATCCAGAACACTCCCCTCTTCGAGGAGAACGGGCCAGAGTCGTTCAAAGGGATCGACATCATGCGCACGGTGCGCAGCTTCGACCCCTGCCTGCCGTGCGGCGTGCACATGTACCTGGGCGGCGGCAAGGTCCTCCAGGTTTTCCACCCGCCGACGCCCGGAATGCAGCCGGTGGATGAGGGATGACGCCCGATCTCGAGCAGGGTCTAGCCATCCTGGCCCAGCTCGGGGCAGCGATCGACAACGCTTCTGCAGAGGCGCGCGGTCCGCCATCCGAAGCGCTTCCGCACGTGGCCGAGGCGCGGTACCGCGCGCTGATCGAGCAGATCCCTGCCGTCACGTTCATGGCTTCTCTCGACGGCGGCCTGAACGAGGTCTACGTCAGCCCACAGATCGAAGGGCTCCTCGGGTTCGCCCAGGAAGAGTGGATGAGCAACCCGGTGCTCTGGTTCCGCCAGCTTCATCCGGACGACATCGAGCTCTGGAACCAGGAGTTCGCGCGCGGTTGCAGCACCGGTGGGCCCTTCCGCGCCGAGTGCCGCTTCATCGCCCGCGACGGTAGCGTCGTCTGGGTCCACGGCGAGGCGCGGCTCATCCGCGACGAGCATGGGCGGCCGGTGCTGTTGCAGGGGGTAGCCTTCGACATCACCGAGAGCAAGCGGGCCCAGGAAATCGTCGAGGCCTCGCTGCGCGAGAAGGAGATCCTCCTCAAGGAAATTCACCACCGGGTCAAGAACAATTTACAAGTCACCTCGAGCCTCTTGCGCCTGCAGGCGGCGCGCATCCCGGGGGCCGAGGCACAGCAGATGCTGCGTGACAGTCAGGATCGGATCCGATCCATGGCGCTGGTGCATGAGATGCTCTACCGCTCGGCCGACCTCGCCCGGGTCGACTTCGGCGAGTATGCGCGCAGCCTGGTGCAGCAACTGCTGCGCTCGTACGGCGTCGACGTGCGGCAGGTCAAGCACACGATCGACGTCGAGCACGGGATGCTCGGGCTCGATGAAGCCGTGCCTTGCGGTTTGATCATCAACGAGCTCGTCGCCAACTCACTCAAGCACGCCTTTCCCTCGAACCGCGCAGGGCGGATCTGGGTGCGCATCGATGCTGACGAGCGCCGCTGCACGCTCCGCGTCGGGGATGACGGCGTGGGCTTTTCGGAGGACTTGGACTTCCGACAGACCCAGACGCTTGGCTTGCAATTGGTTCGGACGTTGACGGATCAACTGGAGGGCACCATCTCCCTGAGCCGTCAGGATGGTACCGAGTTCACAGTCACCTTTCCTCGCCGCGCAGCTGTCGCATGAACATGACCGCCCAGAAGATCCTGGTCGTAGAGGATGAGAACATCGTCGCCATGGATCTGCGCACCACCCTGACGCGCCTCGGATACGAGGTCGTCGATACGGTGGGAACGGGTCCCCAGGCAATCGAGCAGGTCGAGCGGCGCGAGCCCGACCTGGTGCTGATGGACATCCAGCTTCGCGGTGGCATGGATGGGATCGAAGCCGCCGAACGGATCCGTCACCTCGACGTGCCAGTCGTATATCTGACCGCCTTCTCCGATGATGCCACGCTGCGCCGTGCCCGCGAGACCGAGCCGTTCGGCTACGTGCTCAAACCGTTCGACGACCGTGAGCTGCAGATCGTCATCGAGCTGGGGATCCATCGCCACCGGGCGCAGAAGGAGCACGACCAGCTGCTGCGGGAACAGGCCGCGCGCGCCGCCGTGGAGAAGGAGCATCGCTGGTCCCGGTTCCTGGCGCACGCCAGCGAGCAGCTTTCGAAGTCCCTGGACGTCCAGGTCACGCTCGACACGATTGCCCGTCTCGCGATCCCGGATCTGGCCGACTGGGCCGCCCTGCACGTCCACGAAGGCCAAGGCTTCAAGCTGGCCAGCCTCTACCACGCGCATCGGAAGGAAGGAGCGGTCCGCGAGCTGCTGCACCGCTACCCACTCGCCCCTGATCTCCCCCACGCCTATCCCCATGTCATGCGTACAGGCCAAGCGGAGTTGATCCCCGAATTCAGCGAAGAGTTGCTGGCCAACATCGCCTCCGATGCGGAAAACCTTCGGCTTCTCCGGATGCTGATGCTCAAGAGCCAGATCTGCGTGCCGCTCATCATCCGGGGCGAAAGCAGGGCGGCTTTGACGCTCGCCTTCGCCGAGAGCGATCGGCGATATGGTCCGGAGGACCTGACGCATGCGATGGAGCTGGCGGCGCGTTGCGCCATGGCGATGGAGAACGCTCATCTCTTCCACCAGGTCCAGCAAGCCGTCGGGCTGCGGGATGAGTTCCTCTCCGTCGCCTCGCACGAGCTACGAACACCACTTTCGACGATCCAGCTCATCCTGCAAGGCCTCCAGCGCACGGCGCACAACCTGAACTCGAACGAGCTCACCCCGAGGATCGAGCGCGTGCTCCGCCAGGTCTCCCGGCTGGCCGAGTTGGTGACGAAGCTCCTCGACGTGACGCGCATCGGCGCGGGACAATTGCAGCTCGACCTCGAGGAGTTCGACCTCGTGTCGCTCATCAGGGAGATCGTCGAGCGGTTTGCGGAGCCGGCGCTGTCAGCAGGGTCGCTGCTGCGGATCCACTCTCCGCAGCTTCTCATCGTCCGCGCCGACCGCTCGAGACTCGATCAGGTCGTCACCAACCTCCTCTCGAACGCCCTCAAGTTCGGCGCCGGAAAGCCCGTCGATGTCACGCTCCAAGGAGACGCGTCCCGCTTTCAGCTGACAATCCGCGACCACGGGATCGGGATCGCGTCCGAGTACTTGTCGCGCATCTTCAACCGGTTCGAGCGCGCCGTGTCCACCCGCCATTACGGCGGGCTCGGGCTGGGCCTCTACATCACCCGGCGGATCGTGGAAGCGCACCACGGAACGATTCAAGTCGACAGCGCTCCGGGGGCGGGAGCCGGCTTTAGCATCAGCTTGCCGATCGCCGCCGGCCCGGGACCAGCAGCGGGTGCCTGAAATACGGAAGCGGGACCCGTCTTGACGGTGTCCCGCTCTCGTTGTCGACGCGCTGCGTGCTGCCTGGGAGCGATTGCCTTCTCCCGCAGGCCGCGTGCGACAGTGCCATTCTCAGTGCTTGGTCTTCTCGCCGAGCCCTGCCATTCCCTCTACCTGCACCTTGATCTGCTTCGGCTTGATCTCCGCCTTCTTGGGAAGCCTGACGCGCAGCACGCCATTGCGGCATTCAGCGGTGGTGTTCTCGGTCTCCACCGTCGACGGCAAGGTGAAGGTGCGGCTGAACGGACCGTAGTTCCGCTCGATGCGGTGGTACAGCTCGCGCTGGTCGGCCTTCTCCAGCCGACGGTCGCCACGCAGTGTGAGCGCGTTGCCCTCGATCTGGATTTCTACGTCCTTTGCGTCCACCTCGGGCAGCTCCACTTTCAGCGTGATCCCCTCGGCGTCCTCGAAGACGTCGACTTGCGGCGTCCAGGTCCCGGTCACGGAGACCTCCGGCTCGACGCTGCCGCGACCGAGGCCGTACGGCTGATCGAACGCGCGGAAGACGCGGTCCTGCAACTGCAACAGCTGACGGTACGGGTCGTAACCCATGATGGCCATCGAGGCCTCCCTTGCCGGGTCCCGCGCGGATTGCGTGAGAGAAAGACTCAGGGATTGTGAGCCCGGAGCCGTCCAGCGACGCCAACCGCGTCGGGAACGTCGACTCGACGTAAAACGTCGACCCGGCGAGGGCGGTGGGCGGTGGGCGTGTTCTGAGTTTAACGCCGGGCCCCCTCCGATGCTCGCCTATCGGACGGTTAATCCTCCGGCTGGCGCAAGCACGCGTCCCCACAGCCGGCGAAGTGGAATGGTTTCTCGAGCTGACACGCGGGTCGGCGCGGTCTGCAACATCAGGCGCGTCGGCGGCGCGTAGCGGGAATCCAGAAAATCGCGCAGCGCGCTGGCCAACCCCTCCGGGTCCTCCCACTGGACGAAGTGACCGCGATTCTCGAAGCGGATGAGCTCGCAGTTCTCCAGCAGCGCGGCGATGGCGGTCCCCTGGACGATGGGGAGGATGTTGTCGCTCGCTCCCCAGAAGAGTCGCATGGGCGGAAGTTCGGCGACTTCCCCGATCCGGTCGAAGAGGTTCCGGGTCTGTCCCCGCCAGCGGATGACGTCGCGCACGGTGCGGGAGAAGGCGCGGGCGCTGCCGGGTTGGCGCAGGTAGGAAGCCAGCAAGGCGATCTCGGCCCGGGCATCACTGGCGGTGGCCTGCCCCATGGCGAAGCTCGCGATCGGGGCCATCCAAGGCTGGCCGAACGCTTCGATCAGGAACGGCACGGAAGCGAGCTTCAGCCACGGATACACCTCCCGCCCCAGACCGCCGGAGGAGAGCAGAGCCAGGCGTCGAATCCGGGAGCGGCATTTCAACAGCAGCCACTGAGCGACCCCGCCGCCGTACGAGTGGCCGAGGACATCCACGCTGCGCAGGTCGAGGTGCTCGATGAAGCGAGCCACCTGCGTCGCGTTCCAGTCGAGCGTATAGGGAGCGTCTGGTCGGCTCGACATTCCATGGCCCGGAAGGTCCAACATCAGGATCCGCCGGCCTGGAAGCCGCGGCCAGATCTCCCGCCATGTGCGGTGCGAGTCGTTGAGTCCGTGCAGGAGCAGGACGGGTGGCCCCTGGCCCGCCTCAGTCCAGTGGAGCGTGACCTCGCCCAGATGAAGCTGGTGATGCTTCTCTTCGAGCGCCGAGGCTATCTCGATCACCGGCGAAGCCCGGCCGTCATGCGCCGCCACGCCCGTGCCCACCAGACGAACTGCGCTTCCGGATGGCTGTACGGCCAACGCGAGGCGGCGGTCGTGCGGTGGCGCAGGCTTTCCTCGGACTCGCCGCGGAACCGCTGAACACCGTGCAACAGCGCGAGTCGCGAGAGCGATCCGGAATCGCGGGGCGACGCACGGTAGAAGAGGAGAAACACGAGAAGGGAGATGCAGGCCAGCAGGGCGAGCCAGGTGAGCGTCATATACCGTCACGGGTCGCCTCCGGAGAGGCGGCCCGCTCCTTCTGCGCGCAAGCAGAATCGCTCTTGCGGGTGCTGATGATGCACGGCCGCGATGCGTCGCCCATTGGCGACGGAGGGCAGCGGAGCCCCCAAAAGAATAACCGCTGCCGGGCAGAACGGCTCGTCAATCGCACCGGTTATGCCGGACATGTAGGGTTATTCACTGACGCGAATCTTGGGGGCGGCAAGGCACGCCTCCTGGTGTTAGAGTCGTCGGGTTCGATCGCATCTGCTGCACTTGGCTGACCGATGCGGCAGGTCGTTCACCTGGCCCTGCTCGGAGCGCACCCACGGACCCGTCTAGCGAGCGCAAGTTGTCTGCCGTGCCGCCTTCCTCTTCCCACGAAGAGGACGCCGCCTGGAGCTTCCTGGACGCCGTCTGGGACGTTCCCGTCGGCCTGGGACTGTGCGACACGCGCCTGCGCTTCGTCCGAGTCAACGAGGCGCTCGCCGCTTTCGATGGACTGTCCGTAGACGCGCACTACGAGAGCGGAGACACGCTCGCGCGCCTGCCGCACGCGCTCGCGGAGGGCTTGCGCCAGACGGCTTCGGGAGAGGCGCACGACATCGAATTCACCCTCTTCGACCGCTGCGTCCTCGTCAAGCTGCATCCCGTGCTCCGGCCGAGCGACCAGGAACCGATCGGCGTCGGCATCGTGGCCGTGGACGTGACCGACGAGCGCATTGCCTTCCGGGCGGTCGAGGAAGCGAATCGTCTGGTCGGCGACCTGCTGGCCGATGCGACCGCCAAGGAGCAAGCGCTTTCGCGACTCCTCGAGTCCGTCCAGGAAGGCTTGCTGGTGGTCGAGCCGACCGGGCGGATGAAGCTCGTCAACCAGGCCGCCGAACGCATCCTGGGTCACCCTCGCAAGGCGCTGGTGGGCGCTCAGTTCCAGGATGAGCGCTGGTGGTGTGCGGACGGCAGTGGCCAGCGGGACGCGGCTGCGCTCCTGACGCGCGCCGTAGAGCAGCCCGAGCTGTTCCACGGCGAGCTCTACGTGGAGACGGACGCCGGGCTCGCAGCGCTGATGGCGGATGCCACCTCGCTGCGCGACGTCCATGGCAAGGTCGAAGAAGTGGTGATCTCGCTGCGCGACGTCACCCGCGAGCGGCACGATCTGGACGTGGCGCGCTCGAATCTGGAGTTCCAGCAGCAGATCATCGGCATCGTCGGGCACGATCTGCGCAACCCGCTGGCGACCATCACGGGCTCCATCAGCCTGCTGCGCCGCCAGGCAGGGCTGACGCGGTCGTCGGTGGAGTCGCTGGACCGCGTGGCGCGCAGCGCAGCCCGGATGGCCAGGCTGATCAGCGATCTGCTCGACTACGCGCGCACGCGCGCACCGGGCGGGCTGCCGGTGATTCTGGCCCGGGCGGATCTGCACACGATTTGCTACGAGGCGGTACAGGAGTGCCGGAGCGCGTATCCGGCGACCAAGATCACGCTCGAAACGGCTGGCGACGCCACCGGCTCCTGGGACGCCGACCGCATCGAGCAAGCGCTGATCAATCTGATCACCAACGCCATCCAGTATGGCGGCACCGTCCCGGTGCGCGTACAATCCATCGCATCGGCGCCGCACATCGTCGAGATCAAGGTCCACAATGGAGGCGCAGTCATTCCGGCGGATGTGCTGCCGGAGCTGTTCAGGGCCTATCGCCGCGGCATCCGAGGCGAGGCAACCGGGCGGCAGCATGGTTTGGGCCTGGGCCTGTTCATCGTAGCGCAGATCGCGGCAGCGCACGGCGGGCTGGCCTTCGCGGAATCTTCCGCGGAGAGCGGGACCACGTTCACCATTCAGCTGCCCAGATCGGTGTCGAGGAAGGGGCCGTAACTACCGCGCAAACGGCCAGGAAGCAGGAGGCCGTTCAATGCGCACGCTCAAGAAGAGTAGACCCCGTCCGGGGCCACCAGGCTTCGCACTGGTGATGGAATCCGATGTGGATTTACGGGCCGTGATCCGCGCGGGGCTGCTGCTCGACGGGCACCGGGTGGAGTGCGTTCCGGATTGCGCTGGAGTGCTGGCCTGGCGGAGCAGCGTGGGCCCTCTGCCCGACGCGTTCGTGCTGGCGCTGGGAGCCGGAGAGGCGGACCCGGACTGGGCAACGCTGCAGGTGGCGCTCGACGACGACGCGGTGCTCTCGCGCGCGGCAGTGATCGTGCTCTTGACCATCCGCAACGGGCTCACTTTTCCCGCGCGCGCGCGGATCCTGCAAAAGCCGTTCGCCATGGAAGAACTGCTCGCCCTCGTCACGTCACACGTGGCCGCGGCGCCGCGCCTGCCAGTGTGAAGGCTGAGCCGCGCTCACGCGCTGTGCCGCGACTGCGAGAGGTCCACCACGGCGCGCGCCAGGCGGCCGATGTCGACGGGCTTTTCCAAGTGTTCCTGGAACCCGGCCTCGAGCGAACGCTTGCGCCCGTCGGCGCCGGCGGCCGCGGTCAGGGCAACGGCCGGAACGCTGGCCTGATCTGCCGCCGGCAGGGCGCGGATGGAGCGGATCAGGCTGTATCCGTCGGTGCCGGGCATGGCGATGTCGGAGACGATCACTTGCAGCCCCGACTCCTGCGCCGCGCGCAACGCCTCCGCCGCGGAACGGGCCGCGATCACGTTCGCGCCGTTGAGCCGGAGCATCTCGCTCACCACCTCCAGCGTTTCCGCGTCGTCGTCCACCACCAGGATCCGCAGCCCGCGCAGGCGCGACAGCTCCGGCGCCGTCGGCGCAGTCTCGGCGAGCGCAAGCGGCTGCCTGCGGCCGGCCTCGTGCTGCGGGGCGCGGAGCAGCGGAAGGGTGACCGTGAAGATGGCCCCTTTCCCCGTTCCGGGGCTCTCCGCGCGCACCGTCCCGCCGTGCATCTCGACGATGTGGCGCACGATGGACAGCCCCAGGCCGAGCCCGCCGAACCGCCGCACGCTCGAATTCTCCTGCTGCGAGAAGCGATCGAAGACGAAGGGCAGGAACTCCGGCTCGATTCCGGTGCCGGTGTCGCTGACGCGGAGGATCGCATCCTCGCCCTTGTTGCCGAGGACCACCTTCACGCCGCCGTGCTCCGGCGTGAACTTGATGGCGTTGGTGAGCAGGTTGGAGACGACCTGCTGCAGGCGTAGCGAGTCGCCGGAAACGCCCCCCGTTCGCTCGTCGAGCTGGACCTCGATGTGGATCTTCTTGCGCTCGGCCTGCAGCGTCACCGCCTCGATCGCAGCCTGGACCACGCCGAGCAGGCTCAGTCTGCGCAGATCCAGGCTCAACTTTCCCGTCACGATGCGCGAGACGTCGAGCAGGTCCTCGATCAGCCGCGACTGGGCCTTGGCGTTGCGCTCGATGGCCTCGCTGGCGCGCTGGACCTTGGCCGCGCCGAGATCGGCGTGGCGCAGGAGCTGCGCATTCAGCAGCATTGTCGCAAGCGGCGTGCGCAGCTCGTGCGAGAGGGTGGCGAGGAATGCATCCTTGGTGCGGTTCGCCTGTTCCGCCTCGTCGCGCGCGTGCTGCGCCTCCGCGAGCAGCCCTTTGCGCTCGGCATCCACCTGCTTGCGGGCGCTGATGTCCTCGATGGCGAGGAGGATCATGGGCCTGGAATCGCGAAAGCGCACCGAGCGCGCGGAGAAGGACATCGTCCTCTGGCCCACGCGGGGGAACTCGCCCTCCACCTCGAGGCCCTCGAATGGCGTGCGCTTGGCGAACAGGTCCTTCAGGCTGGTGCGCAGCGCCGGGATGTCCCATTCGCCGCGGGCGAGAGCGAAGAAGCTGCGGTCCTCCGTCTCCGACTGCGCGCCGCCGAAGCTCTCGTAGAACGCGTCGTTGGCGGAGATGACGTGCAGCTGCTCATCGAGCACCACCAGCGGCACCAGCACCGCGTCGACGACGCTCACCGCGTAGTCGCGCGCCCACTCCGCCTGGTCGACGTGGCGCTTGAGCACGTCGATGTCGATCAGCGAGAGGATGGCGCCATCCACCTTGCCCTCGATCGTCTGGTAGGGGCGGATCTGCATGCGGTACCAGTGGCCGGCGCGGTCCTGGACCTCCGACTCACGCACCCTGACGTTGGCGATCGACCAGGCGATGTCGGCGTCCAGATCGGGCGCGTCCACCTTGGGCTTGATCTCGTCGATGGGCCGGCCGAGGTCCGTGGACAGCACGTTGAAGATGCTCTGCGCCTGGGGCGTGAAGCGGCGGATGCGCCGCTGGGCATCGAGGAAGACGATGGGGATCTCCACGGTATTGAGGAGGTTGATGAGGTCGGCGTTGACCAGGTTGAGCTCCCGGTTGCCGCTCTGCAGCTCGTCGTTGACGGTGGTCAATTCCTCGTTGGTGGACTGCAGCTCCTCCTTGGCCGTCTGCAGCTCCTCGTTCATGCTCTGCAGCTCTTCGTTGCTGGAGATCAGCTCCTCGTTCGCGGTGCCGAGATCGTCGTTCACCCGGCCGTGCTCCTCGAGCAGCGATTGCAGATATTCTTTGGAGGCGCGGAGCTCGCGCCTGAGCTTGTTCACCGTCGGCGTCACGCGCCCTTTCGACCTGGCCCCCCGCCCGGCTGCCTCCTCCGGCTGCCCGGCCACCTCTTCGAAGAGGACCGCATAGAGCGGTTCCTTCGACCCCGGCCAGCCGGTGAGCGGCGTGACGACGACGTCGCAGCGCAGCGTCGCGCCGCGCTCGCCGACCTCGATCCCCCGCTTGCGGACCGGCTCCTGCTGCTTCCTGGCCTGGGCCAGAGCGGTCTTGAGGGGGAGCAGCAAGCCTTCCCGCGCCATCTTGAGCACGTTGTTCTGCGGCTGTCCGGGAGCCGGCTCGAGATAGGGCCCGGTGCGCCCGCGAAACTGGATCACCTCGAGCTTCTCGTTGAGGATCACCCCCGCCGGCGCATACTTGGCGAGGAGCATCCGGTCCACGTGCTTGATCAGATCGAAGGTAGGACGGGTCGTCTCCGCTGGCGCCTGCACGACCAGATTTGGCACCGCCGGGTACGCTCCTGCACCGAGCGCAAACTGGAGCGCGCTGCGTGACGCGGTGCGGGCGTAGATCTTGTTCTCCCTGTCGGTCTGGAGGAAGAACTGCCCGTAGCCCGCGATGCTCTCGCTGCGCCCGAGCATCAGGAAGCCGGGCGTGTTCAGGCAGTAGTGGAAGGTGGCCATCACGCGCTTCTGCAGCGCGGGCGCGAAGTAGATGAGCACGTTGCGGCAGCACACCAGATCCAGGCGCGCGAAGGGCGGGTCGCGGGCGAGGTCGTGGCGGACGAAGATGCACAGCTCGCGGACCAGCTTGCTGATCCGATACCCGTGGTCGAGCTTGACGAAGTACTTGCGCCGGGTCTCCTCGCTCAGTTCGTGGACGGCGGCGTCGGAAAAGATGCCGGCGCGCGCCCTCTCCACCGCTCCTTGGCTCACGTCCGAGCCGAAGATCTGGATGGGCCGAGGGTGCTCCAGGTGGGCGACGCTCTCGAGCAGCGAGATGGCCAGCGAATAGACCTCCTCGCCCGTCGAGCATCCCGCCACCCAAGCGCGCAGCGGCGCGCCCTTGGCCTTGCCCTCGAGGATCTGGGGGACTACTTCCTTCGCCAGCGCCTGGAACGCGGCTGGCTCGCGGAAGAAAG
Source organism: Myxococcales bacterium (assembly GCA_036513415.1). Lineage (GTDB taxonomy): Bacteria > Myxococcota > Myxococcia > Myxococcales > 40CM-4-68-19 > 40CM-4-68-19. Next base: position 111,484 of record DATBZA010000107.1, on the reverse strand, counting down.
ACGTCACGTGGATGAGCACGTCCTCGCAGAGCGCTCGGGCCTCGTCGTCGTCGATCTCCAGCAGGCGCTGGTAGCCCTCGAGAACCTCCTCCTGGCGCAAAGCCATGCGGCGTTCCAGGCGACGCTCGATGGTATCTTTCTTGTACTCGGAGAAATCGACTCCGGTCTTGCCGCGCACCAGGGCCAGGATCTTTTCGAAGGTGCCCTCGTTCTTCTCCGACGGGGCCGGGGGGGCGGCAGCGGCCAGGTACGAATGCCGGCTCAGCCGGACCAGCTCCCGCGCCAGCGCCGCGATGGGCATGCCGGTGTCGACGACCCCGGCGCTGATCGCGCTCTGGGGCATGTCTCCGAACTTCGCGGTCTGCGGCTCCTGCGCGAAGGCGATCCCGCCCTCGGCCTTGATCGCGCGCAGGCCCTCCGTGCCGTCGGTTCCGCAGCCGGAGAGCACAACCCCGATCGCCTGCCCCCGGCGCTGGCTGGCCAGCGTGCGGAAGAAGAAATCGATGGCGAGATGCGGCCTGCGCGATTCCTCGCGAGGCGCGAGGAGGAGCGTGTTTCCCTCGAGCGCAATGTCCGCGTTGGGCGGGATGACGTACACGTGGTCGGGCTGGACCTCGGTTCCATCGGTCGCCGTCGCGACCTTCATCGCCGTCGCCCTGGCGAGCGCCTCGCTGAGCATGCTGGTGTGCGTCGGATCCAGGTGCTGGACGATCACGAAGGCCATGCCGGAGTCCGGCGGGATGGCAGCGAGAAGCTCGATGAAAGCGGCCAGACCACCGGCCGACGCGCCAATTCCGACGATCGGGAAGCTCCATCGCGAAAGCTGGGTCCTGTTCGGTTTCGGCTTCATCCGCATCAACTCTTGCAGCCCGGGGATACGAGCAGCGTCGATGGGGGACAACGCGCTTCGGCCCGCGCCCTTGCCAATGCCGACCGCCGACCCGGCCCGAAACACCCCCTCTCGCACGCTGGTACAGCGGGTCGAGCTTATAGGCGCATGGGTGGCCGCAGGCTAGCCCTAAAAAAGGCCGAGGCCAGCTGTCCGGTCACGTGCCCGGCAGTTCCCCAGTGGCCAGGCCGGCTTCGCCGGGCGTTGACCCCGCTCAGGCAGCGCCGCGGGCAGGGACCAGCCTATTCGACCGCGGCGCGGTTTCCATCCTGGATCCGCTTCTTGTCCAGGCGGTCGCTAGCGAGCTTCTTGTCAGCGCAAGCGACATAGGCTGTCTGCAGCGCCCGATTCTCGGACTCAGCGAGGACGAGGTACCGCACCGCCGGCGCATTCTGTCCGTCGTAATCCCGGGAGGCGCGGACCGGCCGCTCCAGGTAGCGCACGGCGTCCCCGCGCTGGCGGAGGAGGGAATGGTCCGCAGTGCACTTCCAGCTCAGCGCGTCGCAGGTGTCGGCCCGGAGAGTTCTTTCCTGTGGCCCTGCCGCCTCGATCAGCATCGCGACTGCGGAAGTGTTGCTCATCGGCGTTTCCAGCCGGGCGCCGACGAACTTGCTGTTCCGGCACAGCAACGTGATCGCGATGTCGCCGGAATCGGCGCGGACCTCGACGTATGGGTTCGCCTGCCGGGTGTCCATCTCCAGGTCGGAATTCTCCATCGAGCAGGAAGCCGGGCCAGCGCCGTTGTGCAGGAACAGGTGTGGCTGCCAGGGAGATCGGGCCTCGGCTCGCGAGCCGACCTGCTCCTTGTGCGTGAAGACGAATCCGTTCGCCTCCATCTTCTCCACGGCCTCGGAACAGGTCGCGCCCCAGGGGATTCCCTTGTAGCCGGCCGCCGTCCCGGCATCGGCAGCGAGCGCGATCGATCCGATCGAAAAGGCGAAAACAGCAGCGAAAGCCGTTGGAGTCCTGTTGCGCATGGCGGTGAGCCTCCGATTGGCGCCGAGGCACCTCAGCGTGTCCGGCGATGAAGGCCAGGGCGGTGAAGGGAGACGGAGTCGATCAAGATTAATGGCTGCTGGCAGAGAAAGCTCGCCAATCGAGCCGTCACCGCATGCCTTTGCGGAGATCCTGCTCGGCGCGGTTGGTCTCCGACACCGACGTCCGCATGAAGGAGCCGACTGCGCGCGCGATCAGGACCAGACCCAGGAGCAGGGCGGCGCCAATGGCGATCCGCGCGCCATTGCGCTGCCAGAACGCCTGCGCCGGCGGGGTGGCGGGGGCTTTCTGCTGGAGGGCCGCCAGTGCGGCCGCGCGGCGCTTTGCCTCGTCTTCTGGGGTCACGCCAGGATCATACACTGGAGTGGCGGCGGCGTTCGATCCAGTGCAAGAGAGAGGAGATGATCGATCTGCTCGGTTTGCTGGCCGGGGCACTGACCACCATCGCCTTCGTGCCCCAGTTGCTGAAACTCTACGCCACCAAGTCGGGCAAGGACGTTTCCGCGCGGATGTTTCTCATCTTCAGCACGGGCGTGATCCTGTGGCTCCTCTACGGCATCCTGATCCGGTCGGCGCCGATCATCATCGCCAACTCGCTCACGCTGCTGATGTCCCTCATCATCCTCGCACTGAAGCTCCGCTACAGCCGCTCGCAACAGCAGGTCAACCCGGGAATCGAGCTGCCCTGAGCTTGACGGCGCGTCGCTCGCGGCGCCTATGTTCCGCTCGAAAGGGGGACATATGCCGTTCTGGACTCCAGATCCGACCTTCTACCCGTCGGCGCGGATGGCGATGCAGGGTCCCGCCGAGCGGTACGCCTTCCTGGCCACGCTCAACCCGACGCTCACCGGCATACCCGATGCCATCTGCGTCGTCGACGTCGACCCGGGTTCATCCGGCTACTCGAAAGTGGTGGGCCGGGTCGAGATGCCCAACGCCGGCGACGAGCTCCATCACTTCGGCTGGAACGCTTGCAGCTCGGCGCTGTGCCCGTACGCGCCGCATCCGCACGTGGAGCGGAGATATCTGGTAGTGCCGGGGCTGCGCTCCTCCCGCATCCACATCATCGACACCAAGCCCGACCCCAGGCAACCGAAGATCGTCAAGGTGATCGAGCCGGAGGAAGTGATGAACCGCGCCGGCTATAGCAGGCTGCACACCGTGCACTGCGCGCCGGACGGTATCTACGTCGGGGCCCTCGGGTCGCCTCAAGGAGAGGGGCCGGGCGGCATCCTCGTCCTCGACCACGACAGCTTCAACGTCCTCGGGCGCTGGGAGGTGGACCGCGGGCCGCAGCAGCTGGCCTACGACTTCGCCTGGCACCTGGGTCACGACACCTTGATCACCAGCGAGTGGGGCACGCCCAAGATGGTCGAGGCCGGATTGAACCCCGAGCTCCTGCTGCAGGGGCGCTACGGCCATTCGCTGCACTTCTGGGACCTGCGCAAGCGGCGCCATCTGCAGGCGCTCGACCTGGGCGCGGAGCAGCAGATGGTCCTCGAGCTGCGGCCCTCGCACGATCCGACCCGATCGTACGGGTTCGTCGGCGTCGTGGTCTCCTTGAAGGACCTCTCCGCGTCCGTCTGGCTGTGGGATCGCGCCGGCGATACCTGGGGCGTGCGCAAGGTGATCGAGATCCCCGCGGAGCCAGCCAACCCGGACGATCTCCCACCCGCTCTCAAGCCGTTCAAAGCCGTGCCTCCGCTGGTCACGGACATCGAGCTGAGCCTCGATGACAAGTTCCTCTACGTCTCCTGCTGGGGAACGGGCGAGCTCCGGCAGTATGACGTCAGCAACCCGTCCAGCCCGCGGCTTGCCGGCAGCGTCCGCCTGGGCGGAATCGTTGCCCGCAGCCCGCACGAGAAGGCCGGCCGCCTCAACGGCGGACCGCAGATGGTGGAGGTGAGCCGCGACGGCCGCCGCGTCTATCTGACGAACTCGCTCTACGCCAGCTGGGATCCCCAGTTCTACCCCGACGGCATCCAGGGCTGGATGGTCAAGATCAACGCCAACCAGGAGGGTGGAATCGCCGTCGACCCGGACTTCTTCGTCGGGTTCGAGGGAGAGCGCCCGCACCAGGTCCGGCTTGAAGGTGGCGACGCGTCCTCGGACTCCTACTGCTATCCATGAACCCGGGCTGGCCGTGGTTGGCGCTCTCGCTGCTCGGGGCGTACCACGGCCTGAATCCGGGGATGGGGTGGCTGTTCGCGGTGGCGCGGGGGTTACAAGAGAATCGGCGAAAGGCGGTGCTGGAGTCGCTGCTTCCCATCGCGCTCGGCCACGCCGCGTCGATCGCCCTGGTGGTGCTGCTGGTCGGAGGCGCCCAGACCCTGGTGCCACCCCGTGCGCTCCGCACCGCGGGGGCGGTGGTGCTGATCCTCTTCGGGCTCTTCAAGTTCCTGCGGCCGCGTGCCCACCCCCGCTGGGTGGGCATGCGCGTGGGATCCGGCGAGCTGGCGGTCTGGTCGTTCCTGATGGCGACGGCCCACGGCGCCGGCCTGATGCTGTTTCCGGTCCTGCTCTCCTTTCCGGTGGCAGCGGAGGAGGCACACACCGGGCACCACGGTCACGCAGCTCACGGCATGGGCCTCGCAGCCGCCTCGCTCGGACGCGACGCCGGGGCGGTGCTCGTGCACACGCTCGCGATGCTGGTGGTGATGGGCGCCATCGCGCTCGTCGTCTACGAGAAGCTGGGCCTCGCGATCCTGCGGCGCGCCTGGATCAATTTGGACCTGATCTGGGCGGTCGCGATCGTGGCGGCGGGTTTGTTCACGCTCTTTACCTGAGGTGTTCGATGACCAGCGCCGGGTTCGCGGTGATCTGTCTGCTCAGCTTCCTCGTACCCGTTCCCATCCTGGCGTGGCTCGATCGGCCCCGCAGGACACCCTGATGTACGCGGGCCATTTTGCGGCCGGCCTTGCAATGAAAGCGGCGGAGCCTCGCGTTCCGACATGGGTGCTGCTTCTCGGGGTCGGCTTCGTCGACGTGCTGTTCGGAATCTTCGTGCTCCTCGGCATCGAGCGAGTCACGATGACGCCCGGCCAGCCGCCAGGGTTCTCGCTCGACTTCATCGACTGGTCGCACTCCCTGGCAGCGTCGATCTTCTGGTCGGTCCTGTTCGGGCTCGCTTTCGCTCGCCGCGGCCGCGCGGTCGCCCTCTGGGCCGGTCTCGCGGTGTTCTCCCATTTTGTCCTCGACGTCTTCATGCATCCTCCGGACCTCGCCCTGTGGCCGCACGCGACGGCGCACGTCGGCCTCGGCCTCTGGCGCCTGTGGCCTCGCGGGTGGTGGTGGTTCGAGCTCGCATTCATCGCGGTCTTCTGCGCGATCTACATCGTCCGCGCGCGCCGGGACCGGAGCTTCGGCGGACGTCCGTTCGCAGTGTGCGCGGTGGTCGTCCTGTTACATCTTGCGAACTCGCCCTGGGCGTCGTCGGGGAGATGAGCCCGGTGCCAGGCGACCCTGCGAGCGGGCAGGCCCCAGAGGCGTGCGGGCAATAACGTAGCCTCATGCGAGGTTCGCTTCGCGTCTTCGTCCCTGCTCTAGCGGCCGCAACGATCTGCGTCGAGCCAGCGCGAGCACAGAATTCTCCGCCGCCCTTCCGGACTTTCGGTCCAGACACCACCGCCACCGGCGGCCCTTACACCGGAGCGGAGCCGATCGGCCTGAGCTGCACACCATCGACGGCTCCGATGAAGTGCTCCGGCTACCTGGCGAGCGACGACGGCACCCGGCTCGACGTGACCGTAACCGTTCCCGGCGGCAGCGGTCTCCATCCGCTGGTCGTCTACCTGCACGGCTATGGAGGGAGCAAGAGGAGCGATTCCTCCTACGACGATCGGCTCGCTGCCCGCGGCTATCTGGTGCTCCGCTACTCCGCGCGCGGCTTCGGCGATTCCTGGGGTCAGGTGAACCTCGCGGATCGCGACGTCGAGGTCAGGGACCTCCGGAGCATGATCGGCCAGATCGTCGATGACGCGCAGGAGCTGGGGCTGCAAGCGAATCCCCAGGCGGTGGCGGTGATGGGCGCGTCCTACGGCGGAGGTCAGTCCTGGCTGGCAGCGGTGGTGCCGACGTTCAACAGTCCCGGAAGCAAGCCCGTCACCATCCGGACGGTGATTCCGATCGCGGCGTGGACGGACCTCGTCTACTCGCTCCGGCCGAACGGCCGACCCACCGACTCCATCGAGCCCCCCGGGTTCTACAAGCTCAGCTTCCTCGAGGGCTTGTTCCTCGGCGGCATTCGAAGATCGGCGGCGAGACCGTACCCGAACTATCCGGATTACCTGTTCATCTGGAACGGCTACGCGGTCGGGTTCGAGCCGGATAACGCTCCGCCGATCGGTGCCCGGTTCGTGGACGGCATCGCCGGATACCGATCGATCTGGTGGCAGCAGGAGTTCTGGAACCGGGTCGGTGACAACGTAGGAGTCAGGGCACAGCTCCCGATCTTCCAGCTCCAAGGCTTCACCGACGACCTCTTCCCGCTGACCGAAGCACTGCGGATGTATCGCACGCTGAAGACCCTCGACCCGCAGTACCCGATCGCCTCGTACTTCGGCGACATCGGACACCCCCGGGCGGCCAACAAGCCGGCCGAGGTCGAGCATGCCCTCCAGCTGATCTTTGCCTGGCTGGACTTCTATCTGATGGACATCGGCACCCCAGCGACAACTTGTGGTAGTCCGGCCAAGCAGCTTCGCTGTGACGTGCTGGCCGCGATCACCCGGCCGGACGGCACCTTCGATGCCGCCAGGGACGTGATCCGCGTCGATACCTACGATCAGCTCGCGACCTCGACCCAGCAAGCCGACCTGCCTGGCGCGGCGGTCCTGACGTTCAATCCCGCAAACCTGGGCGGCGTCTTCTACGATCCGTTCGTCTTTGCCGGGTGCCAGCCGCTGGTTCCGAACCGTTGCGCGCCCCCGCCCGACGTGATCCCCGGCGATGTCGCCGTGTTCGAGCTGGCCGCGGACGAGCTTGGCTCGGGTCCTTATCTGATCGCGGGCCAGCCGGTCGTGTCGCTACGGGCGGAAACGCCGGCCCATCGCGTACAGCTCGACGTGCGCCTCTTCGACGTGAAGGGGGACGGCACCCGGCACCTGGTCACCCGCGGAACGACTACGCTCGACACCGGCACGCCACTGGTCCCGTTCGGCAGCAAGCGGGTGACGATTCCGACCTACGGCAACCTCTGGCAAGTGGACGCGGGCGATCGGATCCAACTCGAGATTACCAATGTGGACAGCCCGTACATCTCTCCGAGCCGCGTCCCCTCGGTCACCCGCATCGATCACGTCAAGCTGGACGTGCCGGTCCGGTAGGCCTGCAGCGCAGCGAACCGAGGCGCCGCGCGGCACGGCGATCGGCTGGAAAAGCATCCTCTCCTCGCTTGACGATCTGCGTTGGCCCGCACCCTGCGACCAGGGGGTCTCATTCTGGTCAGGGCAGCTCCATTTTGAACTCGTCCCGGGACGGGCCGCGGTGCGTCAATCGGCGACGCCTTCGTGGGAGCGCGTACCGTCGTCCGGTTTGGACGAGGGCGACTCTTGCGGCGCGACCCCATCCGCTCCGGTCGCTGGCTCGCCGGGTTCGTCGGCAACCGGTTGGGGCGCTTCGAGGGCATACTGTCGCATGAGGAAAGTGCGAGGGCGAGATGCGGACCCTGATCCTGGTCGACATCCAAAACGACTTCCTGCCCGGCGGTGCACTCGCGGTCCCGCGCGGGAACGAGGTGGTGCCGGTGGCCAATCGGCTGCAGCCCGGGTTCAAGCTCGTGGTTGCGACGCAAGACTGGCACCCCGCCGGACATGGGAGCTTCGCCTCCACGCACCCCGGGCGGAAGCCAGGAGAGCTCGCCGAGCTGGCCGGCCTTCCGCAAGTCCTCTGGCCCGACCACTGCGTGCAAGGGTCGGCCGGCGCCGCGTTCGCTCCAGGCCTGGAGATGAACCGCGTCGAGACGATCTTTCGCAAGGGGACCGATCCCCGCATCGACAGTTACAGCGGGTTCTTCGACAACGGGCATCGCAAATCGACCGGCTTGGGCGACTACCTGAAGGGACGCGGGGCGACGGCGGTGTACGTGCTCGGCCTCGCCACGGATTACTGCGTGAAGTTCACCGCACTGGATGCGCGTCGGCTCGGCTTTCGGACGGTCCTGATCGAGGACGGCAGCCGCGGCGTCGAGCTGCAGCCGGGCGACGTCGCGCGGGCCGTGGAGGAGATGCGCACGGCAGGTGTCGAGGTGGTGCGGAGCACCGAAGTGCGCGCGCCCGAAGAGAAATGAAGCTAGGACTTCGACAGCCTGTCCTGCAGTCTCTGGGCCTCGGTCAGATGCCGCTTGAAGACTGGCAGCAGCTTGCTGACCAGCCCTTTCACCTCCGGGTCGTTGATCCGCGCCAGGGCATGGCTGGTCCGGTCGATGACCATCTGGTGATCGTCGATCACCGCCTGCACGAACTCGCGTGAGAAGGCCGCTCCCGTGAGCGTGCGGAGCTTGTCCTGCGACGCTTTGAACTTGGTCATCGCCAGCCGCGCGGCTTCCGGATCCAGTCGGGGCTCCGCGGTGAACGCCCATTCGCCGGTGGCGCTGCCGACCGCCTTCGTGCGCCGCTCTTCCCACTGCTGTTCGACGTCCGCCTGCACGCGCGCACGCACGACCTCCAGGTCGATGCCGCGATCTTTCGCAAACGTCACCAGCTGGTCGTCCATCGCCTGGTGATCGGCGAGCAGCTCGTCGGCGAAGCGGGTGATCTGCGGGGAATCACTCTTCGTTTTCACCAACCTGGCCATGTCGATTTCGCGCAGGTTCGCCTGATGGAGGAAGGAGACGAGCATCGGCCCGCGCAGCGATTCCTGGTTGTCCGTGGCATCGGTAGAGGTCTTTGGCGGATTCGCGGTTCCGGCTGCGCCTCCTCCGGTCTGTGCGGATGCGGGCAGAACAAGAGCGGCGAACGCCGACGCGGCCCATCGTTGCCAGTTCATGGCAATCACCTCCGGATGTTCCTGGAACGTCATCTCGATCCCGCGAGGTGCAATCCGGTGCACGCCGTACGCTGGAACCCCGCGACAGCCGCTCCCCTGCAGGTTAGGCTCGACCGCTCATCATCGAGGAGGACCCATGACCAAGGTCGCGCTGTTCGTTCGTCTTCGCGCCAAGCCAGGCAAGGAAGGCGAGCTGGAGAAGTTCCTCGCCGGAGCACTTCCCGCCGCCCAGGCCGAGCCGCAGACGCCTGTGTGGTTCGCGCTGCGCTTCGGACCCGCGGAGTTCGGCATTTTCGATGCGTTTCCCGACGAAAAGGGTAGGAAGGCGCACCTCAACGGCCCCATCGCCGCCGCGCTGATGAAGCGCGCGGGCGAGCTCTTGTCGGAGCCGCCCAAGATCGAGCATGTCGATCTGCTCGCATCGAAGGTGCAGGCCTGAGCACATCGGTGCCGAAGGGCTGGTATGGTGCGCGTCGTCTGAGGGAGCCAGGGAATGCGCAAACTGGTCCAGGGCATCGTCGACTTCCGCAATCGGGTGCGTCCCATCGCGCGCGAAACCTTCGCGCGGCTCGCGCTGGGCCAGAAACCCGACGTGCTCTTCATTGCCTGCTCGGATAGCCGGGTTGCGATCAACGTGTTCGCCTCGACGGAGCCGGGAGATCTGTTCGTCGTGCGCAACCCGGGCAACATCGTCTCCCCCGCCGCCCCCGACGGGCTTTCGGTCGCCGACGAGTCGGAGGCCGCCGCCATCGAGTTCGCGGTGGGCCTGCTGGAGGTGCGCGACATCATCGTCTGCGGCCACTCCAGCTGCGGCGCGATGAGCGGCCTTCTCCGCGGCCGCGAGAGCGTTTCCGCCCCTCACCTGCGCTCCTGGCTGCGGCACGCGGAGCGCGCGCTCGAGCGCATTCCGGATCGCACCGCGGTGGAAGCCGTGGACCGGCTCTCGCAGGCAAACGTGTTGCTCCAACTCGAGCACCTGCGCACCTACCCGGTGGTCGAGCGCGCCGAGAAGGAGAGCGGGCTGCGCCTGCACGCCTTCTGGTTCGACATCGGCAACGCGGAGGTGCTCGCTTACGACCCCGAGCAGGACCGCTTCGTGCCGCTCGACGAGCGCCAGGCCGAACGCCTCACGCGCCCCGCCTCAGTGCATTCCGGCGGCGCCCTTTGACCCGAAGCGCTCGATGACCCAGAGCGCCGCGAACCCTGCGACAGCCGTCACCGCCAGGGTGAGAAGCGAGAAGGGCAAATAGGCAAGGCCTCTGCGCGCACTGAAGTGGACGGCCGCGAGCCCCGCGATGTCGACGACCCCGAGCAGGACCAGCAGGCCGAGCGTTGCGTGCCGCGCGAATGGGGAAAGTGCCAGATAGACAAGTGCCACCAATCCGCTGAAGGCGAAGGTCGCACCTGCCGCCAGGGCCGGATCGAGAGTCCCTCGCGGCACGAAGCGGATGAACAAGAACGTCAGTAGTGCGCAGCTTCCGAAAAAGTAACGGTCCACGCTGCTCTTGCCCCGGCCGAGTCGGCCGGCGGCAAGAGGCACCACGATCGCCATCAAGCTCCAGATAGCGAGAACGCGTTCGCTAGGCACGCATTGGTTATCCATTCATCCGGGGCAATCCGCTAGTTTCGTGCCGGTCTTGCTCACGTGATTCCCTACTTCAGAGTCTCGCTCAGCCGTGCCGCGTGCATCAGAAGGTAGTTCCGCTCCGAGGTGCTCGTCGTACCCTCCGCTGCGCGCCGGTAGTGCGCGATCGCGCGCTCGTGGTCGCCGGCCCGCTCCAGGAGGTGCGCACGGACCGCGTCGAGGCGATGATGGCCCTGCAGGCGCGGGTCCTTGGCGAGCGCGTCGAGGCGCTCGAGTCCCGCAGCCGGGCCGTGGACCATCGCCAGCGCGATCGCGTGGTTGAGCGTCACCATCGGATTGTCGGACATGCGCTGCAAGAGGCCGTACAGCCCCAGGATCTGCGCCCAGTCCGCGTCCTCGGCGCTTGCAGCCTCGTCGTGCACTGCCGCGATCGCCGCTTGCACCTGATACGGGCCGATCGAACCCCGTGACAAGGTCGCGGTGAGCAGCGCCACGCCCTCGGCGATTGCGCTCCGTTCCCACAGGGTTCGGTCCTGCTGGTCGAGCGGGATGAGCTCGCCCGACGGCCCGGTTCGCGCGGCGCGCCGCGCGTCGGTCAGGAGCATGAGCGAGAGGAGGCCCGCGACCTCGGCATCGTCGGGAACGAGACGATGGAGCATGCGCGTGAGGCGGATCGCCTCCCCCGAGAGGTCGCTGCGGTGGAGCTCAGGGCCGGAGGTTGCCGTGTAACCCTCGCTGAAGATCAGATACAGCACGTGCGTCACCGCGCCGAGGCGCGCGGCGCGCTCCTCGGCCCCAGGCATCTCGAAGGGCACCCCTGAGACCTTGATGCTCTGCTTCGCTCGGCTGATCCGCTGCGCCATCGTCGTTTCCGGCACCAGGAACGCCTTGGCAATCTCGAAGGTCGTCAAGCCACCGACGGCGCGCAGCGTGAGCGCGATCGCGGACGCTGACGAGAGCACCGGGTGGCAACACATGAAGAGGAGGTCAAGGGCGTCGTCCCGCTCCGTTGCGTCCTCCTCATCCGCCGCCAGGGCGAGCTGTTCCTCCGGGGGCACCAGGCTGACCACGATCGCCTCGCGGTGCCGGCGGGCGGTCTCGGCGCGGACATGATCGGCGACGCGCCGCGAGGCGACCTGGATCAGCCAGGCGCGCGGGTTTTCGGGCAGGCCCTCGCGCGGCCACTGCGTCGCGGCCGCGATCAGGGCTTCCTGAACCGCATCCTCCGAAGCGGCGAAGTCGCGGAACCGCCGGATGACAACGCCCAGCACTTGCGGCGCGAGGTCGCGCAACAGGTCCTGGGCGCTGGGATGCGGTGACGGTGTCATCAGAGCCAGTCTTTCGGCGCCCCGCTCATCACTTGCCGCACCTCGATCGCCATGTTGAGTGGCGCCCCGCCAGGGCCGGGAGCGGCGGAGGCCTGCGCGGCGATCTGGTGGGCGCGCTCGGGGCTCTCGACGTCCACGATCCAGTACCCGGCGAGAAACTCCTTCGACTCGGGGAACACGCCGTCCGTGATCGGCTTGCCATCCTTTCCGGCGCGCACCCGCTTGGCCTGATCGGGAGCGGCCAGGCCCTCGGCGGACACCAGCTCACCCGACTCCCCTAGCTTCTTGGCGAAGCTGACCATGAACGCGATGTGCGCCTTGATGTCCTGCTTCGGCCAGCTGGCGATCTGGTAGGGGCCTCCGGACGGGGTGTGCATCATCAGCAGGTATTTCATGGTCGATTCCTTCCGTGTGGGCGCCCCTCCATGGGGCGCGCGTTCACCTGGTAGTCGGAACGGAACGACGGTTCTCGACATCGCCCCCGCCCTACCACGAGCGCTCCATCGGGCGGCTCAAAAACCGAAGGCCCCTCGAGCCCTTGCGAGACGGGAATAAACTGGCCGGCGCCCCGGTCGCGTGATTGGACCCGGGCATTCGGAGGGGCGTTGCCGGACCGCGTCGTGTCGTTCGAGCAGCTCGTGCTGCCTCACTTGCTGGCGGGCTACAACCTGGCGCGCTGGCTGTTGCGCAATGACCACGACGCCGAAGACGTCATGCAGGAGGCGGTCATGCGCGCATTCCGTTTTTTCGACGGCTTCACTGGCACCAACCCTCGCGCTTGGCTCCTCACGGTGGTCCGCAACAGCGCCTATACCTTCCTGCAGCAGAACCGCGCGCGCGAGCTGGGCACCGAGTTCGACGAGGAGCTGCACACCGAAGCTGTCTCGAACGGGCGCACCTCCGACACGCCCGAGGTGCTGCTGCTGCGCTCCGCCCAGCAGCGGTTTCTCAACGAAGCCGTCGAGGCGCTGCCCGTCGAGTTCCGGGAGGTATTCGTGCTCCGGGAGATGGAAGGGCTTTCGTACAAGGAGATCGCCGACCTGGCCCATATTCCCATCGGAACGGTGATGTCGCGGCTGTCGCGCGCGCGGCGTCAATTGCAGGCGGCGGTCGCGCGGCGCGAGCAGGCCGGGAGCACGTCATGATCTGCAATGAGACGCAGCGGCTGCTGGATGCCTACGTGGACAACGAGCTCGACCTGCGCGGCGCGCTCGAGGTGGAGGAGCACGTCGCGCACTGCCCGGCCTGTAGCGCCGAGGAGAAGAGCCTGCGCGAGTTGCAGGCGTCCGCCCGGGCGAGCTTGACCCGGTACCCGATGCCGCCGGAGTTGGAGGCTCGCCTGCGTGACCTGGTGCGCACGGGGGAACCAGCCGTGCCGGCAGCATCCGCACATGCGCTGGTGCCTGAGCGAGCGGCGCGGCCCCTGCGGCGTGCCTGGAGGTGGGCGGCGCTCGCGCCGGCTGCAGCAGCCGCCGCGCTGCTCATCGTCGCCGGGCCGCGCTTGTGGCCACAGCCCTCCGAGGCCTCGGTCGCGGACGCCGTAGTCGCGGCGCACGTGCGCTCGCTGCTCGCCAATCACCTCACCGACGTGGCTTCGTCGGACCAGCACACGGTCAAACCCTGGTTCCAGGGCAAGCTCGACTACTCCGTATCGGTGACGGACTGGGCGGCCGAAGGTTTCCCGCTGGTGGGAGGCCGGCTGGACTACGTCGAGAACACGCCCGCGGCATCGCTCGTGTACAAGCGCGCTCAGCACGTGGTGAACCTGTTCGTCTGGCCGAGCAAGCGCGGCGGCGACGAGCCGCTGCAGCGCCTCTCGCGACGCGGCTACAACGCGTACTGCTGGGCGAAGGACGGCATGCACTACTGGGCGGTCTCGGACCTGAATGAGGCCGAGCTGCAGAAGTTTGTCGAGCTGGCGCGCCGCCAGCGCTGACTGCGGAGCGGGAATAGACGTCAGACCCGTGCAGTCACGACGCCGGAGGGTTTCCGATGAACGAACCCAAAGGGCGTCGCGAGCTCATCAAGCTTCTCGGTTTCGGAGGCGTAGTCTTCGCCTCGGGGTTGGCCGGAGCATGCACCAGGATCCCGCGCAAGTCGGGCGGACGGGAGGATGATTTCTTCTTCGTCCAGCTCTCCGACACGCACTGGGGCTTCAAGGGTCCGCCGAATCCCGAGGCGGCCAACACCCTCCAGCAAGCGGTGGAGGCGGTCAACGCGCTCCCGCAGCAACCCGACTTCGTCGTCTTCACCGGCGACCTGACCCACACCACCGACGACGAGGCCGAGCGCCACAAGCGCATGCGCGAGTTCAAGGCCATCGTCGGGGGACTGAAGGCCCCCGTGCAGCGCTACATGCCCGGCGAGCACGACGCCTCGCTCGACCAGGGCAAGGCGTTCCAGGAACACTTCGGGGCGACACACTACTCGTTTGACCACAAGGGACTTCACTTCGCCGTGCTCGACAACGTCTCCGATGCGCAGGCGGCCATCGGCGACGCACAGCTCGACTGGCTCCTCGCGGATCTCAAGCCGTTGCCGGCCGACGCGCCCATCGTGGTGTTCACGCACCGGCCGCTCTTCGACCTGGCCCCGCAGTGGGACTGGGCCACGAAAGACGGCAGCAAGGCCATCGATCTGTTGCAGCACTGGAAGAACGTGACCGTTTTCTACGGGCACATCCATCAGGAGCACCACTTCCGCACTGGCGCCATCGCGCATCACGCGGCCCAGTCGCTCATCTTCCCGCTGCCTGCGCCGCTCTCGCAACCCAAGCGCGCCCCGGTGCCGTGGGATCCCGCGCATCCGCGGCGCGGCCTCGGATACCGCGAGATCTCCGTCGGCGAGTCTCGTCTGGTGCTCACGCTCAAGGAAGATTCGCTCGAGGGCACGGGAGCGGTGAAGCCGGCGGCTGCGAGCGGAACCTACTGATGCGCCGTCTGTACTGGATCCTGGCAGGTTCGTTCGCCGCCGTCCTCGCAGCCGCGTCGTCGGACGTGGCGGCGCAGGAGAAGATCATCCAGGTGACCGCCGAGAAGTTCAAGTTCACCCCCGCGGTCATCGAGCTGAAGCTGGGCGAGCCGGTGGTGCTCGAGCTGACCACGCTCGATCGCAAGCACGGCTTCCAGGTCTCCGACCTGAACATCGACGAGAGCATCGAACCGGGCAAGGTCACGCGCGTGCGCATCTCGCCGGCAAAGGCCGGCACCTTCCTCTTCCACTGCGACGTTTTCTGCGGCAGCGGGCACGAGGAGATGGCCGGCGAGATCGTCGTCAAACCGTGAGGAAGATGACCGTGCGCAAAGGCATCCTCCCCTTCCCGCTCGCCCTGGCCGCCGATCGCGACCGGCTCCTGGCAGCCTTCCTGGTCGGAGGCGCGGCTTTCCTGCTCCTCGAGCTGCGCTTCGAGCACCGCGAAGTACTGGGTGAGACGTGGCGCTCGTGGATACCTCTCGTGTACTGCGGCTCGACACTGGCGGCGGGAGCCTTCGCCTTGCGCCGCTGGTCCACCTGGGGTCGCGGCGCTCTCGGCGCGTTGTTCGCCCTGGGCATCGCCGTCGGAGTCCTCGGGTTCTGGTTCCACACCGATGGACATCTTCTTGGCGGCATTCGCGACCTGCTCGCCGCATGGAGCGTTCCTCTCGGCCAGGACGGTGGCATCAAGATGGGCAGCCGGCCCCCGGCGCTGGCTCCGCTCGCCTTCTGCGGCCTCGGGACGCTGGGGTTGATGGTCTGCGCCGGCAAGCGCCGGCCCGCCGAGTGAAACACGACTGACTTTTCATGCCGCCTCGGGAACGGGACCGGCGGCCGCTCTGGCTCGCGCGAAGCGCCGGACGACGACGAAGAACACGGGCACCAGGAAGACGGCCAGGACGGTGCCCGTCACCATTCCCCCGATGACGGCCGTGCCGAGCGCGTTCTGGCTTCCCGAACCAGCCCCGTTCGAGATGGCGAGCGGCAGGACCCCGAGGATGAACGCCAGCGACGTCATCAGGATCGGACGGAGGCGCAGCCGCGCAGCCTCGAGCGCAGCCGCAGCGAGATCCTTTCCGCCCTCGTGCTGTTCCTTGGCGAATTCGACGATGAGGATGGCGTTCTTGGTGGAGAGGCCGATGGTGGTGAGAAGGGCGACCTGGAAGTACACGTCGTTCGCAAACCCGCGCAACCCGCTGGCGATGACGGCGCCGAGTACGCCGAGCGGCACGACGAGCATCACCGCGGCGGGGATCGACCAGCTCTCGTACAGCGCCGCGAGGCAGAGGAACACGACCAGGAGCGAGATGCCGTACAAAGCGAGCGTGTTCGATCCCGCCAACCTTTCCTCGTACGACAAGCCCGTCCACGAATAGCCGATCCAGGCGGGGAGCTTCTTGATCAATCTCTCCATCTCCGCCATCGCCTCGCCCGAGCTTCTGCCGGGAGCCGGTTCGCCCAGGATCTCCAGCGACGAGATCCCGTTGTAGCGCTCGAGCTTAGGCGAACCGTAGGTCCAGTGGCCGGTGGCGAAGGAGGAGAAGGGCACCATGCCTCCGTTCGTGTTGCGCACGTACCAGCGATCGATGTCTTGCGGCTGCATGCGGAACGGAGCGTCGGCCTGGAGGTAGACCTTCTTCACCCGACCCTTGTCGATGAAATCGTTGACGTAGGCGCTTCCCCAGGTTGCGGAGAGGTTCCGGTTCACGTCTCCGAGCGAGAGGCCGAGGGCCGAAGCCTTCTTCCGGTCGACGTCCACGCGGTAATCCGGAGTGTCCTCCAGTCCGTTCGGGCGCACCTTGGCGAGCAGCGGGCTCCCGGCGGCCAGGCGGAGGAGCTCGTTGCGGGCCTCCATCAGCCTCGCGTGGCCCGCGCCACCGCGGTCCAGGAGCTGGAGGTCGAAGCCGGTCGCGTTGCCGAGCTCCTGCACCGCCGGAGGGATGAACGCGAAGACGACAGCACCCCGAATCCGCGAGAAGGCCGCCATCGCCCGGCCGGCGACGGCCCTTGCCTTGAGGCGCGGCGACTTGCGCAGGCTCCAGTCCTTCAGCTTGACGAATCCGAATCCGGAGTTCTGACCGCGCCCGCTGAAGTTGAACCCACGGATGACGGCCACCGACTCGACGGCATCGGCCTCCTGGGTGAGGAGATGATCCGAGACCTGCCGCAACACCTCCCCCGTCCGCTCCATCGTGCCGCCCGGAGGCAACTGGACTTGCAGATAGACGTACCCCTGGTCCTCGTCGGGGAGGAAACCGCCGGGGATGCGGACGAAGAGCACGGCCATGGCGGCCACGATGGCGCCGTACACGAGCAGCGAACGCCCGGTCCGCGCCAGAAGCCTGCGCACCACGCCCTGGTAGCCGTGGCTGGTGCGGTCGTACGCGCGGTTGAACCAGCCAAAGAATCCACGACGACCCGCGGCCTGACCGTGCTCCACCGGCTTCAGGAGGGTGACGCACAGGGCCGGCGTCAGGATCAGCGCTACCAGGACCGACAGCGCCATCGCGCTGACCAGCGTGATCGAGAATTGCCGGTAGATCACGCCGACCGAGCCGCCGAAGAAGGCCATCGGAACGAATACGGCGGACAGGACCATGGCGATTCCGACCAGGGCTCCGGTGATCTGGCCCATGGACTTGCGGGTCGCCTCCTTGGGCGACAGCCGTTCCTCGCTCATCACGCGCTCCACGTTCTCGACGACCACGATGGCGTCATCGACCAGGAGGCCGATGGCGAGGACCATGGCAAACATGCTGAGCGTATTGATGCTGAATCCCGCGGCGGAGAGGATCGCGAACGTGCCGAGCAGCACCACCGGCACCGCGATGGTCGGAATGAGCGTCGCGCGGATGCTCTGAAGGAAGACGAACATCACGATGAAGACCAGGCCGATCGCTTCCAAGAGGGTCTTCACCACCTCCTCGATCGAGAGCCGCACGAAAGGCGTGGTGTCGAGCGGGTACGCGATCTCCATCGAGGGGGGAAAGAACGCTGAGAGCTCGGCGAGCCGCGCCCGTACCCGCTTGGCGGTGTCGAGAGCGTTCGCGCCGGTGGTCAGCTTGATGCCCAAGGCGGAGGCAGGGTGCCCGTTGAACTCGGCAGCGGTGACGAAATTCTCGCCGTCGAGCTCGATGCGGGCGACGTCCCGCAGACGGACGTGGGAACCGTCGGGGCTCACGCGCAAGAGGATGTCGCCGAACTCCTCGGCGGTCTGAAGCCTCGTTTGCGCAGTGATGGTCGCGTTGAGCTGCTGCCCGGCGACCGACGGCAGCCCGCCGAGCTGTCCTGCGGAGACCTGGGCATTCTGCGCCTGGACGGCGTTGGTCACCTCGGCGGCGGTGAGCTGGTAGCTGGTGAGCTTGTCGGGGTTGAGCCAGATGCGCATGGCGTACTGCGCGCCGAAGAGATACACGTCGCCCACGCCCGGCAGGCGGCTGATCTGGTCCTGCACGGATGAGGCGACGTAATCGGAAAGGCCGCTGCTGTTGATGCTGCCATCCTTCGAGAGGAACGCGACCACGAGCAGGTAATTGGAGACGGACTTGGCGACGCTCACACCCAGACGCTGGACCTCGGGCGGGAGCAGCGGCAACGCGAGCTGGAGCTTGTTTTGCACCTGGACCTGCGCAATGTCGGGATTGGCCTCCGAATCGAAGGTGAGGGTGATGGCGACGTTCCCGGCGGAATCGCTGGTGCTGGCGAGGTAGCGCAGGTTGTCGATGCCGTTGATCTTCTGCTCGATCACCTGTGTGACCGTGTCCTCGAGGGTCTTCGCTGAAGCGCCGGGAAAGGTCGCGCTGATTGTGACGGTCGGCGCCGCAATCGCGGGGTATTGCGCCACCGGCAGCGACAAGATGGCGAGCACACCGGCCAGCATCAGGACGATGGCGATGACGAACGCAAAGATCGGGCGATCGATGAAAAATCTGGCCATGGCGTCTCCTGCGGGAGCTATCGAGGCTCGGGACTTGCGGTCTTGGGGTTGGCCGCGACGGCGACGACTTCGGTGCCGGGGCTTATCTTTTGTAGCCCGTCGACGATGATCTGATCGCCGCTCTTGAGCCCTTCGGTGACGACCCAGTCGTTCCCGTTGGCGCGGTCGGTCCTCACCCGTCGGACCTCGACCTTCTTCTCGGGATCGACGACCATCACCGTCGCCACCCCGGTCGGATCGCGCGCCAGCGCCGCCTGGGGGACCAGGATCGCTTGAGGCGTCACCCCTTGCTCGAGGCGCGCGCGCAGGAACATCCCGGGAAGCAACGCGCGCTCGGGATTGGCGACGATCGCGCGGAGGACGACCGATCCGGTGCCCTGATCGACGGTGACATCGGAGAACTGGAGCTTGCCTTTGTACGGATACTCGCTTCCGTCCTCGAACACGACGGTGGCGGAGACCTCCCCCTGCTCCGAACGGATCTCGCCGCTGTCGATCCGCTGGCGCAGGCGGCGCAACTCATCGCTCGACTGTGTCAGGTCCACGTAGATGGGATCGAGCTGCTGCACCGTGGCAAGGGGGGTCGCGGGCCCTTGCTGCACGTATGCGCCCTCGGTCACGGCTGCGCGACCGATCTTTCCCGACACGGGAGATCGGACCAGCGTGTAGCCGAGGTTGATCGACGCGAGGCGCACAGCGGCAGTGCCGGCAGCGACATCCGCCTCCGAAGCTCCGTGGGCCGCCACGACGCTCGTGTAGTCCTGCTTGCTGACGACGTCGGCGGAGATCAACTGCTCGTACCGCGCCTCCTGCAACCTCTGGAACTCCCGATTTGCCTGCGCCCGAGCGAGCGTGGCCTTTGCGCTGTCGAGCGCCGCCTCGTAAGGGGCTGGGTCGATCTGGAAGAGCGGCTGGCCGGTCCGCACTTCGCTTCCCTCGTCGAACAGCCGCTTGAGGACCACTCCATTGACGCGGGCGCGAACCTCGGCGACTCGATAGGCGGAGGCGCGGCCTTGCAGCTCATGGACGAGCGGGACGTCGGTCGGCGCGGCCGTCACCACGCCGACCTCGACCTTGCCGGAATGCGGCGCGACGGCTTCGGCCCTTCGCCCGCAGGCGGTGAGCAGGCCGGCAGCGAGGACGGCCAACGTGGCACGGCGATTCCACCGACACCCTGGACGGCGTAGCGAGGTCATGGCAGCGCATTCCTTTCGTTGGTTGATTCGACAAGGCTCCGGCCGGCAGCGAGGCGAAGCTGGGCCCGCGCGTTCGCGAGCTCGGCGTCGGCCTGGATGCGGTTCACGTCGGCGGTGAAAGCGTCCCGCTGCGCTTGCAGCAGATCGAGCTGCGCGATGTTCCCCACGGCATATCGGCTTCGCGCTTGCGCGGCGGCCTGGAAAGCCGCTCGCCCTCCCGCTCGCGCCGCGCGGCTCTTGGCGATTCCGGCGGCCACCGTGTTCCACTGCTGGTGGATGGCGTCGCCCGAAGACAGCCAGGTGCGAAGCTCGCGGGCCCGCTCAGCGTCCAGGATCGCATCCTGCCTGCGGATGTTGGCGAAGGTCGTGAGGTCGAGCGACCACGTCAGCGTGATCCCCGCCTGGTAGCTCCAGTCACGCCCGACGAAGCCAGCGGCATTGGAACCGGTCTCGGCGAAATACCCTGCGATCGATGGAGCCAGCGTGAGCCGCTGCGCAGTGGAGAGCTGTTCGGCGGCGCGCGTCGTGAGCGCGGCCGCGAGGACAGCGGGAACGCTTGCAAGGCTCCTTTCGAAGTCCGACAGCGGCGGCTCGGGACGCGCGTCGAAGTCGAGCTCGACCGAGCTCGACAGGTCGGGGTCCACGCCCGAACCGGAAAGCAGCGCGCGGGCCGCCAGGGCAACCTGCAACTCCGCGGACGCCACCTGCTGGACGCGCTGCTCGACCTCGGCGCGCGCCCGGGACGTCTCCAGACTGGCTGCAGTGCCGGCGCGGTAGTGTTCCTCCGCCAGGCGCAAGCCCTCGCGCGACACCTCGAGCGCCTCGGTCGAGGCTGCGACCAACGCTACGCTCGCGACGAGCTGGTAGTACGATTGCGCGACCTGGGCCTCGACCTCCAGGCGCGTCGCCTCCAGCTGGCGCGCGGCCGCTTCGGCCTCCGTCCTTGCCGCTCCGATGCGCTGGAAGTTGGCCAGGTCCACCAGCGGCACGGTCGCCGTTGCGGTGCCGTTCCACTGGTTCTTGGGGAGCAGCACGATCGTCCGGTTGGGACCACCGAGGGCGCCGAGATCGATCTCACTGCTGTACTGGTTCCGGGCGTACCTGCCGTCGAACGAAATGCCCGGCAGCACGCGGCCCAGCGCGACATCCGCTTCCGCACCCCTCTCGCGAAGATTCGCGCGCGCTTCGAGAGCAGCCGGATTCCGTTGGCGCGCTCCGGCCGCAAATACCTCGAGCGATTGCAGGGCCATCGAGGCCCGGGGGGCCAGGAGGAGCAGCAGAGCAAGAGGTGCCATGCAGTGCAGCGTTCGCTTGGGTGGGTTGACCATGGTGGTTGTCGACCCGACCAGTGCAGCGGACGTGCCAACGAAGGATCACCAGGAATCGAGGGTTGCGTTCGCCGGCAAATGTCGAAACATCTGTCCATGTCATCGACACCGGTCACCACTCTAGCGTTCTCGTGATTACGCTCGCGGCCAGCGCACCTTCGTCGCACCTACGAATGCTGCAAGCTCTTCGACCGCGCCCTTGACGTGACGCATGACATTTCCTGGCGCACTGGGCTCGAGCACCACCTTGTTGACGACCAGCTCGCCCCGCGCGCGCTCGAAGCGTGGATCGACGCTCCCGACGATGCGGTCGCCGTGGAGCACGGGCATCGCCCAGTACCCGAGCTTCCGAAGGTGCGGAGGAGTATAGATCTCCATGCGGTAGCGGTAGCCGAAGAGCTGCTCGGTGCGGGCGCGGTCGATGATGAGGTTGTCGAACGGCGACAGCAACGTCGTCCGGCCCTCCCAGCCGTCGCGCATCGGGACGCCGGCCAGCGCGTAATGCGGGCCCTTCCAAGCAGCGTCGGCGATCTCCACCCGCACTGCAGCGCCCTCGCGCACCAGCGCGGCGAGTGCGTGCTGCGTCACGTGCCGCGCGAACGCGTAGTGCCAGCGCAGCTGCTTCAGCGTCGCCACGCCCATCGCACGCAGCGCCCGCAAGGTCGCCTCGCGCTCGAGAGCGGGCCCGGAGAGCGGCACGGATTTCGGCAGCCAGCCCTGGGCGAGCGCCCACAGCTTCCGCCCGCGGCTGCGTCCCGCGACGACGACCTCGCCACGGCGCTGGAGGATCGCGAGCATCATCGTCACGTTCCGCTCGTCGTTCCACACGCCCGAGGTCCAGCTGACGAGGGCCCGATCTTCGAACGCGGTCAGTGGAAGCGGGCCTTCGCGCCGCAGACGCATGAGCACGCTGCGCCGGAGCTGCGGGTTCTGCGCCAGCAACTTTGCCGCGCGCTGCGGCCACGTGCCGCCGCCCGCACCGGCGAGACTACCGTGCGCCGACCGGGCGGCGCCCGGGTCCGTCGCTCGCCGGTACGCGCGCATCGTCGCCGAGTGGACGGCCAGGTCGCTGGTCGGGACGATGAGCGAGACCGTCTCGAAGAGCTCGCGCTTCGCGAGCAACCCCTCGAGGAGCGCCGGATCGTAGCGGCCCAGCCGGGTCCAGAGCACGAGCTGGGGGTTCCGCGCGACGACGTTGATCGGATCGAGTTGGAGGTATCCGACGTCGCGGACGACTTCGAGGATCCCCTTCCGCGTCGCCGGTGGGGCTCCCACAATCCGCTGCGCGGCGATCGCGATTCGGCGCGCATCGCTTACGGTGATGCGGATGTGAGGAGCGGTTCGGTCGACGGCCATTCGCCCGAGCGTAGCCGCGCAGCCCGCAAGGTTCCAGGCATTCCCGAAATCCAGTCTGGCAGCTTTCGCCTTGCCCGCCGCCAGCCGACGCGCAGCAGCCAGGAGCGGAGCTCGCCGATCAAGCGATTGCGATCGCAACACGCTGACGAGAACGCGTCCGCGGCAGACGGCCCCCCGTGGTGATGCGCGTGGTTCCCAAGAACGTATGCGATCGCGTTGACCAGCTCGGTCGGGGTGCCTTGTGCGACACCATCGGTCGTGGCCCTTTTGGCTTGCGTCCGGCGCCGCGACGGCGTCCACCTCGCTGCGGCAATTTGAATTCGAGCTATCCCATTTGATTGGGGACAGATTGCCAGAGGGGTCTGACATTGCCGGCGGTCTGGGCCGGGTAGATCGAGTGCCCACCCGTAGCTCCGCTTCCGCCAACCGCGGCGGGTTGCAAGGATACGGGACCACTGACGACCGCTCTTACTCGTACTTGGGAACGGTGAATTGGAACGTAGTGCCGGGGCCGTCGTTCGCTACCGCCCAGAGGCGGCCCCCGTGATTCTGGACAATCGATCGGCTGATCGATAGCCCCATGCCCATGCCTGCCGGCTTGGTCGTATAGAAAGCTTCGAAGATGCGTTCGCTGCTCTTCGGGTCGAGGCCAACTCCCGAGTCTCGCACCGCCACGACCACCTGATCCGTCTCGACGTTCTGGGTCGTGATGGCCAACTCCCGAGGCCGGTCTGCAACTGCGCTCATGGCTTCGATCGCGTTCATGACGAGGTTCAGCACCAGTTGCTGCAGTTGGATGCGATCGCCCAATACTGCGGGGAGGTGATCTCGAAGCTCCGTTCGAAGCGCCACCCGGTTCTTCAGGATCTCGCCCCCGACGAGGGCGACGACCTCCTCGATCGTGCAGTTGAGGTCGAGACGTTCCTTTTCGGTGGTCGCTTTCCGCGTCAGTGCGCGGATTCGTGCGATCACCTCGCCCGCTCGCTTCCCGTCTCGGACGATGCGCTGGGCCGCTTCGCGCGCGTCCGCAAGACTGGGGACGGGACCGTCGAGCCAGCGAATACAGGCGCTGCCGCTGGCGACGATGGCGGAGAGCGGCTGATTGACTTCGTGGGCGATGGAAGCGGCCAACTCCCCCATCGTCATGATGCGAGTGACGTGAGCGAGCTCTGCCTGGCTCGTTCGCAGAGCTTCCTGCGCCCGCTTGCTCTCGGTGATGTCCGTCACCGCTCCTACGAACGCCGGGCCGCTTGTCGAAGGATGAGCGACCACTCTGATGTACTTGACGGCGCCATCCGGCATCAGCAGCCGATGCTCGAAATCAAACCCCTTTCTCTCCTCTGAAGCGGAATCGATGAGCTGCCGGACAGTCGACCTGTCTTCCGGGTGGGTTCGTTGCAGCACTCGCTCCAATGTCGGCTTGGTCACCGGCTCGAACTCAAATATTCGAAAGGTCTCCAGTGACCAATAGATATCGCCGCTGGAAAGGTCCCAGCCGAAACTGCCCGTGTGGCTGAGTCTCTGTGCCTCGGCCAGATAAGCCTCACTCCGGCGCAGGCCTTCCTCTGCCCGCTTGCGCTCGGCTCTCTCCTCGCCTTCGCGAAGCGCTCTTTGAACCGAAGGGAGGAGCCTCGACAGACGAGTCTTGAAGACGTAGTCCGTCGCCCCGATCTTGAGCGCTTCGATCGCCAGCTCCTCGTCCAGCGTTCCAGAAACGAAGATGAACGGCATTTCCGGGCGCTTTTCCAGCGCGATCTTCAACGCTGAAAGGCCGTCGAACGAGGGAAGCGTGTAATCCGCAAGGATGAGGTCATAGCCACCTCGGTCGAGCGAGGCGCAGAAATCAACCTCGGTCTCGACACGCGTTACGTGGCAGGCGACACAGTCCACCTCCAGCCGCGCTTGAACGAGCTCCGAGTCACTCGGATCGTCTTCGAGATGGAGAATGTGAAGGGGCCTCACACTTGCTTCCTCTTTACGCTCCCAGGTGGCGGCTCATTGATGATGGCCCAGAAAACCCCAAGCTCCTTGATCGCGTTGACGAACTCGTGAAAATCGACCGGCTTCACTACGTAAGCGTTCACGCCCAGCTTGTAGCTTGCGACCATGTCCCTTTCTTCGCGAGACGAGGTCAGCACCACGACGGGAATCATCTTCAATTTCTCATCGGACTTGATCTGCTGCAGCACCTCCAGTCCGTCGATCTTGGGCAACTTCAGATCAAGCAGCAGGACCGCAGGATTTTCATTCGTACGCATCTTGAAGCTGCCCCGGCAATAGAGATAGTCCAGGGCCTCTTCCCCGTCACGAGTGACGACGACCTCATTGGTGAGGTTGTAGTCCTCCAACGCCGTCAGGGTGAGCTCGACGTCTTTGGGGTCGTCTTCAACCATCAAAATACGTCCCAGGTTGTCCAGCATGTTCATCTCCCGCGGCTAGGAATCGAGATGAAGAACGTTGCGCCTCCATCCACGAGGGCCTCAGCCCAGACTCTGCCTCCATGGCGATGGATGATCCGTTGCACGGTGGCCAGACCGATGCCGGTGCCTTCGAAAGCCTCGGGCCGGTGAAGCCGTTGAAATACGCCAAACAGCTTGTTGACGTACTTCATGTCGAAACCAACTCCGTTGTCTTTGATGAACATCGTCACTCCATCGCTCTTCTTCTCCAGACAACCGATTTCGATCTCGGCTTGCGGGCGCTTGCGTGTGAACTTGACGGCATTGGAAATGAGATTGACCAGCGCGAGCCTGAGCATCGAGCGATCTCCATAGAGATCGGGCAACTCGCCGACCCTCCAAGCGATGTTGCGCCCGCCTGTCTCCGGCTGCATTTCAGCCCGGACTTCCTTGACCAGTTGCTCCAGGCTGACCGTCGTCTCTCGCGTCTCCGTACGTGCGATCCTCGAAAAGGACAAGAGGTCATCGATCAAGTTGCCCATCCGCTTCGCCGAATCCAGGATCGTCGTCATGTATCGCTTGCTCTTTTCATCCAGAGCCGATGACGCATGCTTTTGCAGCAGCTCGGTAAACCCGACCATGTGGCGAAGTGGCGCACGCAGGTCGTGTGAGACGGAATAAGCAAAGGCTTCCAGCTCTTTGTTGCTGGCCTCGAGCTCGCCGCTTCTTTTTCCCAGCTCGTGGTTGAGCTTGCGAATTTCCTCTTCCCGTCGCTTGCGATCGGTCACGTCGTTGTTCGTTTCCAGGATGGCGAGCGGCCGGCCCTGCTCGTCTCGCCGCAGAGACCATCGGCTTGCCGCTACGATCCGCGATCCGTCGGCCTTCGTCTTCTGCAGCTCGCCCTCCCAGCGGCCGGTGCGCAGCAATTCCGCGCGAACTTCATCGATCGGTATGGGAAAATCCGTTTGCAAGAGCTCGTGGCTGTGCTTCCCCATCGCCTGCTCTGCCGTCCACCCGTACAACTCCTGGGCTCCTCGATTCCAGTAGGTGATTGTGTCGCTCATGTCGCGGACGAAAATCGTGTCGTGAGTCAGGTTCAGGAGGCTGGCCTGCTGGCTTCGCACGGCCACTTCCTTCCGGAGCTCGTCTCGCGATTGCAGCAGCTGTTGCTCGAAGCGGCGCCGGATGGCGCTGAACCAGGTGATCAGGAGCGCGAACAGGATGAAGACGACGTAGTACGCGAGGTCGGTCGAGTTGACCGAGAAGCTGTGAAGGGGCTCCGTGAAGTAGTAGTCGAAAGCCAGACTCGAGAGTACGACCGCGAGAATCGCAGGTCCGACCCCGAGGAACCAGACGACCAGCGCGATCTCGAACAGGAAGATCGGGAATTCCAGGCGCTCGATGCGAGACCGCTGCAGAAGCAGTGCCGCCCCGAGTGCAACGGCGACGGCCGCGGCTGCAACACCGTACCGCTCAATCGCGGATCGGGTACCCCTCAGCGGTAGCAGGCGCTGCGGCGCGATGGCTCGAACCGCAGCGCGAACCGCTGTGGCCATTCCCGCTCTGGCGCCACCGCCCATGTGCCTCCATGCCCCTTCCCCACAGCCTGAATCTAACAGAACGCCGCAGCGGCCTGCCACAGCAGGCGATGTGCCCCATCTCGTGATGACGCCTCGCCGCCCCCCATCACGTCGGCGTTGCAGTAGGAGCCGGTTCGACGCCCGCGAACAGCACCACCACGGACCGGCGTTCCGCCCGATAGCTGTCGCCGGAAACCAAGGGTGCCCGCTCCCAATCAGCGATATCGTGCGGAGAGTCGAGAAAGGTGTCGATCCATCGGTGCCATGGATGTCCGGCGCCGCCGGCGGCCGGCGGCAGCTCGAATTCGAGCGGTTCCCAGTACGCATTGAGAATGATGTGAAAGAGACCTGGTTCGTTCGCGAACTTCGTCGTGAAAGCCACGCTGTGCGAGTCGTGACCCCAGTCAGGTTCGTGGAGTCTCACGCCGTGCCAGGTCAGGTCGGCCTGGCGGATCAGTTGGTTCAGGGCTACCCGCTGCCGCTCGTGCTCGACGTCTCGCAAGACCCGGCGAGCATTGAGCAAGCTCACGAACCGGAGCACGTCGGCCCGCTTCGCGAGCAGGGTCCAGTCGAACCAGCTGGTCTCGTTGTCCTGACAATAGGCGTTGTTGTTGCCGCCCTGCGTACGCCGCACTTCGTCGCCCATGAGCATCATGGGCATCCCCCCGGAGAGCATCGTCACGGTGAAGAAGTTCTTCACCTGTCGCGTTCGCAGCTTGTCGACCGCGGGATCTTCCGTCGGGCCTTCCACTCCACAGTTCCAACTTCGGTTGTCGTCGGCGCCGTCCCGGTTGTCCTCGCCGTTCGCTTCGTTGTGCTTGCGGTCGTAGGAGACGAGATCGTTGAGGGTGAAGCCATCGTGAGACGTGACAAAGTTGATGCTTTCCTCGATCTCGCGCTCCTTGTGGCCGTACAACGACGGGCTGCCGATGAACCGGTCGACAAACGCGCCGATGGAGCCTTCGTCGCCGCGGAAGAAGCTGCGGACGTCGTCGCGGAAGCGTCCGTTCCATTCCTTCCAACTGTCCCCGACGAAGGTCCCCACCTGGTACAGACCAACTGCATCCCATGCTTCAGCGATGAGCTTCGTCCCCGCCAGCGCCGGCTCCGACTCGATGTCCCACAGCACCGGCGGATTCGGGATCACCTGGCCCGACGAATCGCGCGCCAGGATCGACGCGAGGTCGAAGCGGAACCCGTCGACGTGCATCGTCTCCACCCAGTACCGGAGGCAGTCCACGATCATCCGGCGCACGATCGGATGATTGGCGTTCAGCGTATTCCCCGTGCCGCTGTAATTGGCGTAGCGTGAGTGATCCTCTTCGAGGATGTAGTATGTGGCGTTGTCCAGTCCGCGGAAGCTCAGCGTCGGTCCGCGGTGGTCGCCTTCCGCGGTGTGGTTGAACACGACGTCGAGAATGACCTCGATCCCTGCGCGGTGGAGCGCCTTCACCATGTCGCGGAACTCGTCGATCGGGGCGAGCGGATCCTGACCGGAGCTGTAGGCGTGGTGCGGCGCAAAGAACGAGATCGGCGCATATCCCCAGTAGTTGATCCGTCCGAGCGGAGCATCCTGGGCGTCGAACTGGAACACCGGCAGCAACTCGACGGCGGTGATGCCCAGCTGCTGGAGATAGGGAATCTTCTCGACCACGCCGGCGTAGGTCCCCCGCTTTTGTTCCGAAACCCCGGAGCTGGGATGGCACGTGAACCCTCTCACGTGCATCTCGTAGATGATGGTCCGCGACGACGGCCGTTGCAGCGGGACATCGCCCTCCCAGTCGTACGCGGAAACGTCGGCCACGACGCTCCTCATCGCCGACGCGGCGGTGTCGGTTTCCCCGCACGCCGCTTCGCGGCTGTAGCTCTTCGGAACCACGACGCCTCGGCCATAGGGATCGAGGAGCACCTTGGTCGGGTCGAAGCGCATCCCGCTCGCGGGGTCCCACGCTCCGTGCATGCGATACCCGTACATCTGGCCCTGCCGAATGCCCGACACGAAGACGTGCCAGTAGTGGTAAGTCCGATTCGCCGCGGGGTCGAGCGGGATGACCCGGGTCGCGCGTGCATCGTTCTCCCGGTCGAAGAGCAGCAACTCCACGCCGGTGGCTCCGCGCGAGTAGACGCTGAAGTTGACGCCGCCGTCACAGGGCGTCGCTCCCAGAGGCGCGCTTCGTCCCCTGCTGCTCGCATCGTCCTGCAAGCGTCCGCTCCGCTTACGCCCTTCCCGACAGCGGAGGGTTCTGCCAGCCTCCGGGGGGCGAGACTTTAGAGTCGACCTCTTTTGGTCCCCAGGTTCCTGGCTCGTATTCGTAGACGGGTGTGCCGACCTTCAGCACCGGATCGACGATTCGCCACGCTTCTTCGACGTAGTCCTCCCGCGCGAACAGCGTGGAATCGCCCTCCATCGCGTCTCCCAGGACCCGCTCGTAAGCATCCATTTCGTCCGCGCCAGGGAGCTGGGTCCCCACCATTTCCGCGGTCTGGCTGCGCGTCTCCTGTCCCGGCGCGATCACGTTCGCGCCGAGGGCGAGCGTAACGTCGGGACTGATCCGGAAGCGGCAGTAGTTCGAGTCGAGGTGGAAGCCTTGAAAGATCGTGGGAGGCCGGCGGAGCCGGATGACGATCTCCGTGCACGTCACGGGCAGGCACTTTCCGGCCCGGATGTAGAAGGGCACGCCCTGCCAGCGCCAGGAGTCGATCTGGAGGCGCATGGCGACGAACGTTTCCACCTGCGAATCCGCCGCCACTCCCTTCTCCAATCGATAACCGCGAAACTGTCCGCGCACGACGTTGTCCGGGACGAGGGCCGGGATCGCCTCGAGGACTTTCACCTTCTCGTCTCGGATGGATTGGCTGTCGGTCCTGACCGGAGGCTCCATGGCCAGGTTGGTCAGCACCTGGAACAGGTGGTTCTGCACCACATCGCGCACGGTGCCCGTCTCGTCGTAGAAGGCGCCCCTTCCCTGGATCCCGAACTCCTCGGCCATCGTGATCTGGACGCTCTCGACGTCATTCCTGTTCCAGAAAGGCGCCATGAACGGGTTCGCAAACCGGAAAAACAACATGTGATGCACCGGCCGTTTGCCGAGGTAATGGTCGATGCGAAAGATCGTCCTCTCGTCGAAGGAGCCGAGCAGCGTGCGGTTGAGTTCCTGCGCCGAGGAGAGATCGCCGCCGAACGGCTTCTCGACGATGATGCGAGCGCCTTTCGCGCAGCCTGACCGGTTGAGCTGTTCCACGACCGGCCCGAACAGCGTGGGCGGGATGGCGAGGTAGTGGACGGGGCGCTGAGCGGAACCGAGTTGCTGGCGAATGGCCTGGAACGTCGCCGCGTCCCGGTAGTCGCCGTCCACATAGCGCAGCAGTCGAGACAGCTTGTCGAACGCCGCGGCATCCAGCCCGCCGTGCTGCTTGACGCTGTCGCGCGCGCGGGCGCGGAGCTCGTCGACGCCCCAGCCCGCCTTCGCCACGCCGATGATCGGCACGTTGAGATGGCCGCGTTTCACCATCGCCTGCAGTGCCGGAAAGATCTTCTTGAACGCCAGGTCGCCCGTCGCGCCGAAGAACACCAGGGCATCCGAACGGGCGTCGCTCATCGTGAGCTCCCGCCGCTGCCGCCGGGCTTCTCCAGGTGTCCGCCGAACTGGTACCGCAGGGCGGACAGGACGCGGTCTTGAAAGTCCGCCTCGCCGCGTGAGCTGAACCGCTGATAGAGGGCGGCGGACAGCACGGGCGCCGGCACCGCCTCGTCGATGGCCGCGTTGATCGTCCACCGTCCCTCGCCCGAGTCCGAGACCCGGCCCGAGAACTCCGACAGCGCGGGATCCTTGATCAGGGCGGCTGCCGTCAGATCGAGCAGCCACGAAGCGATGACGCTGCCGCGCCGCCAGACCTCGGTGATGTCGCGAAGGTCGAGGTCGTACTGGTAGCGCTCCGGGGCCCGCAGCGGCGTGGTCTCGGCGTCGACCGCGTGTTCTCGCTTTCCGACGTTGGCGTTCCGCAAGATGCCCAGTCCCTCGGCGTAAGCGGCCATGACGCCGTACTCGATTCCGTTGTGCACCATCTTGACGAAATGGCCGGCGCCGTTCGGTCCGCAGTGCAGGTATCCCTGCTCGGCCGTGCCGCGGATGGCTTCCCGCCCCGGAGTGCGGGGGATGTCGCCGGCGCCGGGCGCCAATTGCGCGAAGATGGGATCGAGGTGTTTCACCACCGCATCCTCGCCGCCGATCATCAGGCAGTACCCGCGCTCCCGTCCCCAGACTCCGCCGCTGGTCCCGACGTCCACGTAGTGGATGCCCTTCTCCGCAAGCTCCTTCGCGCGCCGGATGTCGTCGACGTAATAGGAATTCCCGCCATCGATGATGATGTCGCCAGGCGCGAGATGGGGCAAAAGGTCGCTGACGGTCGCGTCCACGGCTGCCGCCGGGACCATCAGCCAGATGGCCCGCGGCGTCTCCAGCTTCTTCACGAGATCGGCCAGAGACGAGGCGCCGACCGCCTTGGCCCGACTCAACTCCTCGACCGCGTTCGCCGACCTGCTGAAGACCACGCATCGGTGGCCGCCTGCAAGAAGCCGCCGGGCCATGTTCGCGCCCATGCGACCAAGTCCGATCATTCCGAGTTGCATCGCTCACTCCTTTTCAAGGCCGATTGCTCGGCGGCTTCGCTTCAAGTGTTGGACGCCTCGAAGATGCTCCGAACGGCTGCATCCAGCCGGGCGTCGTACTCTGCGTCGGATTGCGGGGCGGACAACCCCTCGACCAGCGCCCGTGAAAAGCTCGCCACGACGCCGTGGTTCCTCCGCAAGCGCTCGTTGGCTTCTTCCCGCGTGTAACCGCCAGAAAGCGCAACCACCCTCACCACCTTGGGATGGCTGACGAACTCGCTGTAGAAGTCGTCTTTCTCCGGCAAGGTGATCTTCAGCATGACGAGCTGGCCCTCGGGCAGTCCGTCGAGCTTCTCGAGGATGGCCCCTTTGAGCAACTCCTCGGCCTCGGCCTTTTCTGGACAGTGAATGTCCACTTCCGGCTCGACGATCGGCACGAGGCCCGCGGCGGTGATCTGCCGGGCAGCCTCGAACTGCTGGGTCACGATGCCTTGGATGCCCGCTCGGTTGGCTTGCTTGACGAACGAGCGCATCTTGGTTCCGAAGATGCGCTTCGTCTTGGCCTTGTCGAGCAGCGCGGCGAGCCCGGGTATCGGCTTCATCAACTGGACACCGTCCTTCTCCGCTGCCAGGCCCTTGTCGACTTTCAGGAAGGGCACGACCCGTTTCACGTTCCACAGGTAATCCCCGGTCGGCTGTCCCTCGATGTCCCTGTCCATGGTGTTCTCGAAGAGGATGGCGCCGAGGATCCGCTCGCCGGTGAAGGACGGGCTGGTGATGATGCGCGTGCGCATCTGATGCACGAGCGCGAACATCTCCTCGTCGTTGGACCACGCGCCTTCCTTGATTCCGTAAGCGCGCAGCGCGCCGGGCGTGCTCCCACCGCTTTGATCCAGCGCCGCGATGAACCCGGGATCCGTTTTCATCCTCTGCAGCTGCTGCGTGAACTGGGCCATCCCGGTCATCGCACGGCGCCCTTGCGCGTCCGGTAGCGCCGGATGAGCGCGTTCGTCGAGCTGTCGTGACGGAGCGCGGGCTCCGTCTCGCTCTCGAGCTCCGGGATGATCCGCTGGGCCAGCACCTTGCCCAGCTCGACTCCCCACTGATCGAAGGAGTCGACGTCCCAGATCATGCCCTGGGTGAACACGCTGTGCTCGTAGAGCGCGACCAGCTTGCCAAGGGTCTCCGGCGTCAGCCGCTCGGCGAGGATGGTGTTCGACGGGCGGTTCCCCTTGAATACGCGATGGGGAACGAGGCTGTCCGCCGTTCCTTCCGCTTTCACCTGCTCGCGCGTCTTCCCGAAGGCCAGCGCCTCGGTCTGCGCGAACACGTTCGCGAGCAGCATGTCGTGGTGGCGGCCGAGCGGATTCAGCGTTTCGGAGAAGGCAATGAAGTCGCAGGGAATGAGACGGGTGCCTTGATGGATCAGCTGGTAGAACGAGTGCTGCCCGTTTGTTCCCGGCTCGCCCCAGTAGATGGGCCCGGTCGGATAGCTGATCTCGTCTCCCTCGCGGGTGACGTGCTTGCCGTTGCTTTCCATCGCCAGCTGCTGCAGGTAGGCGGGGAAACGCTTCAGGTATTGCTCGTAGGGCAGCACGGCCACCGTCTCGGCGTCGAAGAAATCCGCGTACCACACCGTCAACAGGCCGAGGAGCACCGGCAGGTTGCGCTCGAATGGGGCGGTGCGGAAGTGCTCGTCCATCTGGTGGAAGCCATCCAGCAGAGCGCGGAAATTCTCGGGACCGACGGCGAGCATCGTCGACAGACCGATCGCCGAGTCCATCGAATAGCGCCCGCCCACCCAGTCCCAGAATCCAAACATGTTCGCGGTGTCGATGCCGAACTCCGAGACCTTCTTGGCGTTGGTGGAGACGGCGACGAAATGCTTGGACACCGCCTTGACGTCTCCGCCGAGCTCCTTGAGCAACCACTGGCGCGCGCTCTCGGCGTTGGTCATCGTTTCCAGCGTGGTGAAGGTCTTCGAGGAAACGATGAAGAGCGTCTCCGCAGGGTCCAGGTCGCGGGTCGCCTCCACCAGATCGGTCCCATCTACGTTCGAGACGAAGCGAAAGGCCATCGCGCGATCGCTGTAGTGCTTGAGCGCCTCGTAGGCCATCACGGGGCCGAGGTCTGAGCCGCCGATGCCGATGTTGACCACGTTGCGAATGCGCTTGCCGGTGTGCCCCTTCCACGCGCCGCTCCGCACCCGATTGGAGAAGTCGGTCATCGCGCCGAGCACGGCGTGGACGTCGGGCACCACGTCCTTGCCGTCCACGACGATCGCCTTGCCGCGCGGGGCGCGCAGGGCGACATGCAGGACGGATCTGTTTTCCGTCAGGTTGATCTTGTCTCCCCGGAACATGGCATCGATGCGTTCGCGCAGGCCGGACTCCTCGGCCAGCCGGCGGAGCAGCGCCAGGGTCTCGTCCGTGACGCGATTCTTGGAGTAGTCGAGATGGATTCCGGCCGCCTCCGCGGTGAAGCGCTCGCCGCGCGTCGGGTCGTCGTCGAAGAGCGTGCGGAGGTGCACCTCCCGGATCTTCTCCTGGTGGGTCTGGAGCGCCTTCCACGATTGACGCGCGGTCAGTGGCAGCATTCTCGTCATCGGTTTCCCCTTTCCTGTCAGCTTGCCTTGTCCAGGACGGCGTCGTCGCTGCGCGGCTCCTTCACGGCACCGGACACGGACTGACGTGCCAGATGTCGGCCGCGTACTCGGCAATGGTGCGGTCGCTGGAGAACTTCCCGGAGCTGGCCACGTTCAGGATGGCCTTGCGCGCCCATGCTTCCGGGTCTGCGTATAGCGCGCAGAGGCTGCGATCGGCCTCGAGATAGGATCCGAGGTCCGCGAGGTGCATGTAATGGTCGCTCGTCAGCAGCGTGTCGCGCAGCGGCGCAAACACGCCGGGCTCATTGCGGCTGAAGTGATCGGAGAAGATCAGGTCCAGCGCCGCGCGGATCTCCGGCTGGTTGTCGTAGTGCCAGCGCGGGTTGTACCAGCCGCGGCTGCCGGCAACCTGCTCCGCCGTCAGGCCAAAGAGGAAGAAGTTCTCCTCCCCGGCCTCCTGCGCCATCTCGATCGTCGCGCCGTCGCGGGTGCCGATCGTCAGCGCGCCGTTCATCATGAACTTCATGTTGCTGGTGCCGCTCGCCTCGTAGCCGGCGGTCGAGATCTGGTTGGAGACATCGGTGGCTGGAATCAACCGCTCGGCCAGGGACACGGAGTACTCGGGGAGGAACATCACCTTGAGCCTCCCACGCACCGACGGATCGGCGTCGATGGTCCCGGCGAGGTTGTTCAGGAGCTTGATGATGAGCTTGGCCAGATGGTACGCCGGCGCCGCCTTGCCGGCGAACAGGAAAGTCCGCGGCGTCGTCTGCAGCGTCGGGTCCTCCCGCAAGCGGTTGTAGAGCACGACGATCCGCAACGCGTTGAGAAGCTGCCGCTTGTATTCGTGGATGCGCTTCACCTGGCTGTCGAAGATGGTATCGGGATCCACCGTCTGCCCCGAGCTCGCTCGGAGCCACTCCGCGAAGGCGGACTTGGCCGCTCGCTTGGTGGAGCGGAACGCGTCGCGGAAGCTCGAGTCGTCGGCGAGCGGCTTGAGCCTGGCAAGCTGGCCGAGGTCGGCGATCCAGTCTTCGCCGATGCTTTCAGTGATGGTCCTGGCCAGCGCCGGGTTCGAGAGCAGCAGCCAGCGCCGCGGCGTGACGCCATTGGTCTTGTTGCCGAAACGCTCGGGAAACGTCTCGGCCAGGTCCCTCACCGTGTTCGAGCGCAGCAGCGCGGAGTGAATCGCCGCCACGCCGTTGGTGCTGTGCGAGCCCACGATGGCGAGGTTGGCCATGCGGACGTGTTTGCTCGGGCCTTCTTCGATCAGGCTCGTGCGTCCCACACGGCCCTCGTCGCCGGGAAAGCGGCGCCGGACCGCATCGAGCAATCGCCGGTTGATCTCGAGGATGATCTCGAGGTGGCGAGGGAGCAGCGTCTCGAACCACGCCAGCGGCCATTTTTCCAGCGCCTCGGGCAGCAGCGTGTGGTTCGTATACGCCAGCGTACGTTGGGTGAGGTCCCAGGCCTGGTCCCATCCGAGGTGAGCCTCGTCGAGCAGGAGCCGCATCAGCTCGGGAACGGCGATTGACGGGTGGGTATCGTTGAGCTGGATGGCGGCCTTGTCGGGAAGCGCACCCCAGTCCGCGTTGGTGCGGCGAAATCGCCGGATCAGATCGGCGAGTGAGCAGGCGACGAGAAAGTACTCCTGCACGAACCGCAGCCCCTGCCCCTGGGTGGTGGAGTCGTCGGGATAGAGGACCCGCGTGAGAGACTCGGCCGCGAGCGTTTCGGCCAGCGCGGCGACGAAGTCGCCATGGCTGAACGCCTGGAAATCGAAGTAATCGCCCGCGCGCGCCGCCCAGAGGCGCAGCGTGTTGATCGTCTTGCCGCCATAGCCCACCACGGGCCGATCGAACGGAATGCCGATCAGCTTGGATGGCCTTCCCAGGATCGCGCTCAGCGCCCCTCCCCGGACCTCGAACGAGCAGTTCAGCTCGATCTCGACCTTGTCGTCGGGACGCGCGACCTCCCACGGGTCGGGGCGACGAAGCCAGTTGTCGGGCTGCTCGTGTTGCCAACCGTCTTGGATGGATTGCCGGAACATTCCGTACTCGTACCGGAGCCCGTACCCCATCGCCGGCAACTGCAGGGTGGCCATCGAATCGAGGAAGCACGCAGCCAGACGCCCGAGGCCGCCGTTTCCCAGGGCGGCGTCGGGTTCCTCTTCGAGCGGGCCAAGCCAATCCAGGGATCTCTGCTTGACGGCTTCGCTCAGGAAGGGACTGAGCAGCAGATTCGTGATGTTGTTGGACAGCGAGCGGCCGATCAGGAACTCCATCGACAGGTAGTAGACGCGCTTGGGGTTCAAGCTCTCGTAGGTCTGCTCCGTCCGGACCCATCGCTGCGAGAGGACGTCCCGGACGGAGCGCGCGAGGGCCTCGTAGCGCTCACGCGTCCCGGCGGCCGCGGGATCGGCGACGTTGTCGAAGAGCAGGTGCCGCTCATAGAGCGCATCGGCGGTGCCCGTGAGGTCCACCGGACCGCATCCGTATTGCCAGCGCAGCGCCTCCAAGGTGTCCGAGGCTGCTCCTGTTCGAAGAACCGGCACCCCTGCTCGAAGAACCGCCACCCTTTTTTCGCTCATCGCCATGCTACCTCCCGGTGCCCGATACCTGCCCCTTGGTGACGCGCCGTTCGTGAGGCCTCTCGTCCCAGAGACGGATAACCGGCTCGGAGCGATCATGCTCGTATCCCAACGCGCTGAGACTGGCCGTGCCGAGCAGGAAGTACCTGCCCGTCCCCGGTTCGAGCCCAAGCCAGCGCGCGGCGAACACCCGGAGGATATGCCCGCTCGAAAAGAGCAGGACGTTCCCTTCGATTGCTCGCATCCGGCGTACCACCCGGTCGGCTCGTGCTCCGATCTGCGCTGGCGACTCCCCTCCCGGGCAACCATCGCGGAACACTTGCCAGCCAGGGCGCTCGGCGCGAATCTCGGCGCTGGTGCGACCTTCGTACGTGCCGTAGTTCCATTCGACGAGGTCAGGCTCGACTTCGGCCACAGGGCCGAAGCCAGCCAGCTCGCACGTTTGGACCGCCCGCTGCAACGGACTCGTGAACACCGCGGCGAACGTCAATCCCGCGAGCGGCTCTGCGAGCCGGACGGCCTCGGCTTCACCCTGTGCGGTCAGCGGTAGATCGGTCGCCCCTGTGTGCTGACCTGAGATGGTCCAGGCGGTCTCGCCGTGCCTCGCCAGGTAAACGACAGGAAGTGCGTCGCTCATGGCCAGCGAGGGTTGCAAGTGCTCGGCCAGTGCACTCGGATCCAGGAAACCGCGGTCACCTCCCGACCTGCCGGGCGCACGGGGGTTGTCATGGACCAGGATTGAAGCACGCAAGGCCCCGCAGGTCTGTACAACCTTGGTACCGCCGCGCGCAGGATCAAGAAGCGATCGTCTTTGACAGGTCTGGTTGAGAGGTCCCATAAGACTTTCCATCTCGCGAGTGAGACTCGATACCGAGCCGCTTCATGCGGCCGATGAGTGTCGTACGCTTCAGACCAAGCCTTGCTGCGGCACCATCGGGTCCTCCGACACGCCCATCCGCTTGCCTCAGCGCGCCGAGGATCACATCGCGTTGGGCGTCATCCAGTTCGTCGCGAAGTCTTCTCAACGGGAACGCCTCGACCCTGCTGTCTGCCCTGCGCATCGGCGATTTGCGAGCGTTCATGTCGGCGATGTCGATTTCGAGGACCGGACCGGACGAGAGGATGACCGCGCGCTCAACGACGTTCCGGAGCTCCCGGATGTTGCCCGGCCAGGGGTGCCGGCACAGTTCTCTCATGGTCGAGCAGGGAATGGCCTCGAACGATTTGTTCATGCGCCGCGAAAACTCGTCGGCGAAGGACCGGACCAGAAGAGGAATGTCCTCCGGCCGGTCTCGAAGCGCGGGGACCCGGACGGGAAAGACGTTCAGACGGTAGAAGAGATCGGACCGGAACATCCCCCGCTCGACCATCGTTCTCAGGTCGCGGTTCGTCGCCGCGATCACCCGGATGTCGGTACGCAGGGTGCGCGCGCCGCCCAGACGCTCGAATTCCCTTTCCTGAAGCACCCGGAGGAGCTTCGGCTGCAGCTCGAGCGAGAGCTCGCCGACTTCGTCGAGGAAGATGGTTCCGCCATTCGCCAGCTCGAAACGTCCGACGCGTTGAGCGGAGGCGCTCGTGAACGCTCCCTTCTCGTGCCCGAAGAGCTCGCTTTCCAGAAGACCGCTGGGAATCGCTGAACAGTTCAGCTTCACGAACGGGCCCGAACGCCGGCCGCTGAGATCATGGATGGCCTGGGCGAACAGTTCCTTGCCGGTCCCGGTCTCGCCCTCGAGGATGACCGTGCTGACCGTGCCGCTCACCGTCTCGATCTGCTTGAGCACGCGCCGCAGCGCAGGGCTTTTGCCGACGATCCGGCCGAAGTTGATCTCGTGATCGATCTCGTCCCCGAGATCCAGGTTGGCGAGGGCAACCGGGACCTCGAGATTGGATGCCGGCGTGCCGTCTCGGATCGTGATGATGCTCATGGAATGCTCTCCTGGTGTTCGCTCCATGTCGGCAAGGTAGAACGTCGCTCGACCCGACCGCATCACGAGATGGAAGGCCTTTTTCCTGCCACCTCCGGCCTAGCTCGGGCTACCGCGATCGGGGTATCCGCAGGCCTTCGGATCGTGGTCGTCGAGCTGGCGGGCGCGATGGTCTCACTCTCCCGGAGCTCCGTTCCGGGCGCGGGGAATGCTGATCTCGCGGCGCCCGAACAGTCGAGCGTCGATGGAGAGCGCGCCGGGACCCAACAGGGCGACCGCGGCAGCGAGGACGCCCAGCAAGAGCGCGGCGAGCTTTCCGTTCGGGAGGACGCGAGTGGCGGGTGACGGCCACACCAGGGCGAGGCCGATGGCCACCAGGCCGGCGAGGACGCCCAACGGCGTCAGGAATCCGATCAGCAGCGAGGCGCCGCTCGCGGCGGCCAGCAGTCCGATGGCCAGGCTCCACCCGCCGGCTTGATGCGCGTGCACGAGGTAGGTTCCGCCGAGGACCAGGAGCGAGCCGCCAACGGCCGCGCGCAAGAGCAGCAATCCTGCGCCGGGGCGCCCATCCGGAAAGGTCGAGAATAGCCGCTGCATGTTCGGCGCGCACAGGCTAGCGAATCCTGCTCCGGGGCGAGTCCCTCGATCGTGGTATTCGCGCGGATCGCCATCGAACGCCCGACGAACCTCGCTCAAACGTAGCCCCTGAGGATCTGAAGTGGCCGCGGCTAAAGCTGGATGATCCCGCGCCGGAGCGCGATCGAGACGGCTTCAGTGCGGTCGCTTGCTCCGAGCTTCTCCATGACGTGCTTGACGTGGACCTTGACCGTTTCTTCAGCGATGAAGAGTCGACTCGCGATGTCTTGATTCCGGTTCCCGCCGGCGATCTGCTGCAGGACCTCGACCTCGCGAGCCGTCAGGTCCTCCTCGCCCATGTGCTCCGCGAGATGGGACCCGACCTCAAGCGGAATGCGTTTCTTCCCCGCATGCACTTGCCGGATCCCGTCGATCAAGTCCTGCGGAGGCATGCTCTTCAACATGTACCCTCGCGCGCCCGCCTCGAGGGCGCGCCGGATCTCGACGTCGCCTTCGAACGTCGTCAGCATGATGATGCGCGCATCGGGGAACGCCGAGCGGATCGCGGCCAACGTATCGATGCCGCTCATGTCGGGAAGCCTCAGATCCATCAGGGTGACGTCTGGACGGTGCTCGCGAAAGCTGAGAAGGGCCTGGCGTCCGCTCCCCGCCTCGGCCACGAGCTTCATGTCTCGCTGACTCTCGACCAGGGCAGCGATCCCCTCTCGAAGCACAGGGTGGTCGTCGACGCAGAGAACACGGATCGGGTCGTGTCCAGCCATTCAGCCCGCTCGCTTCCTGCCGTCGAGATCCCCAGCCCTTCCCGGATACAGCCGCGCCAGCCAGTCCCACGGCCACCGGCGGTACTGCGCCCGAAAAGCAATGCCGCTCGGAACGGACAGCTCGACTTCCGTGCCGCCAAGTGCCCGGCTCCAGAGCTTGAGTCGCGCGCCAATCCTCTTCGCGCGTTCCCGCATGCCGGCGAGTCCCCAGTGTCCCTCCCGTCCGGACTCGAGAAGCTGCGGATCGATCCCGCGGCCATCATCGCGCACCGTGACCCGCAACCCCTTCGCGGCGAACTCGACCTCGACCTCGATCCGGTTCGCTCCCGAATGTTGAAACGCGTTGACCACCGCTTCGCGGCCGATCCGGTAGACTTCGTCCCGGATGATGGCGTGCAGCGGGCGCGCCTGGCCTTCACCGATCACGAAGAAGTCGATGTCCTCCTTCGCGTCCAATTCCTCACGGACTCGAGAGAACGCCTCTTCGAGATCGTCATGGCAGCCCGGCGAAGAACGCAACCCTTTGACGGCGTTGCGTCCTTCTTCGATCACGCTCCTCATCAGCTCGAGCACCCGATTCAAGCGCCGCTTGTCCGCCGTTTCCGCCGGCACTTGGTTCACCGCAACATGGAGCTGCATCGACGCGCTGAGGAAGCCCTGGAGCAGCGTGTCGTGCAGCTCCTGCGCGATGCGCGTTCGCTCCTCCAGCCGTTCCCGGAATTGAAGCTGCAGCCGGGACCTCACCTGCCGGATCCGCCATCGATAGCCCGCCCAGACGAGGCACCCGGCGGCCGCGGCGCAGAGAAGAAGGAATGCTCGCGTCTGGCGAAAGGCCGGAACGATCGTGAACTCGAGCGCCGCTCCCTCCTCGTTCCAGACGCCGTCGTTGTTGCAGGCGGCGACATGAAACCGGTAGTCTCCGGGCGGGAGGTTGGTATACGTCGCGCTCCGGGCGCTGACCGGCCCCCGCCAGTCGGCGTCGTAGCCCTCGAGCTTGTAACGGAAGCGGACGCGTTCCGGGGCCGTCAGGCTCAGGGCCGCATACTGGAGCTCGAGATTCTTCGTGTTTGGCGGCAGGCGCAGTCCGCTGGACAACTCCAGATTGCGATCGTCCGCGATGGCTCTCTCGATCTTGACCGGCGGTGCCATCGCGTTGCGAGGCCACCGGCGCGGATCGATCACGGCGACGCCGCCGGTGGTGGCGAACCAGAGCCGCCCGTCGGCCGCCCGTGTGGCGGTCGGAAACGGCTCCCGTTGTCGCGGAAGACCGTGCAATCCGTCCGTGGCGTCGAAGGTCACCCCCTCGACCCGATAAGACGCAGACGCGAGCGCCTTGTCCAACTCCTGCGGCTTCACCCGAAGGATCCCGAGCGCCCCAGCGAGCCACAAGTTGCCGTCGTCGTCCTCCAGGATTCCCGAGACGGAGCTCCCCGGAAGGCCGTTGTCCTGCGTCAGCGTAACGAACCGATCTTGACCAAATCGGCTCAAACCGCTCTCGCCCCCGATCCAGACGTGGCCCTCGCGGTCCTCCGCGATGACGAGAACCCGACCGCTACGCAGGCCGTCCTTCGCCGAGTACAGGCGGGACGCATCGCCTTCGAAGACGACCACTTCGCCGTTCTCGAAGCCCAGCCACATGCGGCCCAGAGCGTCCGCATGCAGCACCCGACAGCGGTACGGCGGGAGAACCGTTTGCGCGGGTAGCTCTGTCCACTTGCCGCGCCGACGCCGCAGGATTCGCCTGGTCCCGCCGGGGCTCGTCAATGTCACCCACAGGGCGCCCGCCTTGTCCTCGGCGACCGCTTCGACGGACGACGGACCAATCACGCCCGGGACGTCGAGGTACGAGAACGTCCCGTGACTCTCCCTGGCCAGCTTGAAGCTTCCTCCGACCCAGACCTGACCGGCTGGATTCGCGTACAGGGCCAGGATCCGGCTCGAGTCGGATGGGCTGTAAGGCGCGAGCGTCGAGCTGACGAACGCTCCATCCCGGAAGCGGCGCACCTTGTCCTGGGCATAGCTGACCAGCCACACGCTCCCGTCCGGTGTGGAAGTCAGCGCGATCTTCTGATCCGGACCCAGGCCTTCGCTCTCTGAGAAGGCAGTCATCTTGTTCTCGCGAAACCGATCCAAGCCGCCGCCCGTCCCGAACCAGAGGTTGCCTTCCCGATCCTTCAGCGCCGCATACACGAGGCTGCCCGAAAGGTGGTCCTCGACGCGAAACCGATCGAGCGGCGCGTCCCGGCCGATGTCCCGCACGCGGCGCACACCACCTGCGATCAGGCCAACCCATAGGCTCCCATCCCTGCCGAAGGTCAGGCACAACGGCTCTCCATCGACGGCGACCGCGGGCGAAGCCGCTCCGCGGCCGTCCATCCGTCGCGCCTTCTTGAAGGTCGTGTCCGCGACCCAGACAGTCCCGTCGGGCGCCTCGGCCATGCTCCAGATCATGCCGACGGCCTCGCCCGTCGGGGAGAAATGCGTCGCGTTCTTGGCAAGAGTCAGGATCGTGTTCGCGCGAATCGGGTGCTTGCTCAATCCGAAATTCAATCCGTCCGTTGCGACCCAGAGCGTGCCCGCATGATCAACCAATAGCGCTTGCGCTCCTGGGGCGGCATAGCCCGTCTCCGCTCCGACCCGGCGCCACTTGCCGTTGTCGAAGCTGGCAAAGCCGTACTGTCCCGCGGCCCAGATCGAACCAGCCCCGTCTTCCACGATGGAGAGGATTCCACCCTCGGGAACGCCCTCGCCAGGGGGGAAGTGGGTGACCTGGCCGTCGCGAAGCCGGCCGATTCCGCCGGAGCCGAATCCCATCCACAGGCTCCCGTCCTGCGCAGCAAGGAGCGACAGGACGGCGGGCCCGTGGGAATGCGAGCTGCGGCTGGGCTCGTATGGGGCGAAGCGAAGGCCGTCGAACCGGTACAGGCCGGCTTCCGTCGCGAGCCACAAGTACCCGTCCCTCGTCTGAGCGATTGCCCGGACCGGACCCGGGATGCCATCTTTCGCGGACCAGCCTGTGTGAGTGAACTGCGTGTCCGATTTCTGCGGCCGGAGCGCATACACGGGTGCCGCCAGCGCGAACGGGATGATGAGGCAAGCCACGCGGGCCCGCTTTGTTACGCTCGGGGGCAATCCCGGCCTGCTCACACCGACAATACGCCGCAGCCTTCGGACTTCGGCGAGCGAGCTCACGTCGCCGGAGGCAATCGCACGCTCGCCAGCAACCTGCGCCGGCCCTGTCCCGTTCGTGGCCACGGCCATCCAACTGCAGCCTATTCATGAACCGGGCCAGCCCTCCAGGAGCAGCACGGGCCCTCGAATTACGAGATGTCGTGCTTTGAGATCACCGAAATTCGTAATTCGGAACACGAGAGCGCAGCGGCCAGCGCTGGGTTGGCGGCGCTGGAGAAGCTGGACGTCATTCCCGTGCTGGGATCAGTGCGGCTTGACGCCGACTGCTGGCGATCCACTCGCGGACGTACGCAGGGCAACTCCGAAGTTTGATCCCCGCGTCCTCGCAACGCGCGAAGAACTCTACTGCCTCCGCATCCACGAGTCGAACTCCCTTGAGATCCAGAATCAGCCCGCTCCCTGCCGATTCCCGGCCCAACAGGCGCTGCAACTCGGACACTGCCTCTCCGTCGATCCGACCACTCACGAAGACCCATCGCCCTGCAGAGGACCTCCGGATCTTGAACATGACGGCTCGGTCAGAGAGCAACGGTCATGCCAGCGGCTGCACTCATGGACCATTCACTCGCCTCGAGACCGCCTGAAGCGGCGCTTGTCGATCTTCATGTTCTTGATCTTCGAGTAGAGGGTCGTTGCAGGCATTCCCAGCGTTACCGCCGCGCCAGAAGGACCCGCGACCTTGCCGCCCGCCTCAGACAGGGCGGCTTCGATGATCTTCTTCTCCTCGCCGACCAAATGCTCGTCGAGCGTTCGCTTCTTCGGCTCCATCGCGACCGGGCCGGGAGCAAGCCAATGCTCATCCACCGCGAATTCTTTCGAGTCACAGAGGATCACCGACCGCTCGATCACGTTTTGCAGCTCGCGGATGTTTCCGGGCCAGTCGTACGACTGCAGCAGATTGAGGCTCTTCTTGTTGATGCGGCTGAAGCGCTTCCCGGCTTTGGTCGCGAAACGGTCGACGAAGTAC
Source organism: Myxococcales bacterium (assembly GCA_036513415.1). GTDB lineage: Bacteria > Myxococcota > Myxococcia > Myxococcales > 40CM-4-68-19 > 40CM-4-68-19. The sequence continues at coordinate 67,687 of DATBZA010000107.1, read as the reverse complement.
TTGACCAGCATCGGAATGTCTTCGCGGCGTTCCCGCAAAGAAGGTACCTGGATGGGAAAGACGTTCAGGCGGTAGAACAAATCGCGCCGGAAGGAGCCGGCGTTCATCGCGGCCTCCAGATCTCGGTTGGTGGCGGCGATCACCCGGACGTCGATCTCGACCGGCTGGGTGCCGCCCACCCGTTCGAATCGGCGCTCCTGGAGAACGCGCAGCAGCCCGACCTGGGTGCCGAGCGGGATCTCGCCCACCTCATCGAGGAACAACGTGCCGCCTTGCGCAAGCTCGAATCGCCCCACCCGGCGCTGCAGCGCTCCGGTGAACGCGCCTTTCTCGTGACCAAACAGCTCGGATGCGATCAGCTCCTTGGGAATGATGGCACAGTTCACAGCCACGAATGCCCGCGAGGCCCTCGGCGACCGTCGATGGATCGCGCGCGCGATCAGCTCCTTGCCGGTGCCGGTCTCTCCGGTGATGAACGCCGTCGAGTCCGTGGGAGCGACCTTGCTCACGCGCGAAAGCACCGCGCGCAACGGCGGCGAGCTGCCGACGATGTCCTCGAACATCGACGCCTTGTCCACCTCTTCGCGGAGCGCGACGTTTTCCTGGTAGAGCTGGTCGCGCAGCGCCCGGATCTCCTCGAACGCCTTCTTGGAAGAAGTGATGTCCTGGACCGCCCCCACGAGCTCGAGGTTTCCCGATTCGTCTCTCACCGCGTCCGCGATGACGTGGACGTGCTTGACGGAGCCGTCGGACATCACCAGACGATGCTCGAAGTCCATGCCGGCTCCCCTCTGGGTGGCTTCCTCCACCGCGCGCCGGACCAACGCGACATCCTCCGGATGGGTGTGCTGTAGAACTGTCTCCAGGCTCGGTTTGCTCGCCTCGTCGAGCCCCAGGAGGCGAAACGTCTCCTTTGACCAGACGATCTCGTCAGGTGAAACACGCACTCCGAAGCTGCCGGTGTGACTCAAGAGTTGCGCCTGGGCCAGGTACGCCTCGCTTCGTCGTAACGACTGCTCCGCCTGCTTTCGATCCTCGATGTCGGTGGCGGATCCGTACCAGCCTTCGATTTGCCCGGAGCCGTCGCGCAGCGGCACGCATCTGCCCAGGAACCAACGGTATGCTCCGTCTGCGCGCCGCATCCGCGCTTCGGCCTCAGCAGGCTTGCCCTCGTCCTTCGCCCGTTGAAAGGTGGCTTGCAACTGCTCCAGATCGTCCGGATGAATCGTCGCCGTCCAGCCCAAGCCCAGTGTCTCTTCCGGAGAGAGGCCCGTATATTCCAGCCAACGCTGGCCGAAGAAATTGCTCAGGCCGTCGGGTGAGGCGGTCCAGACCAGCGCGGGAATATTGTCTACGACGCGTCGCACTTTCCGCTCGGCTTGCCGGGTTTTCTCCTCGGCCGCCTTTAGATCCGCATACAGGTGCGCGTTGTCCAATGAGATGGCGGCCTGCGAGGCCAGAACCTTGAGGACCGCGGTTCGCGCCGGGGTGAATACGTGAGAGGCGAGATTGTTTTCCAGATAGAGCACGCCACACACCGTGGCCCGTCTCTCGACGCGGTCGCCAGGCTCGACGATGATCAGGGGCAGACAGAGGACCGACCGGGAGCGCTTCTGACGGATGTACTCGTCCGCGGAGAACTGGTTCTGGGTCGAGGCGTCGTCGAGAATCACGCTCTCGCGCGAGTGGATGACGTAGCGGAGCATCGATTCCGGAAGCTCGCCTGGGCCCGCGATCTCGTGCCGGAGGCTCACTGCGACCCTGTCCTTGGCTGTCGTGGCTTCCGCCTCGATCCAGGGTTCGCCGTCTCGCAAGAGGACCAGCAGCCCCCTTTCGGCGCCCGCATGCTCGACGGCATGCACCATCACCGCCTCGATCAGCTTTTCCAGAAGGATCTCACCGGACGCCGCCTGCGACACCTCGATCACCGTGGCGAGATCCAGGCGATCGGCCGTGGTCGTCGGTCCCGGAGGCGCCGGCTCCTCGAGCCCCGGATGATGCTCGTCGAGTTGCGCGACCTTCCCGAGCGCACCCCAGCGGAGGTAACAGCGGCGCGCCGCGCGAAGGTAAGCGTGGGCGATGGTCTCGTAGCCCCGGTCGAGATGAAAGCGTGCCGCGAGCTCGTTGCCGATCGCCTCGATCTGGACAAGCTCGTGCTCTCGCGCGAGACGAATGGCCTTCTCGTAGAGGCGCTCAGCGTCGAGCTCCCTGCCTTCGAGCCGCGCGATCTCCGCGGCGACCGTCGCCTCGCGGCTGTCGAAGTTTTCCGGACAACTCTCCGCCCAGTGCGCGAGCTGCTCATGATGCTCGCGGATCGGCTCCAGGCGTGTCGACGCGGCCGCATGCGAGAGCGCCGAATAGAAGTGGAACTCGGCCAGCTCGAAGTGGTTCGGCGTGGCTGGCAGAAGCTGGCGCGCCCTGGAAGCGGCCTCGAGAGCATCCGCGGTTTCGCCTGCGTGAAAGCGCGCTTGCAGCTTGCGAATCCAATACCACCAGGGACCTAGAGTCCACCCTGCGCTCGAGGTCTGGTTCTGGGCAAGGCGCACGGGCTCGAACCGACTCTCGTCGCTCGCTTCGTCGTCCAAGAATCCGAACCTTGGCGTCAGCCCACGCAACGTACGGATGAGCGCGAGCTGGATCGTGAGGTACTCGATGTGTCCGACCCATCGCACATTCCGGGCGAAGCTGAGGGCGCTCTCCGCCTCACGCTGCACGTCATCGAGGAGATCTCCGCTACCGAGGCGGGCAGCGACCGCAAGAAACTTGCAGTAGGCGGCGTACCCGACGTCTCCTGTATCGAGGCTCGCCTGGAAGGCGCGCTGGAAGATCTCGCGGCTCGCGCGGAGATGGCGTGTCCAGGGAATCACGCTCATGCCGAAGACCATCCATACGCGCGCCCGGAATCGGTCCAGCCCGCGCTTCTCGACCAGATCGACGCCGAGCTGTCCGAAGCGGAAGCCTTCCTGGTGCCTTCCGAAACGAGGCCCCAGGATCGCCCCTCCGAAAAACGAGTAAGCGATCGCCGACGCGTCGGTGTTCCCGCGCTCGAGACTGAGACGCGTCATGTGAAGGACCACAAGGGCGAGCAGATTCCCGTTCGTCGCATACGCAACACCCAGAAGGCTGCCGAGCACATCCATCGTCGCTCGGCACTCGAGATCGCTCGTCCGCGGCAGGTCCAGGAACGTCTCGATCGGTCGATCTCCGATCTCGTTCCACAGACGCTCGTATTCGCGCCGCACTTCGTCGTCCGTCGCCTGGAGGGACCATTCGATTCCGACCTGGCGCATGTAGTCGAGGCAAGTCTCCACCGTCCGCTGATGGCGTTCCGTCACCCCAAAGAGATTGATCTGGACGCAGACGACACTGGCCAGGTCGATCCGGTCTCGCGCGCGGCGCGACAGCATCGAGAGCCGATCTTCCGCGGGCGCGGCCGCGCCGCTCATGTACTCACATTCGGCGCGAGCGAGCTCGATGCCAAAGACGAGCTCGTAGCAGCGCTCCCAGGAGTCTTCGGGAAGCAGCGCGGCGCCGCAGTTGAAATAGCCGAGCGCCGAGGCGTAGGCGGCCGCCGACCTGGCGCGCTTGCCCGCGATCAAGTTCAGCCCGGCGACCTCCCGGCGTTCCTCTGGCGACACGAACAGCGCGGCGCCGCGATTGAGCTGGTGGACGATGTCGAAGATCGCATCGTCGCGCTTCTCTGCGGGCGTACGCGCGAGGAGGGCGCGGCCGATGCCCAGGTGAACGCGTGCGCGGTCGCCCTCCGGGACGAGCGCGTACGAGGCCTCCTGGATGCGATCGTGCAAGAAGGACCAGGCGCCGCCCTGATCGACGACGAGTCCCGCGTAGGCGGCCTCGGAGAGGGCTGCATCGACAGCCGCATCGGGACCCCCGCGAGCCGCCCCGAGCATCCACGCCGGCGCGCTGTTTCCCAGGCAGGCGAGCTCCTTCAAGGCATCGCGCGTCGTGAGCGATAGCCGGGCGAGCCGGTCGACCATCAGATCTGCGATGTTGTCCGTGAAGTTCCTCGCGCGAATGCCAGGCAAGTCCCAGATCCAACGGCGATGGATCGGATCGAAGGTGATGAGCTTTCCGTCCGACAGCGCGGCGACGAACTGGATGACGAAGAAGGGATTGCCGCCGGTCTTCTCGTGCACGAGGTGCGAAAGAGGCTGAACGCGCTCGGCGTCGCAGACGAGCGCGTCGGCGAACAGCCGCCCGACGTCATGGACGTCGAGCGGTGCGACGAGCATCTCGTTCACCCTCGGGCCGGCCGCCTTGATGCGCTCGAGCGTCTTCGAGAGCGCGTGGGCCTCTCCGACCTCGTTGTCGCGGTAGGCGCCGATGATGAGGAGATGCCGGACCTCCGGGTGCGTGACGAGGTGCTCGAGAAGGCCGAGGGTGGCCGCGTCGAGCCATTGCAGGTCATCGAGGAAGAGCACGAGCGGATGCTCCTCTGTGGCAACGACGCCGAGGAGCCGCCGGAACACCATCTCGAATCGGTTCTTCGCCTCTTGCGGCGGGAGCTCCGGCACAGGAGGCTGCTTGCCGACGATGAGCTCGATCTCCGGAATGAGGTTCGCGATCAGCTGCCCGCTCGGGCCGAGCGCGCGTCCAATGGAATCGCGCCACTGACCGAGCTCGGCGTCGCTCTGGCTCAACATCGTGCGGACGACGCTCCGCAGGGCCTGCGCGAAGGTCGCATAAGGAATGTCACGCTTGTACTGGTCGAACTTTCCGCTCGCGAACAGGCCGCGTGCAACGGTCAACGATTTCTGAAGCTCGTTGACCACCGAGGACTTGCCGACGCCCGGCGCTCCGGACACGAGCACGAGCTCCGGCGTTCCCTTCGCCACGACCCTCTCGAAAGCCCCGAGCAGGGTCTCGACCTCGCGTTCCCGGCCGTAGAGCCGCTCCGGAATGAGAAGCCGATCAGGTACGTCCTGCGAGGCGAGGAGGAAGGGAGCGACGCGGCCGGATGACTCGAGCTCGGTCAGACATTTTCGCAGGTCCTCCTCCACGCCCGCGGCGGTCTGGTAGCGGTGCTCGGGAGTCTTGGAGAGGAGCTTCAAGACGAGCTCTTCGACTGGAGCGGGGATGCCTTGCACGCGCTCGCCGGGCGGTTTGGGCGCTCTCGCGATGTGGGAGTGGATCCACTCAGTCGCGTCCGCGGCCGTGAAGGGAAGCTCGCCGGTGAGCATCTCGTAAAGAGTGACGCCGAAGGCGTAGAGGTCGCTTCGCGAGTCGACGGAGCGGTTCATCCGGCCCGTCTGTTCGGGCGCCATGTAGGCCAGCGAGCCCGCGATGATCTCGGGAGGAGCCTGTCGCTCTCGCGGGACCCTCGAGGCGATGCTGAACCCCGTCAGCCAGGCCTGGCCGGTACCCACATCGACGAGGATGTGCGCCGGCTTGACGTCCTTGTGCACGATGCCTTGCTTGTGCAGCTGGCGCAGCGCTTCGGCGATGCCGATCGCGACCCGCAGGAAGACCCTTGACTCCCAAGGGCGCCCAACCAGCGTCGACAGGACCTCTCCACCCGGGTCTTCGAGCAGCAGCGCGTCGCCGCCATCCTGCCGCTCCAGCGACAGCGGACGGGTCGCCCACGCGCGGTCCAGAACGTCCCGCAGCTCGTACGCGTGCTCGAGGCGCGCGAGGGTCTCCGGCCGTTCGCCGAAGCGACTCCGCACCAGGAGACGGGCCTCCCCGTCGCGATGGATGCGCGAAAGGACATACTCATCGTCTTCCCACCGTGTCTGCGGCCTGCATCCCGATGGTGGCACCATACCGTGCTCCAAGCTGATTTTAGCTCTCCCGCCTCTCAGAAAGGCGGACGCCGCCCAAGGGTAGAAGGACCCTGCCAAAGCAGATACCCGGAATGCGGGCGAATCGCCAAGGCACCCGCCCGCATCTTTTGCGGAACAGCAGCAAGGGGGTTTTGATGCCAAGCCGGAAAGCCGAAGCAGTATGGGTTCGTTTGCCCGTGAAGCTGCTGCTGCAGTCGTAGCTGGGAAATGATGCGCCGCGGCTTACGACCGGTGTTGCGGTTCCAGGAAGTCCTGGCGGGCATGCTCGTCGCGGCAGCGCCAGCGCTGTCCGCAGAGCGGACCTTCGAGATGGCCCAGCACCTGGACTGCCGCTACTCGACGGCAACTCCGGCAACGCAGGTGTCGGCGGAGGACACGTCCAGCCCGCTGGAGGGCGTTCTCTTGCCCGACAACGACGTCTTCCGCCCGCTGCTCGCCGACCAGCGCGAGCCCCGGTTCTACGCGGACTACCGTCGGATCCACTTCAATAGCAGCTCCGCGGCGTTCGCCGAGGGGCGGGGCAGGAGCATCAACGCGGCCCTCGTCGCCCTCGGCGGCGCGTTCGGCCTCTGGGGCCTGCGGCAGTCCGGCGGTTGCGACGGCCTCCAAGTCAGCTTGTTCGGCGTGGCCCTTTCGCAGTTCAACCTCGACACTCCTGAGTTGGACCTCCTCAACACCGACTACCTCGTGGGGCCGGAGGTCACTTTCCGACGCGGACGCTGGTCGGGGCGAGCGCGTTTCTATCACCAGAGCAGTCACCTCGGTGACAAGTTCCTTGTGAACTATGGCCTCTCCCACGGCGTGCAGCGCCAGAACCTGAGCTTCGAGATCCTCGACGCGCTCGTCTCGGTCGAGGACACGTGGTGGCGGTTTTTCGCCGGAGGCGGCCTGGTGGTCCTCAACTCCAGCGCGGTCAACCTCACCTCCGCGCCGGCGTTCATCCAGTGGGGCTTCGAGCTGCGCGGTCCCGTCTGGGAACCTTGGGACTGGCTCAAGAACACGCGCTTTCGTCCGGTGCTCGGTGGGAATTTCTCATCGGTGCAGGCGATTGGGTGGACCCCGAACGCGAGCGTGAGCGGGGGGCTCGAATGGGCATCCCCGGGTGGCGCGCACCGTGTCCGGCTGCTGCTCGAGTATCAGCGGGCCGCGGTGCTCTACAGCCAGTTCTTCTTCGAGAGGACCCAGGACTTCGGCGCCCAGCTGCAATTCGAGTTCTAACCCCAGCTTGAAGATCAGGTCACGCGTCGCGGAATCCAATCCTGCCGGTGCGCATCGTATACTTGGCGCTCACATGCAGACGACAACCGGATTCGTGCCCCGCGGCCCAGTCGGAGTGCTGGCGCTTTCGTTATTCTCGGTGCTGCCGTTGGCGTGCAGCAAAGGATCGGCCGCCCCTCCCCCGCCGCCCGCCACCGTCGCCGTGGTCGACGTCGTGGCGCAGGACGTCCCGCTTCGCATGACCTGGGTCGCCACGCTCGACGGATACGTGAACGCCAAGATCCAGCCCCAGGTCACCGGCTACCTCGTCAACCAGACCTACGTCGAGGGCTCCTACGTCAAGAAGGGAGACGTGCTGTTCGAGATCGATCCGCGCCCGTTCCAGGCGGCGCTCGACCAGGCCCGGGGACAGAAGGCGCAGGCCGACGCGCAGCTCGGGCGCGCGACCCTGGACGTCGAGCGCGACATTCCGCTGGCGGAGTCGCGCGCCATCGCCCGCAGCCAGCTCGAGAACGACATCCAGACCAAGCTCGCCGCCGCAGCGGCGGTCGACTCTGCGAAGGCGGCCGTGAAGACCGCGCAGCTCAACCTGGAGTTCACGAAGGTGCGCTCGCTCACCGACGGAATCGCCGGCATCGCCCGGGGACAGCTCGGCGACCTGGTCGGGCCGTCGACCCTGCTGACCTCGGTCTCGCGCCTCGATCCCATCAAGGCGTACGTCGCCATCAGCGAGCGCGAGTATCTTCAATTCGTCGGTGGCCTCACCGCCTCCGCGGAGGCGCGCCCGTTCCCCAACGGCGACACGCCGCTCGATCTCCTCCTCGACAATGGCACCGTCTACCCCCACCCCGGCAAGTTCGTGCTGGCCGATCGCCAGGTCGATCCGGCGACCGGCACGATCCGGATCGCGGCTGCGTTTCCCAACCCGGCGAACATCCTGCGGCCGGGGCAGTTCGGGCGGGTGCGCGCGACCATCGCGGTGAAGCACGGCGCGCTGGTGGTGCCGCAACGCGCGGTCACCGAGCTGCAGGGGTCCTACCAGATTGCGGTCGTGGACAAGGACGACAAGGTAGAGATCCGCCCGGTCAAGGTCGGAGCGCGCGTCGGCACGATGTGGGTGATCGAGGACGGGGTAGCGGCGGGCGAGAAGGTGGTGGCCGAAGGGGTCCAAAAAGTCCGGGACGGTGTGGCGGTCAAGCCGGTGCCGTTCCAGCCGCCTGCCAAGGGTTGAACGATGGCTCGCTTCTTCATCAATCGCCCCATCGTGGCGATGGTCATCTCCATCATCACGTTGGTCGCGGGTCTGCTGGCGATGCGCAGCCTTCCGGTGGCGCAATATCCGGCCATCATCCCGCCCCAGATCATCGTGTCCACCACCTTCACCGGCGCGGACGCGGTGACGGTGGAGCAGTCGGTCGCCACGCCGCTCGAGCAGCAGATGAACGGGGTGGACGACATGCTCTACATGCAGTCCACCAACGCCAACGACGGGACCATGGCGTTGACGGTCACGTTCGACATCGACACCGATCCCAACATCGACCAGGTCAACGTGTCCAACCGGGTGGCGCAGGCGCAGCCCAACCTGCCTCCCGACGTCAACCAGTTCGGCCTCGCCTACCGGAAGTCGACCGGGCTGCCGATGCTGATCATTGCGCTGTACTCGCCCCATCAGCATTACGACTCGCTGTTCCTGGCCAACTACGCCAACATCAACATCAACGACGCGCTCTATCGCGTGCGCGGCGTGGGCGAGGTGCGTCTCTTCGGAGCCAGCGATTACGCGATGCGGGTCTGGCTGAAGCCGGACGTGCTGGCCAAGCTCGGGCTCACCGTGCCGGATTTGGTGAAGGCGTTGTCGCAGCAGAGCACGGTCAATCCGGCAGGCCGGGTCGGCGCGGACCCGGCGCCGCCCGGCAAGGAGATGACCTACACGGTCCGCGCGCAGGGGCGCCTGCAGTCGGCGGAGGAGTTCGCGCAGATCGTCGTTCGCTCGAACCCCGACGGCTCGGTCGTGCGCCTGTCCGACGTGGCTCGCATCGAGCTGGGCGCGCTGAACTATCAGCAGGTCTCGCGCGTGAACGGAGAGCCCGGCAGCATCATCGCGGTGTTCCAGGCTCCCGGGTCGAATGCGCTCGACGTAGCCCGAGGCGTGAAGAGCGCGATGGCGGAGCTCAAGCAGCGATTCCCGCCCGATCTCGACTACCTCGTCACCCTCGACAGCACTCTGCCGGTCACGGAGGGGATCAGCGAGATCGCGAAGACGATCCTGGAGGCAATGGCACTGGTCACGCTGGTGGTCTACCTGTTCCTGCAGAACTGGCGCGCCACGCTCATCCCGCTCATCGCAGTGCCGGTGTCGTTGATCGGCACGTTTGCGGTCTTTCCCTTGCTGGGCTTCTCCATCAACACGCTCTCGTTGTTCGGGCTGGTGCTCGCCATCGGGCTGGTGGTGGACGACGCGATCGTAGTGGTGGAGGCGGTGGAGCACCACATCGAGCAAGGGATGTCCCCGCGAGACGCCACGCTGCAGGCGATGAAGGAGGTGTCCGGACCCGTCGTGGGGATCGCGCTGGTGCTCTCGTCGGTCTTCGTGCCCATCGCGTTCGTGGGGGGCATCCAGGGGCGGCTCAACACGCAGTTCGCGGTGACCATCGCCATCTCGGTGCTCATCTCCGCATTCAACGCGCTCACGCTGTCACCGGCGCTGTCGGCGCTGTTGCTCCGGCCGCGGCGGCCGGGCCGTGGTCCCCTGGCCCGCTTCTTCGGACTGTTCAATCGGGTGTTTGACCGGTCCGCGCTCGGCTACGTCAGATGGAGCCACGGCCTGATCCGGAAGCCGGTCATCGCCGTCGCCATCCTCGTCGCGTTCATCGCCGTCGACGGCCTGGTGGGTCGCAAGCTCCCCACCAGCTTCATCCCCGAGGAGGACCAGGGCTTCCTGCTCGCCAACGTGCAGCTGCCAGCCGCCGCGTCCCTGGAGCGCACCGAAGCGGTGACCAAGAAGGTCGAAGGAATCCTGGCCAAGACCGAGGGAGTGCAGGCGTACTCCAGCATCATCGGCTTCAGCCTGCTGTCGCGCGTGTCGTCGACGTACAACGCGTTCATGTTCATTCAGCTCAAGCCGTGGAGCCAGCGCGAGGGGGCGGCGCTGGAGGCGCGCGGGATCCTGCGCAGCCTGAACCGCGCGCTAAGTGCGCAGGTGCCGGAGGCGACCGCGTTCGCCTTCAGCCCTCCGGCCATTCCCGGGTTCGGCAACGCCGGCGGCTTCTCCATGTGGCTGCAAGATCGCAGCGGCGGGTCGGTGGAGTTTCTCGATCAGAACGTCAAGGCGTTCCTGGACGCGGCGCGCAAGCGCCCGGAGCTGACCGGGGTCAACTCGGTGTTCACCGCCGGAATCCCACAGGTCTACGCCGACGTGGACCGGGACAAGGTCCTCAATCAGGGAATCGCGATCGGCGACGTGTACCAGACGATGCAGACGTATCTGGGCGGCTTGTTCGTCAATCAGTTCAACCGATTCGGCCGCCAATGGCGCGTGTTTCTCCAGGCCGAGGGCGAGAGCCGGTTGAGCGAGCAAGACATCGGTCAGTACTACGTACGCAACGGGCAGGGCAGCATGGTGCCCCTCTCCACGCTGGTGAGCACGCGCCGGATCGCCGGGCCCGAATACACCAATCGATTCAACCTGTACCGCGCGGCACAGGTCCTGGGCTCGGCCGCCCCCGGGTACAGCTCGGGGCAGGCGCTGGCCGCGCTCGAGCAAGTGGCGGCGCAGGTCTTGCCGCGCGAGATGGGGTATGGGTTCGCGGATCTGTCCTATCAGGAGAAGAAGGCGTCGGGAACGGCGGGGCCGATCTTTGCCCTGTCCCTGGGCTTCGTGTTCCTGATCCTCGCGGCGCTATACGAGAGCTGGTCGCTTCCGTTCTCGGTGCTGCTGTCGGTGCCGGTGGCAGTCCTGGGTGCGTTTCTCGGCCTCTACCTGCGCAATTTCGACCTGGGGATCTTCGCCCAGATCGGGTTGGCGATGCTGATCGGCCTCGCGGCCAAGAACGCCATCCTCATCGTGGAGTTTGCTCGCGACGAGATGAAGAAGGGGCGGCCCCTGGTCGAGGCGGCACTCGAGGGAGCTCGACTGCGGCTCCGCCCGATTCTCATGACGTCGTTCGCGTTCATCTTCGGCATGGCTCCGCTCTGGATCGCGACGGGGGCGGGCGCGATCGCGCGCAAGATCCTGGGCACCGTGGTCATCACGGGCATGCTGGCGGCGACGGCCATCGCCATCTTCATCATTCCGGTGCTGTTCGTGCTGGTGGAGCGGCTGGCGAATCGCCGCGGGCACGAGCAACCCGCGCCCCTTCCCCCCGAGCCGGAAGCCACGCCCTGAAACGGCCGGCGCCGCCGGTGGTGCATTCATCGGGTCGCTGACGAAGCCAATCTTCGAAGGTCTGGCTCGGCTTCACTCAGAATCTTGAGACGGCGCGGGGCTCCCGCGAATCCCGGTGCTGACCCGTTCATCGTACGCAAATGATATTACGATCGTACGATGACTTCTGTCGTCGCTGGAAGGAGCTCCGCACATGAACGCGAAGGTCGAGCAGAAGGAACGTTCGCACGAATCGATCCTCCAATCCGCGGCGAGGCTGGTCCGCGAAAAGGGGATCTCGGGCGCGGGGGTCGCGGACGTGATGAAGGGGGCCGCGCTTACCGTCGGCGGGTTCTACGCGCACTTCTCCTCCAAGGACGAGTTGGTCGACGAAACCCTCCGCCGCACAAGCGCCACGCTACGCGACCGTCTCTTCGCGCGCCTCGACGAGAAGCCGGAAGCGGACCGCGCCGAAGTCATCCTCGAGCGATACCTTTCGGCCGACCACCGCGACGGCGGCGCGCCCGGGTGCCCGATGCCGGCGGTGGTCGGCGAGGTCGGTACCACCGCGCCGCAACACCGCCCGATCGTCGCGGAGCAGGTGCAGGGTCTCGTGGAGGGTCTGGCGCAGCGTCTGCCGGCGGGCGGCATCGTTCCGCGCCGCTTGCTCGCGATCGGGCTCATCGCCTTGATGTACGGCGGGGTCAGTCTTTCGCGCGCGGTCAAGGGGACAGAGCTGTCCGACGAAGTGCTTCGCGCTTGCCGCGCGCTGGGCGTGGCTGCCGCCAGGGGCGGCAAGCGAGAACGGTCATGAGCGGCGCGACGGCCGTCTCGGTGGCTCCGCCGGCGCAGCTTCCAACGACGCGGCGGAAACGGACTCCGGTTCTCATCGCCGGCCTGGGCGCCGCAGCGGTCCTGATTTCATGCGTCTGGTACCTGCTTCACATTGGGAACGAATCGACGGATGACGCGCAGGTGGAGGGCCGCGTGATCAGCGTGTCGGCCCGCGTCCCGGGCCAGGTGCTTCGCGTGCACGCCCAGGACAACCAACTGGTCGACGCAGGCGATGTCCTGCTGGAGCTGGACCCCGCCGACTACGCGGCGAAGGTCGATGCTGCCCGCGCCGACCTGGCGGCGGCGCGCGCGGCCGCCGACGGCGCCCGCTCGACGCTCGCGCTCACGCAGAAGGCCGCTCCGGCAAACCTCGTCCAGGCCCAGGGCGCCCTGACCGCCGCGGTATTTTCTATCAGCTCGGCGGCAGCCGCGATCGGGCAGGCGAACGCGGACCTCGCCGCCGCCGAGTCGCGCAAAGCGCTGGCGGAGCTCAATCTGAAGCGGGCACGTGCGCTCGTCGAAGCGAACGTATTGCCGGCGGCAGATCTGGACCTGAAGCAGACCGAGTTCGACGCCGCCAGCGCGCGATACGAGAAGGAGCGTGCCCGGGTCAGCGCGGCATACGCCGGGCATGCCGGATCGGGCGGAGGCCTGGTGCTCGCGAGAGGACGGCTGAGCGCCGCCCAGACCGCTGCGGAGCAGGTCGCTTCGGCGCGCGCCGCGCTCGCCCTCGCGGAAGCGAGAACGCTGCAAGCGGACGCGGCCCTCAAGCTCGCGGAGCTGAATCTCTCCTATACGACCGTGCGCGCGGCCCGCAAAGGCGTCGTCTCGCGGCGCAGCGTCGAGGACGGCCAGACCGTCAGCCCCGAACGTCCTCTCCTCGCCATCGTGCCGCTCGACGACGTCTGGGTCGTGGCCAACTTCAAGGAGGACCAACTCGCCGCGATGCGCGCGGGCCAGAGCGCGACGGTGCGCCTCGACACCTACGGCAGGCGCACATTTAGCGGCCACGTCGAGAGCGTCGCAGGCGGGACCGGCGCGCGCTTCGCCCTGCTGCCGCCCGACAATGCGACGGGGAATTTCGTGAAAGTCGTGCAGCGCATCCCGGTGCTCATCCGCCTGGATGGCCCTCCCGGGGTCGATCTGCGCCCGGGAATGAGCGCGGACGTCACCGTCCGGATGAGGGACTGATGGGCGCCGAGGCGACCGTCCTTCGCGGGAGCAAGCCGCTCATCACCACGGGCGCGATGCTCGCGGGTCTGATGGCGTTCCTGGACATCTCCATCGTGAACGTCGCCTTGAACGACATCCGCGCCAACTTCGGGACGCCGCTCGATCAAATCGCGTGGGTGTCGACCGCGTATGCAATGGCGAACATCACCGTCATCCCGATGTCGGGATGGCTGCTGAAGCGCTTCGGCTTCAAGCGCTACTACACAGTCTCGATCCTGATGTTCACCGCCGCCAGCGCGCTCTGCGGCCTGGCGTGGAATCTTCCCTCGCTCGTCTGTTTCCGCATCCTCCAGGGGTTGGGCGGCGGAGCCATCATCCCCACGTCACAGAGCGTGCTCTTCTCGCGGTACCCGGAGAAGGAGCACGGCATGGCTGGCGCTCTCTTCGCCATGGGCGCCATCACCGGACCGCTGCTGGGCCCCACGATCGGCGGATACCTGGTGGAGTGGTCGAGCTGGCATTGGATCTTCTTCATCAACGTTCCGCTCGGCCTCATCGCCGCCTGGATCGCGTGGACGCAGATCGAGCAGCCGGGCTTCGTTTCCGACCGCTCTCCGGTCGACCGCTTCGGCATCGCGCTACTGGCCCTGGGCATGGTTTCCATGCAGTACGTCCTGGAGGAAGGAAACCGCAACGATTGGTTCGAGGACAAGACCATCACCGTCCTCGCCGTCGTTGCCGCGATTGCCTTGATCGGATTCGTCTCCCACGAGCTCGAGCACGAGCATCCGGTCGTCGACCTGCGCGTTTTCCGGAATCGCGCTTATGCGGCGGCCACCACCCTCAACTTCCTCGTGGGTACGGCCATCTTCGCGGGTTCGGTGCTGCTCTCACTGTATTGCGGCACGATCCTGCACTACCGCGCGCTGGACATCGGACGCGTATTCCTGATGGGGACCTGGGTCCAGCTCTTGATCTTTCCGGTGGTGGGCAAGCTCGTGACCAGGGTCGACCCGCGCCTTCTGCTCGTGATCGCCAACGCGGGCATCCTCGCCAGCCTGTGGCTCAACGCGCACCTGACGGCGGAGGTGACCACCGGGCAGGTGGCACTGCCGCTGTTCGTCCGCGCCATCGGCACCGGCTTTGGCTTCATTCCGCTCACGGTGCTCGGGGTTGCGTCGCTCCCTGCGGCGCAGCGGCCCGGCGGCACCGCCCTGTTCAACCTCACGCGCGAGCTCGGCGCGTCGATCGGAACGGCATGGATGAGCACCACGCTCGCCCGGCAGGTGAAGCAGAACTTCACCTTCATCACCAGCCACGTGGACGCGTACAGCACGCTCGTCGCCGAACAGAGGACGCTGCTCGAGCACGGTCCGGGCGCCCGGCTCTTCGATCCGCAAGGCGCCGCGCTCGCCGTGCTGAACCAGCGCATCGGCGCGCAGGCGCTGCTCCGGGCCTTCAACAACACCTTTCTCTTGTTGGGCTTCGCCTTTCTCGCCGCTAGCTGGGTGATCGTTCTGATGCGCCGGCCCCAGCGAGGAGCAGCCGTGGATGCGGGGGCGCACTGAGTCCCGGGCTCGACCTACGGGAGTTGCACCTGCGCGGGCGCGCCGATGACGGCAGGCGTACCGCTGAGGATCACCAGATAGCGCCTTGGCGAACCGCCCGTCCCCTGGACGACCTGGCGGATCGGGCCGACGGCGTTGACGATGGCGGCGCCCGCCGGGTTGGTCACGAAGCCGGCGAGAGGCTCCAGAGAAGGAGTGTCGGCATCGGCCTTCGGCGAGAGCGCGAGCACGTAGGGCTTCTTGGGCTCGAGACCCGTGACTGCGGCTTGCAAGACCTGGGTCAAGCCTTGGTCGAACAGGGAAACGCGGGTCGCGGGCGGCCCGCCCGGTGGTCCCAGCATGAGTTGCACCACGTTGCCGGCGATGCCCAGCGGTTCGAGATGCTCGCTCCCCTGCCCCGCCGGGACCGCATTGGGGACGTAGACGACCGCCTGCGCCGCCTGGCCGATCGGAATAGTGGCGACGACCTTGTTCTCGAGAGTATCGATCGCCGTCACGGTGTCGCCGTTCTCGATGCCCACGTAGATGCGCGTTCCGTCACCGGAGGGCCAGATCCCGTGCGGCAGCTCACCGACCGGTATTCTCGCCACCTGCTCGAAGGTGTCGGTGCGGAACGCGAGGACCGCGTTCAGCCCGCCGACGGTGACGTAGGCGAAGCGGCCATGCGCGTTCCGGACGATGTTGACGTGGTTCGTAATCGGACCGGTGTCGAGCACCTTGAGGACGTTGAATGGCGGCCTGGCGGAGAACGCCATCGTCTTTCCGACGTCCTTCAGGGTCAGCCAGACCTGATCTCCCTCCGGCGTCGCGGCGATGTTCGGACAGAACGGCGACTCCTGCTTCACCTTGCCGACCACCTTGTGATCGGCGACGGACACGACAGCGGTCTCCGGCGTGAAGCTCGAGCACACGTAGCCGTACTTGCCGTCCGGCGAGAAGATCGTCATGCCGGGCCCGTTCGACAGCTTGATCCGTCGCTTTTCGAGGAACGTCTTCGCGTCGAGGACCGCGACGTAATCCTCCCCCCGCACCGTGACCCACACCTCCTTGCCGTCCGGCGTGAAAAACGGCTCGTGAGGCGAGCGCCCGACGTACGTGACGTGTTTCACGGCATTGGTCGCGGTATCGATGAAACTGACCGAGTTGGAACCGATCGAGACCACCACCAGAGTCCGGTGGTCGGGCGAGAAACCGAGGCCGTGGACGAGGAGTTGGCCGCGGTAGAGGGGCGACAGGTTCGCCGGCTGCGGATCGCCGAGCCGGATCACGCCCAACAGCCTGTTGGCGGCCGGGTCGATCACGGAAACCGTGTTCGAAAACTGCTCGCCGGCGTACACGCGGTCGCGAGCGTTCACGGGGATTTCGGGCGCCGTCGCCGCGTGTGGCACCTGGCCGGCGAGCGACGCACCGGCGACCAGCGCGAGCGCGAGCGCGAGCGCGAAGAGAGTCGAGAGGAGCCGGGCCACGTCACTCCTCCTCGGCGTGATCGGGCGTCGTCTGCGTCGGCGCCGGACTGCCGGGCGGGAGAGGATCGCCGAGCGCCAGATGCATCACCGCGATCTCCTGTTGCTGATCGACGATGATCTCCTGGGCAAGGCGCTTCAGGCGCTGGTCCCTTCCGTAGCGCAGCTCGGCGATTGCCATGTCGATGGCACCTTGGTGGTGCGGGACCATCATGCGCGCGAAGTCGCGGTCGGGATTGCCCGTGAACGGAAGGTTCATGGCCGCATGCATGCGGGCAGTCGCGCCGGCCATCATCGACTGGAACCCGGAGCCCCCGGGCGGGGCCTCGCGGTGCGAGGAGGCGCCCGCGAGGGCGAGTGCGAGAATCGCGGCGAACGAGGAGGACGACGGTTCCCGGAAAGTCGGTTCGAGCTGGGGGGTCATGTGGGGCTCCAATCTGATCACCCGACGATAACTGTCACAAAGGTGAACACGGCTTCCGAGCAGCTTGCAAAAATCGTGCGCTGGCGCAGCTGCGAACGCAACGGTGTTCGAGTACATTTGGATATTGCACGCCCAGGAGGGCAGGCCTCGACCCTGGGATGCTTGTTCGCTTCAACTGCTAGCAGGGACTGCCATGCCGAAGCCGGACGCAACCGTGTTCGTGGTGGACGACGATGCGTCGATTCGAGAGGCACTCGCAGGCCTGATCCGGTCGGCGGGCCTGAACGCCGAGACCTTTGCTACGGCGCAAGAGTTCCTGGCCCGCGCGCCCGCCGATGTTCCCAGCTGCCTGGTGCTCGATGTCCGGATGCCGGGCCTGAGTGGGCTGGATCTCCAATCCCGGATGCGCGAGCTCAACCTGGAGATTCCAGTCGTGTTCATCACGGGGCATGGCGATGTTCCCACGTCGGTGCGAGCGATGAAAGCAGGGGCCCTGGAGTTCTTGACCAAGCCGGTCGCCGACGGGGAGCTTCTGGATGCCATCGCACGGGCGATCGAGCGCGATCGGGACACACGCCAGCGGCAAGCGGAGATGGGCGAGTTGAAAGGCCGGTATGGATCGCTGACGCCGCGTGAGCGGGAAGTGATGGAACGGGTAGTCTCGGGGCTGCTCAACAAGCAGGTCGCCGCCGAGCTGGGTACCAGCATCGTCACCGTCAAAGTCCATCGGGGACAGGTGATGCAGAAGATGCGCGCAGGCTCCCTGGCGGATCTGGTCAGGATGGCCGAGAAGTTGGGGATACGGCGCGACAAGAAGGGCTAGGAGCTGCCTATACCTTGGTATATAGGAGCGGCCTATACCTTGGTGTAATTGATCTCCTCATCGGAACGCCGATCATAAGGGAGTGAATCGGTCCCAGATGGCGAACACTCCTCTCATTTCGATCGTCGATGACGACAACTCCGTGCGCGACTCCGTCGGGGGCTTGCTCAGGTCCGTCAGCTTCGGAGTGGTGGTGTTTGCCTCGGCCGAGGAGTTCCTGAGCTCGGATCGTCTGCGCGAGACAGACTGCTTGATCCTCGACGTGCGCATGCCCGGAATGAGCGGGTTCGAGTTGCAGAGCCGTCTCGTGGCCAGCCATCCGCAGATGCCGGTCATCTTCATCACCGCACATGGAGATGAACAGCTGCGGTCGCGAGCTCTGAGAGGGGGCGCGGTGGATTTCTTGCTCAAACCATTCAGCGAGGAAGCGCTGCTGAGTGCGGTCCAGGCAGCCCTGAGTCCGAAAATGATGTGATGCGATGGATGATCGGAGAGTGGGTAGAGCTCGGTGATCGCCGCGCTCCGGTCGAGGAAAGGTGGCCCATGAGCGAGACATATCCTCCCGTCTACGTCGTGGATGACGATGTGGCGGTGCGCGAGTCCGTGGCAAGTCTGATCCGGTCGGCGGGGCTAAGAGTGGAGACGTTCAAGTCGGCGCAAGACTTCCTGGTCAGGCCGCGGAACGAGGTGCCGAGCTGTCTGGTGCTGGATGTGAGACTGCCGGGGCTGAGCGGGCTGGATCTGCAACAGGAGCTCGCCAAGGCCGATCTCCAGATTCCCATCATCTTTCTCACCGGTCACGGGGACATCCCCATGTCCGTGCGAGCCATGAAGTCCGGAGCCTTCGAGTTCTTCACCAAGCCTTTCGACGATGAGGCCCTGCTGGCGGCCATCCGGCAAGCGATCGTCCGCTACCAGGTCCCGAACAGGGGGAAGAAAGCTGCGAAGCACGCTCCAGAGAGCGTCGTGGGCACCAGCGCCTCGTTGAAGACGGTTCTGAATCGGGTGGCGAGCGTCGCGCCGACGGAATCGACGGTGCTGATCCTGGGAGAGACGGGGACGGGGAAGGAGCTGGTAGCGCATGCAATCCACAGCCGGTCGCAGCGGTCCTCGCGACCACTCGTCAGCGTGAATTGTGCCGCCATCCAGCCCTCGCTGATCGCCTCCGAGTTGTTCGGTCACGAGAAGGGAGCGTTCACGGGAGCGCTGCAGCAGCGCCGGGGCCGTTTCGAGCTGGCGGAAGGAGGAACGATCTTCCTGGACGAGGTCGGCGACCTTCCCGCGGAGACCCAGATTGCTCTCTTGCGGGTCCTGCAAGAGCGCGAATTCGAGCGGGTGGGCGGGAATCAACCGATCCGGGTCGACGTGCGGGTGATCGCGGCCACCAATCGTGACTTGCAGGCTGCGATTGCCGCCGGCACCTTTCGCAGCGACCTGTTCTACCGGCTCAACGTGTTTCCCATCGAGGTCCCGCCCCTGCGGGAGCGACGAGAGGACATCCCCCTGCTGGTCGAGCACTTCATTCGCCTCCATGCGGGTCGAGCGGAGAAGAAGGTGCGCGCTGTGGATGAGAAGACCCTGGAGATGCTGCGGACGTACTCCTGGCCGGGCAACATTCGAGAGCTACAGAACGTGATCGAACGGTGGGTGATTGTCTCCGACACCGAGGTGCTCTCGGCGGACGAGAGCTGGCTCCCCCGGGACACCGTTCAGACGGGCGGAGAGGGTATGGGGGGACAGCTCGACCGGAAGCTCAGTCTCCGCGACCACGTCGAGGCGGTGGAGCGCAGCCTGATCGGCCGGACGATGACCGCGGTCGGCGGAAACCAGTCGGAGGCCGCGCGACGCCTGGGCCTGAGCCGCGGATCGCTCATCGAGCGGTTGAAGAAGTACGGCCCGATCATCCCAGAGTGAGGCCGCTCGCAGGAACCGCGGAACGTCAGGAACCGGGAACGCATCTCCGCCGCGTCGACCCCGGCGTCAAAGCTGATTGAGGAATCCACAGAGCATCAGGCGAGCCCGATGCGCGTCTCGACGGACCGCCTGCGGCGAGGTTTGAAGGATGGCGGCCACCTCGTCGACCGGCAGCAGGAGAAGGTCGCGCAGGACGAATGCACCGCGAGTCTGTTCGTCGATGCATTCGAGCGCCTCGCGGAGCAGTCCCGTGATTTGAATCGGCTCCGAAGAGCTGCCGTCAAGCTCGGGCCGGCGACCGTTGCTGGAGACGAGACGGCCTGCGCGGTCGAAACCAGGCAGGAATGGCTCCAGCGAGCCGGAAGCCCTGCGGGGATCGCGCTGCCGCTCCGCCAATGCGGTCTTCATGGCGATCCGATACAGCCACGTCGTGAACTTCGCACCCGCTGGAAAGGACGCGAGCTCGCGCCAGGCGGAAAGGAAAGCCTGCTTGAGCGCCTCTTCAGCGTCGCCCGAGGTCGCGCACATGTTCCTCGTGATCGCGTACACCGCCTCGCGGTGCCGCGTTGCGAGCGCGGCGAACGCCGCCCCGCTCCCTCTCCGGGCGCGATCAGCCAGCGACTGGTCGGACGCAACGGAGTCGTCGAGCTGCTTGGGCGAGATCATCATTTCAGGGCAGCAGGGAAGCAGGATCCGGACCAACGACCCGGCGGTCACAAAGCCTTCAGAATTCGAAGAGAGCGCCTTCTTTGATCGATTCATCGACATGGGGTGTCGGATCTCTGTGCAACGTCGCCCCGGCACGACCACTGAAACAGGGGCGGCAAGCGTGACTCAGCGGGACGCCTGGCTCACGGCCTCCGTTGCCGCCATCAGATCATCGCGACGGTTCTGCCTCCAGGCCGCCTCGTCGTCTCCGAGCGCGCGCGGCCGCTCCTTGCCGAAGCTGATCGCCGTGATGCGCGATGCATCCAGGCCGAGGTTCACGAGGTAGCTTTTCGCGGCATCGGCGCGCCTCTGCCCGAGCGCCAGGTTGTACTCCCGCGTGCCACGTTCGTCGCAATTCCCCTCGATGCGAAGGTCCTTGTCCGGGCGCTGCCGCGCCAGCTCGAAGAACGTCTGCAGCGTGGTTCGCGTTTCCGGGCTCAGCTCGGAGCTGTCGAAGTCGAAGTAGACGCTGGTTGCGACGATCTCCACCTCCACGGTTCGCGGAGCCGGCGCCGGTTCCTCTGCCACGGCAGGAACGGGCGGCGCGGGGGGCGGAGCTGCTTCCACAGCCGGCTGCGTTGAGGCGGAAGGAGGCGGCTGCGCATGCGAGCAGGCAGCGGCGGCCAATACAGCGGCAGCGAAGATCCAGATCGATTTCATTGCGCACTCCTTGAGTCCGGGGACAGCGGCTTTCCTGCGCCCGGTTGCAAGTGGACCTAGCAAGAGTGATGCCTGGAACGGCATCTCACACCGGAACTGCCGAATGACCTCGCTCAAGCGTAGCCCCTGAGTTGGCTGCGGCGCCGGGGCTAGAGACCAAGGTCGGTCAATCCCGGATGACCATCCGGACGTCGGCCCAGGGTCCAGCGATACTTCCGGTCCGATTCCCTGATGGGAAGATCATTGATGCAGGCCAGCCGCAACCGCATCAGGCCATTCTCGTCGAATTCCCAGTTCTCATTGCCGTACGAGCGGTACCAATTCCCAGAGTCATCGTGCCACTCATACGCGAAGCGGACTGCGATCCGAGGTCCCCCGAAGACCCAAAGCTCCTTGATCAGCCGATAGTCCAGCTCTTTGTTCCACTTGCGCGCAAGAAAGGCGACGATCTCCTGCCTTCCGTTGACGAACTCCGAGCGGTTCCTCCAGCGCGAATCCGGCGTATAGGCCAGGGCGACCTTCTCCGGATCGCGGGAGTTCCAGCCATCTTCGGCCAATCGTACTTTCTGAGCGGCTGATTCCTGAGTGAACGGAGGCACCGGAGGACGTGTCGTCATCACGACGAGGAGTGCAAGGAGCGCGCCGGAATGGCGTGGTGCGAGGCCGGCGGCTATGCTCGGGGCTCGTGAGGGACGTGAGCGGCCCGCCAGCCTCCAGACACTCCTCTTGGGCTGCGCGCATGAGCGGAGCGATTTGGAGTCGCCTTCGGGCACCCGGCCGATCGGTCTCGTTGATTCTGAGATATGGCGTAGCGATCGCGAGCGTCGCTCTGGCATTGCTCACCACGCTGGCGCTCAACCGCCCGGGGATTCGCGGCACACCGTTCATTCCCGCGATCATCGTGACCGCTTGGTACGGTGGCATCGGCCCCGGTCTATTCGCCGCCGGCCTCTCGCTCCTGGCCATGGATCATTTCATCATGGCGCCGCGACGGATCTTCCGGCCCGTCACGATCGACGACGCGTGGTACCTCCTCGTCTTCGCGCTCTCGGCTTTGCTCGTCGCCTGGATCACCGGGACACAGCGACGCACGAAAGCGGAGCTGCAAAAGGCGCACGACGACTTGACGGCGAGGATCGGTGACCTCGCCCTCGCAAACGAGAGGCTGCAGGCCGAGGTCCTCGAGCGCCGGCGGGTGGAGGCGGAGGCCTACAAGCAGGCGAGCCTCCTCGATCTGACGCACGACTCGGTCTTCGTGCGCGACCTGAACGATGTCATCACGTACTGGAACCGGGGCGCGGCGGAGCGGTACGGGTGGTCGGGGGCGGAGGCAGTCGGACGCGTCTCCCATCAACTCACGCAGACCGCCTTCCCCGCACAACTCCCGGAGATCGAAGCCGAGCTCTACCGGACCGGTCAATGGGAAGGGGAGCTCGTCCATACGAAACGCGACGGCACGCAGGTGGTGGTGGCGAGCCGCTGGTCCTTGCAGCGCGACCAGCAGGGACGGCCGGCCGGGGTGCTGGAGACCAACAACGACATCACCGAGCGCAAACGCGCCGAACAGAAGCTGCTCGAAAGCGAGAGGAGATATCGACACATCTTCCAGATGGTCAGCGTGTCCATCTGGCAAGAAGATTTCTCTCAGATCAAGGCGGCGATCGACGAGTCGAAGGCAGACGGCATCGAGGATTTTCGCGAGTACGTCGCCGCCCACCCGGAATTCGTGGACCAGGCGATCTCGATGGTGAAGATCGTGGACGTCAACGACGTCACGCTCGAGTTGTTTGCGGCGGACAGCAAGGATGAGCTCCTGGTGTCGCTGGACAAGGTGTTCGTGCCCGAGACGCGAAAGGTCTTTGAGGGCGAGCTGATCGCGATCGCCGAGGGCCGGACGTCCTTCGAGGCCGAGAGCGATCTCCGGACCCTCAAGGGGGAGAAGCTCACGGTCCTGGTCACGGCCACCTTCCCACCACCGCCCGCACGTCTCGACAACGTCCTCGTGACGCTCACCGACATCACCGAGCGTAAACGGGCCCAATATCTGACCGCGCAGGTATTCGAGGCTTCACCGGATGGCGTTTGCATCATCGGAAGAGATTACCGGTGTCAACGCGCCAACGCCGGAATGGGGCGGATTTGGGGATTGCCTGCCGAGAGCGCAGTCGGTACGCACTTGTCTGAGCTGCTGGACACGGACGGCTTGGAGCAAAGGGTGGGGCCGGCACTGAACCGGTGCTTCGCGGGAGAAGATCTCAGCTATGCGGCCTGGGTCAGCTCCAAGGGCCTCGGCCGGCGTTACCTGTCGGTCAGCTATACGCCCCTGCGGCCGGCCTCGGATCGGGTGGAGTCGGCACTCGTCATCGCTCGCGATCTCACCGAGCACATGCAGGCCTGGGAAGCATTGCGCGAGGCGCAGGCGGAGCTCGCGCGGGTCACTCGCGTGACGATGTTGGGAGAGATCACCGCTTCGATCGCGCACGAGGTCAACCAGCCGCTTGCTGCGCTAGTGATGAACGGCAATGCCTGCCGGCGCTGGCTCGCCGCCGACCCGCCAAACCTGGACGAAGCCCGGGGGGCAGCGCAGCGCGTGGTGAAGGACGGCGAGCGCGCCGGCCAGGTCCTCGCACGCATTCGCGCCCTCGTGAAGAGAGGCACGACGGACCGGAATGCGCTGGACGTCAACGACGTCATTCGTGAAGCGCTCGGGTTCACGCGCACGGAGCTGGAACGGCAACGAGTCGCCATCCGCACCGAGCTGAACGACGATCTCCCGGTCGTCGTGGGCGATCGGGTCCAGCTGCAGCAGGTGCTCGTCAACCTGATCCTCAACGCTCGTGATGCAATGGCCGACGTGACGGGCAGGTCGGCCGAGTTGACGGTGGGATCGCGGCGCGAGGCCTCGGGCGGCGTGCTGGTCGAGGTGAGGGATTGTGGCCGCGGGATCGACCGGGAGCAGGCGGAGCGGATCTTCGAGGCATTCTTCTCGACGAAGCCCGCCGGCCTGGGCATGGGACTCTCCGTCAGTCGCTCGATCGTCGAGATGCACGGCGGGAAGATCTGGGCGGCGCCAAACGACGGTCCCGGCGCCACCATGCGGTTTACGCTGCCTGCCGCTCCGCGAGGGGCGTAGGTCTACGAACCCCCCGCCGCCCGCGGGAACTTGTCGAGGATCGCCGTGACCGTCTTCCCCAGGTCCTGCTCGTACTGCCCCTGGTCATCCGACACCCGGGCCACTCCCTGTCCGCGCCAGAGCAGCTCCTTGGTGCTGGGATTGATCACGTCGACGATGACGGTCCCCTCGGTGTATGTGACCGCCGGCGGGTAGGGCCCAGGGTCGGACCACCAGAGCGGATCATACCGGTAGCCATAATCCCACTCTGCGACGTCCAGCTTTTCACTCGCCGATGCATAGTACGCGACCGCGAAGTCCGGATGGTCGGAAAGCACGTAGCCGCGGTTTTGGAATCCCGTGACGAGGTCGGTGCGCAACGCGCGGTTGCTGATGGAATTCACCAGCATCGGGTCGGTCGTCGGATGCGCCTCGGCCGATCGCCGTTCCGGTTGCGGCATGACGGCGAACGTGTGCAACCCGCCCAGGTTCGCGGCCGGGCTCGTCACCGTGCGCACGTCGACGGATGCGCAGGCGGTGAGCGCAAGCATGATCGCCGCCGGGGCGGCAAGGGGATGACGGCTCGTCATGATTTCCTCCACTGGTTCAACACCGAAATGCAGGCGACGTGCCATCGCCGTTCCGAGGCGAGCGACCCCGTTCATGTCGTGAACTGATCGATTCCTGACAGCCTGACGACACAGCTGCGGGGTGACCCGGCGGCATCCGAGGATGGACCGCCGGGCCACGAGATCGCTGGATTGCTACGGGGCTGGCGCAAGCATTCGAATCCGATCAATGCTCGCCTTGATCGTCCGACTGCTCCTCATGATCGTCCGAACCAGAAACACTAAACGCGTAGATCTTGTTGTTTCCCGTTCCGGGGGGGATGTTTCGATAACCCGATCCCCAATAGACGGTGCCGTCCACGATGGATGGCCCGTCCAGTACCGAGCCCCCGCTCGCAAAGCCCCAGAGGATGTTTCCGGTGATCGTGTTCAGCGCGTACATCTGCCCCGAGTAGGAGCCCGCGTACAGGACGC
Organism: Myxococcales bacterium; assembly: GCA_036513415.1. Classification (GTDB taxonomy): domain Bacteria; phylum Myxococcota; class Myxococcia; order Myxococcales; family 40CM-4-68-19; genus 40CM-4-68-19. The sequence continues at coordinate 42,577 of DATBZA010000107.1, read as the reverse complement.
CATTTGCAACGCTCACCGAGGCCAGGTCCATGGTGCCTGGAGTGGGGTCCGCGGTTTGCCAGAGGATCGTCCCAGTGTCGACATCGAGAGCGCTCCACGAACCCCAGGTAATCTGCCGTCCCGAGGGCACCAACGTGTAAGGCATCATGTTCCTGTTCGCGATGGCGACATAGATACGCCGTCCGTCGGTCGCGGTACCCCACTGGATCCCTCCGAGCGAACCGCCTGGACCGACCGCCGCGCTCCAGACGATGTGGCCGTCATCGGGATTCAACGCCCAATAGATGCCGCTCTTCTGACCAAAGCCGACGATGCCGCCCACCAGGTTGGGTCCCGATCCTCCCAGGTCGAAATCCGGGCTGGTGGGTACGGGACAGTTCGCCTTCGGTCCTGTAGGGAGCACACACGCGACCGTCCAGGTGTCGTTCCCCTGCAGCCTCTTCGACCACTTGATCCGCCCGGTCTTCAGATCCAATGCAAGGGCGGTGTCGAAGAAATCATCAGCCGCCGCGCAGTTCGCGGTGGGATCCGCGTTCTGGCAAGCTTCCACCTCCGCGGGCGCGGTGTAGTTGTTGCCGGTCCCGATGAAGAGCGAACCGCGCTTTGGATCGATCGCCGGTGGTTGCCACACCGCTCCGCCGCTGTATCCGCCCTGTTGACCGCCGTTGTCAGGCATATCGTGGGTCTGCCAGAGCATCGCACCGGACCTGGCGTCGAGCGCGACCACGCTGCCGCGAAAGGTGCAGCACGGATAGGCTGGATTCGTTGCCAGGGTCTCTTCGATCGAAGAGACCCCCACGTAGACGACCCCATCGAAGACGACCGGCGATCCAGTGATGATTGCTGCCGGATGACTGTCCACCTGCGTGATCCACCGGCGTCTTCCTGATCTCCGATCGACCGAGATCACGTTCGCGCCATTGTGGACCTGATTGGAGCTGAGGATGTCCCCAATGACGACCTGGTCTCCATCCAAGGCAGGACTGACACGAGAGATGGAACCGGCCACACCATCGTACTCGGAGATCTGATGAGACCAGATGAGGCGGCCACTCTTCTTCTCGACCGCGAACAGATTGCCGCCCGAATCGGGGAAGTAGACTGCGTCACCATCCACGGTGGGAGTCGCAGAGACGTCTCCACCCGTCGTAAACACCCATTTTTCCCTCAGGCCGGTGACGTTCGCCGCGGTGATCGAGTGCTCTTTCGGCTGGCTCCGGCTATTGTCCAGATTCTGTCCCGCCACTCGCCATTGCCTGGATTGGGACTTGGGTGAACGGTCCTCCGCGCTCAGCGCGGGGGCCAACAGCAAGGCGCCCATCAGGACGGCTTTTCGCCAGGGCCCTTTACGATTCTTCGTCAGCATATGCATTGCTCTCCTTGAAGTCGGTTGCGTTCACGTTCGCTGAGCCGGAGAGCAACATCCGGACCACGTGCAGCCTTGCCGGAGCCGCGCTCGCCAGACGCAGCCCGCACTCACGAACCGGAAGGCGTCGTGTCGCTCGACTCCTGTTGTTCAGCTTCGAGACAGCGGTGCCGCTGGATCAGAAGTCGCGCAAAGTGGTCGAACCGGAGGTCACGGTCGAGTCGTACTTGCGCATCGGCTGGTACTCGTTCAAGAGCGCCTCCACTTCGGCGGCCGATCCGAGTTCCAGAGCGATGCGCGCGAGCTGCCGCGCTTCGCCGAGGTGCGTTCTCCGGATGGCGTCCTTCACCTCGAGCATCTGGCGCGGCGCCACGCTGAACTCGCGCAGTCCCAGCCCGAGCAGCAACGCGGTGTGCAGCGGGTCTCCCGCCATTTCACCGCAGATCGCGAGCTCCCTGCCGGCGCTCCTTGCGCCCTCGACCACCGAGTCGATGAGGCGAAGGACCGCGGGGTGCAAGGGCTGGTAGTAGGGTGCCGTGGTCTCGTCCTCGCGGTCGGCGGCCAGCACGTACTGTACGAGGTCGTTGGTCCCGAGGCTGAGGAAGTCGGCCTCCTTCGCCAACGGCCGAGCCATCAGCGCGGCCGATGGCACCTCGATCATGGCGCCGATCGGGATGGCGGGATTGAAGCGCTTTCCTTCCGCCGAGAGCTCGTCCTGCACCTGCCGCACGACTTCGCGCACCTGCCGGACGTCCTCGACCCCGATCACCACAGGGACCAGGATGGACACCGGATGGCGCGCGCTCACCCGCAGGAAGGCGCGCAGCTGCGTCTTCAGCACGTCGACGTGCCGGAGCAAGAGCCGGATGCCGCGCTCCGCGAGGGAGGGATTCCGGGAGGGAGGAAGCGGGAAGTACGTGAGGGTCTTGTCGCCGCCCAGATCCACCAGCCGGAGGACGAGCTTTCGCGGATGCATCCGCTCCGCCGCGCGCTCGAGGACCTCGTACTGCTCGTCCTCGGTCGGAAAGGCGGTGCGGATGGAGAAGGCGAACTCCGTCCGATAGAGGCCGATCCCGTCGGCGTTGTAGAGCAACGCGGCTTCGGTGTCGGAAAACTTGTTCACGTTCGCCAGCAGAGGAAGCGTCGTGCCGTCGAGCGTGACGGAGGAGAGATCGACCAGGTGGCGTAACTCCTCCTTCGAGGATTTTAGATCTGCCGCCAGGCGATCGTACTCGCGCTCGATCGACGTTTCCGGGTTGACAAAAACGATCCCAGCCACTCCATCGACGATGAGTCGATCGCCGGTCTTGATCGTCTTCGATGCGGAGGCCACCCCGGCGACCGCCGGCGTTCCCAGCGAGCGTGCCAGGATCGAGCTGTGGGAAAACCTGTTGCCTCTCTCCGTCACGAACGCCCGCACGTTGTCGAGCTCCAGGCGCGCGGTCACCGAGGGCAAGAGCTCCTCGGAGACCACGATCGCCCCCTCGGGGATTCTTGGATCGGCGAGGCCTCCTTGCTCTGCCAGCGCGGAGAGCAATCGTTTTCGTACGTCGTGGATATCCGCCGCCCTCGCGCGCAGATGGCCGTCCCGCGCGACCTCCAGGCTTCTGGTGTACTCGTCGAAGACTTCCGACACGGCGGCTTCCACGTTGATGCGCTGCTCCGCCGCCGAGCGGAGCACCTGCTCGCGCAGGAAGGGGTCGCCCAGTGCCAGCCTCTGCGCGCCGAAGATGTCCGCCTGGGTCGGACCGATGTTCTCGCGCACCTCCTCCTGCAAGGCGAGGAGCTCTGCGTCCGCGCGGGCGACCGCCGCATCGAAGCGCGCGCGCTCGCCGTCCAATTCGGACGCCCGGACCCTTCGCTGCGGAACCGTGGACTGCAAGCGATCGGCCACCACGTATGCCGTACCCTGCGCGACGCCCGCCGACACACCAATCCCCTTGAGCATGACCGTCTTTGACGCACGAGGCCGCCGAACGTTTCGATCGACTGGCGCCACGTCGCGCAGGGCTTCATGATTCCAAACTTGCCGGGAGGACGAATTCGAACGTGGCGCCGGGGCCGGCATTCGGGGTGGCCCGGAGCCGTCCACCGTGCGCCTCGATGATCGACTGACAGATCGACAGGCCCATCCCGAGCCCGTGCTCCTTGGTCGTGTAGAACGGGTGGAAGACCTTCTCGAGGGTCTCCGGTGCCAGGCCGATGCCCGTGTCCTCCACTGCGACGAGCACGCCTTCGCGGCCGTCGCTGTCGTGTCGCTGCGCCCGGATCACCAGCTCCCGGCTGCGGTCGGACACGTCCGCCATCGCATCGATTGCGTTCATGATCAGGTTGAGGACCACCTGCTGGAGCTGGACGCGGGCGCCCAACAGCGAAGGGAGATCCTCGTCGAGCGACTGGTGGAGCAGAATCCGATGGCGGGACAGCTCAGGCTGGACGAGAGCCACGACCTCGCGGAACGCGTCCGCGAGATCGAAGGGCGAGCGCTTTCCCCCAGACTTCTTCAGCAGAGCGCGCGTGTGCACGATCACTTCGCCGGCCCTCTTCCCATCGCGAATGATGCGCCGCACGGCATCGGTCACTTCGTCGAGATCGGGCCGGTCATGGCCGAGCCAGCGCAGGCAGGCACTGGCGTTGGTGTTGATGGCGGCGAGCGGTTGGCTCAACTCGTGGGCGAGCGACGCCGCCAGCTCGCCGACCGTCGCCACCCGGGCCAGGTGGGCGAGTTCCGATTGGGCTTCGCGCAACGAGTCCTGGGTACGCTTGCGCTCGGTGATGTCCTGGATGGTGCCAAAGACGCGGCGGGGCCGGCCCGACGCGTCCTTGGTCACATCGCCCTGGCTGTGGACGAAGCGCACCTCGCCGCTTGGGCGCACGATCCGGTAGTCCGCGTCGTATCGGGGACCGCCACGCGCCGCCTCCGCCACTGCCCGGGCCCTGATCTGCCGATCTTCTGGGTGGGTTCGTTCATGCAACTCGGAAACGGTGATCGCGTGGTCCTGCGGGGGCAACCCAAAGATGCGGTAGGTTTCGTCTGACCAGGTGACCAGATCGGTATCGATGTCGCAGTCCCAGTAACCGATATGCGCGACGCGCTGGGCCTGTTCGAGCCTGGCTTCGCTGCCCTGCAGGTTGCGGAACATGAACAGGGTGGTGAGCGCGTCCGTCAGCCTTCGTCCGATCTCCTGGAAAAGCCGCTCCTCCTGCGGCGTCCAAACCCGCGGGTACGAGCATTGGTGGAGCCCGAACATGTAGGCTCGATCGCCCTTGGGGTAGACGGCCATCGAAATCTGGGACTGTACGCTGAACCGCCTCGCCACCTCTGCCGGCAGAGGATGCTCCGAGCCTGGCCCGAATCGGACAGGCCCGCTGCAAGCCCTCACGGTCCGGAGCAGCCGGGCGACGTCCGGGTCCATGGGAACGCCGCTCCTCAGCGCGAAGGCGCCGGGGAACTCCGGCCGGGTGTGCTCCATCGGCACGCCCCACGATGAAGCCTCCGGATCGCAGGGATACACCAACCATGCGCGGTCGCAGTTGAAGATCGAAAGCACTGCGTCGAGCACATCGCTCATCATCTGCTCGAGGTCGTTCGTGCCTTGGATGGCCCGGTTGACCCTGTCCATGCTTTCGAGAAACCACAGATGGGCCTGACGCTCCTGCTCTGCCTGCTTGCGCTCGGTGATGTCGACCATGACGCCGCGGACGCGGGTGGCGCGATCCCCTTCCACCACAACGGTCACCAGGTCTCGCAGCCATACGGCCCTCCCGTCGGCGGCGATCATGCGGTATTCGAAATCGTGGTCCCGTTTGCAGCTGACTCCATCCTGGTAGAATTGCAGAGTCCAATCCCGATCGTCCGGGTGAAGGTGATCCTTCCAGAATGTCGGCTCCGTCAACCAGCGCTCCACGGGGTATCCGAGGATGCGCTCGGCCGTCTTGCTCACGAACGAAAACTGGAAGCCCGGCAGATCCGCTTCCCAGACGATCCCCTCGACCGAGTTGACGAGATCGCGGAACCGCTGCTGCGCAGCTACGGCCTCGGCGAGGGCCGTCCGCTCGTTCGCCAGGAGTCGCTCGCGCTCGTCGTCCCGCTGTCTGCGTTCGGTCAAGTCCGTGACCGTGCCGACGTATTCGACCACATCGCCGGATGCGTTGAACACAGGATGACCGATTCCGCGCAGGTATCTCATCGTTCCGTCCAGATGAACGGCTCGGAGATCCATTTCGAAATCGGTCTTTTCGCGGGTTGCCCTGTCGAGGGCTTCGATGACCCCGTTTCGATCCTCGGGATGAATGTGCTGGAGAAACCCTTCGAAGGAGGGATTGGTCTCAGGCAGGGAAACGGGACGGTCCGCGATGTCGGCCTTCCATCCAAGGATGCGTTCGAATGCCGGGTTGCAGCGCTGGATGGCCTGATCCCTGCCGAACAGCGCGATCCCGACCGGCGAGGCATCCAGAATCGTTTGCAATTCGGCGGTGGCCCGCCGCAATTCCGCCGTCCGTTCCGCCACCTTTGTCTCGAGCTCACGGCGGGCCCGACGAAGGTCTTGCTCGGCTCGTGAGCTCTGAAATGCCGTAGCGGCGTGGTTCGCGGCCACCGAAATCAGCAGCTGGTCGATCTCGGCGGGAAAGTCGATGCGATGACAGGCTGCAGCGACCAACCCGCCCTGCGCATCGACACCCAGGGGAACGAGAAGACCGCGGCAGGGCTGCGCTCCGTCGCCAACGTCTGGAATGACTTCCTTTCCCGACAGCCGGCCGGCGCTGGCGAGGTGCCGTTGCAGCCATCGCGGAAACGCCTTCCACGCGTCCCCCCTCGTGACTTCGACCGTGGCACCGCTCGTGGGATCGCAGAGGCGGACATGAATGAAATCGAGGCACAGCGATCCGATCAGCACTTCGGCGACGCCGCCGGCGATTTCGGACGGTTCCCTCCCTAGCCACGCCATCGGGATGGTGGACACTGACACGAGATCCCTGAGCGCCGTTCGCAGCCGGAAGATCTCGGCATCGGGCTCTGGGTACATTCAGCTCGCCTGCTCGCGCCGTTGCGATCGCCGTCGCTCACGTAACTCGAAGAGGAACTGGTCAGGAGGAACGAAGAACGGATTGTCATGCAGCAACCCGCCCATGATCACGACTGGGTGGGTCCGGATCAGGTCCATCGCCACGGTAGAGCGAACTTTCGTCAGGTCGTACGCGCAGATCACCGGGTCGTCGTACTTTGGCAGCATGTAGTTGATGCGAATCTCGTATTCGAGCAGGTCCTCCACGCCTGGTTTGTCGAGTAGCGCCCATCCCATGTGCGCCAGCAGCCGCGTGAGCGGGTATCCTCCTGCTGCGGCCGATTGGAGCACTTCTTCGAGCAAGGCCAGCATGGCGTGCTGATCGAATCGGTCTCCGCGGAGGTAAGCGTCCTGCCATGGCCGCACCTCCAGCTGGCCCGTGCCCATTGCCTGCTCGACATTGATGCCCCCCTCCGCGAGTCGCTTCAGATGTTGTTCCCGGAGGTCGGGGTCCACGATGTGGAAAGCCCGTTCTCCGCCGTCAAGGCCGTCCTTGATGAACGAGTGAAGGACCCTGTGCTCCTCGTCGATGCTGCTGAAGAAGGCGCAAACGTGACGTTGCTGGCCGAGGATGCCCCCTGCAAACTGCACGGGGCGGTCGTTGGTTCCCATCGGTACCTCCGAAAGGCACTCCGCCTTGCGCGGGATGATAGCGCTCTGGCCGCTCGATGCCATCACACCGCGAGCTCGCGCCTCGCCTGGAACGCGTCTCATGACCGGAATGTACGCCCTCCTGCGTAGCCCCTAAGCCGCATCCGAGTGACGTGCAGCGGAAACGGGTGGTGTTATTCTTTCGGCGATCGGTTGAGATCAGGTCGGAGGACATGGTGGCCGGAAGACAAAAACGTAGTTCCGTGACAAAACGCGACGCGTCCTCACAACCGAGTCGGCCGGAGCCGGAGCGCGAACACGAAGACGCCGAGGCCCTCATTCCTGGGGCTGAGCACGACGATCTCGCCGAGGAGCTCGGGGAGGAATCCGTCGAGGCCGCAACGTCGGGCCAGTCTTCAGCAGAGGACAACCTCAACGCGGAGGTGCCTGAGGAGACGGGCGGGCCCTTCGTCGGAACCACCGGCGAAACAGAGTTTGGATACGGCACCGACCCGCGCGATCGGCCACCCACCGTACCGAGCACCCGCCGACGAAAGTAGGAGTTCCCCTTTGAAATGACGTAGAGCAATCGGCCGGCGTTACAGCCGCTGGGCTCGTCCGGAGAGTGTGACGACCTTGCCGTCGCGGAGGACCCTGACCGCGACCATGTCTCCGGGCTTCAGGTTGGTCAGGTATCCGTAGATCCGGTCGAACGACGCGGCGTCCGCGGAAACCTCAATGCCCCCCAGCACGAGGATGATGTCGCCGCCGGCCAGCAGCCCCAGCGACCGAGATCCGCAGGGCCTCAGCGAGGAGCTCCGGACCCGTCGGCAGTCCCACCCACGCAAACAGAAAGACGACCGGTAACGTTCTCATATCGGGCCTCGCTTCCGATTGCTCCCCATGCCATCAGGGCGCTGACCTCGCCTCGTATGAAGCCCTGCAGCTTGATCCGGTTCGCCTCGATCTGCCAGGGCGGGCCTGGCCTGGGGCCCTTCAACCGTGGACTGCGCCGCGGCGACTGGCGAGGAGGAGTCACGAACCCGTCCAGAGACAAAGGGAAGCACCCGGGACACGCGGTCCCGGGTGCTCCGTGGTCGTCAATTGCTTCCCTCAGTCGTGCCGGGAACTGCCGGGACGACCGCCACTGGCTCCTTCTCGATCGGGACCTGGCGGCCTTCGTACGCGGCCGCGCGCCCTTCATCCTCGTTCTCTGCGATCATGGGTGCCACCCAGGCCCCGGATTCGGCAGGGAGCGAGCGGCCGGCCTGCGCGCGAGCCTGGTCCGTGCTGGTGATGGCGCCGTTCGTCGGGGCAGCCGCGTACAGATCGGGGCTGCCAAGCCCCTCGACGTACTGACCCGCTTGTGCGCGAGCTTCGTCGGTGCTGGTCGGGATCGAGTTCGCGCGCGCGACACCGGCTGTGGCGGCGAAGAGCGCGAGTGCGGCGGCAAGTGAGATGCTGAGCTTTGACATTGTGAGTCTCCTTGATCGGACCGGTAATGGTTCCGCGTCCTGGTTTGCGTGGTAGCTCTTTTGCGTTTGCTTCATGAGGCGAGTTTACGAATCGGGACGTCACGCAACGCGCCGGATCCGACCGGAGACTGTCTTGTGTCGACGAGCGCCGGAAATCCGTGCTCAGAACATTTGCTCAGCGCCCCGACGCCCGTTGATCAAATTTCGACAACCCTCATGTCAGAGGTTCGGCATGGGCTCGTAGCGAGAAGAGAAGAGACGAGGACTGCGAAGGCTACGCGGTTGAGTCCGTCGCGCTCGCCGCGAATCCGTACTTCTTCAAGCGATCGATCAGCGAGCCGCGGCTGAGTCCCAGCCGGCGGGCAGCCTCGGATTGATTGCCCGCCACCGACGCCAGCGTCCGCGCGATCACGCTGCGCTCGAGCGCCTCCAGCTGCTCGCGCAAGCTCAGCGTGCCGTCCGGCGGCGGCTCCGCACCCGGCTCGGCAATCCTGGACGACGCTCCGGTGAATGCCTGCAAGCCGATTTCTCCGCCACCGCCGAGCGCCACCATCCGCGCGATGCTGTTTTCGAGCTGCCGCACGTTTCCCGGCCAGTCCGCGCGCTGCAACGCCTCGACCAGCTCGGGCGCGAGGCGTACGTCCTCCATTCCGAACCGCTCCGCGTAACGGCGCGCGAACTCGGCTGCCAGCGCCGGAATGTCGTCGCGGTGCTCGTGCAGCGGCGGAACGATCAGCTCCACCACCGCCAGGCGATAGTAGAGGTCCTCGCGAAATCGGTGCGCCCGGACCTCGGCCGCCAGATCGCGGTTGGTGGAGGCGACCACGCGCACGTCGACTTTCTCCACCCGGCCAGCACCTACCGGCTGGATCTCTCCCTCCTGCAGGGCGCGAAGCAGCTTCGCTTGCACCGGCGCCGACAGCTCTCCCACCTCGTCCAGCACCAGTGTTCCACCGTTCGCCTCTGCGAAGAAGCCTCGCCGGGCCTGGGCGGCGCCCGTGAAGGCGCCGCGGGTGTGGCCGAACAGCTCCGCCTCGGCCAGCTCACCAGGGATGGCTGCGCAGTTGAACCGCACCAGCGGTCCGGCCGCGCGCCGGCTCTCGGCGTGGATGAGCGAGGCGATCAGCTCCTTTCCGGTTCCCGTGTCGCCCCGCAGCAAGACGGTGATGTCCTTCGATCCGACCCGGCTGACTGCGTCGAGGAGCCGCCGCATCGGGGGAGAGTCGCCGACGATGGCCCGGCCGAGCGCTTTCTCCGCGGTCAGACGGCGGTTCTGCACGCGCAAGGCCCTGGCTTCCAGGGCACGATCGAGGACCAACGCGATCTCGTCGATATCGAACGGCTTGGTGACGTACTCGTACGCGCCGCTCTTCATCGCCCGCACCGCGATTCGCTCCGAGCCATGCGCGGTCAGCATCACCACCGGGAGCGAGTCGTCGCGTTCGCGGACCAACTGGACCAGCTGCACGCCGTCCATGTCGGGCATCGAGTAGTCGGTCACCACTCCGTCCACGCCGTCGAGCTTCGCCAGCGCCTCCTTCCCCGAATGCGCCAGCACCGGCTCCAGGCCGCGCGACTTGAGCAGCCGGCTCAGGGTGAAGAGGAGCGCCGGCTCGTCGTCAACCAGCAGCACCCGCGCCATCGTGGCTCCTCTGAGCGGACCTGAGCGGCAATGTTCCGACCGCAGTGGTTCCCCGCCCCAGCTCGCTGGAATACACGAGCGAGCCGCCGTGCTGCGCGAACGCGGCGCGCGCCACCACGACCCCGAGGCCCGTGCCCTCGTCGCGGGTGGTGAAGAACGGGGTCCCGATCCGGTCGAGCACCTCCGGCGGCATTCCCCGACCGGAGTCGCGCACCAAAATGCGGGCCGATCGTTCGATCTCGTCGATCTCGACCTCGACCTTGCCACCCTCCGAGGTCGCCTCGACAGCGTTGCCGACCAGATTGAAGAGGGCGTCCTTCAACCGGCGCGGATCGGCCTCGATGATCGCATCGCCGCGTCTGCGAAGCGCGATGCCCGCGCTCGCAGCCCGCGCGTCCATCAGCGAGAGCACCTCGTCCGCGAGCGCTCCGAGCGCCATCCGCCGTGGCTGGAGCGACTCGAGGGGCCGCGAGAAAGAGAGGTACTCCTTGAGGATGCTCTCCATCCGGTCCACCTCGGCCGCGACCACGCGGAGCTGCTCGGCCGAGTCGGGATCGCAGGCCGCCCGGGCGGAGAGCTGCACCAGCCCCTTGATCGCCGCCAGCGGGTTCTTCAGCTCGTGAGAGAGCTTCAAGCCGATCTGCTCCATCTCGCGGGCGCGGGCGACCGCCCGGTACACGACCTCTTCGCGCGCCCGTCCCAGTTGGCAAGCGCTGTCGCCGATGGTGCGGGTCAAGACCAGCGCGTAACGGGTGTGCCAGGCGCCGGCGGTGACGAGGATGGCGAGGAGCAGGATCCAGTATGCGGGCTGCGGCACGTCCGGCCCGAACCAGCGTGCGGGCAGCACGATCATCGCGAACAGGCCGCCTGCGATGAGCACGAGGATGGTCTTCGCCATGCGAGACCACCCGTTCTTGATGACCAGATCGGAGAATGGAAGCAGGATGGTGGGCAACAGCGGGCTGCGGACCCCGCCCGTCAGCGCGATTCCCAGGAACATCAGGAGGAAGCGCGGAACCGTCCGCAGCGTCTCGCCCTGTGCCGACGTCACGCTGGGAAGGCAGTCCGAGCAGCTGCGCGAGATCCAGACCACGAACATGGCCAGCGATGCGGTCAAGGTGGCCGCCAGCGCCAGGACTCGCGGAAGCGGATAGCCGACGAACGCCAGGAGGCCCACGATGAAGACGTCCAGGGGGATGATCCACGCTAGCTTGCCGCGGGTTGCGCTCATGTAAGCCGCGGTAGCGCGCGCGCGATACCATCGTTCCGCCTGGTCCGGGGTCGGCACGCCCGAGTGGTCCGCAAGAATCGGGCCGTATCCGGGAATTGCGCTGTTCATGCCGGTCAGTATACGCCCGTCAGCAGAATATTCTGTGAGTGTCGGACTCTTGGACCACTCGTCCCTCAGCCTGTCTAGCATTCCGACATCCTAACCTTGGCCGACAGAGGGCGCCGCTGCAGTCGGGTCGCTTCGGCACGAAGCGTGAATACGCGCCGACCTCATGCAACAGATCGGTCGAAACATTTCCATCGGGGCGCTGCCCTTCGCGCTGCTGGCGCTCTGCTCGCTGCCCTCGCTGGCGCTCCAGCCAGTGGAGGAGTTCGTCGTGGGCGCGCGCAAGCGCAACCCGGATGACTTGGAAGCGCGCGCGAACCTGGCGCAGCAGCAAGCGCAGGCCGACTCCACGCTCGGCCGCGTGCTGCCCGGCGTCACCTCTCGCGGGTCCTATACCCGCAACCAGTACGGATCGACGATCGACATCGCCCTGCCGGGCCAGCCGCCGAACCCGATTACCCTCGTCCCGACCAATCAGTGGGACGGCAGCGCGACCTTGACGGTGCCGCTCATCGATCTGGCCGGCTTCCGCCGTGTCAGCGCGGCGAGAACGAGCGCGGAGGCGTTCGCGCATCAGCTCGAGGCGACGCGGCTGGTGGTCGAAGGACAGGTGGTCCAGGGCTACTACCAGGTCGTCGCGAATCTCGCTCTGGTCGCCGCCTCGCGCTCGGCGCTCGACGTTTCCCGCGAGGGCCTCCGTCTCGCCCAGGCGCGCTACCAAGCCGGCACCGCCGCGGCACTGGACGTGGACCGGGCCCGCGCAGACGTGGAGCAGCAAGTCCAGCAGCTCGCCAACGCCGAGCTGCAGGTCGCTCTCGCGGCGCGCTCGCTGGAGTCCACGTCCGGCGTGCAGCCGGACGTCTCGACCGTGGCCCCTTTGTCCGACGACCTTCACCCGGAGCCCGAGCTGGAAACGTTCGCGACCGGGCTCGCCCGCCTTCCAGCGGTCGCGGCCGCTTCGGCGAACACTCGCGCCGCCGACCAGGAGACGGATGCGCAGCGGCTCGCGTTCCTGCCGTCGATCGCCGGCACGTTCACCGAGCACGGGACCAACGCTCCGGGGTTCACCGGGCACAACTGGTATTACCAGGCCGGACTGACCCTGACCTGGTCCCTGGACCTGACCAACTTCGCCAACGTCCGCGTGCAAAGCGCGGCGGCGGATGCGGCCCGCGCCCGCGAGCTCCGCACCCAGCTCTCGGCCGGCGACGCCATCCACCGCGAATGGAACACGGTGGTCGCCGGCATCGCTCGCAGCCGCTCCGCGCGCGCCGGGCGCGAGGCCGCCTTCCACGCCGCCACGCAGGCGCGGGAGCGGTACCGCGCCGGGACCATCACACAGCTCGACCTCCTGCAAGCGCAGCGGGACGCGTTCAACGCGGAGGTGAGCCGGATCCAGGCGGACGCGGACCTGGTGAACGCGCGCGCGCAGCTGCGCCTCTCGTCCGGACAAAGCCTCTTCGCAGACAGTGGAAGGAAAGGAACGCCATGAAAACCCACAAGCAGTTGCTCGTCCTCGGTCTCCTCGCGCTGGCGCCCGCATGCAAGCGGGTGGAAGGTGCCCAGCCCTCGCGGAGCCAGGCGCAACCGCAGCGCCCTCCGGCACCAGTGACGGTGGCCACCGCCGTCGAGCGGGACGTGCCAGTGTACCTCGATCAGATCGGCAAGAACGTGGCGCCGGAAGTGGTCACCATCCAGCCGCAGGTCTCCGGGCGGATCACGGCTATCCACGTGAAGGACGGCGCGACGGTGAAACACGGGGACCTGCTCTTCACCATCGACCCGCGTCCCTACCGGGCGCAGCTCGAGTCGGCCGAGGCGAACGTGTCGCGGAACCAGGCCGAGCTGGAGCTCGCCCGGCTCGAGTTCAAGCGCGTCCAGGCCTTGCTGCAGACGGACGCCATCTCGCAGCAGGACCATGACTCGCGCCGCAGCGCGGTCGCCGTTTCCGAAGCCCAGCTCCGGCTCAGCCAGGCGGCGGTCGACACCGCGAAGCTGAACCTCGAGTACTGCTACATCCGCTCGCCCATCGACGGACGGGCCGGGCAGCGATTGGTGGACCTGGGAAACGTCGTCGGTCCAGGCGCTCCGGGCGGCCTGATGGTGATCCAGCGGTTGGACCCGATGTACGCCGACTTCAGCATCCCGGAAAACGATCTCACCTCCGTGCAGCGGGCCATCGCGGCGGGAGACGCCAGGGTGGAGGTGCGACTCCCCGACGAGCCCGATCAGCCAAGGGGTGGGACGCTCACCTTCCTCGACAGCGCCGTGCAGGACGGCACCGGTACCGTGAAGCTGCGCGCCACGATCAAGAACGCCGACTGGCGCTTCTGGCCCGGACGATTCGTCAAGGTCCGCCTGGTGCTCGGCACGCAGAACGGCGCGGTGCTCGTCCCCGCCACCGCGACGCAAACTTCGGCCAAGGGCCTCTTCGTCTATGTCGTCAAGGACGACTCGACGGCGGAGCTGCGCCCCGTCACCGTCGGACAGCGCCAGGGAGACCTGGTCGCCGTCGCGCAGGGCCTGAAGAGCGGCGAGCGCGTGGTCACCGCCGGCCAGCTCGCCGTCACGCCCGGCGGCCAGGTCAGGAGCCAGCCGTGAATCTCTCCGAGCCCTTCATCCGCCGCCCGGTGATGACCGTGGTGCTCACGGTCTCCGTGATCCTCTTCGGCGCGCTCTGCTACTTCCAACTGCCGGTCAACGACCTGCCGACGGTCGACTATCCGGTCATCCAGGTCGACGTCGACTATCCCGGGGCCAGCCCCGAGACGATGGCGGCCAACGTAGCCACGCCGCTCGAGCGGCAGTTCATGCAGATCAACGGGCTCGAGCTGGTGACCAGCAAGAGCACGCAGGGACACGCGACGCTCACGCTGCAGTTCGCCCTGACCAAGGAGCTCGACGGCGCCGCCACCGACGTGCAGACGGCCATCACGCAGGCAACCGGGGGGCTTCCCGTCGACCTGCCCTCGCCGCCGACCTTCTCCAAGACCAACCCCAACGATCAGCCGATCATGTACATCGCGATGACCAGCGACTCCGTCACCGCGGGACGGCTGTACGACTACGCCAGCACGCAGGTCGGGCAGCGCATCAGCATCCTCCCGGGCGTGAGCCGCGTGAACGTCTTCGGCAGCAAGTCAGCCGTGCGCATCAAGGCTGATCCCTCGGCGATGGCGGCGCGGGGAATCTCGGTCGACGACCTGGCCGGCGCGATCAAGGCCGGGACCAGCTACACCGGGGCCGGCCAGCTCGACGGGCCCAGCGGCACGACCCTGCTCTCGCCGCGCGGCCAGCTCGAGCGCCCGGAGAGCTACGATTCGCTCATCGTCGGCACGCGCAACGGCGCGCCCGTGTACCTCCGCGACGTGGCCAACGCGACCGAGACTGTCCAGGACGAGCGGGTCAAGCTGCTCTTCTGGGCGCGCGGGTACGAGATCCCGTCGGCCACCGCGGTCGTGGCAGTCACGCGGCAGGCCGGCGCGAACGCGGTGGCAGTCGCGCAGAGCGTGCGCGACCTGTTGCCGAGCATCAATGCCGAGCTTCCCGGCTCCGTCCGCGCCACGCTCATCTACGACCGCTCGCAGACCATCGTGAACAGCGTGAAGGACGTGCGCGAGACGCTCGTCATCGCCTTCGTCCTGGTGGTGGCGGTCATCTTCCTGTTCCTCGGCCGCGCCACCGACACGCTGATCCCGGCGGTCGCGCTGCCGCTCTCGCTCCTTCTCACCTTCATCGCCATGAAGCTCCTCGGGTACAGCCTGGACAACCTCTCGCTGATGGCGCTGACCCTGGCCATCGGGTTCCTGGTGGACGACGCCATCGTCTTCCTCGAGAACACCGTCCGACGCATGGAGCGCGGAGAAAAGGCGCTCGAGGCGAGCCTGAACAGCGCGAAGGAGATCAGCTTCACCATCCTTTCGATGACCATCTCCCTGGCGGCAGTTTTCATCCCGCTGGTGTTCATGCCGGGGCTGGTGGGCCGCATCTTCCGCGAGTTCGCCATCACCATCGTGATCTCCATCTTCGCCTCGGGACTGGTGTCCTTGACGCTCACCCCGCTGATGACCTCGAGGATGCTCGCGGACCGAGGACACGGCGCGAAGAAGACCTGGATGGAGCGCATCGTCGGCCGCGTCGAGAAGAGGGTGCTCGACTTCTACGGACGGTCGCTGGACTGGTTCCTGCACCGGCGCTGGATCTCCGCGGGCATCTGGGCGGTCTGCCTCGCCGGCACCATCGTGCTGTTCATCGTCGTTCCCAAGACCTTCCTGCCGCCGGGTGACAGCGGAGTGGTGAACGGCGTGTTCATCGCCCAGGAAGGCTCCTCGCCGCAACAGATGAAGGACCTTCAAGAAAAGGTCAGCCAGGCGGTCCGCGACGAGCCCAGCGTGGACAGGTCGATCTCGGTCACCGGGCTCAGCGCATTCCTCTCCTCGAACCAGGGCCTGACCTACATCTTCCTGAAGCCGGACGGACGGCCGCCCGTCGCCGACGTCGCCGGTCGGCTGATGGGACGGATCGCCGCCATCCCCGGCGTATTCCCGTTCCTGCGCCCGTATCCGGTGCTGCAGATCAGCACGGGGGCAACCAGCCAGAACCAGGGGCAGTACGCGTTCTCGATCTCCGGCGTGAACCCCGATCAGGTCTACGAAGCGGGCGGCAAGCTGATGGAGAAGCTGCGGCCCTATCCGGGATTCGCCAGCCTCTCCTCCGACTTTTTCAACCACACCCCGAACCTGGAAATCGACATCCTGCGCGAACAGGCCAAGGTGCTCGGCGTGTCGGAGACGCGCATCCTGGCGCTTTTGCGCAACGCCTACTCGCAGAATTACCAGTACCTGATCAAGAAGGCGGACGATCAGTACCAGGTGATCCTCGAGGTGCAGGACAAGGAGCGCGCGAACGCCGAGGACCTGTCCTTGCTCTACATCAAGTCCGACGACGGCAAGAACCTGGTGCCGCTCAACGCCTTGGTGAAGTGGCGCACCGTCCTGGGACCGCAGGCGGTGAACCATCTGAACCAGTTCACCAGCGTCACGCTCTTCTTCAACTTGAAGCCGGGCGTGGCTGTGGGTGACGCGACCAACTTCGTCGAGAACGCCGCCCGCGAAGTGGTGCCGTCCACGGTGCGGGCCAGCCTGCAGGGCGAGGCGCTCACCTTCCGCGACACGGTGCGGAACCTCACCATCCTCATGCTGCTGGCCGTCTTCGTCATGTACGTGGTCCTGGCCGTCCTCTACGAGAGCTACGTGCACCCCCTCACGGTGCTCTCGAGCCTGCCGGTGGCGCTGGTCGGCGGGCTGCTCACGCTCTGGATCTTCCACGAGCAGGCCTCGCTCTACGCCTACGTCGGCATGTTCATGCTGATGGGCATCGTGAAGAAGAACGGCATCATGATCGTCGACTTCGCGCTGCAGCGAATCGGCGAGGGCGCCACCGCCGAGCAGGCCATCCACCAGGCGAGCATCGACCGCTTCCGGCCGATCATCATGACGACCGTGGCGGCGGTGATCGGCGCGTTGCCCATCGCGTTGGGATACGGCGCCGACGGCGCCTCGCGCCGTCCGCTCGGCCTGGCGATCGTGGGCGGACTGGTGGTCTCCCAGTTCATCACCCTCTACATCACGCCTGTCATCTACCTGTATCTGGAGGACTTCCAGGAGAAGGTGCTCGACCGCGTCGCATTCTTCCGCTCCCGCCGGCCAGCCGCGGAGCCGGTGGCAACCGCATGACGGTCTCGTCTTCACGGGCGGATGGGGGGTATCTTGCTCGATTCCTCGACAAGGTGTCGGAACGGCGTGCACCCGACCATGAGCTTTCGATCCAGCCCGAAGCGACGCCGCGGCGGACTGACGGCCCCGGAGCGTGACGCGACAGCGGTCCTAGCGGTCTTGCTGCTCGCTGCAAGTCCCGCGCTCGCAGGAGGAACGTCGGTCGGGGTCTCCAGCGGACAGTACGGACTGCGGGCAGGGCTACCGCACGAAGTGGGGTTCCAAGTCGACCTTCGCGCACCCTGGCAATGGGGACCCGTCCGACCGGTCATGGGAGTGCTGGCCGGCAGCAGCGGCGGCGCATATCTGTTCACCGGGCTCGTGCTCGATCTCCCCCTTCCTGGAGGTGTCCAGGTCAGCCCTGGGTTCGCCCCCGGAATCGTGCTCTCGCAGGGCAATCGCGACCTTGGCTCCCCGATCGAGTTTCGTTCGTCGATCGAGCTGTCGTGGCTGATCGCGTCGCCGGTGCGTGTCTTCGTGTCGTTCAGCCATCTCTCGAATGGCGGCTTGACCAGGCACAACCCGGGAGTGGAGACCCTGATGCTCGGGTTCCAGGTCGCGCCTTCGGGCTGACGCTGCGGTCTTGGACGGCCTCAGATCGTCCGGGACCGGGAAAAATCGAGCTCGGGGGTTGTCTGCCCCAGAAAGCCCATCAGGAAGAGGTAGACCCGGTGTGTCCGCGCCCGGATGTCCTCGGGTGACGTGCACAGAACGGCGGCTGCCTCCTCGGGCGAGAGCCGTTCGACCTCGCGCAGGACGAACGCAGCGCGATCCGCGTCATCGACCCGCTTGAGCGCCTGAGGAAGTCCTTCTGCCTCGGTCTGGTGCTCGAGCGCTCGCGAGCTCGAAGGACGGCGCTTCATGGCGAGGCGAACCGCGAGCTGGAGGAGAAATATCCTGAGCGGAACGCCGGTTGCGAGCGACCCCGACGAGCGAAGCGCCTGCAAGAGGGTCGCTTCCGCAATCTGCGCAGCGCCGGATTTGCTCCCCAACAGGTACCATCCGATGCGGTAGAGCGGTGTCCACCAGCGCATCGAGAGCTGCACGAAGGCAGCGGCCTCGCCGCGGCGGGCCCGCCTCACCAGCGCTTCATCTTCCTGTTCGTCGATGTATTCCGACATGTGCAACTGGGCCCTTGCACTTCGCGGACCAGAACCGCGGGCGGTCAGGCGCCAGATGGGGCGTCGGGCTACTTGTGTTCAGTGCGGGCCAGGCCGTATTTGCCCGTTTTGTCCTGCAATGTCGTGCGGCAGGAGTGCGCGTCAGAAAGGCGCGCCGCTCAGATTGCACGTCACGAACCTCGCGATAGGCCCACTGGCTTGCTGCGCAGGCGGCTAGCCACGGCTGGGTCTGCACGACGGCAGAGCTGGGGTGGCAGCCCGCGCAGGATCAACTCCGCGTCGGCCACGGTCATGCGGCCGATGAGGTGCATGGCCTCGGGCATGCCGCCAGTGCGGTGCGCCGAGAGCAACAAGTTGTCGCCCGCAACGTCGCGGACCAGGTCGCCAGCAGGAACGGGCTCTTCTGGAAAAACGTCGATGGCAGCCTTGATGCGCCCCGATTTTGTCTGCCGCACGAGCTCCGGAAAGTCGACGACCGCCGCGCGGCTCATCAGGAGAAAGACGGAGCCTGATTGCAGCAGGTCCAGCTCGCGCTTTCCCAGGAAACCCTGGTTCGTCGTCGTCACGGAAGCGAGCACGAACACCACCTTGGAGGTCGACAGCACCTCGTCGAGCGGCGCCGGCCGGCAATCATGCGAGCGGATCAACTCGTCGGGGAGCCATGGGTCGTAGACGGTTACCGGATTTCTGAACGGCACCAAGAAAGCGCGCAGCGCGCGGCCCAGGTCGCCGAACCCGATCAGACCGACCGGCGCTTGCGTGAACTGGAAGCAGCCTGCGTTACCCGCCCGGCCGTACTTCTCCGCGCCCGCGCGGAAGGCGCGATCGGCCGCTGTAATGCCGCGCGCCAGGTCGATCGCCATCGCCAGGGCCGCCTCGGCGACCACGGTCGCGAATGCAGCGGTAGGGCTGAGGACCCAGATACCGCGCTCCTGACAGGCTTGGTAATCGATATTGGGGAGGAAGTTGGTCTCGACGTTGAAGATCGCCTTGAGGTGGCTCGCTCGGTCCAGCCGGGCGCGCGACATTGCGGTCTGGCCGATCAGAACGGAAACCTCCGGGAGCAGCCGGTCGACCTCCGCATCCGGCATCGGTCGATCTTCCGAGATTTCCAGCCTGCCCAGCGCTTCAAGGCGCCCGCGCGTTTCGGCGTCACAGATCGCATCGAGCGTCCGCGGGAGGGGATCGACGAGGATCAAAGGCTTGGTGCCCACCAGGGAGTGCCTCCCTCCGTGCCGGCCCCTTGGACCTGGTGCGGGGCCGGATCGTCGGGTTTTCTAGCACAGGCTCCCAATTCACAGGGGCGACTTGCTCGGGGAGTATCTCAGCAAGGAGTGACGGCACAGGCGGCAACGCGTGACGGGCTGCGGACGTCCTTCCCGACCCGGGCTTCGTCCGAGCTCGTCACGAACGCCGGGGCCGCCGAGCCCTCGGACGAAACCGCGGCCGAACGGCCGGCCAGCGCGCGAGCCTCATCCGTGCTGAAAACGGCGTCGTTCGGTGGGACAGTCGCCTCGGTAGCGCGCGAGACTGTAGCCACCGCGAGGGCACGAGCTTCATCGGTGGTCGTCGGGACCGGATTCGCGCGGGCGACGCCAGCTGCGGCAGTCGAAAGCGCGAGTGCCGCAGCGAGCGAGAGCATGTACTTCGAGGACATGTGGCTGATCGTTTTCATATGGTTCTCCTTTTTGAATGTGCCTTGCGCATCCCGACCGCGTCGGCCCCAGCTGCATTCCTCAGGGAATAAAAGACGGGGTGAGTGGTCTTGGTGGCCCTGCTCCCGGAAATCCCGGGGAGCATCGAGGGAGCCCGAGACCGGAGTGACTGCTCGTTTATTTCCAGGGGGAATGCGCGACGCGGCCTCGCAATCGAACTCTCGAGAGCGGCACCTTCAGCCGCCGGGAGATTTCGATGAAGATGATCGCGTTATCGATGCTGGTCCTCTCCTCGTGCACCGGTCCCTCGGCGAACATGCGCAGCCCCGCGGGCGCGTTCGCCGGACCGTGGCACGGCGTGCTGGCGAAGGGCGAAGCGCGCAGCCCCGCCGACTTCCGCTTCTCCGCAAGTGAGGGCGGTTACCAGGGCTTCTTCTGGGGCAGCCGGGCGCTCACGCCCATCGTGCTGAGCGAGGTGCACCTCGGCCGCTCGGTCCACTTCGAGGTCCCGCAGATTGGCGTCTTCGACGGCATCTCGAGCGGCGAAACGATGGAGGGCACGTTCCGCGACGGGACCGGCGAAGGATCGTTCAGACTCGAGAAAGAGCTCGACTGGGACGACCCGCGCAACGCTCCTTGAGTGGGGTGGAGCTCCCGCACGGAGACCTACCAGGTGATGTAACGATGGTCATACAACTCCGGGTACGGTCCCGGGTGCTCCACCCAGGGGCCGCGCCATTCAGCGAGTGCTTGAGGAGACCAGCGTGGCGCGGCTTCAAGGGACCGATCGCTCTCGGCGGTCGGGTGAGGCAGCACCGCCTGCGGGAGAGACTCGATGGGGCGAGAGCGTTCGCGTGCCACGCCTGCGGAAGAGAACAGAATCAGTAGAGTAGCCAGGGAAGTTCTCAAGCTCATTTCATCCTCCTGGGCTTCGACGTACCTGCTTCGCCCGCGATCATGACGCGGGAGCAGCGTTGACGGCCCCGGCCGCGGCCGGCTGCCGCACGACCTGCATCGATTGCGGCGGGACCTGAGTTGACTGCAGGGTCGACTGCATGCCGATGAGCGCATGCAGGGTGAACGCAGCAGCAATCGTCCAGACCAGCAGCAGGCCCACCGGAAATCCCCATTCGCGCAGACGGCTCATCATGTCGTTTCCTCCTTGTCGTGGAGGTAGAAACTAGCGGCGCGGCCAGCCGAATCGACCCTGTCCGACGAGAGGGGCTCCTCGGGGAACGAGACCCCCTCCCCGGCAAACCAGACGGTGCATTCGCACCCTCGTGCACGGCGTGTTCGCGCCCGCGTCCGCCGTGATCCGCCCGCGGCCCGAGATCATCCCGCCGAAGCTCCGGCACGCGCCGCCGCCTTCCTGAGTGTTTCCGCGCCGCGCGCGAGCAGTCTTTCCTCTTCCGACGCGAGCTCAGGCTGGAAGGTCTCCCGCACTCCGCCGCGTCCCAGCACCGAGGGTAACGACAATGTCACGCCGAACCGCTTGCTGTAGCTGCCGACCGGCAGAACCGCCCGCTCATCGCGCAACACGATTTCCGCGATTCGAGCGGAGACCATGCCGATGCCGTACTGGCTGGCCTCGTTGCCCTCGATGATGGCGATGTTCGCGTAGCGGACGTCACGCTCGATTCCCTCCCGCAGCTTCTCGAGCCACACCCCCCGCTCCAAGGCGACCTGCTTCAAGGGGACCCCGCCGATCCGCACTCCCGACCAGGCGAAGACTTCGGAGGTGCCGTGCTCGCCGAGGATCTGCGCTTCCACCGAGGTGGGATGGACCTGGAAGATGGATGCGAGGTGCGTCTGGAAGCGCAGGCTGTCGAGCCAGGTGCCGGTGCTGAGGA
Organism: Myxococcales bacterium; assembly: GCA_036513415.1. Lineage (GTDB taxonomy): Bacteria > Myxococcota > Myxococcia > Myxococcales > 40CM-4-68-19 > 40CM-4-68-19. Next base: position 20,701 of record DATBZA010000107.1, on the reverse strand, counting down.
CGCGGTCGTGCTTCGCGAGGACCCGCGCAAGGTCCGCAAGCGGGTCCGGCGGATCGGTGACCACGAGGAGCAAGGCTTCTGGCGCCACCGCGAGGATCCTCGGAAGCAGCTCGCGGTAGAGGTCGGCGTTCTTGTCCAGGAGCCGCAAACGTCCTTCTGGATCGTTGCGATCGGTCGCGCCTCCGGATTTCTCGTTCACGCCCGAGGTGATCATCACCACCCCGACACCCGCCAGGTCCGCGTAATCGCCATCGCGGATGTCGGTGGACTCCGACAAAGGAGCGCCGTAGCGGATATCGGTGGCTACCGCCTTGGCGCGGGCTCGAGTTCGATCGACGAGCACCACCTCGCGCGCGACGCCGCGCATCACGAGGGCGAATGCGCACGCCGAACCAACCCTGCCTGCCCCGATGACCCCGACCTTCATGACGACTCCTTACCCTGCGCTCGACGCTGCCCACAGGTTGATCCCGCTTTCGGTGGCGTACCGGTCGATGTCTTTCAGCTCCTCGGCCAAAAATTGGAGCTTGTCGAGCGCGCCGAGGTTTTGCTCCAACTGAGCCACGCTGCTGGCCCCGATCAGCGTCGAGGTGACGCGGGGGTCGCGCAAGGTCCAGGCCAGCGCCATTTGCGCCAGCGTCTGGCCGCGCCGGCTGGCGATCTGATGGAGGGCCCGCACCTTCGCCAGGGCTTGTTCCGTCAGCAGATCGGAAGAAAACGAACCCGGATGGCTGGCTCGCGAGCCCGCCGGGACACCAGCTAGATATCGGTCGGTAAGCAGGCCTTGCGCGAGTGGGGAGAACACGATGCAGCCGATCCCCTCGTCGCCCAGGACCTTGAGGAGGTCGGGCTCGATCCACCGGTTCAGCATCGAGTAGGACGGCTGATGAATGAGGAGTGGCGTTCCCAATTTGCGGAGGATCTCCGCCGCCTCCTTGGTCCGCCGGGCCGAGTAAGAGGAGATGCCGGCGTAGAGCGCCTTTCCCTGGCGGACTGCGGTGTCGAGCGCCCCCAGGGTCTCTTCGAGCGGGGTCTCGGGATCGAAGCGATGGGAGTAGAAGATGTCGACGTACTCCAGGCCCATCCGCTTCAGGCTCTGGTCGAGGCTGGCCAGCAGATACTTTCGCGAGCCCCAGATGCCGTAGGGGCCGGGCCACATGTCGTAGCCGGCCTTGGTCGAGATCACGAGCTCGTCGCGATGTCCGGTCAGGTCCGACTTGAGGACGCGGCCGAAGCTCTCCTCGGCAGAGCCGTACGGCGGCCCATAGTTGTTCGCCAGGTCGAAGTGCGTGATCCCGAGATCGAAGGCGCGGCGGACGATGGCTCGTTGCGTCTCGATCGGGCGCTCGCCCCCGAAGTTCTGCCAGAGCCCGAGCGAGATCGCCGGCAGCTTCAGCCCGCTGCGACCCGTGCGTCGGTATGGCATGCGGGCATAACGGTCGTTGTCCGGCGCGATCATTCCCCCACCCTGTGTCATTGATCTCATGTCGGAAGCATAGGAACCGCGACATCACAACACGCACCCGATCCGACCGGAGACCGTCTTGCGCGGACAAGCGCAGGAAATCTGTCGCCCCAACGAAGAAGCGCACCCGTCGCCGATCCGGAGCGTCTCGTCGCCGCGATCCGGCCGCTCGCCCGATCCGGGCGGCTACAGGGGCTCGCGGTCCGTACTCCCCTACGCAAAGGGGGCACACGATGATGCGTACAATCGCCGCCACGCTCTCTCTCCTGGTCCTCGAGGCCTGCGTGCATGAGCAGGTCCTTCAACCAGGTGCTGGAGCGTCACTCGCCCCAGGTCGCCAGGACGTGGCCGAGACGACCGCGGCGGGCGTGACCGTCAAAGTGGCGGGAGACTCGTGGAAAGGGGACCCGGAGCACCTGGGCAGCCTTTTCGCGCCGATACGAGTCACCATCCAGAACCACAGTTGGAAGCCGTTGCGCGTCAGCTACCAGGATTTCAGCCTCTCCGGCGCCAGCGGATTCCAGTACGCAGCCATTCCCCCGATCAAGGCGCGCTGCACGGTCAGCGCCCGCAATGAGCCGTCTTCGGCCACGTCGCGACCGGCGGAATGGGAACACGACCGCTCTTCGAATTGGCCGGAGCGGCGGGCACCGACGCAAGACATGCTCTCCGAGGCCCTTCCCGAAGGTGTAGTCGAGGACGGCGGGAGTGTCGCGGGCGTCGTCTACTTCGAAGGCGTCACCGAACGCGAGTCGGCGGTGGAGCTCGAGATGACCCTGGTGGATTGGAACGACGGCCAGCCGTTCGGACGCATCGCAATCCCCTTCCAGACGCGGCAGCAAGCGGCCCAGGAAGAGTCGCGGGGATATTCTGCGGCAGCGGAGAGGCGGGCCCCCCGATGACGCCGGGCGCGCTGATCGATTCCAGACGATTCGAGGATGCGGCTGTCCAACGGCTGGACAGCGACAGCTGCTCATTGGAGCTCCGCGCGAGCGGAGCGGCTGAGGCCGGCCGTTGGCGCGCCGGCTGCAATAGGGAGTCAACCGCCCTGCGGGGCTGAGGGAGACGATGATGAGGTCATGGATACCGGCGTTGTTCGTTGCGTGCTTCTTCTCTTGCGCGCACTCGTCAGCAGCTACCCAGCCAGGGGCCGCGGTGCAAGGAGAGGCGATTGTCCAGGAAACTCCCGAGCAGCTGCAGCAACTGGTGGCGCCTATCGCGCTGTACCCGGACGCCTTGGTTGCGCAGATCCTCGCCGCCTCCACCTACCCGACCGAAATCGTGGAAGCTGACCGTTGGGTGCAGCAGCACTCCGATCTGAAGGGGGAGCAGCTCGCACAGGCAGTCGATAAGGAATCCTGGGATCCGAGCATCAAGGCGATCGCGCAATTTCCCTCCGTGCTGGCAAGCATGGACAAGAACCTCTCCTGGGCGTCGTCGCTGGGGGACGCATACGTGAACCAACAGCAGGCGGTGCTCGACGCCGTCCAAACCATGCGCAAGCGAGCGCAGCAGGCTGGAAACCTCAAGACTACGCCCCAGGAGAACGTCACCACGCAGGGCCAGACGATCGTGATCCAGCCGGCAAACCCTGACGTCGTCTACGTGCCCGCATACGACCCGTGGACGATCTATGGTCCGCCGCTGGTCGCTTACCCAGGCTGGTTCTGGTACCCCGGCCTCTATGCCGAAGGCCCAGGGATTTCGTTCGGAGTCGGTTGGGGGATCGGCTTCTTCGGCGGATTCGGTTGGGGATGGCACCACTGGGACGCCGATTGGCGCCACCGGAGGGTGGACTTCGACCACCACGGATACGCCTCGCACAGCCGCACCTTCATCGATCGCAACCACTTCTACCGCGGCGGTCCAGGATTCCACGGTGGCCCGGACTTTCATGGCGGTCCAGGATTCCACGGTGGCCCGGACTTTCATGGCGGCCCTGGGGCCCACGGTGGCCCCGAGTCCCACGGGCCAGAGGCGCAGCACTTCCAGCCCGGCACTCGTTCCGGCGCTTTCAGCGGGTTCGATCATGGCGGCGCGGCGAGGGGCTTTTCGGCCCGTGGACAGTCGAGCGTCGGCGGTGGGTTCCACGGCGGCGGAATGCAGGGCGGTGGGTTCCATGGTGGTGGCGGATTTCATGGAGGCGGAGGTCACAGATGATTCGAGTCACGGCAGCATTCGCAGCGGTGGTCGTCGTCGCGGCCTACGCGCCGGCGAGCAGTGCTCAGGTGGACCACAAGACTTTCCCCTCGGCGGAAGAAGCGACAGAGGCGCTTTACCGGGCAGTCCAGGCTGACGATGAGCAAGGGGTGTCGCAAATCCTCGGAGGAGACAGGGAGCTCTTCTCGCTCGACGACAAGAGCCAGGACGATCTCGATCGCCAACGGTTCCTCGATAAATACCGCCAGATGCACCGCCTCGCTCGCGAACCCGACGGAACCATCCTCTACCTCGGTGCCGAGAACTGGCCTTTTCCCTTCCCGCTCATCTCCAGGAACGGCACCTGGTCCTTCGATACGCAAGCGGGCGCGCTGGAGATCCTGTTCCGGCGCATCGGTGCGAATGAATCGTTTGCCATCGACGTTTGCCGTGCGCTCACCCGGTCGGACGAGCAGGACCCTAAAACCTTCGTCGGCAACAAGGTTCCATTCCAGGGCTATTACTTCCGCGCCTTGAAGGGAACGGGGAAGCGCGCTTCCTTCATCGCGTACCCGGCGGAGTACCGCTCATCGGGTGTGATGACCTTCGTCGCCGACCAGGACGGCGTGGTGTACGAGCGCGACCTGGGCCCCTCCACTGAGAAGGTCGCAAGCACCATGACCAGATACAAGCCAGAATCGGCGTGGCACGCGCTGCAATGAACGAGCGGTCGCTCCGGGACCTCATGCGCAACGTACTCGAAATCGCCCAAGCCCCAGCACCCGCAGTCACCGGCGGGCTGGGTCGTGATCGTGACATGGACGGCGGTCGCCCGCTTCCTCGGAGCCTACACGCAGTGCCACGCCGCCAGCATCGACGCCGAAGCGTGCAGCGCGTTGTGGCGCGACGGAAGAAGAACCTCGTGTTCCTCGACCCGGAGAAGATCTGGGCGTTCGAGGCGGCTGAGCGCCTCACGTTCGTGCATGCGCCAGAGGGCAGGTTCGCCATCGATCTGTCCCTGGCTGCGATCGAGGCATTGTTCGGCCGCCCGCTCTTCCGCGTACACCGCAACTGGCTGGTGAACCTGGCCTACGTCAAGGAGCTCGAGCGCGTCATCGGGGGGGCGACGCTGACGGTAGGTAGCGACCTCGGACTCGAAGGACGGAGCATCCACGCGCCCGTCTCGCAGAACCGCGCGAAGGCGGTCCGGGACGCGCTGCTGAAGAACGCGGCCGGCCTGCGCCATCCCTTGCGCTAACCGGTGTTTCCACGGGCCGTTGCATCGATTCAGGCGACCAGGCATCAAGCAACTACGAGCTGAGAGGAGCGACGCATGTACCCGACGAAGAACGACCTTCCCGAAACGACGCGGCGGCAGATGATCGACCTGTGCAATGCGCGGCTGGCCGATGCCATAGATTTACAGACGCAGACGAAGCAGGCGCATTGGAATGTCAAGGGCCCGAATTTCATCGCCTTGCATGAGCTGTTCGACAAAGTGAACGAGGAAGTCGAAGACTACGTCGATCTGATCGCCGAGCGCGCCGTCCAGATCGGCGGGTCGACCGAAGGCACGGCGCGGTCCGTCGCGAAGCGATCGACGCTGGCCGAGTACCCTCTGAAGATCGTGACCGGGCGACAGCACGTTGAGGCCCTTTCCTCGGCGCTGGCCGCCTTCGGCAAGCTCATCCGCAGCGCCATCGAGGACAGCGATCGCGTCAACGACAAGGACACCAACGACATCTTCATCGAGATCTCGCGGGGTGTTGACAAATGGCTCTGGATGGTCGAGGCGCACCTCCAACCGGAGGGGTAATGGGCGAGGCAGGCCGTCTGACCGGGTTGCGCGCCCCGTCAGACGGTCCCGATGAGCTGACCAGCGCCGAGGAAGCCATCGACGAAGTCCTCGCCGAGTCGTTTCCAGCGAGCGATGCTCCGCCGTGGACGCTCGGGCTCGATCCGCACTCCGCGTACGTCGCCGATTCGGAAGGGCCGGACGCGAGCGCAATGGCCGCTCGATCCGACCGGGTTGCGAAACCCCGCTAGCTGGTCTCTACGATGACGTCCGCCGCCATTCCCGGCCGCAGCGCGACATCAGGCCGTCGTCCAACAAACTCGAGCAGCACCGGGTCCGACTGGGCCACGATGCCCTCGACGCGGGCAGATAAAAGGTGCCCGCCCGCGCGCACCGAGGCGTGCTGCCCGAGGCGCAGATAGGCAAACTCCGACGGCGTGAAGCGCGCCAGCACCCACATCATGTTGCCCTCGAGGATCGACACGACCGGCTCAGAGACGCCGACGTACCCACCCACAAGCACGCTGCGTCCCAGGACGCGGCCAGCTACCGGCGCCCGAATTTCCGTCTCGAGTCGGTTCACGCGCGCTTTCATGTACGCGGCGCGCGCCCTGTGCACCTCGATCGAGGCAGGCAACTCCACGGGTGCGGACACACCTCCGGGATTCCGCGCGGCCGGAGAGGATTTGCTGGCCCTCGCCCTGGACTTCGCCAATGCCAGGTCCAGGGCGGCTGCTGCCGCGGCGATCCGTCGATTGAGCTCGCAGTGGTCGAGCTCGACGAGCAGATCGTCTTTCTCCACGAGCTGGCCTTTCGCGACCAGCACGCGTTCGACCACCCCGTGCATCTTTGTCCTCACCTGGACGATCTCGCCGTCAATCTGGGCCTCGATGGCGGCAACGCGGCCGGGCCACGAGGGAATTGCGCGAGCGAATGCATTCGCCTTCATGCGGAGCTCCCCTGTTGAGTCCGCCTCCTTTCACGGATCGTGCCGAGACCGATGGACGGCGCCGGCTGGCACCACGGTGCCCGAACGCGCCAGACCGCTACCCTCCGAGCTCCGTCACCTTCATCGCGCTGACAATTCTCCGCACATCGGTGTTGGTTTGGTGGACAGCCGTGCTCACCCCGCATACCGATCGCTGTGCACGTCGATTCCCGGGGCCAGGCGCGGACGTCAGCCGGCGCTCCCGTTGGCTGATGGATTCACGACAGAGACGCCGGATCGGCACACAGGATCGATGCCGCGCGAGTGCCTCGGGCTTCGAATTCGCTGATTTGCGGCGATCCGGGCGTAAATCGCGCGTTCTCGCCGCCCGGGGGCATCGGCACGGTCCGTGAATAGGTCCGGCGGATGATCAAGCACCGACACCTCATCGCCCTTCTCCTGGCGGGCGCCGCCTGCCACAAGGCGACGGCGCCTCCGCCACCGCCTCCTCCCGCTGTTCAAGTCGCCGACGTCGTGCAGAGGGACATGCCCATCTACCGCGAGTGGATCGGGAGCCTGGATGGGTTCGTCAACACTGACATCAGACCGCAGGTGGAGGGGTACGTCCGCAAGCAGGTGTACCGGGAGGGGACGTTCGTCGGTCAGGGAGAGCTGCTGTTCTTGATCGATCCGCGCAATTACAAGGCGCTAGCCGATCAGGCAACGTCCACCCTCGACAGAGACGTGGCGGCCCTCGCGAAGGCGCGGCTGGATGTCCGACGGGACAGGCAACTGATTGCCCAGGACGCCATCAGCCAGCAGCAATTGGACAACGACGTCGCGGCCGAACAACAGGCAGCCGCGACCGTGGAATTGGATCGCGCAATGCTGGCGCGGGCACAGCTCAACAGCGGCTGGACGCAGGTGACCTCGCCGATCGCAGGCATCGCAGGTATCGCGCAGGCGCAGGTCGGGACACTGGTCAGCACGTCGACAACCATGACGACGGTCTCGCAAGTCGATCCCATCAAAGTCCAGTTCAACATCGCCGAGACCGAGTACCTGCGCTCCGCCGAGGGCAACCACTGGGCCGAGCCCGGACGAGGCGCCGAACCCGCGCTCGAGCTCATCCTCGACAATGGCAGCGTCCATCCGCACCGCGGGACCGTCGTCGTGACCAATCGCCAGGTCAACCCGCAGACGGGTACGATCGCGATCCAGGGAGTGTTCCCGAATCCCGGGAACATCCTCCGCCCAGGTCAGTACGCGAAGGTGCGCGCCGCTGTCGAAACGCGAAAGGAAGCCCTGCTCGTTCCGCAAAGGGCTGTCAACGAGCTTCAGGGCGCGTACCAGATCGGCGTCGTCGCAGCGGACGGCAAGGTCGACGTCCGGACGGTGCGCGCGGGGGAACAGGTCGGGAACCTATGGATCATTGACCAGGGTCTTCGCCCCGACGAGAAGATCATCGTCGAAGGATTCGCGCGCGTGAGACCTGGGATGTTCGTGCACGCCTCGCCTGCCGCTGACAGCCCCACCGCCTCGGTGACCGCGCCGCCGGCCGCCACGCCTTTCCGGGAACCATAGGCCATGTCCCGCTTCTTCGTCGACCGCCCCATCGTGGCGATGGTCATCGCCATCCTCATGGTCATCGTCGGAGCCGTCGCAATGCTCGGCCTCCCTGTGGCCCAGTACCCGAACATCGTGCCTCCGCAGATCCAGGTGCAGACGACTTACGCAGGGGCGGATGCCGTCACGGTCGAGGAATCGGTCGCGACTCCCATCGAGCAGCAGATGTCCGGCGTCGAGGGCATGCTCTACATGCAGTCGACCAACGCCAATGACGGCACGCTGAGCCTGCAGGTCACCTTCGACGTCGACAGCAACACCGACATCGACCAGGTGAACACGCAAAACCGGGTGGCCCAGGCGCAGGCGATTCTGCCTTCCGACGTCACCAACTACGGGCTCACCTACCGCCAGTCCACGGGTTTGCCACTGCTCCTCTTCTCCCTTTACTCGCCGAACGGGAGCTACGACACGCTGTTCATCGGGAACTACGCGACCATCAACCTGAACGACGCGCTCTACCGCGTACCGGGTGTAGGCCAGATCAACAACTACGGGACCTCCGATTACGCGATGCGCGTGTGGGTCAAGCCGGACAAGCTCGCCAAGCTCGGCCTCACCGTGTCCGATCTGGTAACGGCGATGCAGGCGCAGAACAACGTGAACCCGTCGGGCCGCCTGGGCGCGGATCCCGTTTCGCCAGGCCAACAATTCACCTACACCGTCCGGGCGCAGGGACGGCTCCTCAGGGCCGAGGAGTTCGGCAAGATCGTCGTGCGGCTGGACCCGGACGGCTCGACGGTGCGGCTCAGCGACGTCGCTCGCATCGAGCTCGGCGCGCTGACGTACACCCAGATCGGCCGTTTCGACGGGAAGCCGGCGCTGATCATTGCGGTCTCGCAGACTCCGGGCTCGAATGCGCTTGCCGTGGCGACCGGAGTCAAGGCGACGATGGCGGAGTTGAAGAAGCGCTTCCCGCCCGACCTCGACTACAGCATCTCCCTGGACACCACGCTGCCGGTGACCGAGGGCATCCGCGAGATCCTCATCACCCTTCTCGAGACCACGTTGCTCGTCGTCCTCGTGGTCTTCCTCTTCCTGCAGAGCTGGCGCGCCACCTTGATCCCGCTGATCGCCGTGCCGGTCTCGTTGGTCGGGACGTTCGCGGTCTTCCCGATGCTAGGCTTCTCCGTCAACTCGCTCTCGCTGTTCGGCCTCGTCCTCGCCATCGGGCTCGTGGTCGACGACGCGATCGTGGTGGTGGAGGCGGTCGAGCGCCTCATGGAGGAAGGGCTCTCGCGGCGGGACGCGACCCTGCAGGCAATGAAGGAGGTGTCGGCCCCGGTGGTCAGCGTGGCCGTCATCCTCGCGTCTGTCTTCATCCCCATGGCCTTCATGGGCGGCATCACGGGGCGCCTCAACAAACAATTCGCCCTCACCATCGCCGTTTCCGTCCTCATCTCGGCCTTCAACGCGCTCACGCTTTCCCCGGCGCTCTCGGCGTTGCTCCTCCGGCCGCGCCAGGGTTCGAAAGGCTTGCTCGGCCGGTTTTTCGGGGGGTTCAACCGCTGGTTCGCCCGGGCGACCAGCGGATACGTGAAAACCTCGCGCTTGCTCATCCGCAAGGCGGTCCTCGGGATCGCCATCTTGGTAGGATTCGTCGCTTTGACGGGGCTCGCGGGTCGCCGCATTCCCTCGGGCTTCATTCCCGACGAGGACCAGGGCTTCTTCTTCCTGAATGTCCAGCTCCCCGACGCCTCCTCGCTGGAGCGGACGGACGCCGTCTGCCGGAAGATTGAAGCGATCCTCGCTGCCACACCCGAGGTCGCCTCCTACAACACGGTAGTGGGCTTTTCGCTCCTGAGCTACAGCTCGGCGACATACAGCGGCTTCTATTTCGTGACGCTGAAAAATTGGTCGGAGCGTCCGGGCGCGGAGCACACCGACGTCGCGGTGATCGGCCGCCTCAACCGGGAGCTCGCCGGAAAGATCGACGAAGCGATCGCCTTCGGTTTTCCGCCTCCCGCCATCCCCGGCCTCGGGTTCTCAGGCGGCTTTTCCATGTGGATCCAGGACCGCAGCGGCGGCGACGTCGCGTTCCTCGACACGAACCTGAACACGTTCCTGGCCGCTGCGAGCAAGCGCCCCGAGATCGGATCGGTCAACAGCGTGTTCCGCGCTTCGGTGCCCCAGATCTATGCCGACGTCGACCGCGACAAAGTGCTCAAGCAAGGCATCAGCCTCAGCAGCGTCTACCAGACCATGCAGGCATTCATGGGCGGGGCCTACGTCAATCAGTTCAACCGCTTCGGCCGCCAATGGCGGGTTTATCTACAAGCGGAGGGCGACCAGCGGGAGAACACCAGCGATATCTCCGGCTACTACGTCCGCAACGGCAGGGGCGACATGGTCCCTCTCTCGGCCGTCGCCTCCACCCGGCGCGTCTTCGGTCCGGAGTTCACGAACCGCTTCAACCTGTACCGCGCCGCCCACCTCATCGGTACCCCCGCGCCCGGCTACAGCTCCGATCAGGCGATGCAGGCGCTGGAGCAGGTCGCCAACGAGGTCCTTCCCCGCGAGATGGGCTTCGAGTGGGCCGACATCTCGTACCAGCAGCGCAAAGCCGGCGGGACCGGCAACCGGGTCTTCGTGCTCTCGTTGGTCTGCGTCTTCCTCATTCTCGCCGCCCTCTACGAGAGCTGGTCGCTTCCGTTCAGCGTGCTGCTGTCCGTGCCGATCGCAGTTTTCGGAGCCTTCGCCGGCCTGCTCTTGCGAAATTACGATTTTGACGTCTATGGGCAGATCGCGCTCGTCATGCTGGTCGGTCTGGCGGCGAAGAATGCCATCCTCATCGTCGAATTTGCCAAGGGAGAGCTCGAAAAGGGCCGCCCTCTCGTCGACGCCGCGTTGGAGGGGGCAAGGCTTCGCTTCCGGCCGGTCCTCATGACTTCGTTCGCATTCATCTTCGGTCTCTTGCCGCTCTGGTTCGCGTCGGGAGCAGGTGCCGTCTCGAGGCGGATCCTGGGCACGGCAGTCATTACCGGCATGGTGACGGCGACCGGAATCGCGATCTTCATCATCCCCATGCTGTTCGTGCTCGTCGAACGGGCGAGCCGAGAGCGGAAGCCACACGGCCAGGGTGTGCTGCAGGGGCCTGCCCAGAGCGGAGGTAGCGGCGGCGCAGTCCCTGCAGCGCCCTATGGGCCCGAGTGAACGTTCTCGCGCCAAAGCACCTTGGCAAGGAGTCCGCGAATGACGCGAATGTTGAGTCGGTCGCTGACCATCAGCCATGCCTGGTGCATGCAGTGACCGGTGGGTCCCGAAGAATGGTCAGCGAGGAGGCCGAAATCGAGGGCCACGTCGTCGGTCTCTTTGCCTGCATGCAGGCGCGCGTCGAACGGGTGCTGGCCCAGGAAGATCAGCTCATCGCGCAAGGCGACGTTCTCGTCGTGCTGGAGCACCGCGAGCTCGATGCCCGGCTCGAAGCCGCCGGAGCCGATCTCCCTTCCTCGCCAGCGGCGCCGCGCCAAGGCCGCAGCTCGCGCACCGGTCGCGTCAGGCCAGTCACCCTGTCGCAAGCTCACGCGATCCTGAGGGGCGGTTCGCGGAAGGCAGTCCCCGATCTGGTGGAGCCCGCCCCGGCGTCTGCGCAGGCCCGAAAAGCGCGGCCACCGTACCGCGTCGCTTCGCTGAACCGGGACAGAACCAACGTACGGGCGCCGGTGGCGGGCCGGGTAATCCGACGTGCTGTCGTGCCGGGTCAGGTGGTCGATCCATCGCGGCCGCTCGTCACGCTCGTCGAGCGGGACGACGTTTGGGTGCTGGCAAGCTTCAGGAAGGATCAGCTCGTCCACGTGGATACCGGCCAGCGCGCGACGGTCCACGTCGGCGAGCGCGCTTTCGACGCCCGCGTGGACGGCGTCGTACGAGCAGGATCTCCGGTGCTGCTGGAGTTCGCAACGAGGCCGGACGTTCCGCCTCGCCCGGGGATGAGCGCGATCGTGGTGGTCGAGGTGGGATGAACGGGCTGTATGCCGATCCGGCAGGGCTGTCGCAGTAGGGCACGACGTGCAGCGGAAAATGACTTGTCTCGCGCGGCGCGGATCTTGCTTTGCAGCGGGGCATGACCCGACGATTCCTGACCGCGCTGCTTGTGGTCGCCGCGAAGGCCGCGGGCGCGCTCGAGCCGGAAGAGGTCCTGATCACCTACGCCATGAAGAAGGGCGGCCGGCAAATCTCTGCGGTGTCGCACGACCTCGAATGGAATTTTCTCATGCTCGACGAGCACCGCGCGAGGATGCAGGTGCGCGTACCCGTCGATTCGTTCGATTCGGGCGATGCGAAGTTCGATTCCGCGCTTCGCAATGCGATCGGTTCCGCCCGGCATCCCCTCGCGCAGATCGAGGGGATCGCAAGGCACGGGCGTCTGGACGGAACCCTGGAGCTCGCCGGTGTCACGCGGCCGGTCACGGTGCGCCTCCACGCCGAGCGCGCTGCGGGCGGCGCCGCCACCGTCGCGTCACTCGCGATCGATCTCCGTGACTACTCCATCGTCCTGAAGGGCGTGGATCCGCATGTCGAGATCGCCGTGATCGCGCGCTTCCCGGTGGGTGCGAACGCCGTGCTGGCCGGGGGCTCTACTCAGCCGAAGAACTGAGGCCGAACTTCTTGAGACGGTCGATCAGCGAGCTGCGGCTCATGCCGAGCCGGCGTGCCGCCTCGGACTGGTTGCCGTCCGCCGCGGAAAGCGCTTCCGCGATCAGGCCCCGCTCGAACGCGTCGAGCTGCTCTTTCCAGGTCAACGCCCCCTCGGTCGCGGGTCCCTGCGCGTTCGCCGGCACGAACGCATCAGCGCGGATGTCGCCGCCGCCGCTCATCGCGACCATGCGGGCCACCGCGTTCTCCAGCTGGCGAACATTGCCGGGCCAGTCCGCGCGCCTGAGCGCGTCGATGAGCTCGGGAGACAGCCGCACCCCTTCCATCCCGAACCGATGCCCATATCGGCGCGCGAACTCCGCCGCGAGCGTCGGGATGTCCTCCCGACGTTCCCCCAGTAGCGGAACCACCAGCTCGACGACCGCGAGCCGGTAATACAGGTCCTCGCGGAAGCGGCCCGCCCGCGCGTCGGCCGCAAGGTCGCGGTTGGTGATCGCGACCACGCGCACGTCCACCTTTTCGACACGCCCCGTGCCCACCGGCTGGATCTCGCCCTCCTGCAGGGCGCGCAGCAGCTTGGCCTGCACGGGGAGCGACAGCTCGCCCACCTCGTCGAGCACCAGCGTCCCGCCGTGCGCCTCGCCGAAGAACCCGGGGCGCGCCTGGGTCGCGCCGGTAAAGGCCCCGCGCGCGTGGCCGAACAGCTCCGCCTCGGCCAGCTCGCCGGGGATCGCTGCGCAGTTGAAGCGCACCAAGGGCCCCGAGGCGCGCCGGCTCTGGGCGTGCACCAGCGCCGCGATCAGCTCTTTTCCGGTCCCTGTCGGGCCGCCGATCAGCACCGTGATGTCGCGCGGCGCGACGCGCGAAACCGCATCGAGCAGCCGCCGCATCGGCGCCGAGTCGGCGATGATGCTCTTGCCGAGCGCCTTCTCCGCCGACAGGCGCCGATTCTGCACGCGGAGCGCGTGTGCCTCCAGCGCGCGCTCGAGGACCAGGCCCATCTCCTCGATGTCGAACGGCTTGGTGACGTACTCGTAGGCGCCTGCCTTCATCGCCCGGACCGCGATCCGCTCGGACCCGTGCGCCGTCAGCAAGATGACGGGCAGCGACTCGTCGCGATCCCGGATCGATTTGAGCAATTGCACGCCGTCCATCGCGGGCATCGCGTAGTCGGTCACGACCGCGTCGACCCCGTCGAGGAGAGCCAGGGCTTCCGCACCCGATGGCGCAAGCACCGCCTCGTGCCTGTTCGACTCGGCCAGCTCCTTCAGCGCGAAGAGCATTGCCGGGTCGTCATCCACCAGCAGCAGGCGCGCCATCGTCTCTCTCCGCAAGCGGCAGGATTCCGAGCGCCGTGGTGCCTCGGCCCACGGCGCTGGTGTACTGTAGCGCTCCTCCGTGCTGCACGAACGCCGCGCGCGCGAGGGCGACCCCGAGCCCCGTGCCATGCTCGCGTGTGGTGAAGAATGGCGTGCCGATCTTCTCCAGAACGTCGGGCGGGATGCCAAAGCCAGAGTCACGCACCGCGACCTCCACGGCGTTGTCGCGGCACCCGATTTCGATCTCCACGGTACCGCCGCGCGGCGTCGCCTCCACTGCGTTCGCCACCAAATTGATCAGGGCCTCTTTCAATCGCCGCGGGTCCCCGTCGACGAGGGCCTCGCCGCGACGCCGCAGCGCCACGCCGGATCTCGCCGCATCCGGGGCGAGAAGCTGGAGCAGTTCCTCGACCAGCGCGCCGACATCGACCCGCTCGCGCTGGAGCTTCCCGAACGGACGCGCGAACGAGAGGTACTCCTTGAGGATGGCGTTCATCCGCTCGATCTGCGTCTCGGCGATCTGCAGCCGCTCGCGCGATTTCGCGTCGGTCGCGTCGCGCGCCGAGAGCTGCACCAACGTCTTGATGGCGCCGAGCGGGTTCTTCAGCTCGTGCGAGAGCTGCGCGCTCAGCTGCTCCATCTCACGAGCGCGCGCGAACGCGTCGCGCACCAACGACTCGCGGGCGCGAACGATCTCCTCGCGGCTGGCGTCGAGCGCACGGGTCATGGTGCGACCGTGGGTCGTCGCGATGGTCACCACCGCGATCAAGGTCAATGCCGCCAATGCCGTGTTTGCAGGCTCGCTGACCTCAGGGCCCAGCCAGTGCCGAGGCATCAGCGCCATCGCCAGCGTAGCCACGGAGACCAGAGCGATGGCGGCGATCGATACCCCGCGCCAGCCGAGGATCGCGAGAAGGAGGATGATCGGGCCCATCACCGTAATCAGGAAGGGACTTCGAAATCCGCCGGTGACTGCGGCAGCGATGAGCGCCGCGGCCATGCTCAGCCAGGCCCTCGGGGCGAGGTCGCGAACGCGCACCGGCAGGATGTTTTGCACAATCAATCCCGCGAACAGCAAACCGACCACCCCGACGCGCCAGCCCGGGTACTGCGCCTGCATCAACCCGAACACGCTGACAGCCACGAAGGCGAGACTGGCAAACACGAACGGGAACGGCAGCGGCCCGACAATCCGAGACGACACGTCCCAAGGACTCGCAAGACTCGGGCCGGAATCGGTGGGTACTTCGCTCTCGGAGCCAGGTCCGCGCCGGGCCGGGGCGGCTCCCGAGCCTGCCGGAGCGGCGGTCGGGGTTGTACTCGAGTCCGGCACATTCAGCCTTCGGTTCGCTCAACGGCCCATCGACAGGTCACACTACGCTACAAACGTTCTTGACCCCAACTCGGAGGGGCCAGGACAGTGATATCGGCTGATGTGAGCGCGACGACGATTCGACCCTGCGGGGTGGCAGACCTGCCGGCGCTCTTTTCCATCGTCAATGACGCGGCGCAGGCCTACAAGGGCGTCATCCCCGCCGACTGCTGGCACGATCCTTACATGCCCCTCGAACAGCGGCAGATCGAGACCTCGGTGGTGCTGGCGAAAAGCGACACGGCCGCCCTTGCAGGCGGCCGCATCATCGATTCGACCGTCGCGTAGCTTCAGGCACTCCGAGCTGCGCTTGCTGCCGACGAGACCATCGACCCGCTCCTCCTCGTTGAAGGTCTCGGCGCTACGCGTCAGCGGTTGACGGCGCGCATGCTCTGCGGCGAGTAGCGATCGCCGGCCGCCGCGCCGCGCGGAGCCGCTTCTTCGAGCCGGCGCAGGTCCTCGGGGGTCAGCTTCAGCGAAAGGGCGCCGACGTTCTCTTCGAGGTACTTGCGCTGCTTGGTCCCCGGGATGGGCACGATGTCCTTCCCCTGCGCCAGCACCCACGCCAGCGCGAGCTGCGAGGACGTGCACTTCTTCTTGCGGGCCAGCTCCTCGACGCGCGCCACCAGCTCGAGGTTCCGCTTGAAGTTCTCGCCCTGGAAGCGCGGGTGATGCTTGCGGTAGTCGTCGTCGGGAATGTCGGCCGGCGTCTTGAAGCGGCCGCTCAGGAAGCCTCGCCCGAGCGGCGAGTAAGCCACGAACCCGATCCCCAGCTCGCGCACGGTGGGCAGGATCTCCGTCTCCACATCGCGGCTCCAGAGCGAATACTCGGTCTGCAGCGCCGTGATGGGATGCACCTTGTGCGCCCGCCGGACCGTCCCGGGCGCCGCTTCCGACATGCCGAGGAAGCGCACCTTGCCGGCCTTCACCAGCTCGCCCATCGCCCCGACCGTCTCCTCGATGGGCACCTCGGGGTCGACGCGGTGCTGGTAGTAGAGGTCGATGTGATCGACGCCCAGCCGCTTCAGCGAAGCGTCGCACGCCTTGCGCACGTAGTCCGGCTTGCCGCTGACGCCGAGGAATTCGCCCTGCGCGCCGCGAACGTTGCCGAACTTGGTCGCCAGCACCACCTTGTCGCGCTTGCCCTTGATGGCGCGCCCGACCAGCTCCTCGTTCTTCCACGGCCCATACATGTCCGCCGTGTCGAGAAAGTCGATGCCCAGCTCGATCGCCCGGTGAATGGTGGCGATCGACTCCGCGTCGTCCGTCTTTCCGTAGAACTCGCTCATCCCCATGCACCCGAGTCCGAGCGCCGAGACCTCCAGCCTTCCTCCGAGCTTGCGACGTTCCATCAGTGCTACCTCCTGGTGAGGTTGTCGATGCTCCAGAGCGCCTCGCGTTGCAGGATTTCTTCTCGCCGGGACGCCGCGCACGCGGCACCTGTGAACTCGGCGAACGACCAGGCATGACTCAACCGGCGCGCACCTCCTCGGTCCATACCCTGAAGCTCGTCAACGTGTTGGGGCCGAACGTGCTGCTGATCGCGACATCGGAAGCGTCGCGGCCGCGCGCGATCAACACTCGGCCGATGCGCGGAGTATTGTTGCGCGGGTCGAAAACGTGCCAATGCCCGCCGAGGAAGGCCTCGAACCAGGCAGCGAAGTCCATCGGGGCGTATGGCGGCGGCAGCCCGATGTCGCCCAGGTAGCCGGTGCAGTAGCGCGCAGGGATGTTCATGCACCGGCAGAAGGCAACGGCCAGGTGTGCATAGTCGCGGCAGACGCCGGTCCGGTCGTGAAAGGCTTCCAGTGCTGTCCGTGTCATGCGCGCGTGCTCGTAGCCGAAGGTGATGTGTCGATGGACATAGTCGCAGATAGCCTGAACCCGGCCCCATCCCGTTGGCGCCTGCCCGAAGAGATTCCAGGCCGTCTCGGAAAGCCGATCGGTTTCGCAGTACCGGCTTCCGAGCAGGAAGAGCAGCGTTTCCTCGGGCAGATCCTGCACAGGAATCTGTTGCGCCTGAGGAACGATCACGTCGGCGGCTCCGGTATCGTTCACGAGGGCGTCGGCGGAGACGCGCGTGCGACCCTTTGGCGCGACGATGCGGGTGCACCAGTTGCCAAAGCTGTCACGATAGACCGCCATCGGGACCGGCGGGTCGAACACCAGGTCATCACGGCCGACGAGATCGGCCACGCGTGTGAAGTGGACGTTGAGGTTGAATATCATCGGGGTTGGCTGCGGGCAGTCGTAGATCATTTCGAAGCCGACGCGAATTTGCATCATGGGCCTCCGGGATCCCGGGGGGGGCGCCTGGCTGCTGGCCAAGCGTAGCGAATCTTCAGCACGCCGCGCAGCAGTGTCCAGCATCGGCCCGTGTCGAGGACAATTTCGTAGCCCTGGCAAGGCCGTGACGAAGATGTGCACTCAGATGTAGCGCGTATCGTGGCGGACCCCAACGCGGCTGTGCTACGCACCACCCGCCAGGGGGCAATCTCCGTGCAGGATGGCCCAGCGAAGTTCTGTCCCGAGATCGGGTGCGCTGCGATGCGGTTCTAATCAGTAGACTGTTGCTTTCCGGCCCTCACCTCCCGCCGTCGCAGGTCGACCATGATCCTAGGCAAACCGAGCGGCGCGGGCGCGCGCGCAGACGAGCAGCCGATGCGGGCGGAGCTCTTCAGCGTGAGCCAACTCGAGCAGCACGCGCGCCAGCTGGCGGGCTTGCGCGAGATCGGCCCAGGTCGCGGCCCTGACCCGCTCCTGCGCCGGTTGGCCGACAACGAGATTTCGCTGCGCAAGGCCTACGCGCTCGTGACCGAGGCGGTGACGCGCGGCCGGCGCATCACGCCTGCGGCCGAATGGTTCATCGACAACTACTACCTCATCGAGGAGCAGGTGCGCACCGCGCGGCGCCACCTGCCACGTGGCTATAGCCGCGAGCTGCCCCGGCTGGCCAACGGCCCGACCGCCGGCATGCCACGGGTCTACGACATCGCGCTCGAGCTCATCTCGCACTCGCACGGACGCGTCGACAGCGAGAGCCTGCGCACGTTCGTCGCGGCCTATCAGGCGGTGCGCCCGCTGCGCCTGGGCGAGCTCTGGGCCATCCCCATCATGCTGCGCCTGGCGCTGCTCGAGAACCTGCGCCGGGTCGTGGCTAGCGTGACCGCCGGGCGGACCGATCGCGAGCGCGCCGGCTACTGGGTCGAGCGCATGCTCGAGACCGCGGTCGACGAGCCGGCCAAAGTCGTGCTCGTCCTTGCCGACATGGTGAAGGAGAACCCGCCGCTCACCAGCGCATTCGTGACCGAGTTCGCGACGCGCCTGCAAGGGCAGGGATCCGCGCTGCTGTTCCCGATCCCATGGCTCGAGCAGCGCCTGGCCGACCGCGGCCAGACCCTCGAGCAAATGTTCCAGCTGGTCAGCCAGAGCCAGGCGGCCGACCAGGTCGCCATCGGCAACAGCATCGGCAGCCTGCGCTTCCTCGGCGCCACCGACTGGCGCGATTTCGTCGAGGCGATGAGCGTGGTCGAGCGCACGCTCAGCCGGGATCCCGCGGGCGTGTACGCGGCGATGGACTTCACGACGCGCGACCGCTACCGGCACGTCGTCGAGGCCATCGCCAAGCGCAGCCGCCTGACCGAGGAGGAGATCGCGCAGGCGGCTGTTGGGCTCGCCAGCAGCGCGGGCGGAGGCCGCAGCGCGCACGTGGGCTACTTCCTCGTCGGCGAGGGCCGCACCCGCCTCGAGCGCGTGGTGGGCATGCGGCGCGGTCCGCTCCTGGCCGCGCGGCATCTGCTGCGGCGGCTGCGCTTCATCGTCTACGGCGGCGCCATCGCGCTCCTCACAGCCGGGGCCAGCACGCTCTTGGCGTTCGTCGCGCCGACCGATGGACTGCCGCCGTGGATGCTGACGACGCTTCTGGTGCTGGTCGTGATCGCGAGCAGCCAGCTGGCGATCGCGATCGTGCACTGGGCGGCGACGCTGCTGGTGCAACCGCGCCTTCTGCCGCGGCTGGACTTCTCGAAGGGCATCCCGCCCGAACAGCGCACGCTGGTCGCGGTGCCGACCCTGCTCACCGACACCGCGGAGATCGACGGCCTGCTCGAGTCTCTCGAGGTGCGCCACCTGGCCAACCCGGACCCGCAGCTGGCATTCGCGCTGGTGACCGACTTTCGCGATGCCAGGCAGGAGAAGCTGGAGGGCGACGAGGCGCTGCTCCGGCGCGCGCGCGACGGCATCGACGCGCTCAACGCGCGCCACGCTGCGCCCGGCCGCGCCCCGCCGTTCTACCTGTTCCATCGGCCGCGACGCTGGAACGGGGGCGAGGGCGTGTGGATGGGCTGGGAGCGCAAGCGCGGCAAGCTGGAGGAGCTGAACGCCGCGCTGCGCGGGGACCCTTCGCGCTTCGACACCATCGTCGGCGACACGGAGTACCTGCAGCGCGTGAAGTACGTCATCGCGCTCGACAGCGACACCCAGCTGCCGCGCGGCTCGGCGCGCGAGCTCGCCGCCACCATGGCGCACCCGCTCAACCGTCCGCGCTTCGACGTTGGGCTCGGCCGCGTCAGCGAGGGCTACGCGATCCTGCAGCCACACGTCGCCGTCACCATGGCGAGCGCGCGCAGCTCGCGCTTCGCGAGCCTCCACGCCAGCGAGCCCGGCATCGATCCCTACACGCGCGCGGTCTCCGACGTCTACCAGGACGTCTTCGAAGAAGGTTCGTTCGTGGGCAAGGGCATCTACGACGTCGATGCGTTCCGCCAGGCCACCGCCGGGCGGCTGCCCGAGAACCGCGTGCTCAGCCACGATCTGCTCGAGGGCGCGGTCGCCCGCGCCGGCCTGGTGAGCGACGTGCTGCTGTTCGAGGACTACCCCTCGTCGTACGCCGCCGACGTGAACCGCCGCAGCCGCTGGATGCGCGGCGACTGGCAGATTGCGGCGTGGCTCTGCCGGCGCGTCCCCGGCGGCGACGGACGCCCCATCAAGAATCCGATGTCCTGGCTGTCGCAGTGGAAGATCTTCGACAACCTGCGCCGCAGCCTGGTGCCGATCGCCCTGTTCGCGCTGCTCGTTGGCGGCTGGGTCGTTCCCGGCATGGTGTGGTTCTCGTCGGCGGTGGTGGCGGCGATCCTCGTGCTGCCCGGCCTCATCGCCGCCGCCGCCGAGTTGGCGCGTCGACCCACCGAGCTGCCGCGCTCCCGCCACGCCCGCGAGATTGCGGGAACCCTGGCGCGGCAGCTGGTGCGCGAGGCCTTCGCGCTGGCGTGCCTGCCCTACGAGGCATTCGTCAGCGTCGGCGCGATCCTGCGTACGGCCGGGCGACTTCTGTTCACCCATCGCAGGCTGCTCGAGTGGCGCACCGCGGCCGACGCACAACGCAGCGCGCGCACGCACTTTGCGGGCGCGTACCTGTCCATGTGGATCGCGCCCGCGTCCGCGGCGGCCCTGGGGCTGGCCC
>DATBZA010000106.1:0-3343 GCA_036513415.1 Myxococcales bacterium | reverse complement strand
GCCGGGCTTCCTCCAGCTTGCGCTCGCAGAGCTGCAAGTAGTCGCGCCCGCGGGCGACGGCCGCGATCGCGTCCTCCAGGCTCAGCTTGCCGTCCTCCAAGGCGTGTAGCGTCGCATCGAGCTGGGCCAGTGCCTGCTCGTACGTCAAAGACTCGTCGAGGCTCATGGGATCGCCTCGTCGACCGTGGCCTCCAGCCGGCCCGCTGCCAGCAGCACCTTGACCGGCTGGCCCTTGCGGGCCTGCTCCGCGCCCCTGATGATGCCGCCGCCGTTCGCGTCCAGGGTGATGCTGTATCCGCGCTTGAGCGTCTGCTCCGGCGCCAGCGAGCTCAGCCGTGCGGCACGGCTCTGCACGCTGCTCGCCCGCTCCCGCACCCCGCGGCCCGCCAGCGCGACCAGTCGCTCCCGCAGGCTGTCCTTTCCGAGGCGACCGGTCTCGATCCGACTCGCGATCACCTGCCAGGTGCGCTGAAGTCGCCGGCGGCACTCCTCGAGGGATCGTTCGCGCTGCCGCAGCACCTCCCGTGGGTCGCGCTGGCGCAGCATCCCCTCCAGGTGGGTGATCCGGTCACGGCGTCGCACGTGGGCATCGAGGGCCAGGCGCTGCAGGGACTGGCGGCGCCGCTGCAGCTGGTGCGCCGGGGCGATCAGGGCCGTGAGCCCGGCGCGTTGCAGCCGTTGCCCGCGCTCACCCAACTGCCGGAGCAAGTCCGCTTTGTTGGGGACCACGATTTCCGCGGCTGCCGTCGGGGTTCGGGCCTCCCGGTCCGCAACCAGGTCGGCCAGCGTTCGGTCGGACGTGTGGCCGAGGGCGGTGACAACAGGGATGCGCATCGCCTGGATGGCGCGCACCACGGTCTCCTGGTTGAAGGCCATCAGCTCCTCGAAGCTGCCGCCGCCGCGGGCAACGATGACGACATCGGCCAGCTGGTCCTCGTCGCACTGCCGCAAGGCGGCCACCAGGCTCCGCTGCGACGCCGTTCCCTGCACCCGCGCCGGGTACACGACCAGGCGGGTGTTGGGGAACCGTTCCCAG
Organism: Myxococcales bacterium; assembly: GCA_036513415.1. Classification (GTDB taxonomy): domain Bacteria; phylum Myxococcota; class Myxococcia; order Myxococcales; family 40CM-4-68-19; genus 40CM-4-68-19. The sequence continues at coordinate 2,307 of DATBZA010000106.1, read as the reverse complement.
ATCCCCTGCTGCAGGTCATGGATCACCGCCCCGCTCGGCGAGGTGATCAGGGCGATACAGCGCGGCAAGAACGGGAGGGCCCGCTTGCGTTCCGGGCGGAAGGCACCCTCCCCCTCCAGGCGGCGTTTGAGCAACTCGATCGCCGCTCGCAGCTTGCCGGCGCCGTCGTAGTCGAGTTTGCTGACCACGAGGTTGACCCGCCCGTACTGGGCGTGATAGTCGACCTGGCAGGTGAGCACCAGCTCCTGCCCGTTCTCCGGCAGGAACGGGAGGCGGCGAGCGGTGCTGCTGAAGATCACAGCCCCGACGGCGGCCGCCGCGTCCTTGAGCGTGAACCAGATGTGGCCGCCCCGCAAGGAGACGCCGCTGACCTCTCCCTTGACGACCACGCTCTGGAAGCGGGCGGCGAGCAGGTCGTGAATGCGGGTGTTGAGCTCGAGCACCGTGAGCGGCTTGATCGTGTCCTGGGGCTGAACCGCCATCAGGGGACCGCCTCCAAAAGATCCGAGTTGCGACGGTAGAGCGCTCGCTCCACGGCTCCACGGAGCGCCTCGACCTGTGACGTGTCATCGGTGAAGACGCGCACCAGCGTGGTGCGAATCGGTAGCCGGCGGAACAGCTCGGCGACCGCGCTGCGCTCCACCGCGCGGCTGACCGGGTTGTAGATGTTCACGGGGAACGGATCCTTGAACGGGTTCTGCGGCCGGGGGTCGACGGAAGCGAGGTCGACCTCGAAGGAGGCCCCCTTCAGTGAGGGCGGCAGGGCCTCACGGATGCGGCGCACGTAGTCGGACGGCTGCGGGTAGAGGAGGGCATCGGGCAGGTTGGAGAACTCGTAGTAATCCTCGAAGATCAGGCGCCACTTGAGCTCGCGCCGGACGATCCGGCCCCACTCGTGCGAGAGCTCGGCGGCGCGGCCACCCTCATGGCGCCAGCGGTCGACGCTGTCGATCAGCGACCAGTCCGTCAGTTCCCGGTAGTGGTCGAGGTGGTCGAGGGGGTTGCCGGGAAGAATCCGGTCGATCGTCTCCCGAAAGATCTCGCGCATGTGGAGATCGATACGGCGCACCGTCCGGTGGTAATAGATGTTGTTGTACAGGTAGAGGCGCGCGTTCAGGAAGAGGAGCAGCGCCTGGCTTCCGTGCTGGTGGAGCAGCATCCCCTCCGGCCCGAGAAACGAGTAGTGCAGGAGCCGTTCGATGTCGACCGGCCCAACCTTGACGCCGCACATGTAAGCATCGCGCGGCACGTAATCCAGGTTGTCTGCGGTGTACATGCCGTTGAGCACCGGCTTGAGCGCCCGGACCCAGGCCGGGGCCGCCGTGCCGGGCAGTTCGGGCTCGGCGATCAGCTCCGCGATCCAGCGCGGATCGATCCGCTCCCCAGTGGCAAAGGGACCTGAAGGGCTGGCGCCCAGGGCGGCGATGATCGAGGCCAGCTCCCCGCCAATCAGGGCGCGGCCGATCACCTCGTGGTCGATCGAGAAGCGATCGAGGTAGTTCTGGTCGAAGAAATGACCGAAGGGCCCGTGGCCAATGTCGTGCAGCAGGCCCGCGACGCGCAGCGTCTCCTCGACGCACGCGGGCGACGGCACATCGCCCACCAGGGCGCCAAGGTTCGGATAGAGCCGGCGAGCCCAGTCGCCGCTCAGGTGCATCGCACCCAGCGCGTGCTGGAAGCGCGAATGCTCACCGCCGGGGAACACCCACCACGCGGACTGGAGCTGATGGATGCGCCGCAGTCGCTGGAGCCATGGGTGATCGAGCAGGTCCTGCTCCGCGGCCACGCTGTCGCCGTGGACCCGCTTGGTGATCTTGATGTAGCCGTGGAGTGGATCGGGAATCAGGTTGACCGCGTCGTATTGGCGGGCGAGATCGTTCATGATCGGCAACATTTTAGTGTGGTGCGGGGTCGTGGGATTCCCGCGTGTAGCATGGCGTCGATGGAGAGAGCGGTCATCGTCGACGCGCTCCGCACCCCGATTGGGCGCTATGCCGGGGCCCTCAAGGACGTCCGCCCGGACGACCTCGCCGGCCTGGTCGTCAGCGAGGCGGTGCGCCGCAACCAGCTCGATCCGGCAAGCATCGAGGACGTCTACTTCGGCGATGCCAACCAGGCCGGCGAGGACAATCGCAACGTCGCTCGGATGGCGGTCCTGCTGGCTGGGTTGCCGGTCGAGATCCCGGCGGCCACCATGAACCGGCTCTGCGGCTCGGGGATGCAGGCGGTGGTGGCGGCGACGCGCGAGATCGAGACCGGAAACGGCGCCTGCTTTCTGGCCGGCGGCGTCGAGAGCATGACGCGTGC
>DATBZA010000105.1:0-33913 GCA_036513415.1 Myxococcales bacterium | reverse complement strand
GAACGACGGGACTTGCGCGCTGAGCGACACCGGGGCCCTCCTGGCGCTGCACCGGCGGGAAGGGACGCTGCGGTGGCTGGCGCAGCGCTGGCCCAGGATCGTCTTCAGCGGGAAGACGGGCTCTTCGCCGCATGACGATTCGGCGGTGGCCGCCATCGGGATCTGCCTGGACGCGCGTCCGGTGGTGCTGGTGGCGGCGCTCCGGCCGGTGCAGGCGCCGCTGCCAGACGGGCTGCAGGGCTCGGTGCTGCTGCGCGGGATGGATGCCTACCTGCGGGAATTGGCGAGGCTCGAGCGAAAGCCGGGCTCGCCGCTGCTGCCGCCCTGGGTGGAACAGGAAACGCAGCTGGCAGCGGAGGCGAAACCATGATGTCGCGGACGGCCCGGCCGGGCGGATTCGACGAGATGGAGGCGCTCATCTACCGCCTCTTCGCGGAGAAGCAATTCGCCCTCGCGCTGCTGGCCCTGGTGATGGTGGCTCAGCTCCTCTCTGCGCAGTTCCTCTTGCTCCGGCTGACGCCGCCGTCATCGCAGTCCCGGGCGGCGCCGGCGAGCTCGCAGCGGCTCGACGTCCGTTGCGAGGCCGGCGCGGCCCGGCTGGTCTCGGGACAGGCAATCACCCGGGACGCGGCGCGAGGAAAGGTGGTCGTGATGCACCTCGGCGCTGCCCAGGAGGCCTGCCTGGCGCAGGTGAGCTCCTCGGGCGCCGCGGAGCTGGTGGTGGGGATGAGCGCGGATGCACAGCCTTCCAGCCATTGACGGCGCAGCGCCGCCCCGCCTCCTCCGGGCGGTCTGTCTGCAACTGCTGGCCCTGGCCGGAGCGGGGCTGGTCTCGACGCTTCCCTGGCCGCGGGCGCGGCAGCCCGCGCCCATCCCCGTGCCCGAGCCGAAGAAGCAGGAGAAGCGGATCCGGATCGTACAGCTGCCCAGGCCGCCTCCGGTTGCCAGGCCCGATCCTGCCCCGCCGTCGCCGGTGAAGCCCGCTGTCCCGGCCCGGCCGTCGCCGCCTGCGAGCGCTCCGCAGCCCGCTCCGGCTCCTGCCCCGCCGCTGGCTCGCATCGCCGCCGATTCCACCGCGATGCATGGCGTGCGCATGCGCGTGCTCGTGCCGCGCAGCCCGGACGAGCTTGCGGCCCACCTGCGCAACTCCGGCGCGTGCCTGGTGGTCTCGCGCTTGTCCGGCGGAAGCGCGGAGGTCCTCTCCGTCCTGGCGCTCGAAGGCGGGCGCGTGGTGGAGCTGCCTGGTCCGCCTTGCGCGGGCGTGCCGCGGCTCGTGCGAGATCCCGCGCTGAACGCGGCACTCGGCGATCCCCTGGGGCACGCTCGCGCGCAAGCGCCGGACGACGATCTCGTCTTTCAGATCATCCTCAGTCCCCGCTTGCAGGAGATCGCGCAGGCGGCGCTGCGGGCGCGGTTCGGCGCCATCGGCGAAGAGGAGATGGGCCGGCGCGCGGCCGAGAGCGGGTACGAGCTGACCTGCTTCGCCGAGCCGGCGGGGCCGTTGCGCTGTGAATGACCGTCTTTCACGGAGGTGCCGTATGAGGCCGCTCGTCCCTTCGTTCTTCGTCGCCAGCATCGCCCTGGGCGCGGCAGCCGCGCTGGGCGAGACCATCGCGGTGCTGGAGTTGCGCTCGCGCGCCCACCCGGTCGCTGCCGCCGAGCTGAGCGATCGCGTTCTGGAAGCCGTGCGCCGCGTGGCGCCCGAGGCCCGCATCGTCGACCGCGACCTCGATGCGGACTTCGTCGTCTCCGGGAAGGTCTCGCGCGGAGGCCTGGGCTATCGCGCATGGCTGGAGCTGCGCGACCGCAGCGGGGACCTGGTGCAACGATCCTCGGCCACGGCGAGCACCCGGCGCGAGCTCGCGGAAGCGATCGAGGGGGCCGCGGGCGATCTGCTGCGCTCGCGCCATCAGCCGTTGGCGGCGGCTGCCGTCGCCATCAGCACTGCGCCGCTTCCCGAGGTGCCGGCGCCGGCCGAACCGCCGCCGGAGGATGCAGCGCCGAGCTTGGAGGCGAATGCCAACGTGCTCATCGCCTGGGATCGGGCGCGCGCGGTCGAAGCCTATGGGAAGGAGAGGCCCGAAGAGGCCGCTGAGGCGTGGCGCCGCCTGGCGGGGATGCGCGGGCAGAACCCCTTTCGCGAGATCGCCGCCAGCCGGGCACAGCAGTGGGAGGCCTATGCCGCCGGGAAACGCGCAGCCGAGGTGCAAGAAGGCCGCGACGCGGCGCGGCTGCGCAAGGTGCTGCCGCTCGGGTCGGTCCCCGACCCGGCCAAGATCGAGATGCTGGTGCGGTTCGCGGGCACCTACGGCTTCGACAAGGTGTCCCCGCTCGTCGCCCTGCTGCCTTCCGCTGAGCTGCGCGCGCGCGCCGAGCTGTCGCTCGACTGCGAGGTGAAGGAGGCACAGGCGTGCGTGCAGCTTTCGCGCGCGGCCGACGACGCCAAGGATCCGAAGGCAGCGCTCGAGTACCTCGATCGCGCCTGCTCCACCGGCGCGTCCGACGCTTGCGCGGAGGCTGGCGATCGCTGGCTGCAGGGCGAGGCGCGCGATCCGGCTCGCGCCACGGCGGCGCTCCAGCGCGGCTGCGACTCCGCAAATGCGGCGGCCTGCGTCCGGCTTGCGCGCATGCTCGAAGACGGCGAGGGCGTGCCCGCCAGCGCGAAGCTCGCCGCCGAGGCCCGCGAGAAGGCGTGCAGCGCGGGAGACGGAAAGAGCTGCCGCCGCCTGGCTGGAATCACTGACGAGGCCAGCCGCGTCGCCGAGCTTCTGAGGAAGGGCTGCGAAGGCGGAGACAGCGTCTCCTGCGCCCTGGCGGCGAGGGAGCCCGCGATCGTCCAGCGGCAGTTGCAGGAGGCGGCTGCCGGAGCGAAGAAGGCCGCGCCGGTCGCGCGGCCGGCGAGCGTGACGGAGAAGCCGGCGAGCGTTCCTGCCCCCCCACCGCCACGATCCGACGCGAGCGCCCCGAGCGATCGCGCGGCCACGGTGGCGGCGCTGGTTACGCTCGGCACGCTGGCCGGGGCAGGCGCAATCCTCCTCTCCATGGACGAGCCGCAGCAGCGGACGACGTACCGGAGCGGCCGCAGCCTGGTGACCCAGTCGCCGCCGCAGTCGAATACCGCGCGCACGGTGCTCACCGTCTTGATGGGTGGAGCGGCCGTGATCTCGACCGGCGCCGGCCTGGCGGTGCTGTTCTCGAAGCCAGCGAAGCCCGAGGATCCGAACGTAAGCGTCGGCGTGTCGCCCACCGGAGTGGTGGTTTCGGGAAACTTCCGCTGAAGATGCTAGCTCCGGCGACGCCCGTCGTCGGGAGTCGCCGGCTCGATGTCCTTCAGCATCGCTGGATCGAACGCCCCGGGCGCGGTTGTATTTCCGGGATCGTGCCGCGGCTATCGCAACAGCCGGAGAGACAGCGCGACGGTCAGGGTGGAGACGAAGGCCATCGCTGCGGCCACGGTCGCGCCGTTCTTCGATCCTTCGCGGGTCCAGATCAGGCCGGCGCAGACGGCGATGGCGGCCCAGACCAGGCTGCGCGCATACTGCAGGCGAAGGGTGATCACGTTCAGTTGGAGCAGGAAGCCGATGGAGGAGGCCGCCAACGCTCCGATCGCCAGGCGGCGGTCGCCCTGTTCTCGGAAGAGAAGGTACACCGAGCCACCCATCGTGAGCAGAACGAAGAAGAGCCGCATCGACATCGTGGACCTCCTACATCGACGATACCCGACTCCGACCTTCGGACAAGAAAGCAGCCGGCCGGAAACGTGCGGCCATGTGCGCGGAGGTGTTGGAAGAGTCGGCATTCCCCCTTGCCATCCTGTTCGTGAATCCGACACCCGCTGGGCGCCCCAGAGGGAAGGGGATTCGGCACGCGGCGTGAAAGGAGCCAATGCATCAGCCCGGAGCCAGCCATGAACACCACTTCACTGAATTTTCCTTCGCCAACGCAGGTGACCACCCGGGATGCCGAGATCGAAGGCCAGGTGATCCCTGTTTCCGCCGGCCGCCATGGAGCTGTCCGCCGGGTGCTCGTCGCCGACAACGAGCTCGTGAAGCAGGGGGAGTCGCTGATCGAGATGCTCGGCCGGCCGGCGGTGCGCGCTCCGGTCGAGGGTCGGGTCGTGGAGATCGACGCGCGCCCCTACGAGGTCATCGGCGGATCGCACCGGCTCGTCTCGATCCTCCAATCCGACGACGTGTGGATCGTCGCGAACTTCCACCGGGAAGATCTCGACCAGCTTCACGCGGGGCAGCGGGCCTTCGTCCGCGCGGCACAGTGGGTATTTCCGGCGCGCGTCGAGTTCATCAGCGCCAGCGACGGCTCGGCCCTGCTGGAATTCGTGGGCCCGGCAGTGAATCCGGCGGCAGTGCTGCGTCCGGGCGCGCCCGCGGAGGTGGTGGTGGAGGTGGGGTCGCCCTGATCGTTCTCCATTTTGGCGCGGACCCCCGAAGCGATATGGTCCGTCCCCTTCAAGGGGCGGTGCAGCATGGGTGGCACGTTCCAGTACCTGAACCCGGGGACCATCCATTGGGGCGAGGGATCCGTCTCGGCGCTGGACGCCGAGCTTTCCCGCGCCGGCGTCAAACACGTGTTCCTGATCACCACGGGCAGCATCGCCCGAAACCCGGCGGTGCTGGCGCCGGTGGAGGCGGCGGTTGGCGCGCGCCTGGTCGGAAAGATGGCAGCCATTGGCCAGCACGCGCCGGCGCGCGAAGTGGCGCGGGCGGCGCGCGAAGTGCGCGAAGCGAGGGCCGACGCGCTCCTTTCGGTCGGTGGAGGCTCGCCCATCGACGCCGCCAAGGCGGTGGCGTGGTCGCTGGCAGCGGGCGTCGATCTGGCGGAGCCCGACGCCCTGTCGAAGGCCCGCGGCGTGCGCTTGACGGGAAAGGCCGTGCTCCCTCACTTCGCCGTGCCGACCACTCTCTCGGTCGCGGAGCTGTCTGGTTCGGCCGGCTTCTCCGCGGAAGGCACGAAGGAGAAGGTGGGGGTGGCCGCTCCGGAGCTGGTGCCGAAGGCAGCGTTCTATGACGCGGCGCTCGCCGCGCACACGCCGCTCGACCTCTGGCTCTCGACCGGAATCCGGGCGGTGGACCACGCGGTGGAGACGATGCTCGCGCCGGGTGAACACCCGCTGCCCGACGCGGCCGCGCTGGAAGGGCTACGCCTCCTCTCCAAAGGCCTGCGCGCGGTGAAGGAGAAGCCGCCCGACCGCGCCGCCCGCACCGATTGCCAGGTTGGCGCCTGGCTGTCGTACTTGTTGCCGGGCCCCGCCGCGAAGGGGCTGAGCCACACGCTGGGAAAGCGCATCGGCTCGAGGCACGACATCCCGCACGGCGTCACCTCCTGTCTTCTCCTGCCGCACGCGATGCGCTTCTTCATCACGCGCCGTCCCGAACCGCTGCAGCGCATCGCCACGGTCCTGGGAGCAGTCCCGGCCACGGCTGAAGCCGCCGCCGCAGCGGTGCAGTTGCTGATCGCGGAGCTCGGTCTGCCGCAGCACATCGCTGTCTACGGACTGCGCCGCGAGGACCTGGTCGAGGCAGTCAGACCGGTGGCGGGTCCCGGATGCTCGGAGAAGGAGCTGTTGGGAATCATGGAAGCGGCGTACTGATCGACGCCAGTCGGCGACCCGGCTCCCCTGCGAGCGCCGGAGCGTCGCTCCGGCCGCTTGCGCAAGAGAGAAGAGAAGCCTGTCTCTTCAGTTGGCCTTGAGAGGCACCAGGGGACAGGTGGTGCGCCTGTCAAGGCTTGAATCTGGGTGGTCACACCCCTGATCGTTGATGGCGAGAGGGACGCTCGGGGGTGTTGCCATGGGTCGCCGCGTCGTCATGGATGACCATGTTGTGGAAGCTACTCCGGTGTACGTCCGGCAAGAGGCGCGTCTTCGGCTGGAAGAGATCTCCGAAGGCATGGAGGGCATTCCTCCGGACAGCGCGTTCTGGGCTTCCATCCGCGTCAGCCGCCTTTGCGTAGTCGTTCGCGGCTGGTCATTTTTCTACACTTGCGATGGAGAAAAACTCCGCGTCACTGAAGTGCGCGGCAAGTAGCCGGCTCCTCTTGCTGGAATTCGTACAGGTGCACACCTATTTGGTGGTCACAGGTGAATTCCTCGGACAATGGGTCGGCGCGTGACGTACTCCGTCCATTTCGAGGTCAAACTGGAAGCGATCCCCGACGGACCACGGCAAGAGATCCGCCGCACCGTCCAACAGATCGCCGACGTGGTGAGCACTATTCCCGGATCGAGCCCATTCTGGAGCTCGATGAAGGATTCGCTGCTTCAGGTCGACGTGCAAGGCTGGCGCCTGGTCTACCGGATCCTCCCGGACCGCCGCGAGGTCCGGGTCATCGAGCTGGAGGCCCTCCGCCGCTGAGAGGCATCGCCGGATCCACTCTCCGAAGCAAGCAGGCGCTCGCCCGGGTCGGAGTGAAGGGCCGGTGCTCGTCGCCTGCGCAGTGGGCCTCAGCCTTTCGCCTGTGCTCTGGTTCTTCGCGACCGATGGCGTCCTCTGGCTCCTCGCCGTCGATGCCGCCCTCTGCGGAGTGCTGACGGCCGGGTACACCCTGATTGCCTCCTCGCTGCCGATCGCGCATTCTGGCCCGCGGGAGCGGGCCTACTTCCTCGCAGCGTTTGCGTCGGCGGGCGGCCTCGCAACGGGACTTGCCGCCACTCTGGGCGCGGCGCTCGCCCACGTCCTCGCCACGCGCGCGGGCCTGTTCGTGGCTACGCAGCTGCTCTTCTTCCTGGGCGCGCTGGGTAGGATCACCGCGGCGCTGCTCGGTCTGCGGATCGTCCGACCTGATGCTGGGGCGACGACTTGAGCGGCTGGAGGTCAATCACTTCATGGATCCGGGGAACGATCTCCCGATCCGCAGCCGGTGACTGAAACAGTCAGCAACAAAAAGAAGTGACCCTTACAGGTGCTTCAATGCCTATTGACTGCCTCGGTCCGCCGCAGCATCGTCACGCGCACCGCGCGCCAAGGTCGCCACCCGCAGACGGGTCGCTTGAGCAGTCGCACCCGGCCGCCTACTGGCGGGAGCATCGTCGCTGAGGCCGGGCCGACGATCGGTTCTTGAAATGCGCGATCCGCTTTCTGAAAGACGGCGCCTGCAGCATCCAACATCTTGGCGGGGAAGCAAATGGGGATCCCATGAGCGTGAGCGCCTCGCAGCCAATCCATCTGGCCGGGGCAATCCTCGGTGGCCAGCGGCACGTGTGCGGATTCTTCGACGGGCCGGAGGACGAGCACCGCGTGACGCTCTCGTTCGTTCAGGAGGGGCTCGAACGGAAGGAGCTCGCCTTCCACATCGTCGATCCCGCCGAGCGCGACAACTATGCCCGACGATTCGAGCAGGACGGCATCCGGGTGGCCGAGTTGGAGAGAAGCGGGGGATTCGAGTTGCGCACCTGGCCGGAGACCTACCTCCGAGGTGGAAAGTTCGATCCCGCTGCGATGCTCGCGCTGCTGGAGGAGGTCGTGCAGAGACGCGCGCCGCGCTTTCCGCTCGTCCGCTTCGTCGCCCACATGAATTTTCACAATGCGGATCAGAAGACCTGGCACGAGTGGATCGCGTACGAGGCGCGCTTGAACCAGGTCCTGGCGAAATACCCCGACCCGATACTCTGTGCGTACGAGACGCGCCAGTACAACGGTGCGGTGGTGTTGGACGTCCAGCGAGCGCATCCGGTGGTCATCATCGGCGGCTCGCTCCAATCGAACCCGTTCTTCAAGACGTCCGACGGGTCCCCCGGCGGCCGTGAGCGCGCGGCCGCGAGGACTGAGACTGCCGCCGGGCCGCCCAAGCGAGGAGAAGCGCTCGAGGCCAGGAAGCAAAAGCAAAGCCTCGAGCTGCGCGAGCGGGCGCTGGCGATCGTCAGCCACGATCTGCGAAATCCCCTTTCCGCCATCCTGATGGGGGCGTTTGCGCTCGGGCAGGAAGCGGGGCTCTCGGTGGAAGGCGTCCAGATCGCGGGCCGCATCGTGGCGAGCGCGAAGCGGATGGACCGGATCATCGGGGACCTGATCGAGATCACAAACGTGCGGGGAATGGAGTTGACGCAGGCGCCGATGGACGCGCACGAGCTGTGCGAACGGATTGTCGAGGAGCTTCGCGCGGGATTGCCCGATCGGGAGATCCGCCTTCGCTTCGAGGGCAACGGAAATGGCCGCTGGGATGCGGATCGGCTGGAGAGGGTGGTGTCGAACCTCGTCGCCAATGCGCTCCAGTACGGCCGCGAGGGCACCCCGGTAACGATCGAGAGCAGGGGCGGCGAGGAGCAGTGGACGCTTTCGGTGCACAACCTGGGCGAGCCGATCCCGCCCGACGTGCGGCGACGCCTGTTCGAGCCATTCAGACGCGTCCGGCGCGCCAAGCGTTCGCGTTCGGGCCGCCACCATCTCGGGATCGGGCTGTTCATTGCGCGCGAGGTGGTGCTGGCGCACGGCGGCAGCATCGAGGTGACCTCGACGCTCGCCGAGGGCACCCGCTTCGTCGTGCAGCTTCCAAAAAACTGACGACGGTCAGCTGATTGCAGGGATGGTCGCGCCTTCGCTTGCGAACGTACGCGAGGCTCTCGGTCGGCTCGCAGCCGCGCGCCGCAAGACGAGCACTGCGAGAACGATGGTGACCGCTTGTGGCAGCGTGGTCAGCACTGCGAGCAGTCGGGGAGCCATCCCCCAGTCGAGCGGCCAGAACACGTTGAGGCTCAACCAACCCAGAAGCGTCAGGAACATCACCTTCGTGCTGGGGGCGTAGGTGGCGGCCAGCAGCGTGAGCAACCAGAGGGGAGGGAAGGCCGCGTAGGCCTGCGGGAGGAACGGGCTGCGCAGAGTGGCCAGGATCAGGATGGCGATCCACGCCAGCGGCTTCTCGCCATCGCGCAATGGCCGGAGCGCAAGGAACACCGTCGCCCAGATCGCGGCTACCGTGTAGATCCACCCGATCGTCTTCGCCACGCCGAAGGACATGCCGGCGAGGCCGAAGAGCTTCAGCTTGAACACGATCCCGGGCAGGGAATAGTTGACGGCCGTAGCGGAGGGATTCCGGAACGCGGGGAACGCTTCGCCCCCGACGAGCCCTGGGAGATGGCCGAGAAAGTCTGCAAATGGCGGCCAGCCGAGGTCCAGAAGCGTCAGCAGGACGAGCGCGCCGCCCAACCCCGCCGTCCACGCCAGCGCCCGCCACTGGCGCCGCGCGAGCAGGTACACGGCCAGCATGCCCGGAAACAGCTTGCTCACGGTCGCGAAGGCCAGCAGCGCTCCTCCAGACGCCCGGCGTCGCCGCTCGAAGAGGTGCATGGCGAGCATCGACACGGCGATCACCAGCGCCTGGACGTTTCCCTTCTGCAAGGTGCTGAGCGTGGGGAGGGAAGCCCAGACCAGCGGCGAGAGAAGGAGCGCGCGTGTTCCCGCAACCCGCCCCAGCGAGCGGGCTGCCACCACCATCGCAAGCAGCACGACTCCCGCATTGAGCCCGAACCAAAGCGCGCGGAACCGGATGAAATCCGGGACCAGCACCCGGAGCGCACGCGGCAGGGTCAGAAACGGGGGCGGGTACTCGTAGACATCGATCCGGAACGGACCCAGCATGCGCGGCTTCCGCGGGGCCGCCGGGTTGTCGTCCGGCGCCGTATAGAGAGAGCCTTCGTAGATGTTGGGCGCCTCGCCCGCCGCCTGCGCAGCGATGAAGTAGGCGGAGAGGCAGGAGTGGCGGACCTCCCAGTCGCTGGATGGCACCGCGGACCAGCCGACCTGCGCTGGAGCGATCATGAAAACGGAGAGGCGGGCGATCTCCACGATGGCAACGAGCGTGGCGAGGCCGGAGACGATCTTGAGTCCCGGAGAGCAGGCGGATTCATCGAGCTCGACGACGGGATGCTTCCAGAAAGCCCGGGTCGCGAGAGCCACAGCCAGCACCCCGATGGCGAGCGCTGCTGGCCAAGAGCCCATGAGCCCGGCAGCGCCCGCGAACGCGAAGATCCCGGTGGCGATGCCCAGGGATGAGGCGACGAGCATTCGCAGAGGCCGTGAGGCTTCACGGCCTGGAACGTCAGAGGAGTGTTCCGTCACCTGGTCCCCCCGGGTGGACTGCTGCATGCTACGACAAAGCACGCCCCTGCGCGCCGCGCTGTGTGGTGGCGCTTCAGTAACGGCCCCGCGCAGCTACATGGAGGCTCGATGCACACGATCAAGGTCCTCGCAGGAGGTTTCCTGCTGCTCGGCGTTTTCCTCGTCTTCGGGTGCTGGATCGGAGGCGGGTCGTCCTCGGCGCTGGCCATCGCCGCGAGCTGCTTCATCCCGGTCTGGCTGATTGCGGCCGGCGTGAACCTGTGGGTCGGCGTCGCGCGCGCAGGCTATTCGGTCGCTGACGAGGCTCCGATCTTCCTTCTGGTCTTCGCCGTCCCGGCTGCAGCCGCAGGCTTCCTCTGGTGGAGATTTTCTCGAGGTTAGCGGCGGGAAGACGCCGACTTTCTTGGCGCAGCCGCGTAGCTCATGCGAGAACGCCTGTAGTGGCTCCGATGGTCGCGGCCTTCTACATCCTCCTCCTCGCCGGTCACCTCGGCTTCTTCGACGTCCTCTACTTCCACATCTTCCGCTGCCGGCTGCGGCAGCGTGCGGAGTGTCAGCGCGAGGTGCTGTGGCACACGGTGCGGCACTTCATCTATGCGTCACAGTTCGTAGCCGTCGCCAACCTGCGTTTCCACGGCGCCGCGCTCTTGCTTTTGCTTCTGCTCTACGGCGCCGATGTCTTGGTGGCGTGGTCCGATGTCTGGGAGGAACAGGACAGCCGTCGCTCCCAGGGCGGGCTGCCGCGCGGCGAGTACTTCATGCACATCGTGCTCTCCCTGCTCATCGGCGCGTACCTGCTTTCGGTTGCGCAGTCTGTCTGGCCGGACCGCGTTCTCCCCACCGCCGTGGTCTTCGACCCGCCCGCCGTGCCCACGCTGTTGCGGATCTACATGACCGGGATGGGCATCGGTGCATTTGGTTTCTTCCTGCACGACCTCGCTGGCTGGCTCCGGTTTCGCCGAGCGCAAGCAGCCGCACCGAGCGTCGCCTGAGCCGGCCAGAGCGAAAGATCGTCGTCGAGGCGCTGATCCCCGCTCCCGTCGAGCTGGTCTGGCAGCGGAGCCAGGACCCGGTGCTGCACGTGGCGTGGGACATCCGGTTCACACGCATCGACTATCTGAGCGAGAAGGACGACCGCGGCTACCACCTGATGGACTATCGAACCGCGGTCGCGTTTGGGGTGGAAGTGAAGGGTGTCGGCAGGTACTTGCACTCGGCGCCCCTGCGGCATTCGACGTTCGAGTTCGACTCCGGCGATTGGAAGTCGATCATCCGCGATGGGCGCGGCATCTGGCTCTACGAGGTCCGCCCAGGGGGGACCTGGTTCAAGACGGTCTACGACTACCAGCACCGTCATGGCGGGCTGGGACGGCTGCTCGACTTGCTGTTCTTCCGGCGGCTCCTGCAGCTCGCGACCGAATGGAGCTTCGAGACGCTGCGGCTCTGGTGCGCCGGCGATGAGCGGGCGTGCGCGCCAAGGCGGAGCAGGCTCCGCTTCTTTGCCTTCTTCGCAAGAAGGCTGCTCGGCTTTCCGCCGGCGCCAGGGGCGGCGCGGAGCTGGTTGGGGAGCGGCCGCGAGTAGCAGCTCGGCGATCAGCCTGATGCAGTGGAAGTTTCGCGCACCCGGTAGTGGATGCAGGCAAGTTGCTCGGGCCGTCGCAGGAGCCCTCGCAAGAGCAGATGACCCAGGCGCGTATCGGGCTGCATCAAAAGAAATCCGTCGATGCGCAGCAACTCGCCTGCCTGCGGATCGCGTTGCACCGCCGAGCGAAACTCGACCCGCAACCCCGGGACGGGCAGAGGTAGCCCGCGTACGCGGATCTCCTTGCCGCGGATCGATAGACCGCCGCCCTGGAGCGGCATGACGCTCATCGCGACCTCGACGCCTTCATCGACGAACACCTCGAAGAGCGTGGGCCGGCCGCGGTGGGAGCGCACCACGAAGTCGGAATCGAATACGCGCAGGACGCCGCCGGCGTCGAGCTCACGGCAAAAGTGCATCGACCCGTCGGCGCGCTGAAATACGCGGAAGCGTGCGTCAAACTCGCCGTCGCTCTCGTACAAGCCTTGGCCGATCAGGAACGTCGCCAACCGCGACCAGAAGCGGGCCGCCAGCGTATGCAGCTCCAGCGAGGCCCGGACCGAGAATCTGGAAGGATTCGAGTAGAAGCGCACGATGAGCGGATCGACCTCCTGGACCTGGTTTCCCAGCACCTGCGCCAGCAACGGCCATGCGTCCCCGTCCGCCCGGCGACCCCGTTCACGGGCTCGAAGCCCACGGCGGTAGACGTGCCGTGCACGGAAGGACGACCATGTCTGGGCGAGCAAGGCGAGCGCGGCGTCTCGATCGGAAACGATCCCGCGCGCCGGTTCGCGCGCCGGGAACAACAGCGCTCGCATCGCTTCGCTCGCGTAACGGCCGAGCAGGCACCACCCGGTACGGAAGAGGCGCGTCACTCCCGCGGCCAACGTGTGCGCGACCACGGTCTCGTAGGCAAGCGCCCCGGACAGCGCCGACCGGACCATCAGGCGGGTGCCGAGCGCGATCTCCATGTGCTCGGCCAGAAGGCGCCAGGTCGGCTCGGCTCGCCCCTGGGCCTCGGCGTAGAACCGCGCTTCCAGCCCCGCCTCGCGCACGGCCGCGAGGTCCGAGTAGTGAGCTTCGAGCCACAGCTCGTCGCGGATCTCGACCGGCCGGCCGGCGGAGCAGGCCTCCGCGTACGCTCTCCAGGCAGCACCGCGGGGCAATCCATCCGGTGTCACCGGCATGAAGGCGTCTCCCATCTCGTCGTACGCCGGGGAGAAGCCGCAGAAGCGTCCCAAGGCCACCGCGGACGCGGCGAGAAGGTGAAGATGCGCCAACCTGCAGGGATACGCGCGATAAAACGCGAGAAGATTCGTAAGGCGCCGCCGCGCGCGAAGCTGGCGGACGGCGAAGTCGATGAGAGTCTCTTCCGGTGCCGCGGGCAAGTGCCGGCGTGCATCGGCGAGATCGCACTCCAGCGGCGCGAGGTCGAGGTCGGTTGCGGAAGAAACACTGAGGCCGGCTTCCACTTTGAGCAGCATAGCCGTGGCCGGCCGCCTCCCACCAGTGATCGATTCCGAGCCTGCAGGCAAAGAAGCCGTGCCCGTGGGGTGTTAAGCTCCCTGCCAAGTTTGAAAAGGCAGATCGGAGGGTGACTGACCATGAGCCGGATGGCCATTCTGGGAGCGAGTGGCAGGTTAGGCACACACCTGGTCACAACCGCTCTAGAGCGTGGCTTCGAGGTGAGCGCCCTGGTCCGCAGTCCCAAAAAGATCACACGCGCCAATTACAACTTGACCCTCATCAAAGGCGATGCCGGGACCGGAGAAAACATTCAGACCGCAGTAGCGGGATGCCGATTTGTCCTGTCCGCCATGGGCTCACCCAAGCCCGTGATGACGGCCTGTGTGCGGAATCTGGTCCAGGAGCTGCAAGCCATCAAATCCCTCAAGCGCTTCATCTTCGTCTCGTGGCTCGGGGCCGGCGACAGCGCGATGCAGGCGCAGGGTGTGTCCGAGCTCCGCTCCGTCATCACTCGTGCGACGCATAAGAAGATGTTCGAAGACATCAGCCGGGCCGAAGACACCGTCCGGGTGAGCCGTCTGCCGTATGTGATTTTACGGCCGACGCGGCTGACCGATGACGGGCCGACCGGCTCCATCGTGGCGGTGGGTGCGACAGAGCTTCCACCCGGGCCGATCTCGCGCGTTGATCTCGCCCGCTTCGTCTTCCGGATATTGGAAGAGCCTGGCTGGGAACGCCGCGAGGTGACGGTCGGGTCCAAATCGCTCCAATGAGGCACTGCGTCGGGCTGAACTCTCCCTCAAGCGGCGTGCGGGATCGCGGCCGGCGCGTCCAGCGCCGCCAGTTCGCGATCCTGCCGCCGCGCGAGCAGCACCTGGGCACACATCGCTCCGACCAGGGCCATGCACATGTCTGATTGCGTGTCCCAGGGGTCGCCCTGCGTGCCGAGGAATGCATCGGCCGCGGTCCCGGTGGCCACGCTGGTCCACCACTCGATGAGCTCGTACAACGCGCTGACCGCCAGACAGATGCAGGTGACGAGGAAGAAGAGCCATCTGCCGCGTGTGAGCGGCGTTTTGCGCAGCAAGACCTCCCGAGCGAGCAGCGCGGGCACGAAGCCCTGTGCAAAGTGACCGATGCGGTCGTAGTGATTGCGGGCGAAGTCAAATGCGTCCCGCATCCAGAAGCCAAGCGGCACCTCGGCGTATGTCCAGTGGCCGCCGATCATCAGGATCAACCCGTGCAGGAACAGCAGCCGGCATACGAGAAGCGTGAGCGGCACCTGGCGCGAGAACCACACCAGCAGGGGTGCTCCAATGAGTACGGGCGCGACTTCGAGAAACCAGGTGAACCGGTCCTTCGGGCCGATCCCGGAGAGCACGAGCGCAAGGGCAGTCATGGCGAGCAGAACGGCCGGTTCGCGCCGCGACATGGTCGAGGAAGGCTGCATGAACAGAATGCTACGTCGGGCTACCGCTTACGGCTAAATTGATCTCAGGGCGGAGCGGATTCTCGACCGCGGCATGGAACTGGTGCGAGGGGGTGGGGCAGCCGGCGGCGAGGGCGAGATAGCACATCAAGCACTTCCGGCAGCGAGCGCGTTGATGTCGTCATTCTCGAGCAGCGTCTTGCCGAAGCTGCTCTTGGCGACCGCCAACATGGCGCGGCCGACGCGCTCGGTGGTCGTGACGGCCTTGGGGAAGGCGGCGTTGAGGACGGGGAAGACCGGAGCGCTGATGGCGTAGACCACGCGGTACAGCTTCGTTTTCGAGACGATGCCGTGCATCGGCTGAATGAAGCCCGGGCGAAACATGAACGCCGCCTTGAACGGCAGCGCCAGCAGCGCGTTCTCGGTGCGACCCTTGACCCGCGCCCACATCGAGCGCCCTTTCTCGGAGCTGTCGGTGCCGGTGCCCGAGACGTAGATGAACGTCATCTGCGGGTTCGCCTTCGCGAGCACCTTCGCGGCGGCAAGGGTGAAGTCGTAGGTCACGCGCGCGTAGTCGGCTTCGCTCATGCCCGCTGAGCTGACGCCGAGGCAGAAGAAGCAGGCGTCGTAGCCGGTCAGCTGGCGCTCCAGCGCGGAGAAGTCGGTGAAGTCCTTGTGGAGCAGCTCGTGCAGCTTGTCGTGCTTCTGCCCGGTCGAGCCGCGCGCGACCGAGAGCACCTGGGTGACGTCGGGGTCGAGCAAGCACTCGCGCAAGGCGCCTTGACCAACCATGCCGGTGGCGCCGAAGAGGATGAGTTTCACGTTCAGCCCCCGGAGCGAGAGGATCTCAACTTTGACCAGTCGACACGCCAGGCGCTGCCCATGCGGATCCAGACCAGCGGCCGACGGTTCTCGGGCGGGGTAGCGAGCGCGAGATGGTAGAGGTCGTCGACGCGGGCGTGGAAACCGCGGGTGTGCGGCGTCTCCAGGAAGCCGAAGCCCTCCCGGTCGAGGTGATGGCAGAACTCATGCAAAAGCGTGTGTAGCAGGCCGCGATAGGACGTCACCTTCCCGAGCACGGCTGTGCGCATCCAGATCCGGATCCGCTTCTCCTCGAAATCGTAGTCACCGAAAAGTTCAGAGTGTCCGCCCTCCCAGACCATCCGCGGCCTCGCCCCGAGCACCCGCAGTCTGGGGCGGCCAATCTGGTAGGTTTGAGCGAGCAGGCTGAGGATCGATTCGCCCGCGGCCTTGGCAGCTCGTGGGTCGCCAAGGGCGACAGCTTTCTCCAGGAGCGCGGCGCGGGCCTGGAAGTCGCTGGCATCTGGGAGAGGCCCAATCCTGGTGAGTGCGTCACTTTGGTCGAAGTCGCGACGCGCCTTGGGGCCCTTGGGAGGGCGGTCCGTGATCACGGCGGCACCGGCAAGTTCATCGGCATCCACGTCTCACGTAGCGATCTAGCGAACGCTGGTCAGCTCGACACTGTTCCTCGGGGAGCGGTGTGGATGAAAGGGCGGCTCTGGGACCTGGCGTACATGACGGGCCGTTCGGATCTCTGGGTGTACGACGCGAAGGCGATCAACGGCTCCGGACAAATCCTCGTTGCGGCTTCCCTCCGCGGCTTCGACGCATACTCCTTCATCCTCACACCCCGCTGATGCGACTCCGCACTCGACGGCGATGAACCGCTCGCAGCGTCGTCATTCAGCCGGTACCGTTACCCACGCCTCCGGGCAGCTCGTTACACTCGGGTAGTACGCCCCGTAGCTTGGGCAGTAGTACCAGTAGCTCGGAGCCACTTCATCCGGCGAGTAATCCGGTGGGAAGTACGGGAAGACGGGGCCGAACCCGAAGTCACGTCCCCCGAAACGATGACGGTCGAAATCGTGTCTCTCGAAGTGGTGCCCATCGAGGTCGTGTCCCTCGAAGGGGTGCCCTTCGAAGCCATGATGCTCCATGGCTCCACCGCCGTGACCGCCCTCGAAGCCGTGACCGCGAACCCCTTGTGCCTGGCTGGGCGCGCTGATGGCCAGCACGATCGCCAGTGCGGCGAACGCCGCCCATACGATTCTTTTCTTCATATTGCTACCTCACTTCTCTTCCCAGACTGTCGGATGGCGGCCGCACCAGGAAGATTCACACTCTCGATCCGGGACCACGCATTGCTCGAATCGCATTTGAACCGCGCAGCCGCGGTCCGCATCTTTGCTTCGTGGACGAAGGCGTGCCGCATGCGCCCGAGCGCACCTTCCGGCGCCTCGTCTGGGCGCTCGCCATCGCCTCGGGTGCGACTGTCGCGAACCTCTATTACAACCAGCCGCTCTTGCCGGAGATCGCCCGCTCCTTCTCCGCGAGCCTGCACGCGGTGGGGCTGGTTCCGACCCTGACGCAGGTCGGGTACGGGCTGGGAATGCTCCTCGTCGTTCCGTTGGGCGATGCGCGCGAGCGGCGCAGCCTCGTCGTCGCATGCATCGGAGCGGTCTCGGTCGCGCTTCTGGCGATCGCGCTCTCGCCGAATCTGCCCTGGCTCCTGGCCGCGAGCCTCGTCATGGGCATCGCGACGTGCGTCCCCCAGATCCTGGTGCCGCTCGCAGCGAACCTTGCCCCGCCCGGCGAGCGCGGACGCGCCGTGGGCACCGTGATGAGCGGCCTCCTGTCCGGAATCCTGCTCTCACGCACCCTCTCGGGATTCCTCGGCGCGGCTTGGGGGTGGCGCGACATGTACCTCGTGGCGGCGGCGCTGATGATCGCGCTGGCGATAGCGTTGCGCATCGGGCTGCCCCGCTCGGAGGCGCACTCGCAGCTCCGCTACCTCCCTCTCCTGCGCTCGCTCGGCGAGCTCGTGAAGAGCGAGCCCGCGCTTCGGCTGCATGCAGCCCTGGGCGCGCTTACGTTTGCGGCGTTCAGCGCCTTCTGGGCGACGCTCGCGCTGCACTTGCAGGCGCTCCCCGCGCACTACGGGTCGCGCACGGCGGGAGCGTACGGGGCGGTCGGCCTGCTCGGCGCCCTTGCCGCCCCGCTCGTGGGCAAGCGCGCCGAGGCGCGAGGCGACCGTCGCATCAACGCCGTCGCTACCCTCGCCATCCTGGCGAGCTTTGCGGTGCTATGGTCGTCCGGCGATTCGCTCTGGGGCCTCGGAGCAGGGTGCATCCTGCTCGACTTCGGCGTGCAAGCGAACCACATCTCCAACCAGACCCGCATCTTTGCGCTGCGCGAAGGAGCCCGGAGCCGGTTGAACACCGTCTACATGGTGACGTACTTCGCGGGCGGCGCCCTGGGCGCTTACGCCGGCGCGCTGGCGTTCTCGACGGCGGGTTGGAGCGGCGTCTGCGCCGTCGGAGCGGTCTGTGCGGCGGCGGCGCTGGCGATCCTGGCCGTCGCTCGGCCCCGGCAGGTACGGGCAACGGCGGTAGCGAGCGGTCAGAACTGAGCCGGCTACGTTTGTGCAAAACCCAAGCGCTTGGGTTATCATGCGTCCGTGGATGCCAGGCAGATGGGTCGTAGAGGAGGGAGGAGCAGGAGCGTCGCGAAAAGCGCGGCGTCGCGCCGGAATGGCGCGCGCGGGGGGCGGCCGCGCAACATCGACCGGTTCGCGAGCAAGATCTCAGAGGTGTGCCTGCGGCTGGCGCCCGGGCTTCCAGCGGTGGATCCCGGCGACCTGCGGATGATCGTGCGCAGCCTCCTCCTCCCCCCGGCGCGTCGGGCCGTGTTCGTCGCCCGCCGGAAGGATGGGCGCTACGTCTTCTGACATTTCCGAGAAGACGCTGATCGCACTCGCTAAAGCGCTTCGCGCGGTGAGACTCGAAGCCGTCGTCATCGGCAATTCGGCGAGCATGCTGAACGGAGCGCCCGTTACCACCCAGGACATCGACCTGCTCATCCGGGACACCAGGCTCAACCGGTGGAAGCTGGCGCGGTTTGCCAAGGCCATCGGCGGTGCCGCGCCAATGCCCGTCTCCGAGCTCAGCAAGGTCGAATGGATCGAGGGAGGCCTCGCGGTGCCGGTGCAGATTCATTACGACCGTATCTCGGGTGGCCTGACGTTTTCCTCCATCCGCTCTCGCGCCCACCTCGTCGCGGTGGGAGATGAGAAGCTGGCAGTCGCGGCCCTGGCAGATGTCATCCGCTCGAAAAAAGCGGCGAACCGGCCGAAGGACCGCGCCGTGCTGCCCATCCTGCGCGACACGCTCGCGGTCAAGAAGAGGCTGGAACGTCCCTCCGCGCGCTGATCTTCTGAAACATTCGATGTTCTGGTGATTTTGTTCCTTGGACAGACTTGGATTGGCTTGATCAGCTCCGCCTCCATACGCTTGCCCGGGCCGAATCAACGGCGCTGCAAGGAGCGTTCCTCATGTCGAAGGTCTGGCTCATCACTGGAAGCTCGCGCGGCATCGGCCGCGAGCTGGCGAAGGCCGTGCTCGCTGCGGGCCACCGTCTCGTGGCTACGGCGCGCAAGCCGGAGGACCTCTCCGATCTCGTCGCGCAGCACAGCGACCGGGTGCGCGCGGTCGCGCTCGACGTGACTGATGCCGCAGCCGCACGCGCTGCCGTCGCCGCCGCGACCTCCGCTTTCGGCCGCCTCGACGTCGTCGTCAACAACGCGGGATACGCCAACGTCAACTCGATCGAGGACATGGCGTTGGACGACTTTCGCGCGCAGATCGAGACGAACTTCTTCGGCGTCGTGAATGTGACGCGGGCGGCGTTGCCGGTGCTGCGCGCGCAGCGCGATGGCCATTTCATCCAGATCTCCTCCATCGGCGGACGTCGAGCTAGCGTGGGCATCTCTGCCTACCAGTCGGCGAAGTTCGCCGTCGAGGGCTTCTCCGAAGCGCTCTCGAACGAGGTCGGTCCTCTGGGCATTCGCGTGACCATCGTCGAGCCCGGCGGGTTCCGCACCGACTGGGCCGGCTCGTCGATGCACATCGACCAGATCCGGGAAGAGTACCAGGCAACCGTCGGCAGCTTCGCCCAGGCCTTCCGTAAGAATGCCGACGCGGCGCGTGGCGATCCCGCGAAGGCGGCGCAGGCGATCCTCCGGATTGCGTCAGAAAAGGAGCCGCCCCTCCGCCTCCTGCTCGGTTCCGATGCCGTGTTTCTCGCAGAAGTCGTCACCTCGGCGCGGGCGGCGGAAGACGCGAAGTGGAAGGCGCTTAGCCTATCGACGGACTTCGACGGCCTGGTCGACTTCGCCGAGACGCCGATTGCCAAGCGGCTGGTCGCGAAGAGGAGCTGAAACGCCCGTCGAGCTCAAGAGGTGCGATGCTGCGGCTCCAAAAGGGGCACGCCATGAAGAACCTGCTCGCATCACTCGTTCCGGCCGCACTGCTCGTCGGTACACCTGTCTCCAAGGAGGCGGTATCCACCAAGGATGCGCCTTCTGCTGCTGGCGCCTACTCGCAGGCCATCAAGGCGGGCGGGTTCGTCTTCGCCGCCGGCCAGATCGCGCGCGACCCCGCGACGAACAAAGTCGTCGAGGGCGACGTGAAGGCGCAGACCGAGCGGGTGCTGAAGAACCTGTCCGCCATCCTCACCGCTGCCGGCACGAGCATGGATCGCGCCGTGAAGACGTCCCCACGAGGAGACTGCGGCTGTCCATTTGCTCGACAGGAACTGTTCCGAAATCGATCAGCACACGGCCCCCCACGGGCGGTCCCTATTTTGATCAGCGCTGGCACGTCGACTGCAAATCGGCCTTGTCGCCGCCCACCTCCGTGCGCGGCCGACCGGTGGGACGTCCGATCCAGCGAAGCGTCGCACGAAGCGAGAAGGGCCATGCTGTGGGGAACAGGCCAACGATCCCTGAGGGGGGCCAAGGACATGGCCAAGGCAATGCGCACGTCACAAGCCCTGACGACCGTGGCCGGTCGATGTCGGATGATGGCGCCCAGGGCGAGAAGTTTTTGACGAAGTGCGAAGTTGCACAGCTGTGTCGCGTGGAGATTCGCACGGTCGATCGATGGGTGGCTGCTGGGAAGATCACCTGTTACCGGACCCCGGGCGGCCGCCTGCTCTTTCGAGAGAGAGATGTGTTGATGACGGCCGATCGGGCAGGAGCCCCTCGTTCAGAGTGGCCAGTCATGCAGCGCGCCATCCGTCGGTAGTTGCCGCCGGCGCTCGTTGTCCAGGCCGCTCGTCGATTCGACGATATGGCCGTTCTTCGATTTTGCGCCTGAGTTGCCTGCGATGAATGCGGAGACGGTTTCTCCTCTGACCACGTTCCACTCCGCCGGATGAGCGGACGTTGAGGTTAGCGGACAGCGATTGGCGCGAAATGTCCGGAGATGTCGCTGGATGAGCCCGACCACCGCCGATACGTGTGCCCTGCGATGCTGCCGACGTGGTGCGCGCTCTGGAGCGATCGAATGTCCGCGGAGTTGGCGTTCAACGAAGTGTCGCTCAAACTCCTGATCTCTGATCAACCGCTTCGTCTGACCATAGCGCTGCCGAGGGACGGCTTGCGGATCTCGAGTCCGCAAACTTTCGACATGCTTGCGTCACTGCGGACACTATTGACGACATTCCGGGACATTTTGCGTCACTCGACGTTGCCCACTTGCGGCTACTGTTGCGCGATCGTTACAGGATCGCGTGCGATGCTGCTGACGTGGTGCGCACCCTCAAGGGATCGAGCGTTGCCGAGTCCCCGACCTGAACGAAACTCCGATCCATTGTGGATCGTCGTCATCGTCGTCGCAAAGGAGAGCAGGATACTTTTATGAAAGTGTTGCTGCAAACGTGTGCCGTCGTCGCGGTCCCGCTGCTGCTCGTATCTTGCTCGGGAGCGAGCGCGGCCAACCCAAGCCCACCCATGTACAATCCGTATCCGTCCGGCATCCTCCCGGCCGACATCGAATCGGAAACGGCGCGGGTCCAGGGCGAAGTCCTATCCATCTTCCAGCAAGCGCTCGCCGAGGCGAATGCATTGCCGCCTGCGAGCGTGACAGGGCAGCCGCCCACGCAACAGGCCTCCGGCTACCGGGCGATCATGACGCTCGGCAAGTTGATGAATTACGACGTGAACATGTCCGCGCTCAAGAACATGGCATGCGCCTCTTGCCACTTGCCGTACGCCGGGTTCGGCGGACCAATCCCGTCCGTGAACCTCACCATGGTCGCGTACCCCGGGACATACCACTTCCGGGCCGGGAAGCGGACGCCCCAGCGATACACGTATTCCCCCTATTTCCCGATGCTCCAGCTCGACAACACGGCGAACGCATTCTTTGGCGGGAACTTCTGGGATGGCCGCTCGACGGGATACCTGTTGCAAAGCGCAGACGCCGAGCAGGCACAGCATCCTCCGGTCGATACTCAAGAGATGGGTCTACCCGATACTGCCTGCATCGCGTGGCGCCTCTCTCAGTCCCAGTACGTCGCGGTGTTCGAGCGGGTGTGGGGCGCGGGCTCGCTCACTGGCATCTTGTGGCCGTCCAACACCGAGCAAATCTGCTCGACTCCCGGAGGCGCTGCAGCGTTCGGCACGAACGTGACGCCAGTGAGCCTGAGCCCGGTGGATCGCAACCGCGCGAACGTGATCTTCGATCACTGGGGACAGTCGATAAGCGCGTTCGAGAAGTCCGTGGAGGTCAGCCCGTTCAGCTCGAAGTTCGATGCGTACATGAAGGGCAAGTACACGATGACCACAGACGAGCTGGCCGGTTACGTCATGTTCAAGGGCAAGGGCAACTGCAACTCTTGCCACCTCGACGGAAGAGGGACGACCCTGTCGCCGGGTCAGACCGACACCAGCACGGCCGCGCAGGTCAATCCGCTGTTCACCTGCTTCGGCTACACCAACGAAGGACTCCCGCTCAATCCCAGGGATGCCTTTTACTATCAGACCACGCCGGACGCCCTCGGGTTCACGGCCAATCCCGACGGATTCGGATATCGGGATCTCGGGATGGGTACGTTCCTCAGGAGCGGCTTTGGGTCGGCTCCAAGCCCGAACGCGGAATGGACTTCGCAGGCGCCCTTGCGGGACGGCCGTTTCCAGGTCTCCTCGGCGCGCAACGCCGGCATGGCGCCGTCACAATGCCCCACGACCGAGGCTCCGGGGCCCTACTTCCAAAAAGGGTTCTTCCACAACGGTTACATCAAGAGCCTGAAGCAGCTCGTCCACTTCTACAATACCCGCGACGTGTACCCCTTCCCGGTCACGTCAGGCCACTGCCCGCCGGGAAAGACCGAAAAAGTGGACTGCTGGCCGATGCCCGAGGTCACAAACAACCTCGACATGACCGTGGGTAAGCTCGGTTTGTCGGATCTGGAGGAGAACCAGATCGTCGCCTTCCTTCAAACGCTGACCGATGGGTACACCGTACCTTATCCCAACATCAATACTTTTACGGGTCAGTGCAGTACGGGTGGCTCGGCATCGACGCAGGGCAATGAAACTCTCATTCCCACGCCGACGCTTCCGCCGTGCTCGAGCAACGTCTGCGCCATCCCGCCCCTTCCCAATCCGGCGATACCGTAATTGCAAGACGTCGACGATGAAGGAGACACCGACGAGGATCCCATGACGAGACCGATTCTGAAACTGGTGATGACGACGGCGATCGCAGCCGCGATGTTTTCGAACCCCGTCGCGGCCCAGGTACCTCCACCTGCAAAAAAGGCCAAGCGCGTCCAGATCGTCAAGGCGCCAGAGCTCGAGATGGCCGCAGGCCACTTGACCATCATCACGTGGACGACCAACAACCCTGGTGGGACGGACG
The DNA here is from genome assembly GCA_036513415.1 of Myxococcales bacterium. Classification (GTDB taxonomy): domain Bacteria; phylum Myxococcota; class Myxococcia; order Myxococcales; family 40CM-4-68-19; genus 40CM-4-68-19. The sequence goes on along the minus strand of DATBZA010000105.1, from coordinate 10,642 downwards.
ATCACTACGGCGTCGTGCACTACGGTACGGATCCCAAGAACCTGAACAAGACTGCAAAGTCTCCGATCAGGCTGAACCAGGGCCACCCGACCACGACATTTCGGGTGCGCCTGGACGACCTCGAGTCACGAACGACCTACTACTATCGCGTGGACTCAGAGGAGAGCACTGGCAGGAGCGATGGGGTGAAGAGCACGGTCAAGAAGTTCACCACCCCCCCGCCCGGTGAGCGGTTGGTGGCTTACCCGAAAGGCGATTGAAGTGCGCGGCCGCGCGGGCCAGTTGCCGAAGGAGTTGGCAGGACGGCAACTGGTCCGCGGGCGCTTACACTGATGACTTGGACTGGCTCATCGAGTTCCCTCTGAGGCCCGATCCGGGCGATGGTTAGAGGAACACGGATGGACAGCAGCGACCTTCACCATACCGGATCAACTTTCTCGGCAAATGAACCTGCGGTTTAACCGTCTCCAGCACGGCGTGAGGGGCCCCTGCAGAAGCAGCCGGCGCACGATTCTGGGACCAAGGGTTCCGCACACGGTCTCCATTCCAGACATGCCACGGGTATGTCGCACGATATGTCGGACCCGGCGATGGCCGCATCGATGGAGGCCGACATCCGCAGCCGCTTCTGGGTGGCGCTGGCCCTGTCCGCCCTTGTTGTCCTGATCTCTCCCATGGGAGAAATGCTCGGCATCCATCTTCCGCTGAGCACGGCGGTTCGGTCCAGGACTCTGCTGGTGCTGACGACGCCCATCGTCTTCTGGTGCGGTTGGATTTTCCTGGCCGGAGCATTTCGCTCCCTGGTCTCGCGACGCCTGGATATGTCGGTGCTCATCGCGGTCGGTGTCTTGGCTGCGTATGTTGGCTCGATTTACCTCACGATCATCGGGTCAAAGGAAATGTTCTACGAAGCGGCAGCGATGCTGGTGACGTTCGTGCTGTTCGGCCACTGGATGGAAATGAAATCCCGCCGCGGCAGCTCTGACGCGCTGCACGCGCTGTTCAATCTGGTGCCGCCCAAAGCCCGCGTGCTTCGGAACGACAAAGAGGTTGAGGTCCCCACGTCGGAGGTGGTGCGTGGCGACGTGGTCGTGCTGCGGCCCGGCGACCGCGTGCCCGTTGACGGTGAAGTCGTCGAGGGCACCACCTCGGTCGACGAGTCTCTCGTGACTGGCGAGAGCCTGCCCGTCGAGAAGAAGCCGGGTAGCAGGGTCGTCGGCGGCTCGGTCAACGGCGCGGGATTGGTGAAGTTCAAAGCGACGGGCGTGGGAGAGGAGACCACGCTGGCGCGGATCGCCAGGCTCGTCGAGACGGCGCAGAATTCCAAGGCCCCTGGGCAGCGATTGGCCGACAGGGCAGCCAGTTACCTGGTGGTTCTGGCGGTCACCGTGGGGGTCGCGACATTTGTCGGATGGCGATGGGGTGGCGGCGTTCCATTTGTCACGGCCCTGACGTTCGCCATTTCGGCCGTCGTCATCGCATGCCCTGATGCGCTGGGATTGGCAACGCCCACGGTCGTTGCGGTGGGCACGGGTTTGGGCGCCAGACATAACATTCTTGTCAAGGACGCCGCGACGCTTGAAGGGGCTTCGCGCATTACGGCAGTGGCCTTCGACAAGACCGGGACGCTGACGGAGGGCAAGCCGCGCGTCATGGACATCGTGACCGCGGCCGGAGTTGACGAGAACGAGGCCATGAACTTGCTGGCGGCGGCGGAACGAGGGTCCAGCCATCCCCTGGCGGCCGCCGTTTTCGAAGAGGCCAAGCGCCGGAACCTCAACGCCAACGATAAGGTCGAAGGGTTCGCGAACGTGTCGGGTCACGGGCTAAAGGCGGTCATCGGCGGAAAGAGGGTTTTGGTCGGGAACGCACGCTTCCTGAAAGGCGAAGCCATCGATCTTGCACCCGTGGCCGAAGGCATGGATCGACTGATGAGCGCTGGCCGAACTTTGATTCTCCTCGCCATCGACGGGAAGGCGGCAGTAGTGGTCGGAGTAACCGATCCGATCAAGCCTTCGGCAAAGCGCGCCGTAGCCGAGCTGCGCAACCTCGGCATCGAGACGGCGATGATCAGCGGCGACAACAAAGCCGTCGCGGACGCGGTGGGGAAGGCGGTTGGCATCGACCGCGTTTTCGCGGAGGTGCTCCCGCAGGACAAAGCCGAGCACGTCAAGACGCTTCAGGGGGAGGGCAAATTCGTGGCGATGGTGGGCGACGGCGTAAACGACGCACCCGCCTTGGCCCAGGCCGACATCGGCATCGCCATCGGCGCGGGAACAGACGTGGCGATCGAGGCCGCGAAGATCGTCCTGATGAAGTCCGATCCGCTGGACGTCCTCAACGCCATCATTCTGTCGAAGGCCACGGTGCGGAAGATGAAGCAGAACCTTTGGTGGGCGAGCGTCTATAACCTTCTGGCCATCCCGATCGCAGCAGGTGTTTTCTATCCGCTGTGGGGGTGGTCGCTGCGTCCCGAGGTTTCCGCCCTGCTGATGTCCGCCTCGTCAATCATCGTGGCCGTCAATGCCGTGATGCTTCGCCGTTCGGGTGGGCGTTTGCTTTTGACCGGGTAGAAAAGCTTACACGTGAAAAGAAAGCGGTCCATCGTTTTGCACTGGGCGAACGCCAGGGCTAATACTCGTCCTCGCGTTCGCTATCAGCGAGAGACGAATTGCCGAATGGAAGCATCCTCCGCCTCACCACTCGCCGGCGGGCGCTTCCATCCGGTGAGGGGCCCGCGCCCTCAGATTGAGGAACGCGTACATGACGATGTCGGCGAGCGTCTGCTCGGAGTAGCTCCCGCTGTCCTGGGCTGCCTTGAGCAAACCTCACGAACCCGCCGCGCCGCCGCCGTTGGCAGCCTGAGAGGGGAGCATCCGAGTCTCCAACGACGGCGCGGCCGGGAGTCCCGTGACCTCGAGGATCTCCTGCTCGTTCAGACTCTCCCGTGCCACCAGCGCCTCGGCGAGCGCGTCGAGTTGCTTGCGGTGTGCCGTCAAGAGGCGCCGCGCCTCATCGTGGCTCTCGGCGATGATCCGGAGCACCTCCGCATCGATGGTCCGGGCTGTATCCTCGCTGAACGGCCTCGCGCCAGAGTAACCGGTCGGGATACCGAGGTACGGATTTTCCCGCGGCGCCAGCTGCACCAACCCGAGCTGGTCGCTCATGCCCCAGCGCGTGACCATCTGACGAGCCAGTGCCGTGGCTTGTTCGATGTCGCTTTCGGCGCCGGTCGTACGCGTGCCGTAGACGATCTCCTCGGCCGCGCGACCGCCCAGCATCCCGACAATCCGCGCGCGCAGATATGCTTCGGGATAGTTGTAACGGTCGCTGTCGGGCCGCTGGTACGTCACGCCGAGCGCCTGCCCGCGCGGGACGATCGTCACGCGGTTCACCGGGTCGGCGCCCGGCACCACCAGGCCGAGGATCGCGTGTCCGCCCTCGTGATAGGCAATGCGCTCCTTGTCAGCGTGGCTCAAGAGGATCGGACGCGCGGGTCCGAGCACGATCTTCTCCAGGGCGTCGAGGAAGTCCTTTTCACGGACCTGGCTCTGCTCGCGTCGCGCCGCCAGAAGTGCCGCCTCATTGACCAGGTTTCTCAGGTCCGCGCCCGAGAATCCCGGCGTCGCGCCGGCGAGCTCGGCCAGGCTCACGTCGTTCGCCAGCGGCACCTTCCGGGTGTGGACCTTGAGGATCGCCTCGCGGCCCGCCTTGTCCGGGAGGTTCACGACGACGCGCCGGTCGAAGCGGCCGGGTCGCAGGAGCGCCTTGTCGAGGACGTCGGGCTGGTTCGTTGCAGCCAGCACGATGATTCCCTCCCGACTCGAGAAGCCATCCATCTCGGTGAGGATCTGGTTCAGCGTCTGCTCCTGCTCGCTCGACCCGCCGAGCGCCACTTGCCCGCGGGCGCGACCGATCGCGTCCAGCTCGTCGATGAAGACGATCGCCGGAGCATTCTCGCGCGCCTGCTTGAACAGGTCTCGAACCCTCGCCGCGCCGACGCCCACGATCATCTCCACGAACTCCGCCGCGCTCATCGAGAAGAACGGGACGCCTGCCTCGCCCGCGACCGCTCTCGCCAGCAACGTCTTTCCGGTGCCCGGCGCTCCGATCAGAAGCACGCCTTTCGGAGCGGACCCGCCCAGCCGCGTGTACTTCGCCGGGTCCTTGAGGAAGTCCACGATCTCAACCAGCTCGTTCTCGGCCTCGTCGATGCCCGCGACGTCCTCGAACGTGACTCTGGTGTCCGTCTCCTGGTCGTAGCGGCGCGCTTTGCTCTTGCCGATCCCCATCAGGCCGCCGATGCCGCCGCCTTGCCGCGCCGCCCGCCGGAACATCCACACGTAAAGTCCGATCAAGAGGAGGGCGGGACCGAACCCCAAGAGGAGCGTCAGCAGGGGGTTGCGGTCTTCCTCGATCGGCCGGGCGCTGATCTCGACGTGGTGGTCGATGAGGAACTTCTCCAGGCCGGGGTCCACGAAGGCGGGCAGAGTGCTGGCGAACGATCTGGCCGTCTGCGGCGGACCCCGTTGGCCTTTCGGGAACGTGCTCTTCTCGCCGGGCGGCGGCCACGTGACCGGCGTCTTGAAGCGGCCCGTCAGGGTATCGCCTCGGCTGTAGATTGCCTCGACGTTGCCCTTGCTGACCTCCTCCTTGAAGAACGTATACGGAACGGTGATCGATGTTTCCCCGCCCGGTCTCAGCAGCTGGATCACGAGGAAGTTCGCGAGCAGGATCGCCAGGAACCAAAGCAAGGTCCTCCTGGGCGGCATGTTCGCCTGTCCCGGACCTTGCCCCGTTGCGGATCCGCGGTGTGCCGGACGGTCCGACCGGCCACGGCCGGCTGGCGCGGAGATGCTCGTGCGCGCTTTCGCTTGTCCTGTCTTGCTCATGATCATCTCCCCGGGCGGGTCGCCCCGCCGGCCGAATAGCAGGCACGGATCGACCCGGCAAGCGATGAACCCGCTTGGGACTGGATCCTCAGGCGCCCTACCGACACGCGATGCGCACGGGCATGGCGCTCAGGCGGTCGAACAGTCTCGCCTCTGCGCGAATCGGCACCAATCGTAGAAAAACATCTCCATCGCCACATCGAACGCGGCAATACGACGCGTACCTGGCGCCCCCACTACGGCCGCCAGCGTGAGCTTCAGCGTGGCCGCGATGGTGCGGCGGATGGTCGCGATGCTGTCCGAGCGCGAGTGAGGATCGCTGCAGAGCCACGCCTATCAAGAGCGCCAGCGGCCGGCCTGGGTGAATCTTCCTGCCACCGTCGCCATCCGAAAGTGTGGCAAGAGAAGAGGCATCACATGAGGAAAATGACGAATTCGAAAAAGATCCGAATCGTGGCGCTCGTAGCATTGGGAATCGTGCTGGCCGTCAGCGCGCCCAGCCAAGCAGCAGGCGAGGGCGGTCATGGCGGTGGAGGCATGGGCGGTCACGGCGGTGGAGGCATGGGCGGTCACGGCGGTGGAGGTATGGGCGGTCACGGCGGAGACATGGAGCACCATGGCTTCGCGGGACATGACTTCGGCGGGCACGAAGGACACGACTTCGGCGGGCACGAAGGACACGACTTCGATAGGCACGAAGGACACGACTTCGATAGGCACGATTTCGACGGACGTTTCGGGTTCGGGTTCGGGCCTTTCTTCCCGTATTACGCACCGTACGAAGCGGTTCCGGGCTACCGGTACTACTGCCCGAGCGACGGGGCGTACTACCCGAGCGTGACGAGTTGCGCGGAGCCGTGGGTAACCGTACCGGCTGACTGACCGAGGCCGAGCGTTGCCGGCCTCGCGCACGCCGTGCGCGGCAGGTGCGTAGCACAGGCGCAGGGGTCTGCCACGCCGCCGCACGAAGCCGGTTCCTCTCGGCGTCCCGCCATACACCCGTCCTGCCGATCCGCAATGCGGGCAACCGAAGCTGGTTCGGCAGGAGCAGGAAGGACAGATCAACGGCGAAGATTGACCCTTGCCAGATCGATGAGTTCGTCGCCTCGCCCGCTCAGGACGGCTTTGAGCATGAACAGGCTGAAGCCTTTGGCCTGCTCGAAACTAACCGTGGGCGGCATGGAGAGTTCCTGGCGGCTCACGACGACTTCGACCAGGGCAGGTCCGTCATGCTCGAGAGCCTGGGCGATCATCGGCTTCACCGTAGATCGGCCGAACGCCTGCTTCCGCGAGAACGTCGACCAACAAGTCCGCGACCTTTGCCTTGGCCATCCTGGTGCCTCCGCCGCTGGCTCATGCGCGGGCCATGCCCGGTGCTTCCCGGCGGTGGCTTTGGATACGACCGTGTCGGGCATCGGACTTGTGTGGGGAATCTCGACACGCCCGCTACGCGGGGGAACAGATGCTGAGCCGCGCCTCCGCAGCTCTCATTCGGCTGACGCGGACCTGACTGGTGTGGAAAAAGGCGCCGTCCCTGTCAGCTCCCACCCGCCATCCAGCTCGGCGAACGCATCGGCGGACAGGTTCCTGCGCCTGGCCTGCGCTGCGACAGCGAGAGCGGCAGATCGATCCTCCGGTTTGCCGAGCGTCACTACGTAGCGGCCTTTGAGCCTGGTCTTGTAGATGCTGACGACCGGCATCATTCCGAGATCCTTCGCCGCGCGCAGCTTGTCGTTCGCGACCACTTGCGCGGCCTTCAGATCGTCCCCGGGAAGGGTCGCCAGCAGGACGAGCCAAGCGTCCGGTGGGCGTGTTGTCGCGACGGGCGCGTCCACTGTGGTCCGCGGCTCGGGCCCACTCGTGGGAGCGCTCTGCTCGCGAATCTTGTCCACCATCTGCGCCAGGCCGGGGCGGCCCCTCGAAGAAAGGAGCTCAGCCGCCGCCGCGACGATCCTTTGCGACGCCGCCGCATCCCGACCGGATTTCCTCAGCCCCGCAAGGTGCGGCGAGACGAGGGAGATCACCTGGAGCTCGAGATTGTCGGCCGCTCTCCTCCCGTCCGCGTCCCGCTGCAACTGGAGCAGCGATTGCTTGAATTCCTCTCTTTGCTGCTCGATCCTGACGTCCTGCTCGTTCTGACGGTTCGCCAGCTTCCAGTAGCCATACGCAAGCGCAAACGTCGCGACGACGGTGAACGCCGCGATGACCGCCTCAAAGGAGCTGGGCCTCGATTCTGCCGGCATGCCGCATCCTCCGTCGGCTCCCGCGTGGTGACGGCGGGGCTTCGCAAGGATCGCAGCACGCGGCGTGCCAGTCGTGCATTACACCGAGGGCACTGTGAAAACCAAGCTCCGTCTGCCGGGATTCAGTCAGGCAATTGCCTGGTCTTCCGGCAGGGCGTAGCGGGTTCGGGGCATCGCGCTTTGCGCCAAGCCCTCTCTGACCAGGACTGGACCCGCCGTGCCCGGGCTCACCGGGCCGATGAAGAGCTGGCGACGAGAGCGGAGACGGTTACAACGACCGACAGGAGCCTCCATGTCTCTTTCGATCTCAACCGCAGACGTTCGAGTGCAGCACCGGGCCGTCACCGTCAGCGCACGGTATGAGCCGTTCATCAGCGCGCTGGAGAAGATTCTCGGTCGCTTCTCCGAGGACGTTCAAAAAGAGGCGGCCAACAACCCCGATCTCGCTGCGCAGCGGATCAAGGCGATGGAAGGTGAGCAGGGGCTCATGATCTTTCAGATCCTCGATCACGGAGCAGCGCTCAACATCATCGGCGCCCGCAAGAAGGCGAAGCAGTACCTCATCGGTAACCCGCTCGTGGCGATCCAGATGAGTCGCCACGACCTGAGGGCCGCGCTCTACGCGCCGCTGAAGGTGCTGGTCTATGAAAGGGCAGAAGGGCAGACCGTCGTCGAGTTCGACCAGCCCTCGACCCTCTTCGGGCAGTTCGGAAACGCCGAGGTCACCGCCGTGGCCCTCGACCTGGACCGCAAGCTCGAGCGCGTCATCGCGCGCGCAGAGGAGCTGGCAGGCTGACGGAGACAACCCGGGCGCACGCCCCCGGTCGATGAGCGCGCGAGAGCGTCAGTTGTTGCTCGCTTTCAGAGTTCGGCAGGTGCCGTACAGCCTGGCCGACTGGCTGGAAGGTTAGCACCCGTCGCGTTGGACTACGTCTCGAACACCGGATGCTTTCTGCGAAACCCCGGCTCCGAATGGCCGCTAGCGTGCTCGGCGAAACCGGCCGCGACGAAGAGGACGCGCTGGTCATCGGTCGGATCGTCAGGCGTGTCGGCGAGCGCAGCGCCTATTCAAAACCGGACTGGGGTCAGGGTGACGCCGGCGAAGACGCTCAGGCTCCGCTCAGCTGAGAGCAGGCCGAGATCGCAACCCCCGTCGAACACCAGCCAGTCCGCCCCCTGCCAAGCCAATGCGAGGAGCACGCCGGCATCGCGCGCGGCGACAGGAATCGCCGACCAGAAGCGATAGATCTCGGCCGTGCCCGTGAGACCGAGGGGAAGCTGGTGGTTCAGCGAGAGCGCAGCCCAGGGCCGCACGAGCGGCGCGCGCTCGAGGCGCCAGACGTCAAGCCCGAAATTGAGATCGGCCGTCACGCGGAGTGGAAGCTCTCGCGACAGCAGTGCCGCCAGAAACAGATCGTACGTCTTCTCATAGCCCGTCTGCCGGGCGGGAATCGGCAGGCTGGCCGTCGCCGATACGGAGAAAGCTGTCTCGTCGGTGCGGAGCAGGCGGAGTTTCGCACCCAGTGTCAGGTCGTCGTGGAATCGCTGTGGGGTCGACCCGTCCGCGAAGGTCGGGCCGTTGCTTCCGAGCTGGAGCTGCAGTCGTTCGTCGAGGCTGAGCTTGAAGAGGAAGGGCACTGAGTGCTGCGTGCTGTCGGCGAGGTCCTTGCGCAGATAGCCGGCTTCCAGAACCAGGACTCCCGGCGCTTCGATCTGAGCCGTGCAGGCGACGGTCGGGCGGCAGGGAAATACCTCCGTTTCGCCCTCGACGCGCGGCGAAGCGGCCAGCGCGATGAGTGAGACGGCGGTGGCGACTCTGGACCCTGCGCTGGCCGACGTGGAGGAGATCACGGCAGTGACTGAACGGGCCGCGGGGAATTTCCGACGGCAGGCAACGTCGGGGAGTAGATCCCGATTTGCGGTCGTGCTTGTCACCGGCTGGCTCGCCAAAAATTACTGAGACCAAGGATCTTAGGCGGTAGCGCATGGGAATCGAACCCGAAACCGCTGAACATGCGTAACCAGGCGACGACGCACGCCAATTCGTCGAGTCGCCCGTCTGAACAGCGCGTTGACCGCAGGCTCGATCTCTTCGCCCGTCCTCGGCACTACCCGCAGATGCGCCTCAGTTTTGGAGACAGCTTGGAGACAAGCTTCGACGACGATCCCGGAGGCACGGCCGGATCTGTCGGGTACGGTGACCGCGCGCCTCGAGCTCATCCTGTAGCCGGTATCGCGTCTGACCCGGCGATCTCCCCCACGGAGCGGGTGAGGGACAGCATGGCGCGGTAAATGCGGGTTCGGACCTCCTCTGAGGAAGCGCTCAGGATCGCAGCGACTTCCTCCATCGGGAGTTGCTCAATCTCGCGAAGTACGACCGCAGCGGAGTCGAGGGGGTCGAGTCGCTGGAGCGCCTCCCGGATCGTGCCAAGTGCGTCCTGTGGCTGCCTCCCCGTCGACGCACGCGGCTCTCGCGTGAGCGTCAAGCGGACCGCAACTCGATAGAGGAACACTTTGAACGGAACTCTCGTAAAAAGTTGCGGCTCCGCTGAGTGAATTGCCGCGAGCAGAGTTCGTTCCGTGATCTGCGCCGCGCACGAGGCGCTTCCGGATATATTCCACGAAACCCGATAGAGCGGAGTCCACCAGCGCTTGGCCAGCTTCACGAAAGCCGCCGCATTTCCGTTGCGCGCCTCTTCGGCGAGTGCGGCGTCCTCCATCATCAGTCGTTCGGGCATGGCATGCCTCTCGAGAGCGCGTGGCAACGAGGGTGTGTTTCCCGATGCTGCGTAGGTATCCGAGCCGCGGCAATTCATCGCTCACTCGGCGTCGGGTTCACCGTCGAAGTAGCCGACCGCGTCCTTCTGCCTGAAAACCAGGCTCTTCAAATTCGGCGCGGTGCCGACCACCGCGTGGACTTTGCCCGAATCGGGATACTCCGTGACGTCCACGCCTTTCGAGACGGACATCGCGAAGTACACGAGCACTTCGGATCCGTCGTTGATGAGTTGGTGCGCGTCATCGCCGGGAGGAAACAGGACGAAATCCCCGAGACCGATCTCCGTCAATCCCGTGGACGAACGCACTTTCGCCGATCCGGAGATGACCAGGAGCGCCTCTTCGGTCACATTGTGCTTGTGAAATGGGTACGATTTCTTTCCCGGCGGGAGCTCCCACAGGCTGCAAGAGATCGCCTCGCCCGCCAGCTTCTTGCGTCGTTGGAAATAGGAGCCCCGCTGCATCCCTTCACCCCAGGGAACGTCTTTGGTGCGGACGATCTTCATGACTGGCTCCTTGATCGGAGGCTAGATCGCGGTGCGGCCGCCATCCGCCGCGACGACGGCGCCGGTGACGTAGCTCGCGCGTGGCGAGGCGAGGAAGGCGACCACTTCAGCGATCTCCTCCGGAGACGCGGGGCGCTTGACGGCCGTGGTCGACCCGAGTTGCGCGATCAGTTCCCGGACGGGTCCTCCCGTATGCACCGGACCCGGCGCAACCGCGTTCACC
>DATBZA010000104.1:0-16279 GCA_036513415.1 Myxococcales bacterium | reverse complement strand
CCTGACCGGTACGGCCAGCCGCTTCCGCGATGTGGAGGGAAATCGAACTCGCCGCGCGGCGCAACTGATCCAGCAACGTGGCGTTTTCCCTTGGAATCTGTTCGGCAGCTTGCGCGGTCAGTGCCAGGAACTCGATGGCGCGCCTGTACACGTCGAGTTTTTGAAAGCTGAGCATGAACGCTGTGTACCAGGCACACCCGACATGCCCGGTCGTCCACCGCCACGTCGCCGTCGCCGTCGCCGTCCACGCACACGACAAGGTCAACGACGACGACCACGTCAATCGCTTAACTGAGCAGCATTGCCGCTAATCCCTGTCGAAGTCACTTCCGTCGAGGTCGTTGGGCAACTCGCCCTTGCTGTGCGAGCGACCCGCTTGCTCGGCCTGTTCGAACTCGTCCTTGCGCTCCTCGACTTCGCGCTCCGCCTGCAGACCAGCCTGCTCGGTATCGGTGCGCTTGGCGAAGTCCGTGGCCGCCTCGCGGTACTTCTTGTCCGCGGTCTTGCTGCCTTCACCCTCGTTCTGGTTGCGCTTGTCGTCCATGCCGACAAGGTGGCGACGGAGCGCCGGATCGCCAACGCGCGCTCATCTCCTTCCCTCGCGCGGACAGCGTCCGTAGGCGTTTTCCTACATTGAGGCAACCCTGCGACCGCCCGTAAGGTCGCAGCTCGAGCGGCGCACCGCCCCCCTGATCCGGGAGGGCCCGTCTGGCCGGGAAGGGGCGGCGCTTCCGCAGCAGGGGAGCGCCGGGACGACGAGTCCGGAACCGGAGGCCACCGCCAGGAGGCATTTTGCTGGCTCTGCTGTCCGCCCTGATCGCTGCGTCCCATCCCTCGCTGTTCTTCAACTCGTCCGACGTCCCCACGCTGCGGTCGGCGGCAACGACCACCCACGCCGAGATCGCCTCGCACATCACCAGGATCCTGGATCAGCACCAGAACGATCCGGCGCCCACGCCGATCGACTACGACGACTTCCGGTTCCATGGAAACCAAGTCGCGGTCTGGGCGTTCGCGTACCAGATCACCGGGAACACCTCCTACTCCGACAAGGCCCGCCAGCAGCTGCTCACGTACCTGACATGGAGCGACTGGAGCAACGGGGAATATATCCCGCCCAACTTCCCGCCCGACCTGAACCAGGCGCACATGCTGATCGGTGTGGCGGCCGCGTATGACTGGATCTACGAGACGCTGAGCGCTACGGACCGCTCCGCCATCTCCACGCGCCTCGGCGACGAAGCCAACAAGGTCGCGGTCAACCTGCCCAACGCCTGGTACGCGCCCCAGTACCTGCAAGGTCACAACTGGATCGACACCGCGGGCCTCGGGCTGGCGGCGCTGGTGCTGGCAGGCGAGGATTTGCGCGCCGCGGGCTGGCTCGCGCTGGCGGAGGGAAATCTTCAGAAGCTGCAGATGACGATGGGCCAGATCCCCGACGGAACCTGGCACGAGGGTCTCGCCTACGAGGGCTACGATCTGTCGATGTCGATGCCGTTCTGGACCGCGCTGGCGCGGACCGGCGCCGACTACACTGACCTGGGCATCCTGCGGGGGTACGGAAAGTACTTCCTCTACGCCGGGCTCCCGGACGCGCCCGAGCAGCTGATCCTGCCGTTCGGCGACTTCACCCACTGGGCCAAAGAGATGGTGATGCAGATCAACCGCTACGCCGCGTCGCGGTTCCGGGATCCGCTCGCCGAGGCGGGCGCTCGCCGGTGGCTGAACGCGGTCGGCCGCGGGTCCTACCTGCCCGAGATGTTCTACAACGTCTTCGAGTTCATCTATTACGACCCGACGGTCGCCGCGGCGGATCCGCGGACGCTTCCGCTCGACGGCTTCTTTCCGGACATCGGCGCCGCCGCGCTGCACAGCACCTGGGACCCGGGAGACTTCGCGCTCGGCCTCAAGGCCGGCGTTTACGGCGGCCACGTCAACTTTGCGCGCCTGAAAGCGGAAGGCTCTCCGGCCGGCGGCTGGATCGACTGGGGCCACGACCACAACGACGACCTGAGCTTCTGGCTCTTCGGAAAGGGCACCTGGCTGGCGCCGGAGGCGATGGGTTACGACGCGGGCGCCAACACCGGCTACACGTACAAGGCGAACGAGACCGCGTACCACAATGCCCTGCTGATCGACGGCCAGGGCCAGCTCGGCGACGCCCGGGCCTCGGACTCCAACTGGAACAACCCGTGGTTCTTCACCCGCGTGTCGAGTCCGCTGATCACGCCCACCGGCACCGGCGACTATGCCATCGCGGCCGCCCAGGGTGCGGGCCTCTTCGCATCGACTCTGGGCATTTCCCGCTGGGACCGCATGGCCGTGCTGGCGCGCAACCGGTACGCGCTGATCCACGACGACGTCGAGGCCTCTTCTCCGCACGCGTACGACTGGATCTGCCACTTCCAGGATGGAGTGTCGGTGGACACGGTCTCCGGCTGGGTGCAGGGAATCGGCAAGAAGGGCATGTCGCTGGGCGTGCGCGTCCTCTCGCCCGGGCAATGGACGGCGACCACCGGCTCCCAGACTGCGCAGCTGATGCAGAATTTCGATCCCGACGCACAGACGTCCTGGGTTCGCGTGCGTCCGGCGAGCGATGCCGCGTCGACGCAGTTCATGATGGCGCTGATGCCGGTGGCGACTTCTTCGTGGGCATCCCGCACGCGCGTGGATACGCTGGACGCTTCGGATACCGGCGCCGGCGCGGTGGTCGCGCCGGGGTCGAGTCTCGAGGAGCGCTGGATCTTCGCCCGGTCAGGAAGCAGCAAGGCCGCCGGAGATCTCGTGCTGTCGGGCGCCTTCGCCGGGATGGCGGGACGCGACTCCTCGGGGGCCCCGGTCCGGGCCGTCCTGTTTGGAGCGGGCTCGATCTCGGACCAGAACGGCTCTCGCCTGCTGCTTGCGAGCGTGAGCGCGAAGGCCATCCAGGTGAAGCTTGCCGGCGCCACGCTGGCGGTGACCGGCGACGGCATCGCCGACTTCCAGGCCTATGCGGCGTCAGTGAGCAGTGCGACTTTGAACGGGGCGCAGGTGCAGGCGACCTTCGAGTCGGGGATGGTGACCTACATCGACGGCGGCGTGAGGGGCGTGGACCCAAAGGCTGGCGGCTGCTCGCACGGCGGCGCGACCGCGGGCTGGCTCGCGTTCGTTGGCGCGCTCGCACTGGGTTTCCGGCGGCGTCGCTGAGCCAACAAGTCTAAGTCCCGGCCTGTGGCCCGTTCCGTGCTTGGGCGCCAGATGCCCTGCCTGCCGGAGTGCTTGCCTGGGCGACCTGGTTGCAGCAGCGACCGCCCGTGTGCACGTTTTTCCAGGAGAGGGACATCCATGGCTCAAGCGGCGGTTCGGGCATACTGGGAGCGAGAACCTTGCGGAACGAGTCCCTGGATCACCGGGGAAAAAGAGCGGCAGAGCGCCGAATGGTTCAAGTCCGTCGAGCGGCACCGCTACGAGCAGGAACCTCATATCCCTGAAGTCGCGCGGTTCGAGCGCGGCAAGGGTGCCCGCCTGCTGGAGATCGGCGTGGGTGCCGGCGTCGATCACGTCCAGTGGGCGAAAGCTGGCGCACTGTGTCACGGCGTGGATCTCACCGACGCCGCCATCGAGGCGACGCGGAGCCACCTTGCGCTGCACGGCCTCCATTCGGAGCTCAAGCGCGTCGACGCGGAGTCGTTGCCGTTCGCCGATGCCTCCTTCGACATCGTCTACTCCTGGGGCGTCATTCATCATTCCGAGCGTCCAGAGAGGATCGTCGACGAGATCCACCGCGTCCTGCGGCCGGGCGGCAAGTTCATCGGAATGCTCTACCAGCGACACTCGCTGGTCACTTACAAGCTCTGGGTGCGGAACGCCTTGCTGAAGGGGCGGCCCGAGCGTTCGCTGGCGGACGTTCTTGCCAACCACATGGAAAGCGAAGGCACCAAGGCGTACCAGCCCGATGAGCTTCGCGCGATGTTCGGGCGGTTCGGCACCACGTCCGTCCGCGCCATCGCCACCGTGTACGACCGCAAGTGGCTGGGTCCGCTGGGGCGCTTCGTGCCCGACTTCCTCGGCTGGAACCTGGCGGTCGAGGCCGTGAAGTAGCCCATGAGGCCCATCCGGGTCCTCCATCTTTTGTCCCGGTTCAACTATGGAGGAACCGAGCGACAGCTGATCGAACGGCTCCGGCGGCATCCGCCGGGGTTCGAGGCGCTGGTCGGCTGCTTCGAGGCGTGGGGCCCTTTCCTCGAGCCCATTCGCGCGCTCGGCTACGAGCCGCACGTCCTGCCCTTGCGAGGGCTGGCGCGGCCCGAAGCGGCGGTGCAGGTCTTGCGGATGGCGGCGCTCATCTGGAAGCTGGGTGTTCGTCTCGTGCACGCGAACGACTTCGCGACCAGCGTGATCGGCGTGGCCGCGGCGCGCATCGCGGGCGTGCGCGTGATCGTCAACCGCGTCGATCTCGGCCATTTGCGGCCTGGATTCGGCAAATGGCACCGTCAGCTGGAAATGCTGGCCGCGCGCCAGGCGGATGTCGTGTCCGCCAACGCCGAGGCCGTGCGCCGCGTTTGCATCGAGGAGGAGGGCTGCCGCCCGGACCGCGTCGTCGTGGTCCGCAACGGGCTCGACCTCCGGCACTTCGACGAGCTCGCCGCACAGCCGCCCGCGCCGCTGCCCACCGCGGAGAGTGACTTCGTCGTGGCGGTGATCGGCAACCTCTGGCCGGTGAAGGCCCACCGCGTCCTGCTCGAGGCCGCGGCCCTGCTGCGCGACACGCGCATCCGCTTCGTCTGCGCGGGCGAAGGCTCGGAGCGGCCGTTCCTCGAGCAGCGCATCCGCGAGCTGGGCCTCGAGCGCAGCGTCTTCCTGCTCGGACACCGGATGGATGTGCCGGTGTTGCTCGCGCGCTCGCACGCTCTCTGCCTTTGCTCGACCGCGGAAGGCCTGTCCAACGCGGTCACCGAGGGAATGGCCGCGCGGCTCCCGGTCGTTGCGACCAGCGTGGGCGGCACGCCGGAGCTGGTGGAGGAGGGCGTGCGCGGCTTCCTGGTGCAGCCGGGAGATCATCGTGCCCTGGCCGCAAAGCTCCGGCAGTTGGAAGCGAGCCCGGAGCTGGCGCGCCGGATGGGCCTGTGCGGCCGGGCCTTCGTCGAGGCCGAGCTGTCGCTGGACCGCATGTCGGACGCTCACGAGGCGCTCTACCGGCACGCGCTCCGACTGGGCACGAGGGGTCCCCGCGCTGCGATGGGCGCGAGCGCCGCCCGATTCGCCGACGGCTAACGGGTCCGCCAGGGCTCGGCGGCGCGGAGGGCCGCGACAATCGCGCGGGTCGCCGGACTCTTGTTCAGCGTGTAGAAGTGGATTCCGGGGGCGCCGCCGCGGAGCAGTTCGGCGGCCTGCAGCGAGGCATAGGCGACTCCGAGCTGAAGGGTGGCATCGGGGTCGTCGCCCCGCACCCGGAGTGCAGCAGAGAGCATCGGTGGCACCGCCGCGCCGCAGAGGGTGGTGAATCGTCGGATCTGTTCGACGTTGGTCACCGGCATCAACCCCGGCACGATGGGTACCGCGATACCGGCAGCCCGCGCCCTACCCAGGAAGTCGACGTAGGTCCGAGTCTCGAAGAAGAGCTGGGTCACCAGGAAATCGACTCCGGCGTCGACCTTGACCTTGAGGTGAGCGAGGTCTTGCAGCACGTCGCGACACTCCGGGTGCCCCTCCGGATAGCAAGCCGCGCCGATGCAAAGGCGCTGGTTGCGTTTCGCCGCCACTTCGCGAGCGAGCTCGACCAGGTCGGAGGCATGGCGGAGCCCCCCTTCGGTGGCGACGAACTCGCGCTGCCCCCGGGGAGGGTCGCCGCGGAGCGCCAGGATGTTCTCGATCCCCGCGTCCATCAGCTCGTTGAGGGCGTCGACCAGCTGCGTCCGGGTGGCGCCGACGCAGGTGACGTGCGCCATCGCTTCGATCTCGAACTCGCGCTTGCAGCACATCACCATTTCCAGCGTCCGCCCGCGCGTGGAGCCGCCCGCTCCCCAGGTGACGCTGACGAATCCCGGCCCCAGCGGCCGGAGCCGCCGGACGGCGTCGATGAACGCGGCGCGGCCTTCGTCGGTCTTGGGCGGGAAGAACTCGAACGAGAAGACCGGCTCTCCGCGCTCCGCGGCGAACTGAAGCAGGTCGGAAATGCGCACCCTACGTGCCTTCCTGCCAGGAAGCGAGGTAGCGCTCCTGCGCGGGCGTGAGGCGATCGATGCGGACTCCCATCGCGTGCAGCTTGAGCCGGGCGATCTCGCGATCGATCTCCGGCGGGACTGGATACACGGCCGGAGCGAGCGCCCGCGCGTGCTTGACGAGGTGCTCCGCCGACAGCGCTTGGTTGGCGAAGCTCATGTCCATCACGCTGGAGGGGTGTCCCTCGGCGGCGGCGAGATTGATCAAGCGGCCTTCGCCGAGCAAGGCGATGCGGTGCCCGTTGGAAAGCTCGTACTCGTCGAGGAATGCGCGGACGGGGCGCCTGCGGCCGTTCTCCTCGAGCCACTGGACGTTGATCTCGACGTTGAAATGGCCGCTGTTCGCGACGATGGCGCCGTCCTTCATGCGCGAGAAGTGCTCGCCGGTGAGGACGCCGGAATTGCCCGTCACCGTACAGAAGAAGTCGCCGATCGCGGCGGCCTCGAGCGCAGGCATGACGCGGTAACCGTCCATCGTGGCTTCCAGCGCCTTGAGCGGGTCCACCTCGGTGACGACCACGTCGGCGCCCATGCCCTTCGCGCGCGCGGCCAACCCGCGGCCGCACCAGCCGTATCCGAGGACCACGAAGACCTGCCCGGCGACGAGACGATTGGTCGCGCGGATGATCCCGTCGAGCGTCGACTGGCCCGTTCCATACCGGTTGTCGAACATGTGCTTGGTGAGCGCGTCGTTCACGCTGATCACCGGAAACGGCAATTCGCCGGTTGCCTCCAGCGCGCGCAACCGGACCACGCCGGTGGTGGTCTCCTCGGTCCCCCCGACGATCTCGCGAAGCAGGTCGCGCCGCTGCGAAACGATGGCCGAGACCAGGTCGCAACCGTCGTCCATCGTCAGCATGGGATGGTGGTCGAGCGCTGCGCCGAGGTGGCGGAAGTAGGTGTCCCGATCCTCCCCTTTGATCGCGTAGACGCCGATGCCCTCGTCCACCAGCGCCGCCGCGACGTCGTCCTGGGTGGAGAGCGGGTTGGAGGCGCAGAGCACGGCGTCGGCGCCCCCGGCCTTCAGCGTCTGCACCAGCGCGGCGGTTTCGCAGGTGACGTGCATGCAAGCGGAGATGCGAAGGCCGGCCAGCGGCCGCTCCCGGGCGAATCGTTCCCGGATGACCCTCAGGATAGGCATCGACCGGGCCGCCCAATCGATGCGGCCCCGACCCGCCTTCGCGAGGCCAAGGTCCTTGATGTCGAAGGGAAGGGCGTCGGCGCGGACGGCGGTGTTGGTTCGCATGTCTGTCCTCTTCAGGCGGCGAGAGCGTGGAGTCCGGTGGCTTCGCGCAGGGCCTCGGCGCGATCGGTGTTTTCCCAGCTGAACTCCGGCTCCGAACGTCCGAAGTGACCGTAGGCCGCGGTCCTCTCGTAGATCGGGCGCAACAATGCGAGGCCCTCGATGATGGCGGCGGGCCGGAGGCTGAAGACCTCGCGCACGGCCTCCTCGATGCGCTTCTCGGGCGCCAGCGCGGTTCCGAACGTCTCGACCATGATGCTGACCGGCTCGGCGACGCCGATCGCATATGCGATCTGGACTTCGCAGCGGCGCGCGAGCCGGGCGGCGACCACGTTCTTCGCCACCCACCGCGCGGCATAGGCCGCCGAGCGATCCACCTTGGAAGGATCCTTGCCCGAGAAGGCGCCGCCGCCGTGGCGGCCCATTCCGCCGTAGGTGTCCACGATGATCTTCCGGCCGGTCACGCCGGAGTCTCCCAGAGGTCCGCCGATGACGAATCGGCCGGTGGCGTTGATCCAGCACTTCATGTCCGCTGAGCGGAGCTCGGCGGGGACCACCTTGTCGATCACTTCCGCGCGAATGGCGTCGCGGAGCGTTCCCGTGCTGACCGCGTCGTCGTGCTGCGCCGCGACCACGACCGCCTGGACCGAGCTGGGCTGTCCATTGCGGTACTCAACAGTGACCTGGCTTTTCCCATCGGGCCGGAGCCACTTCAGATCACCGCGGCGGACTTCCGCCAGGCGGCGCGTGATCCGGTGGGCGAGAGCGATCGGGAGCGGCATCAACTCGGGCGTTTCGTCGCACGCGTAACCGAACATCATGCCCTGGTCTCCCGCGCCTTGCTCCCCGGGCTCGACCCGGTCGACCCCCATGGCGATCTCGGGCGACTGCCGTTCCACGGCCGTGATGACGGCGCAAGATCTGGCGTCGAAGCCCATCGCGCCTTCGGTGAAACCGATGCGCTCGACCGTGCGACGCACGATCGTTGAGTAGTCGATGGTTGCCCGGGTGGTGATCTCTCCCAGCAGGACGACCAGTCCCGTCTTGACCGCGGTCTCGAGCGCGACGCGGCTGCGCGGGTCCTGTCGCAAACACTCATCGAGCACGGCGTCGGAAATCTGGTCGCAGACCTTGTCCGGATGTCCTTCGGTGACCGATTCGGACGTGAACAGGAATTCTCGTTTTTCCATTTGGCGCCCCCAGGCGAGCGGCAGGAGCAAGCCGCGTGCCGCTCGGTAGGCCGGACGGGTGGCTAATCCCGCTTCCGGCCGGACAGAATGCCGATTCCGCCCAGCTCCTCGAGGACCGGCACACTGAGGACGATCCGATCGAAATAGCTGATGAGGTCCGCGAGCGTTCGTCGCCAGAGAGGAGCCCGCTCGTAGCGGAACCCGGGAATCACGAATCGTATCAGGCGGCCGAGAAAACAGAAGTGGCGTTTCTCCAAGCCGGGTATCAGTGCCTCCAGCACTGCGAGATCGGCCTTCTCCAGCGGCCGCTCTCCCGGCGTTGTCTCGGTGTGGACCGGGACCAGGAAGCGGATCTTTCGCAGCGTCTTGTTCAGGTTCACCGGCTCGCTGCAGACGATCAGCGCGCCTGGCTTCGCTGCCTTCAGTAGACCCTGCAGGGTTCCTTCGAGGTTGTCGAGGACGTGGTGCAGCACCTGGTCGATCCAGATCACGTCGAAGGACTTCTCGGCCAGGTCGGCCGCGTCCAGTGGAGCGCAGACGAACCGCGTCCGCTCGGAGACGCCGTTGACCTGGGCACGCTGCCTGGCCAGCTCGATCGCAGCCGGCGACACGTCGAGGCCGGTCACGCGAGCGCCGAGCTTCGCGAGAATCATGCCGTCCTCGCCTTCGCCGCACCCGACGTCGAGGATGGTCTTGTCGCGGAGATCGCCCAGGAGCCGGAAGCAATACTCCTTCGAGTACACGTTCCCTGGCGTTCGATAACGCTCCAGCACCGCCGCATCGACCGGCTCGAGATGCTTCCCATTCTCTTCAGCCCAGCGGTCGAAAAACTCCGCCTCTTCCGCCAGTTGCGCAACTTTACCCACGTTCGATCCCCCGGAGCCCTCGCCCAGCAAACGCCGTACCCGCAGGAACGATGCCGGAACAAGAAAAAGAGTCGCCGAGTGGGAAATGTCTTGCACGCTAGCCTGGGCGAGGGGCGAGGCCATACGTTCGCATGCGACGGACGGGCCGCCGCGGGGGAGGGGAACATGGGGGCGGAGCGAGTCGCGGCGTTGCGCAAGGCATTGCTCGAGCGCGTCCTGGTGCTGGACGGCGCGATGGGAACCGCCATCCAGGAGCACCACCTCACCGCTTCCGATTTCGGCGGCACGTTCTGCGAAGGCTGCAATGAGCAGCTCGTGCGGACACGTCCCGACCTGATCCGCGAGATTTACCGAGGCTACCTCGAGGCGGGCGCCGACATCCTCAAGACGAACACGTTCGGCGCCACTCCGCTCGTCCTCGCCGAATACGCCCTGGCGGAGGACGCCCGGGAGCTGAATCGAATCGGCGCGGCCCTGGCCCGGGAGATGGCCGATGCGTTCTCGACGCCGGAAGCGCCCAGGTTCGTCGCCGGCTCGATGGGACCGACGACGAAAGCCATCTCGGTCACCGGCGGCGCGACCTTCGAGGAGCTCACCGCGCATTACGAAGTGCAGGCACGGGGCCTGCTCGAAGGGGGAGCGGACTATTTCCTGGTCGAGACCTGCCAGGACATGCGCAACGTGAAAGCTGCGCTCCTCGCGGTCGAGCAGGTGCAGGCCGGCATTTCGCATCAGGACCGCATCCCGGTCGCCGTTTCGCTCACCATCGAGCCGACGGGGACGATGCTCGCCGGCCAGTCCGCGGAGGCGGCGCTGATCTCCCTGGAGCACGTGGATCTGCTCTACCTCGGCCTCAATTGCTCGACCGGGCCGGCCTTCATGAGCGACCACTTACGGTCGCTCTCCCGGTACGCGCGCACGCGCGTGGCCTGCGTGCCGAACGCGGGGCTTCCGGACGAGCAGGGCAGGTATCTGGAAGTGCCGGCGGTCTTTGCCGCGACGCTGGAGAGGTTCGGCAAGGAGGGGTGGCTGAACCTCGTGGGCGGTTGCTGCGGAACGACGGCGGAGCACATCGCCGCCTTGGCGGCGATGGCGCGCAAGATCCCGCCGCGCCTCGTGCCCGAAGTCCGGAGATCGGCCCTCTCGGGCGTGGATGCTCTCGAGGTCGGCGACGACACGCGCCCGCTCATCGTCGGCGAACGCACCAACGTGCTGGGATCGAAGAAGTTCCGCGATCTGATCAAGGAGGAGCGCCACGAGGAGGCCGCGGAGATCGCCCGGGCCCAGGTCAAGCGAGGCGCCCACGTCATCGACGTGTCCACCCAGCAGACCGACCGCGATGAGGTTGCCGACATGCGCCGGCTGCTGGAGCGGATGGTCCGGATGGTGCGCGCTCCGCTGATGATCGACTCGACCAACGAGCGCGCGATCGAGGCCGCCTTGATCCTGTGCCAGGGAAAGGCGGTGATCAATTCCATCAACCTCGAAGATGGCGAAAAGCGATTCGCGAACGTGGTGCCGCTCGCGAAACGGTACGGCGCCGCCGTGGTGGTCGGCTGCATCGACGAGAGGGGTCAGGCGATCCGCGCCGAGCAGAAGCTCGCGGTCGCGCTGCGCAGCCACGATCTCCTCACCCGCAAGTACGGCATTCCCGAGGAGGACCTGTACTTCGACCCGCTGGTGTTTCCCTGCGCATCCGGGGACGCGAACTACACCGGCTCGGCGCTGGACACCATCGAGGCGGTGCGCCTCCTCAAGCAACGGCTGCCCCGGTGCAAGAGCGTGCTCGGGATCTCGAACGTGTCGTTCGGGCTGCCGCCCGCCGGCCGCGAGGTGGTCAACTCCGTGTTCCTCTACCACTGCGTGCAGGCGGGTCTCGATCTCGCGATCGTGAACGCCGAGAAGCTGGAGAGGTATCCGTCCATACCGGAGAAGGACAGGGGATTGGCAGAAGACGTCCTGTTCGTGCGCGGCGACGGCGCTACCGCCGACGAGCGGATGCGTTCGGCGACGGCGGCGTTCACGGCCCATTTTCGCGAGCGGAACCCGCGCGCTCCGGCGGCAGAGAAGCTGGGCCTCGACGAGCGCCTGGCCCGCTACGTAGTCGAGGGAACGAAGGACGGCCTGGTCGACGACCTGGACGAAAAGCTGAAGACCGCGAAGCCCCTCGACATCATCAACGGTCCTTTGATGCGGGGGATGGACGAGGTGGGCAGGCTCTTCAACGACAACCAGCTCATCGTGGCGGAGGTGCTCCAGAGCGCGGAAGCGATGAAGGCGGCCGTCAATCACCTCCAGCAGTTCATGGACAAGGCCTCATGCGCGACGCGCGGGAAGGTCATCCTCGCCACCGTCAAGGGAGACGTTCACGACATCGGGAAGAACCTGGTGGAGATCGTCCTCTCCAACAACGGATTCGAGGTGGTCAATCTCGGCATCAAGGTGCCGCCCGAACGGCTGATCGAGGCGGTTCGCGAGCACCGGCCCGACATCGTCGGCCTGAGCGGGCTCCTGGTGAAGTCCGCCCATCAGATGGTCGCCACCGCGACAGATCTAAAAGCTGCGGGCATCGACGTTCCATTGCTGGTCGGGGGCGCCGCGCTCTCGCGTAACTTCGTCGCGGGCAGCATCGCGCCCGCTTATGGCGGCACGGTGACCTACGCGCGCGACGCGATGGCCGGTCTGGACCTGGCGAAGAAGCTCGTCGACGAGGAAGGGCGCGCGCAGCTTCGGGAGCAGTCCGCACAGCGGCCGGTCGCACGCTCCACCGGTGCAGCGGTTACGTGCATTTCAGAGCGAGCCGGCGCGGCCCGCAGCGTAGCCAGGCTCACCGAGCTGCCGCCGGCGCCGGACTGGAACCGCCATGTGCTCCTCGGCATGCCGCTGGATCAGATCTGGCGATTCGTGAATCCGGTCATGCTGTACGGCAAGCACCTGGGCCTGAAGTCGTCGCTGGTGCGCGACTTGGACTCCACCCCGGAATCCGAGCTGCTGCTCAGCGAGCCGGGGATTAAGGCCGTGGAGTTCCGGGGACACGTGGAGTCGGTCAAGAGCTGGTGCAAGGACAGGGGGCTGCTCCGGCCCAAGGCCGTTTACCAATTCTTCCGGGCGGCGCCCGACGGCGACGCGGTCGTGGTGCAGGACGCCGCGGGCGGGGCGTCGACGCGATTCGACTTTCCCCGCCAACCCCAGCCTGGCGGCCTTTGCCTTTCCGACTACGTCGCGCCCGAGGGAGACGCGATCTGCCTCTTCGTCGTGACCGCCGGCCAGGGGGTGCGCGAAGCCGCCGAGAAGATGAAGCACGCCGGCGAGTACCTCCGCTCGCACATCCTGCAGGCGCTCGCGCTGGAAACGGCGGAAGCGTTCGCGGAGCTTCTCCATACCGAGCTGCGGCGCCAGTGGGGCTTCCCTGATCCGCTCGACCTGCCGATGTCCGACCGGTTCAAGGCGCGATATCGCGGCAAACGGTACTCGTTCGGCTATCCCGCCTGTCCTCGCCTGGAAGACCAGGCCCCGCTCTTCCAGCTGCTTCGCCCGGAGAGTATCGGCGTGCAGCTGACGGACGGGTTCATGATGGACCCGGAAGCGAGCGTCTCGGCGCTGGTGCTGCACCACCCCGCTGCGACGTATTTCTCCGTCGCCGAGAAGCTCGCCTCCTGCGCAAGCTGACTACCCACGCATCCGGCGTCGCACGAGCGCGCCGGCGAGCAGCGGCAGCGCGAGCCAGGCGATGCTCGAACCGACGCTGGTGCAGCCGCTCGGATAGCCGATCCCCGCGAGACCGGTCTTCACAGGCGCTCCGCCATCCACGTCAGGCGCCTGCGGGCCAGGCGCCGGAGTCGGACCCGCGTCTGCGCCAGCATCGGTGCCCGCGTCGGGCGCGGGTGGACCCCAGGGCCTCTCAGCCAAGACCGACTGCTGCGTCTTCCCGATGATGAAGCCGTCGAGGTAGGCGACGCCCGGCGTTCCGTCCGGGCCGTACACATGCGTTCCGTCCGGGTACAGCAGATTCGGATCGCCGATCCGGCCGTTCCGGTACAACCCGACGATGAGGTAGTTGCGCATCCCTGGGTACATGTTGGGCGCAAAGTGCTTGGGCAGGACCTTGACGCCGTCGATCCACATCTCGAGGAAGCCGACGCCCGCATCCGGCGACCACTTGGCGTGCAGGATGAAGTCGTGCCAATGCGAGCGCTGCAGCGGCGCGAGTGTAAGGTTCTCGCGGCAGTTGCTGGTCGCCTGATCGACGAGGCAGAGCGTGATGTTGTTGTCGTCGGCGCCGAGGTAGAACGGCGCCGAGCCGTTCTCGACTCCGCCGTTCGCATCATGGTGCCAGACGACGAGCGAACCGGCGCTGGAACGCGCGGCTGGATTGGCGAGTTCGTCCCACTTGGGATAGGAGCCCTTCCAGCCCTGCGGCCAGAGCGCCTGCCAGCGGTACCAGCGCTCGTTGCCCTCGTTCTCCCAAAGCGAGGCGGGGCCCGACATCACGCTGCGGCTGTCGGAGTAGTAGCTGAAGACGTCGCCGAACTTCACCTCGAACCGGGCGGCGTATTTCCCCTGCGCGACCGGATCCGCGACCACCTGGATCTGCTGCGCGCGAATCGTCTGCGTGTTGCACCACTGGTTGTCGCCGGCATTGCAGTGCCCGACGAGCGAGCTTGGTCCGTCGTCGAAATCTCCTTTCCAGATGACGTCGGGATCGGTCTGCGCGGAGGCCGGCAGCGCAGGAGTGAGGACGGCCAGAGCGAGGACGAGTTTCCGGGTTGTCGTGTCCATGCGTTGTCCAGAACCAAGCATGGAAGCCGCCTCTTCCTCGATCGGTGTGCCGGAGGGTAGGCGCACGTTCTCTCTGAAGCGAAGCGCCCGTGTCGCCGCATGCCCGGACGTTGCGCGGGCGTACGCATCGCAGCACTGAGGATCGAGGGAATCGAGCGGGCGAGCGCCCGTCCAGTCGCTCCCTGGAGCAGGCTCAACGACCCGACGCGCCGGCCGCCGCGAACGCGGAGCCGGGCGCAGGCCAATCAGTGTTCATGTGATTTGGTGCCCAGGGCGAGATTCGAACTCGCATGCTGTGAGGCGCCAGCCCCTCAAGCTGGTGTGTCTACCAGTTCCACCACCTGGGCGAGGCAGGAAGCGGGCTTCGTAGCATCGCTTCCGGGATTCTTCAAGACTACTGCTTCTTCGAGGGCGAAGGCGCGCTTTGCGGCGCCGTCTTCGTGTTCTCCGCAGGGACCGCGGTGCCTCCCGTCGAGGGCGAGGGCGCGGTCTGGCCGGCGGGAAGCGTCGGCTGGGTGGTGCCTTTCTCGTCCTTTTTCGCCGCGTCCTGCGCCGCGATGTTCCGGCGCGCTCGCAGCACGGAATCGCTGTGCGACGAGCGCCAGGCCAGGGTCAGCGAAGTGAGCATGAAGATGATCGCGCACACCGTCGTGACCTTGCTCAAGAAGGTCACCGATCCGCGGCCGCCGAAGACGGTGTTCGATGAGCCGCCGCCGGCGAAGGCCGCCATCGCGTCGCCTTTTCCGGGCTGCAACAGGATCACGAAGATGAGGAAGACGCTGACGACGACGTGTACGGTGACGATGAAGGCGAACATGAGGGGTGCGCGAATAACATGCGGGTCCGGGCCGGGCAAGCGACGCCTGCCTCCGAGGTTTCCCTGGACTGCCTGCTGTACGGGTGTGCGGGTGGGATGATAAACTTCAATGACCGGAGGTTGGGAGTCATGCCCGCAGCCGCCCGCCTGGGAGACAAGGCACAGGTCGACGCCGACGCGCACGGCTGTCCGGCCTGCCCGCACCCCGGGGTCGGACCCATCGTCACCGCATCCACCGACGTGTTCGTGAACAAGAAGGGCGCGGCGCGGCAGGACGATCTGGGAATCCACGCCGTGTGCTGCGGGCCCAACAACTTCACCGTGGTCAAGGGGTCGCCGACCGTCTACGTGAACGGCAAGCCGTTCGCGCGCATGAACGACAAGACCAAGCACTGCGGCGGGAGCGGGCCGATCATCGAGGGCTCGCCCAACGTGTACGTCGACGACGGCGCGGACGCCGCCGGCCTGGGCCAGTACCTGATCAATGCCCTGAAGATCCTCCTCGAGCAGGCCCTGGAGTCGAAGAAGAAGCAGACGAAGAAGGCCTCCGATACGCACCAGGGCGGCGAGGACGCCGAGGCCAAGAGGGACCTCAGCAAGGACGCCAAGGACGAGCGCAAGTCCGGCTCCATCGTGTCCGCGCGCTGGAGCCTGCAGCGCGCCGCGAACGGCCAGGAAGTGGAGCTGCGCATCGAGTGCAAGGATCCCAAAGGGCAGCTCCAGATCGAGATCTGGGCGCAGAGCGCCGACCGCGCGCAGGACAAGAAGGTGAAGAGCGAATCGGCGGGCGCCGCGAAGAGCGTGAAGAAGAGGGTGAAGCTGGAGATCCCGCCGGACTCCGCTGCCGGCAACGAGTGTCATTTCTACTTCGTGGTCCAGGACGGGCAGGGCGGCGAGCACAGGAGCGACACGCTCTTCGTGGACCGCGCGCCTTTCAAGTTCTCGGTCTAGCCGCAATGACGCTCAGTTAAGCGATTGACGTGGTCGTCGTCGTTGACGTTGTCGTGTGGGTGGACGGCGACGGCGACGGCGACGTGGCGGTGGGGTGCACGATCAATTTGAGGCGCTGCGGCGCCACTCCCGCCACCGGGAGTAGCTGAGCGGCGTGTCCTCGACCAGCGCTGGAGCAGGCTTCAGCGCTTCGCGGATCGCCCAGTGAAACCGCCGGGGACCGGCAGTGCGAT
>DATBZA010000103.1:0-43346 GCA_036513415.1 Myxococcales bacterium | reverse complement strand
CGTCCCGACCGGAATCTCCTCGAGGAGGATCTCGGTATCGGAGAAGAGCATGCGCGGCGGGGATCGCTTTTCCTGGATGACGACCTGCGAGTCCTCGTCGTAGCTCTGGCGAAGCCTGTCCAACGAACGCATGGGAGGGCGGTTTTACCCGAAACCCTGCCCGGTTGCAGCGTCCGCCCTTCAGGCGAGCTTCTTGCTGAAGCGGGAGGAAGCGAGCACGAGGAGTGCCATCAGGATGCCCCCCAGCCAGGCGAGCTCTCCCGCAACGTCCCGGAATCCGCTGCCTTTCAGCGTAATTCCGCGCACGATCCGGAGGAAATGGGTCAGCGGCAGGGCCTGCGAAAGCCACTGGGCCACTTGGGGCATCGCTTCCCAGGGAAACATGAACCCGGAGAGGAGGATGTTGGGCAGCAGGAAGAAGAAGCTCATCTGCATCGCCTGCTGCTGGGTCTTCGCGAGTGTGGAGAAGAAGAGCCCCAGCGCGAGGTTGGCCGCGATGAAAAGAAAGGCCACCGAATAGAGCAGCGACAGCGATCCCCGGAACGGGACGCCAAAGACCAGTCCGCCCAGCACCAGGATCAGCGTCATCTGCACGTAGCCCATCGCGACGTAGGGCAGGATCTTGCCGACGATCAACTCGCCGCTGCGCAGGGGCGTGACGATGAGTTGCTCGAGGGTGCCCCGCTCGCGCTCCCGCGCGATGGCCATGGCCGTGAGCATCACCATCGTCATGGTGAGGATCACGCCCACCAGGCCCGGGACGATGTAGACGCTGGTCTTGAGGTCCGGGTTGTACCAGGTGGTCGGTTCCACCACGATCCGTGGCGGCTGCAGCGATCTCGCCCTCGCGATCCCTGCGGCCGTGTTGGTGGCGCTGGCCACGGTCTGCGGGTCGCTTCCGTCCACCACCAACTGGAGCGTCGCGGTGCGACCCCGCGCCAGATCGCTGGCGTAGCCCGGCGGGACCACCAGCGCGACGCGGGCATCTCCTTTCCGCAGCGCGCGCGAGATCTCGTCGTAGCTCTGGACCTCGCCGGCAAGGTCATAGAACCCCGTCGCCCGCATCCCCTGGGCGAAGTCGCGTGACTGGGCGGAACGGTCCTGGTCGTAGACGACGGTGGGAATGTGGCGGACGTCGGTGTCGATCGCATACCCGAAGAGCAGCAGCTGCAGGACGGGCAGCGCGACCATCATCGCCAAGGTAAGGCGGTCGCGGCGAAGCTGGAGCAGCTCCTTCAGGGAGATCGCCCAGAGCCGTCCCAGAATGGTCCTCACGCCGCCCTCGCCGCGTCGTGCCGGACCATGGACACGAACGCATCCTCGACCGTCGCGCGTGCGGGCCGCGACGCCCGCACGGCGGCCCCCAGCACCTGGCGCGCGAGCTCTTCCGGATCCGCGCCGCGCGTAGCGAGCCGCAGCGTGCGCCCGTAGTGTGCGACCTCGTCCACCTGTGGCAGGGCGCGAAGCGCAGCCGCGGCGGCTGGCGCATCGTCGACCTCCAGCTCGGCGACACGCAAGCCGCGCCGCCGGACGATCTCCGCGGGCGTGCCGACGTCGAGCACTCCTCCGCGGAAGATGAAGGCCAGCCGGTGGCAGCGCTCGGCCTCGTCCATGTAATGAGTGGTGACGACCACCGTGGTTCCCTGGGCGGAGAGCTGGTGGATCTGTTCCCAGAACTCCCGGCGGCTGACCGGATCGACGCCGGCGGTAGGTTCGTCGAGGAAGATCAGCGGCGGGCGGTGGAGCGTGGCGCAGGCGAGCGCCACACGCTGCTTCCACCCTCCAGAGAGCGTCCCGCAGATCTGGTCTCGACGCTCCGACAAGCCGGTCTGCGCGAGCATCTGCTCGATGCGGGCGGCCCGTTCCGCGCTGGGGACGGAGTACACCCCGGCGTAGAAGCGAAGGTTCTCGAAGACGGTCAAGTCCTCGTAGAGCGAGAAGCGCTGGGTCATGTAGCCGATGCGCTCCTTGATGCGCTCGGCATCGCGGGCGATGTCGTAGCCCACCACGGTCCCGCGCCCGCCGGAGGGATCGAGGATGCCGCAGAGCATGCGGATGGTGGTGCTCTTTCCCGCGCCGTTGGGCCCAAGCACGCCGAAGATCTCGCCCCGCTGCACCTCCAGGGTGACGTCGCGGACCGCGACCAGATCGCCGAACCGGCGCGAGAGGTGCTCGGTCCGGATGATCGGCTCGGCGCTCATTTGCGCGCCTCCAACTGGGGCGCGATCCACGCGAACGCAGGCACGCCGGCGTGGAGCCTCTCCTGCGAGTCTTCGACGTCGACGCGGACGCGAACCACCAGATTGGGCCGTTCCTTGTCGGAGAAGAGGTAGCGGGGCGTGAACTCCAGCGTGCGGCCCACCACCTCCACGGCGCCGCGGAAGACCTGTCCAGGGTACGCATCGACGCGCACTTCCGCCGGCGTGCCCGGGCCCATCCCCGCGAGGTCCGTCTGCGGCACGAACACGTCGATGTAGGGCCGCCGGGTCTCGCCGAGCGTGACCACCGGCGTGCCCGGCTGCAGTACTTCGCCGGGCTCGGCGTGGGTGTCGAGGATCGCTCCGGTTGCCTCGGCGCGGAGCACGAACCGCGCAAGGCGCGCGTCGGCGGCGTCCAGCACCGCCTGCGCCTGCGAGCTACGGGCGATCGCGGCACGGACCTCCTGCGATCGCGCTCCTGCGCGCAGCGCCAGGACCCGCTCCTCCGCCGACTGGCGGTCGGCCTGGGCGCGCTCGTACTGGCCGCGCACCTCGTCCAGTCGCGCTGGGGGCACCGTGCCGTCCGCGTACAATTTGCGGGTGCGCTCGAAGTTGTCGCGTGCCGTCTCCTCCGCCGCCTTGGCGCCCCGGAGCTGCGCCTCGGCTGCGCGGATGTCCTCGGCGCGCGAGCCGGCCTTCAAGAGATCGAGCTGCGCGTCCGCCGCCCGCGCCTCCGCGGCCTTGGCCTGGCGCTGGGGAAGCTCCAGCGAGTCGTCCAGGACGGCCAGCACCTGCCCGGCCTCCACCCGCTCGCCGCGGCGGACCTTGAGCGCCGTCACGCGTCCGGGCACCTCGAACGAGAGCACCCGCTCGTGCAACTCCACGATTCCCTGGTATTCGCGCTCTCGATGGCCTCGCGAGCAACCCGTGGCGGAGTGCAAGCTGGCCAGCGCGATGACCACGAGGACGCGCTTCATTCGAGCGACCTCCTGCGCGGCAGGGGCGCGCTCAGATAGTGCTGCAAGGCGGGAGCGACGATGTCGATCAGCCGCTCCTCATCCTCCGACGCCAGCGGCTCCACCCCGAGGATGTGCCGCGCGAGAAAGAGACCGATCATGTGGCTGGCGCACAGCTCGCCCCGCAGGGCGGCCTCTTCGCCGGGAAACCGCTGCTCGAGCAGCGCCACCACGCTGCCCTCGATCACCCGGCGCAGCATCGCCGCCGCTTCGGGGTTGCTCACGCACGAGCGCAGTAGAGAGAGCGCGGTCGCGCGGCGTTCGCGGAACACCCGGTGCAGGTAGAACTCCGCGATGCGGCGTCCGAGCGTCTCGCGCTCGCCGTGCAACAGCGCCTGCAGCTCCGCCGGGTCCACCGGCAACTCCAGGCTGGCGGCGAACAGCTCCGCCTTCGAACCGAAGAAGTGGAGTACCAGCGCGGGATCGACCCGCGCTTTCGCCGCTACCGCCCGCACGCTGGCTCCGTCGTAACCGCGCTCGGCGAAGAGGCGCCGGGCAGCGCGCAGGATCGCTCCACGCGAGTCGCCGCCGCCCACCCGCCGCCCCGTCTTCGGTCTCGCTGAATTCAACACTCGATGAATTCTACGCGTGTTGAATTCATTGTCAAGCGGACGTGGCCTGCGCGCGCGGTGAGGTGCCTAAAAAAAGTAGTCGTTGCGACAGGTTGGACGGTAGATTAAGGCTCGACCACCCGCAGGGTTCCGGCGGTGCCGTCCACCACGTACACGTTGCCGTCTTTGCCTCGCCACAGGCCTAACGGCACCTGGAACGTGGCGCTCGACGCTGCGCCGTCGTCGGTGCCGGAGTTGCCGCTCCCCGCCCACGTCTTGACCGTGGTGCTGCCGGCCCCAGCGCCAGGGACGACCCAGCGCAGCCGCTGGTTCCCCGGGTCGGAGACGACCAATCCGCCATTGAACCAGAGCATCCCCATCTGTGGCTGCAAGCGCGCGTCGGTTCCCACCCCGTCTGCGAATCCGAGGCCGCCGCCCACGAGCGTGGTGACGGTGCGTGCCGTGTCGGTTCCGATCACCTTGATCTTCCCCGCCGAGCTGGCGACGAAGAACACGCGCCCGTCCGGTGCGACGGCCACGGCGGTGGGATAGTAGAACGTAGCGCGAGCAGCGGGCCCGTCCTGGTCATCTCCCCAGCGGGTGACTGCCAGTGTCGTCACAGCGCGGGTGGTCACGTCGAACACGCGAATCGCCTGGTTGCCGGAATCGGCGAACACGATTTGCGTGGAGTTCAGCCAGGCCATCCCCATCGGGTACGACAGGAGGGTCTTTCCCGCTGGACCGTCCGCATATCCGTCGCTCATGAACGTGCCGGCGACGATGCTGACGGTACGATTCGCGTCATTGGCGACCTTCCGGATGGCGCAGTCATGCGTGTCGGCGACGTACAGATTCCCCGCCGCATCGGGCAGGACCGCGGTAGGCCCGAAGAAGCGCGCCTGGAGCGCTGGCACGTTGTCGTACGCCAGGTTTCCGGAGGGATTTCCGTCTCCGGCAAACGGCCAGAACCTGCCCGAGCCGTCCGTCTGCCAGACGCGGTTCGCGCGAGGGTCCGCGATGACGAACGTTCCGTCCGGCATCTGGGCCACGCCCGCCGGCCCCGGCATCCCTTTGACCAGCGTTCGGACGGACGAAGACCACTGCGCCTCGGTCGGTGGGACGACCGGGGCGCTGACGGAGCGCAGCTCGGCGGGTACCGGCAGCTTCAGGCCGAGCCGCAGCAAATTCGCCGTCATGCGCTCGACGCGCGGGTCGCGCCTCGCTCCGTCGAGGCCCATGGCCCAGTTGATGGTACCCGCTCCGAAGACCAGCGCTCCGCTCGGCGCCCTGTGGGCGGTCGCCTCGGAAATGCCGGGTTTGCCTTCGGCGTCCACCAGCGGCGAGCGCGCGATCACCTCGACCGGCGAAGGCGTGGCGAGCTCGAAGGTGCGGTCGTATTCGTCGCCGACGAGTTGGGGAATGGTGTCGCCCGCCCGGAAGCCGGTGCCCTCGTAGATGGCGTGCGTGGGATCGCTGACCAGCCAGGACTGGCCGAACAGCATCCAGCTCTCGTACATGGTGCCGACCAGCCGCTCCTCGGGACGGTTGATGGGGTCGTCCCGGTACCGGCCGGTCTGCTGGGGAGTGCCGGCAAGCGGGTCGTTCTGCGGCCTTCGCTTGTAGCAGGTCACCATGCGGGCATTCCCGTCCACGCCGGGATCGGAGAGCCGTACCTTCCAGTACGCGGCATTGGCGCCGAAGAAATAGATGGGCATGCCGGCGTCGCGGGATCCGTCCACTGCATCGCGCTCCTCTCCCGGCCAGTACTCGTCGTGCCCGACGGACAGGAACGCGCCGCGCTTGAGCAGCGCGGCGGCGCCCTCGCGCGCGACGTCGAGGTTCGTGGTGTAGGTCACGTCGTAGCCGTAGCGCTCGAGGAAGCGCGCCATCCGCGCCTCATAGCGCAGCATCTGGCCGGACCCGCGGTCGCTCCTGTAGGGGCGATCGAAGCTCACCTGCACGGCGAATCCGCTGGAGGGCGCGTAGAGACCGGCGCCGCCCCAGTCGTTGTACGCTTGAGCGGTGAGCACCGCGGACTCCATCAGGAGATCCGCGGGGCGGTCGTCCTTCACCACCACGGGGACCTGCACGCCGAAGTTGTCGCGGTCGTCGATGATCCGCACCAGGTAGAGCCCGCTCAGGGCATCCGGGGGAATTTGAACCGCGAACGTCGGTGTCCACGAGCAGCGGATCAGTTTCGTGGTGGAGTTGGTCGGGCAGGCGGGCTGCGGGCCGATGGAATTCGATCCGCTCTTCAGCGCCCGAGCCCCGGCGCCCCCGTACCAGCCGATGCGGTGGAGGGTCCAGTTTGCGCCGCGTCCGGCGTTGGCGGCCCTCACCATCAGATTCACGGTGTCGCCCGCCTTGGCGCTGACCCGATCGGCGTAGGCCTCGAGCTCCGGCTGGTTCGGGCTTGGGCGGGTGAAGCCGCGGTTCCAGGAGGGGTCGCCGGGCCGCTGGTTTTCCACTGGGACGGGGTTCACGTAGTCCGGCCGCGGAGGCGGCCAGATGCGGTGGATGAGGTCGCCGCCGTCCGGTCCCGCGTCGGGCGATTCGGTCACCACATCCGGCGGTCGGCCGTCCTCAGGGGAGGCCTGTTGACAGCCGAACGCCAACACGATCGCAGCAAACCCGCCCCACCGCCGCATAGGGGAAGGTGCGTAGCCCGCCGAGCGGTGCCAAGCTGGTCAGCCCGGCGTTCAGCGGGGCAAGTGTTTACGCCCGGTCAGCATCAGGTCGAGGATCGGCCACTCGTAGGCGCGCGCATGCGATCGGAGCCGCCGGTCCGGATTGACCGCGGTGGGCCGGCCTACCACTGCGAGCATCGGGTAGTCCGAGAGTGAGTCGCTGTATGCATGCGAGACGTCCAGTCGCAACCCGTGCCGGGCGCAATACTCGCGGACCCGGTTGGCCTTGTTCGCTCCCTCGACGATGGGCGGGATCACCTTGCCGGTGGCGAATCCCTCGACGAACTGGAGCGAGTTCGCGATCAGGTCGTCCGCGCCCAGGTACTCCACGAGCGGGCGCATGGTGATGTCGATGGCGCCGGTGCAGAGGACGATCTTGCAGCCCGCCTTGCGGCACTCAGCGATGATGTCCAGGGCCCCCGGGTAGACCGCGGGCTTGAGGACCTTGTCGCAGAGGTCCTGCGAGAGCTCGACCAGCCGGTCTTCGGAGAGCCCGCGATAGGACCGGTAGAACAGCTCGTTGAAGACCTTCCGGTTCATGCGGTTGCTGAGCGCGTAGATCGGCGCCATCGCCAGGCCTCGCAGCAGCCGCTGCGTGGTGCCGAAGATCGTTCCGCGGTGGAACACGTAGTAGGCGTACGCGTCGACGACGTTGGTGGCGACCAGCGTCCCGTCGACGTCGAAGAACGCGCCCCGGTCCCAGCGGCCGGGCGCGTTCTCAGTCACGCCGCCGACCCATGAACCTGAGCAGGAAGAGGAACAGGTTGACGAAGTCCAGATACAACACCAGCGCGCCGATCAGCGCGTGTCGCTGCTCACCCGTCTCGCCCAGCTGCCGCAACTTCTGCGTGTCGTAAGCCGTCAGACCGGCGAAGACGAGCACGCCGGCGCAAGAGAGGACGAACTCCAGGCCGCTGCTCCGCACGAAGATGTTCACGATGCCGGCGAGGATGATCCCGATCAGCCCCATGAAGAGGAAGCTGCGCCAGGCATCGAGGTTGCGCTTGGTGACCGTGCCGTACACGGAGAGCCCGAAGAAGGCGCCGCCGGTGACGAACAGCGTGGTGAAGATGGACGCCTGGGTGTACTGGAAGACGATGCTGGAGAAGACCACTCCCGAGAGTGCGCAGAAGGTCAGGAACATGGCGACGGCTGCGCCAATGGCCGCGCGCTGCGCGATCGGGTTGAACGCGACGCCGAGCAGGAACCAGGCGATCAGCGCGACCCACATCGCCGGCGCGGAATGCAGGTTCCCGGCCTCGTCCACCTGGTAGAACACCCTGAGCAGGCTTGGGGAGCTGGTGACCGCCCAGGCGACGATTCCGGTCAGCCCCAGGCCGAAGGCCATCCAGCGGTAGACCGAGGCCATGAACTCGGCGGTGCGGGTGCGGCTGACTGGTGCTGCCGATGACCAGCTGTCCATGTCCGACTCCTCCTCGAAGCGACAGGGGATGCTAATCGTCAGGGCGGGGGTTCGCCACCACCCAACTCCTGCCAGAGCGCGACGATGCCGGCGCAGCGGGCGGTGAGCAGCGCCGCCAGCGAGGTGAACCCGGTGAGCGAGAGGTCCTTCGCGAACCAGAGCCGCGCGAACACCTCCAGCGCCTGCGCGCACTCGCGCTCCAGGCGCCGGAGCGGCTTCTCGCCAGCGGGCGCGGCGGGGCAGAGCGCCTCGACCCAGGGAGATGGCGCGCCGCCGCGGAGCGCCGCCCAGCGGACCGGCTGCCACGTCCCGAGGGCGCCGAGCAGCGCCTCCGGATCCTCCGCCAGCCTTCCGGCGTCCGCCTCCTCGCGGAAGAGCCGCAATGCGGCCGCGACCCGCGGCGACTGGGACAGTCCCGCGTAGAACGTGCGGAACCCGGGCGCCCGGGCCGCCGGGGTGTCCGCGAGCAGCCGCGCGAGCCATTCTTCCTGAGCGCCGGCGAACGCGTCGCCGCGCGCCTCCATCTCCTCGAGCAGCTCCGGCGTCCGCGCGGGAGGGATCGCGCCGGCTTCGGGGCTCTCCGGCAACAACAGCAGCGAGGAGGCGGAAGCGAGCCCGACCAGCCGCAATACGGACGCATGGGTAGCGACCAGCGCGGACACGCTCCCCGCCTCCGCCGCTTTCCGGCTCAACGCGATCAGCTGCTCGGCCTCGGCATGGGCCCTGCGCTTCAGCTCGCCCCGCTGCTGGGTACGCTCGCCACGCGCGCCGATGCCGTCCACGATCGGCGGGCCCGGAGGAAGCGGCTGGCGAGGGGGGAGGCCACGGGCGAGCACGACGTCCCAGCCGGGCGCGCCGTCCCAGGCATAGACGTCGGTGTGCTGGGCCAGGGCCTCCAGCTCCGACAGCGAGGGTTCGGCCGGAGCGTGGCGCGTGAGCGGAAGGGCGGCCGAGACCGCATCCAGGATCAGCTCGGAGATCTGCCGCGCGGTCGCCTCGCGCTCGGCGAAATCGGGCCGGAAGGCAGGGAGCAGAGCGCGCGCGAGGGCCTGCTCCGGAGCGCTCATCCGGCGATCAGCCTTCCTGCCATGAACGTGGCGGCCGCCGCGATCGCGCCTACCAGCATCGTCTCCAGCCCGCTGCGCAGCCAGGGGCGACCGGTCATCCAGGTCTTGGCGGCTCCGGCCGCGAAGAGCGCCGCCAGCGTGCACCCGACCGAGAGCGCGAAGGCAGTGGAGACCTGGACGGGCAGGGCATAGGGAATGACCGGAAACGCCGCCCCGAGCGCGTACGCCGAGGCGACCACCAGCCCCGAGCGCAAGGGCGCTCCGGTGGGCACCGCGCTGAGCCCCAGCTCCTCGGTCATCATCGTGTCCACCCAGAACACCGGGTCCGCGGTGACGTGCTGCACCATCTGCTCCAGCGCCCGGCCGCGGAAGCCCTTGCGCGCGAAGATCGTGCGCACCTCCTTGCGCTCCTCATCGGGGAACTCGCGCACCTCGCGCTCCTCCCGCTCGCGCTCGCTGAGGATGAACTCCCGCTCGCTCTTCACCGCCAGAAAGGCGCCCAGCCCCATGGCGATGGTGCCGCCGATCAGCTCGGCCAGACCGGCCAGGAGCACGATCCGCGTGGAGACGGCGGCGCCGTGCACGCCGGAGACGACCGCGAACGCGGCCACCAGCCCGTCGTTCGCGCCGAAGACGAGGTCCCGGAGGGAACGGCCACCCGGGATGTGGGCAGCCTCGGTGTGGGTCGCGCCGTCGTCTCGCGTGCGGATGAAGTACTTGGGGAGCCGCATGTGTTCCGCGCGACGACTTGCCACGGTTCTTGGGGAGTGACAACTGGCCGGTTGGCCACTATCCTAGCAGCGCGTGTTGAGAATGATTCTCAGTCTCAGTCTCGCCGCGGCGGCGGTGCAGGCGCAGCCGGGCGAGGCCCGGCAGCTTCGCCGCGTGGTGGCGCTGCTCGACTACGTCTCCAACGACTACGCTCGCGCGGTGGGCGAGCACGGCGAGGTGCTCTCGGAAGCGGAGCACGCGGAGCAGATCGGCTTCGTGCAGGACGCGACGAGCGAGCTGCGCGCTGACGTGGACGGACGGGGCGAGGATCTGGCCAAGCGGCTCGATGCGCTCGTCCGTCGCGTGGAGGGCCGCGCTCCGCCGGCCGAGGTGGCCCGGACGGCGCGCGCGGTCCGGGACGAGATCGTCCAGCGCTTCGGCGTGGTGCTCGTCCCGCAGCGCGCGCCGGATCTCCGCCACGGCGCGGAGGTGTACGCGCAGTCGTGCGCCGCCTGCCATGGCGCGGACGGGCGGCCCAACCCGGCGCTGGGCCTGGAAACGAAGCCGCCGGACTTCACGACCGAATCCGGCCCGTTCACCGCACAGCGCATCTTCAGCGCCGGGACGTACGGAGTTCCCAAGACTGCGATGCCTGCCTTCGATTCCGGCCTCACCGACGAGGATCGCTGGGACGTGGCGTTCTACCTGCTCACCTTGGCGCATCCGGGCGCGTCTCCCCGCGGACTGGAGCTGGCGCGCGCGGCACTCACCCCGGGGCGCTACCGCGATCTGGCCACCCTGTCCGACGACGAGCTCCGCGTTCGGCTCGCCGCCGCCGGCCTGGGACCTTCCGAGCAGGAACAGGCGCTCGCGGCGATCCGCGCCGGTCCCTTCGCCGAGGACGCGCAATCGCATCCGCAGGGCCTGGCGCAGGCGCGGGGCGCCGTGCAGAAGGCGGTCTCGCTCGCCCGCAAGGGCGACCGGGACGGCGCGCGCCGGGAGTTGATCTCCGCGTACCTCGATCACTTCGAGCCCCACGAGGCCGTGCTGCGCGCCCGCGACGCGCAACTGGTGCAGGAGGTCGAATCGGCGTTCATGGCGCTGCGGGCATCCATCGACGGCAAGGACGGCCAGCTCGACGCCCATTCGGCGCGGCTCGATTCCTTGCTGGAGAAGGCGGATGCGCGGGGCCCCGGGGGCGCGTTCGTCGCGTTCCTGGCGGCGCTGGTCATCGCCCTGCGCGAGGGCGTCGAGGCCGCGCTTCTGGTGGCGGCCATGCTCGCGCTCCTGCGCAAGGCCGGGCGGTTGCAAGACGCCCATGCCGTCCACGTCGGTTGGGCTTCCGCATTGGCCGCGGGCGCGTTGACCTGGTGGGGCTCGGGCATGCTGCTCGTCCGGCTCTCGGGCGCGCACCGCGAGCTCGCCGAGGGCGTCCTGCAGCTCGTGACCGCGGCTCTCCTGCTCTACGCCAGCCACTGGCTGCTCGCGTCGCTCTCCGCGAAGCGCCTCGTCTCCTTCCTCTCCACGAAGACCATGGCCGCGGGCAGCGCGGCCGTGATCCTCGGTCTGACCTTCCTGGCCGTGTACCGCGAGATGTTCGAGACGGTGCTCTTCTTCCGCGGGCTCCTCCTGGAGACTCCCGGAAATGGCGGGGCCGTCGCGGCCGGCGCCGCCCTCGGGCTTTGCGCGTTGGTCGCGCTGGTGATCGCATTCCAGCGCCTGGGCCGCAGGCTGCAGCCGCGCCCGCTGCTGGTGACCTGCGGGGTCCTGCTCTGCGCGCTGGCCGTCCTGATGGTCGGGAACGGCGTGCGGTCGCTCCAGGTCCTCGGGGCCCTGCCGCTGACCGTCTGGGGCGCCTTCCAGGTGCCGGCGCTCGGTCTCTACGCCACGCGCGAGGGACTCTGTGCCCAGGCGTTCGTGCTGCTGGCCCTGATCGGGTCGGCGCTCTGGACCACACTGCGCCACGATCCCCGTGGCGGCGGTCCTGCCAATGGCAGGGCTCCCGCGGCCACGGCGTAGCCGGTCAGTACGCCGGCCCGGCGCTCCTGGGCACACATCGGTTCTGCACGCAGGCGGGGAGGACGGTCTCCAGCGGCGGCCGGCAGAGGGGCTGGGCGCATTGCCGTCCCTTGTTGCAGGCCTGCGCATGCGCGGAACGATGCTCCGGCTCAGACCTTCTGTCGACCCTTGCGCGGGAGCGCCGCCGTGAACGTCGTCCCGTGCCCGTTCGACCGGACCTCGATGCTTCCTCCGTGCGCCAGGACGATCTGCTGCACGATGAAGAGCCCCAGCCCGAGCCCCCCGGCGCGCGCGTCGCCGCGGCGGCCAGGTTCGAAGATGTGCGCCAGCACGTCGCGCGGGATCGGAGGCCCGCCGTTGTTCGTCTCCAGCACGACGAAGTCGGTTTCCCCGCGCAGCGTCACGGTAACGTCGCCGTCGCTGTGCTGCAGCGCGTTTCCCACCAGGTTCGAGATCACCTGCGCCATGCGGTCCGGGTCCCAGTCGCCCCACAGGTCGCCCTGCGCATCGAGCTTCACCTGCCGGGTATAGGCGAACTCCAGCTCGTCCACCGTCTGCTCGCAGATCTGGCGCAGGTCTACGCGGCGGGGGTGGATGGGGAACTCGCCGCCCAGCCGGGTGCGCGCGAAGTCGAGAAGGTCGTCGATCATGCGCGCCATCCGGTCCGCGCTGGAAGAGATGCGCGCCACCACCCGGGCCTGGCGCTCCGGCAGCTCGCCATAGCGCAAGAGCAGCTGCGCCGAAGTGACGATGGCGGTCAGCGGATTGCGCAAGTCGTGGCTGACGATGCCGAGGAGGTGCTCGCGGAACCGGGCCGTGCGGGCCCCATCCTCCTCGCCGCGCTTGCGGTCGGTGATGTCCACCAGGATGGCGATCGCGCCGGAGACGGCCCCCGCGGGATCGCGCAGCGGCGCGATCGAGAGCGCCAGGTCCAGCATCGCTCCGTCCTTGCCACCCCTGCGCACTTCGCGGCTGCGGATCACGCCCCCGGCGAAGACCTCGTCGCGAATCGCGTTCCATTCGTCCATGAGGTCCGGCGGCACCAGCGGGCTCTGCGTTCCCACCA
Source organism: Myxococcales bacterium (assembly GCA_036513415.1). Classification (GTDB taxonomy): domain Bacteria; phylum Myxococcota; class Myxococcia; order Myxococcales; family 40CM-4-68-19; genus 40CM-4-68-19. The sequence continues at coordinate 30,608 of DATBZA010000103.1, read as the reverse complement.
CCTCGTCGCGCCGCCACCCGAACAGCTCCTCCGCGGCGTGGTTCCAGATCTCGATCAGGCCGTCGCGGTCGATGGACATGATCGGCAGGGGCGAGGCCTCGATCAGGGACTGGAACGTGAGCAGGGTGTGGCGCAACCGCGTCTGCGGGTCGTCGCCGGCGAGCAGGGAGGCCGCCCGGAGCGCGATGGCCCGCAAGAACCGGACTTCGTCCGGGTTGAAGTGCCAGGCGGTGCGCGACGAGACCCGGAGCACCCCAACGACGTCCTCGCCGGACTGCAGCGGGAGCGCCAGGACGGCGCGCGCGCCCTCCACGTCCGACTCCTCGACCTGCGTCCTCCGCGCCAGGGCCCGCGCCGCGACTCCCTCGGCCTCAGCGACGCCGGGCGGAGCCGGCAGCCCCACGGCGGCGCGGACCACCAGGGCGCCGCTTTCGTCGATCAGGAGCGCCGCAGAGTCGGCGGACAGCGCCCCCTGGAGCGCGAGGTCGGGCAGCCCGCGCGCGGAGGTGTCGGAGAGCGCTCTTTCCAGCGCGTCCAACGCGCGGGTCGAGGAGGAGCAGCCCTCCAAGGTCGCGGACTGCGCCGCGTCGATCTCGCGGCAGAGCATGCGCGCCTCGGGCAGGGTGAGGGTGCCCTCATCGCAGAGGCCGAGGACCGAATCCCGCAGGGAGCCGCAGAGCCGCGACGCTTCCGCGGGCTCCGCGCCGGCGCACGCCTCCGCGACCAGCCGCGCTACGCGCTGCGCGGCGAGCTCGCCTCCGCCGCCCCGGAGCAGCCCGGCGAGTTGCCTGGCTGAGCCTGCCTCCTCGCCCCCCATCACGACGAACTTACGCATCTGCGCTTTGGAGGCAGAGCGGCGACCGCCCTCCGCCGGATAGCGGCCAGGCAGGCAGGCTGACGCGATCTGCGAACCGCTATAGGGTCCGCCGCATGACACATGCCATGCTGCTGGTCCTTCTGGCCGCGGTGGCGCCCGGGCAGAAGGCGCCGGCGTTTTCCCTGGAGACGACGAGCGGGAAGAAAACCCTCGACGACTACAAGGGACAGACGCTGGTGCTCGCCTTCTTCTCCAAGGCGTTCACAGGCGGCTGAACCAAGGAGATGTCGGCGTTCCGCGACCTGCAGTCGAAGTTCGCCGACAGGAACGCCCAGGTCCTGGGCGTCTCGATGGACGATCTGGAAACGCAAAAGCGTTTCGCGCAGAGCTTGAACCTGCCCTTCCCGCTGGCGGCGGACCCGAAGGGCGAGGCCTCCGAGGCCTTCGGCGTCAAGCACGGCACCTACGCGGACCGGGTGACGTTCGTGATCGGCCCGGACAGTCAGGTGGTCAAGGTAGTGGAGGGACGCGACGCGATCGATCCCACGTCCGCGCTTGAAGCCTGCCCGCTCAAGCCGAAGAAGGCGTAGGCCGGGATCGTGTGGGCGGGAGGTGGCGTGCCGGTGTGATGGTCGCGGGGAACTCGTTCCGGAAATTCCGGAACGAGTTCACTATGCGACACATCAATGAGGAGCCGGGAGCGCAGGCCGCGGTGTGCTGGTCCCGCTGCACCGTCGATCCATCGCCGGAAGCCACTTCGGCGCCGCGAACACCCCGAGCACCGCGCTCGCCACACCACCATGGTTTTCGGGTCGGGGGACCTGGGGCCGGGGCTAGCTTCCGGACGCCGCGCGCTGACCGAGGCGGGGCGGAGGAGGCTGTACCGCGCACTGGCCGTCGCACCCGGACGGGGGGTGCAGCCCTTCCCAGGCGCTCCCCCAGAGCTGCTCGTTCTCGGCCACCACCCGGGTGACGGCATGGCGGCCCACGATGTCGCTGCGGTCGAACTGCACGCCCATCTGCCCCTCCGCGTTCCACATCACCTGCGCGTAGGAGAGGTCATGGAAGGTGAGCCGGTCCGGGGACAGCAGCCGGAGCTCCACGCGAGCTCCGGAAGCGAACCCCTCGATCCCGGAGAGCCTCGCGCCGCCGATGCTGACGTCCAGCAAGTGCCCGGCTGCGATCCGCTGCTCGGACCGCGCTTCGACCGCGGCGTGGCACCCGAGCCGGACGCTGCGGCGCGCGGCCCCGGTTTCCCCCAGATCGCGCAGCGGCCGGGTATCGAGCAGCTCCAGCCAGGTGCCGGTCCCCTGCACCGACGCGGCCACGCGCCCGTGGAGCAGGCGCGGCACGTCGCCTGCGTCGAAGGTGAACGAGATGCAGACCGGCGCTTCGGGAAGGAAGCAGAGCTTCCCGTCCGGGACGAAAAAGACGGCGCGACCACCGGCGTCGTGCACGTGTGCACGGGCCTGCTTCAGGTCGATGAACCGATAGCGAAGTCGCGTGCCGCGGCCCTGGCCGATCAAGGGTCCCTCCTCGCGAAATGCGCGTACGGGACCACGAAAGGCGTGTAAAAAAACAAGGGCCAGGGGTGCGCGCGGTCGCGCACGTGTCAGACAGCGAGAAGCGCCGCCCGGGCCGGGAGGCCGGTTGCCGCCGTGATTGCGGCGCAGTAGAGCCGCAGCTGCGCGGCGTACCGGGGGTGGGAGTCCGGGCGGGCATCGGTCTTGAAGTCGACCACCGTCCATCCCGTGGCCTCGCGGAAGGCGAGATCGACGACGCCCTCGATCAGCGTCCCGTCTTCGAGCCGGTGCACGACGGGCTCCTCCCGCCGGCACTCCAGCGCTGACGCGGCGCGGCGAAGCAGCGGGTGCGCGAGGGCGGCCTCGACCGCGCGCACCGAGGCGCCCACTTCCTCCGCCGTGGCCCCGACCAGGCGCGCCTGCGCCCGGGCGACCCGCGCGATGCCGTCGGACCCGGCGCGGAGATCCACCTCCGCCAGCACGGCGTGGACCAGCGTTCCAAAGCGCTTGCCCCGCGGCCGGGCGAAGTCCCGCAGGTCGACGGCGGCTGCTTCGACGGCCTCGGCGGTGGGCGCCACCAGCGAGCGTGCGGTGGCCGTCTCGATGCGCACCGAGGGCCGCGCCCCGCGCTCGACCGCAGCGGCTCGATGCTCCTGCCAGCGCTGGTGCGTCCGGGCGGTGGCCTGCGCGGCGCCCTCCTCGACCAGCAACAGGTCGCGCTCCCGGAGCCAGTTCTCCACCTCGCGCTCGAGGTCCAACGCCTTGGGGTCCCACCACACCACTTCGTGGGATCCGGCCTGCGGACGGTGCGCTCCGGGGGGGACGCCGAGGGCCCCGAATGCGCCGTCGGGCCGGTCGAGCACCGCCTGGCTCCCGAACTCCGGACAGCCCGGCGCCGCCCGCGGTCGGGCGCGCAGCAGCGGCGCGGGATGGACGGCGGCGTTGAGGGGCTCGAGCCAGTCCTGCAGCTCCTGATCGGCGGTGACCGGCACCACCAACAGATCCCGGGCACGGGTCGCGGCGACATACGCCACCCGGACCACTTCCTCGCGGTCGTGTTTTAGGAGAGCGGCGGCATCGGCGAGAAGCTCCGCTGGAGCGCACCCGGCAAGAGGCATGGCCCAGACCTTTCGCTCCGCGTCGACGAGCCGGGACGGCCTGCGCGGCGCGGCGGGAGCGCAGGGGTCGCAAAGGACGACCACGGGAAACTCCAGGCCTTTGGCCTTGTGCACGCTCATGATGCGCACGCCTTCGGTGCCTTCCTCGACCACCGGAGCTTCCGCCGCGTCGCCGCGTTCCGCGTCGGCCGCCAGCCGGTCGACGAAAGCCCGGAAGCTGCTCGCGCCCGCCGCCTCGAATCTGCGCGCGAGATCCAGCACGCGCAGGACGTTGGCCAGCGCCTGCTCTCCGGCGGGCCGGATGGCGATGCCGGCGTGCGCGCGGGTCGCGTCCAAGAGCCGCGAGAGCGTCTCCGCGATGGGCCTCCGGTTCCTGCGCAGATGGAGGTCGCCGAGCAGCGCAAGCGCCTCGAACACTTCCTCCTCCAGGGGGAGCAGCGCTTCGGGCCTCCTGCGCAGGGGGTGCAGCCGGCCATGGCGCTCGCGGAAGAGCACCAGGGCGTCGTCTCCCAGGGCGAAGAGCGGTCCCTTGAGCGCGGCGAACACGGCGAGCTCGTCATCCGGCCATTCGAGTGCGGTGGCCGCGGCGCGCATGGCCAGCACTTCCTCGCGCGCGTGGTACGAGCGGCCCCCCACCAGCACGTGCGGGACGTGCCTCGCCTCCAGCGCCTGGACGTACGCCCGGGTGAGGTCGCCGCCGTAGCTGCGCATCCGTTTGAAGAGGAGGCAGACGTGCCGGGCCTCCACCGGGACCGGCTCGCTCCGGTCGCGCTCGCTGACCTTCCAGCCGCTCTTCGTCACCAGCCAATCCACGAAGGCCGCGACCGCGTCGGGATAGGACTGCTCGATGCGGAAGTTCGCTACCTTCTCCCGGTCGCCGTAGATCTTCGGCGCCGGCAACGCCACCACCGCGGGCTGCCCAGCAATGCCCGCCCGGAAGGGGTCCAGCGCGACGTAGCTCGCCTGCGTCCCGCCCTGCATCTTCGGCGCGAACGCGGCGTTCACCGCTTGCTGGATGGCCTCCACCGAGCGGAAGCTGGTGCTCAGGTGCAAGAGCTCTGCCCCGCCGGCGAGCAAGAGCTGCTTCACGTCCTCATAGAGCGCGATGTCCGCGCGGCGGAATCGGTAGATGGACTGCTTCGGGTCGCCCACCACGAACAGCTTTCCGGGGGCAGGCCGGGTCTTGCGCCATTGCGAGGCGGCCGGATCGGCGGAGGAGATGAGGAGCAGGATCTCGGCCTGCAGCGGATCGGTGTCCTGGAACTCGTCCACCAGCACGTGGGTGAAGCGGCGGGACAGCTCGGCGCGAACGGACGCGTCGTCCCGGACCAGGTCGCGCGCGCGCAAGAGCAGGTCGAGGAAATCGAGGCACCCTGCGCTTTGCTTCAGGGCCTCATAGGCCTGGCAGAGCGGCCGCAGCTCCTCGCGCAGACATGCGGCGATATCGGCGTCGCACCGATCGAGGAAGGCCTGCAGATCCGCCTTCGCTGCTTCCCGTCGGGCCAGGACAGCAGACTTCTCCAGGTCCTTCGCGAACCACTTGCCGCCGCCTCGCCAGTTCCACAAGCGCCGCCGGGCAAGCTCGTGCAACTCGGCCTCCAGCCCGTCGGCGTCGCGCGGGCGCACGGCCTCGCGCCGGCGCAACTCGGCGCTCCAGCGCGCGATCTCCGCCAGGGACTGCGCGGCCCAGTCGTCGGGCCGCTGCGCTTTTCGGGCGATCTCGCCGACTTCGGCGAGGAGGGCCACCACCTGCTCCAGCCCCGCCGCCCGATCGAACGGCTCGCGCCTCCATGCGCCCGAGAAGTCGCGGTGCTCGGAGAGATCGCGCCCCGCCTGGCGCAGGAGCTCGCGCGGCGGGAGATCGCCGGACCGCACCTTGCGGCGCAGCAGCCTGCGCACGCCCTCCGGCGGATCCGCGACGGCCCGCTGGAACCAGGCGTCGAAAGCCTGGTCGAAGAGGCGCTCCTGCTCCTCGCCCGCGGCGACCTCGAACACCGGGTCCACCTGCGCCTCCACGGGCCGCTCGCGCAACAAGTCGGCGCAGAAGGAGTGGATGGTGCCGATGGGCGCTGCTTCCAGCCGTTCCAGGGCTGCGGTGAGCCTGTCTTGCTCTTCCGCGGTTGCCCCCGCGCGCGCCACTTCCAAATCCGCGCGAAGCCGGAGCTTCATCTCGCCGGCGGCGAGATCGGTGAAGGTGACCGAGAGAATGCGGTCGAGCGCGGTGCGCCCGCTGCGCACCAGGGCGACGATGCGCGCGACCAGCTCCGTGGTCTTGCCGGTGCCCGCCGCGGCCTCGACGACGAGGGTGGCGTCGAGATCGCCCCGGATCCGCTCCCTGGCCGCGGCGTCGGCGAGCGGTGCCGTCATGGCATCCCCCGCAGTTGCACCAGGGGCGCCAGCGCTTCCGCCGGCTTGCGCCGGGTCCGCGCCCATTCGGAGGGGCCGCACACCTCCAGGTAGTCGCAGCGCCCGCACTCCCGCTCGTCGCGCGGCGCCGCCGGCAGGAATCCCTGCGCGATCGCGTCGCCGACCGTCTGGGCCAGCACCCGCACGCTGCCACGTGTCTGTGCGTCGAGCGCCACCGGGATCGATGTGAAATCGCCTCCGTGGGTCGAATAGTAGAGCCGGCCACCCTCCACGCGCGCGCCCGGGAACAGCTTCTCGAGAGCGAGCGCGTACAGGGCGGGCTGCAGCGTGGCTCCTCCGCCGATCACCGTGCCGGGCTCAGCCCAGGCCTTGCCGGTCTTGTGGTCGGTGGCGCGCAGCGCGCCGTCCGCCGCCCGCTCCACCAGGTCGATGGATCCCCGCAGGCGGATCCCTTCATCCAGCAACACCGCCTCCTTCGAGCTGTGAGGGTCGCGCTGCGCGATCTCGGGCAGCCCGAAGGACAGCTCGAACCGCCACGGCGTCCACTCCTGGTCCTCGCTCGCGCGGCGCAGCCACTCGCGCAGATCGATCTTCACGCCGGCGATGCAATCCTTCCAGACCCGGTCGATGGCCGGCGCGAGCTCGTCCTCCCAGCGGCCGGCGACGCGGTCGACCACCGCCTCCAGCCGTTCCTGCGCGGCCGGCAGATCGCCGATGGGGATGAGATTCGCCTCCGACAGCTCGCGGAGCAGCTCGTATTGGACCTCGTGGATCAGGGAGCCGCGCGACAACGGATCGATCTCGTCGATGGCCTCCGGGACTTCCCGCGGAGCAAGCCGGTGGATGGCCTGCAGGACGAACTTGTACGGGCAGGCGGCGTAGTTCTGCAGGGCCGTGGGCGAGTAGGGCCGCGCCTGGGGCTGGTGCGCCTGCAGCGCCGCCAGCGCCTCGGGGTCGGGCTGGACGATCCCGTCGGCTGGGGTCCAGCGCCTCAGCCATCGCCTGGCGCGCGCCCGCAGGGCCCTGCGCAGGTGCGGGTTGGCCTGGACCAGGTAGGCGCCGGTCCCTTTGCTCGATGCGGGCTCCCGGAGAGCGCGCGCGAGCAAGGCGAGGTCGTGCTCGGCCTCGTCGACGGCCTCCGCCGCGTCGGCGGGCGCCGGCCAGCCCGCCCGCGCTTGCGCGGCCTGCTCCGCCCGGCGGGACAACTCGGAGAACGCCGGCAGGGTTCCTTCCGCCGCGCGCATGACCTCGAGCCCGTAGAACGAAGGGACCCGGGCCCGACCCTGGGACAGATCGATGCGCGGCCACGAGAGCACGATCTTGGTTCGCGCGGCGCCGACGGCGAGCCGGAGGGCCAGGCGCTCCAGGGCGATCCGTTCCTCCGAGGTCTCCAGGCCGGGAAGGCCGTGCCGCTCTTCATCCCGCAGCAGTGGATCCTCCATCACCTTCTGGGGGAACAGCTTCTCGGCCAGGCCGGGCACGAACACGACGTCGAAAGAGAGTCCGCGCGCCCCGGCGACGGGCCCGACGTACACCTTGCCGTGGCGCTTTCCGCCCGGGGGCACCGACAGCTCCGTCAGGCGCCGCGCCAGGACGAGCCGCACCTCGCCCAGCGCGATCGGGCCCACCGGTCCCATGGGCGCGAGCTCGGCCAACAGGGAGAGGACCCGGGCAGGTTCGCGCAATGCCCGCGAGGCGAGCGCCGTCAAGGGATCCAGCCACTCCCCCCAGGTGGCGCTCGCCGGCAGCTCTTCGAGAGCGTCCAGCAGCGGCAGGGCGAAATCGCGCAGCGCAGCCAGGTCCTCGAGCTGCCGCTGCACCCTCTGTGCCTTGGCTTCGTCATCTGCGAACGCCGCCAGCGTGGTGCGCAGCTGCGCCCTGCGCCCCTCCAGCCTGCGCTCCCAGCGCTCGCGCCCGCCGATCACGGCCGCATCCATGAGCAGCTGTTCCCACCGCCAGGGCGCGCGCAGGTTTCCGGCGACCACCGGCGCCTCCACGTCGGGGGGGTGCACCGGTTCGTCCGCGGAAGGCGGATCCTCGCCCGGTCGCGCGGTCAACTCGGCGTCCGGCGGCACCCACCGGTCGCCCGAGGCTGGAGCCGCTGGCGGCCCGCCCGAGATGGCCTGCGGCACTTCGCCGAGGCTCAGGTATTCGGCAAATCGGCGAGCGGAGAGGCCGTCCGCGGCGCAAGCCAGGAGCGCGAGAAATGCCCGGCCGGCGGGATCCGGCCGCAGGGTGCCTGAGGCGAAGTGGCCCGGGATTCCGGCGCGCGCGAACGCCTCCTCGAGCAGCGGCCGGTACTGGCCGGGCGCCCGCAGCAGCACGGCCATCCGGTCGAACGGGACGCCGCGCTCCGCTTCCCGCCGCGCCAACCGGGCGATCTCGACGCACTCGCGGCTCTCCCCAGGAGCGGAGATCAGGAGCACGTCGTCGCCGAGCGGCGCCGCCGGCGACGTGCCTTCCAAGAACAGCCGCTGCTGTACGCGCGCCAACGAGCTGTCCGAAGTCTCCTCGAGCGGGCGCCCCGCCACGCCGAGCGCGCGCCCGATCCGCTCGGCGTCCGAGGACGGCGCCACTGCGAGCACCGGGCCGGACAGCCGCGCGATGAAGCGTTCTTCGAGCGGCGACCGAAGCGGCAGATCGACGAGCAGCGCGGGCAGTCCCCAGAGCGGCGACTCCGCTTCGAGCGCCAGGCGGAACACCTCGGCGCGGTCGGCCAGCGCGGCCCGGCGCAGCTCGGCATCGTACGCATCGAGGATGCAGCCTAGATCCCCGGAGGGCCGCGCTCCCGCCAGGCGCGCTTCCTGGAGCGTGCGCGAGAGCGCGCGGGGAAGTCCGGGCTGCTGGGCGACCGCATCGAACTTCCCGAGCCGCCCGCGAAGCTGGTGGATGACGCGCGCGCAGAGCGCCTCGACGCCGAGAGGTGAGACCGGCGACAATCCGCGATCCAGAAGGGCCTGCGCCGCGACCGCCGCGGCGAGCCTCCCGAGCGTAAACCGCTGCCACCCGAACGCGGCTCCCGATTCAAAGGCCGCGGCGCGCGCCATCTCCGCCGCGGCTTCCTGGGTTGCCCCGACGATCAGCGCACGGCATGACGCACCGCGCGCCTGCAGCCACTGCCGCGCGCATTCGAGCCGCGGCTGGGCCGCGGCGGATGTGACCAGCTCCCTCACATCGCACAGCCTACCCCAAGGGTCCGACATTGCCCGCCCGACTCGTGTTTTGCGACACTTGGGCATGCTGCTGCTCCCGGTGCGCGTCGAGGACGCGGAGGTGGACCGCCTTCCCGCGGTCTCCATCGGCATCGCGGTGGCATGCGCGGTCGCCTTCCTGTTCACCTGGGTCCTGCCCAGCAATCCGGACGGGTTTCGCACCGAGGGGTTCCGCGAGATCGCTCGCTACTATCAGGAACATCCCTATCTCGAGCTGCAGCCTCGCTTCCTCTACGACTATCTGTCGCCGCGCGCGCGGGAATCGCTCGAGGAGCTGCGGGAGGAGCAGCCCGTCACGGTGGACGCGGAGACGCTCTCGATCGAGCAGCGCCACCTGGACTCGCTGATCGAGGGATTCGAGGCGGAAGCGGAGAGCTCGCTGCTCCGGCGGCTCGGCCTGGTTCCCGCGCGCGGGCTCCTCCAGCCCGGCTGGCTGACGCACATGTTCCTGCACTTCGGGTGGATGCACCTGCTCGGGAACCTGTTCTTCTTCTACCTGGTGGGGCCGCTCCTCGAGGATCTCTGGGGGCGGCGGTTCTTCGCCGGCTTCTACCTGGTGGGCGGGCTCACCGCCGGGCTGGCGCATTTCGCCCTCGACCCGCGCTCGGCGGTGCTGATGGCCGGCGCCTCGGGCGCCATCGCTTCCTGCATGGGCGCCTTCACCTACCGCTGCGCGAGCCGGCGCATCCGGATGTGGTACCTGATCTTCCTGATCCGCAGCGGAACGTTCCTCATTCCGGCTTGGCTGTGGGGAGGGTTCTGGTTCGCCGGCGAGGTCTTCGGCCTCGTCACCCAATCCAGCGGCGGCGTGGCGGTGATGGCGCACATCGGCGGGTTCCTGTTCGGGTTCGCGGCTGCGGTCGTGCTGGAGAAGAGCGGGTATGAGGCGCGCGAGCTCGCGCCCGCCGTGCAGGGGAAGACGACCTGGACGCAGCATGCCGGCACCGACGCGGCGCGGGTGGCGCTGGACCGGGGCGACAAGCTGGCGGCGGCGCAGGCCTACCGCTCGGTGGTCAAGGATCGCCCGCTGGACCGGGAAGCCGCGGTCGGGCTGGCACGGCTCGAGGCGGATCCCCGGGGCGCGGTGTTCCTCCTCCACGCGCTCGCCAACAAGGGCGAGCTTGCCCAGGCGTGGGAGATCGCGGTCGAGCTGGGGCCGGTGTTCGATCCGGATCAGCTGCCGGACAAGCTCGCCTACCAGCTGGCCGGGGTCAGCGATCCGCCGGAGGGCGCGGGTGACCTTCCCGACCGCCTCGACGCCGCGGTGGGCGCCCGGAAGGGCCCATTGGCCCCCAAGGCGCTGCTTCGCGCCGCGAGGCGGTGTCTCGCCGGCGGCCGGACGGAGCGGGCGCAGGAGCACCTCGCCGCGGCGCGCGCACTGCCAGGTCTCGCGCCGGAGATGCGGAAGGAGATCGATGCGGTGGAAAGACCTCCACGCGGAGCGGCCCGCGCCTGGGCCGGGCCCGCGTCCGTCGCTGCGCCCGCGACGGCCCCTGCGCCCGCGACGGCGCTGGCGAGCGCGACGGCGCCGGCGAGCGCGGTGCGCGTTCTCGCCTGCAAGCTGGTGCAGCTCGCCGAGGACGCGCTGCACGTGGAGCTGGCGACGGGAAAGACGCGGCGGATCGAGTTCAACCAGCTGGTGGGGATCGCCGCCGGCGTCGTTGCCACGGCGCAAGGCGCGGCCATCTTGACGGACTTCGTCCTCAGCTGGGGAAGTGGCGCGGACGCTCCGTCGGCCATCCGCATTCCCGGCGCGCAGCTCGGCCTGTCCTCGCTCTTCCCGGGTCTGCCGGCGAAGCAGGCGTACTCGAAGCTGATGGCGTACGTGCTGGCGCGCATCGTGGGCGAGCCGCTGCCCAGCCGGCAAGCGCTCGCGAACGGGGAGTATCCCAAGTTTCCCAGCGTCGCAGCCCTGAACGCCGCCTTCTACGGTTCACGAGGATGAAGCGGGCCATCTGGACCCAGGTCAGGCACTCCGAGTGAGGAGGCGTTAGACTGGCTGCCATGAGATCGCTCAGCGTGTTGTGCGTTCTCGCCGCACTGTCCTGCCACACCGGCTCCTCGAACACCGTAGCCGGAGCCGCCATCATGACCACCCTCGCCCTGGGCTCCTCCGCCGCGAGCCGGGCCTCCGGTGGGTGCTGGGCCGTCTGTCAGCAAGGCGAGCGGTGCAACGAGAAGACGGGCTTGTGCGAGGCTCTCCCGTGCCGCGGCCTGTGCAACCAGGACGAAACCTGCGAAGAGGGATTCTTCGGGGTGAAGTGCCTGCCGACCGCCGGGCTTGCCATCTCTGCCAGCCAGCTCGAGCCGCCTCCTCCGCCGCCAGTCGAGGACGGAGCGCAGAAGCTCAAGCCCCAGGTTCCCGACGCCGCCAAGCCCTAGATGGGCCAGGACAGACCCATCGGCCACCTCGGCTTCTTCCGACGTTCTGACCTGTAGGAGGAACCGATCCACCGGCTGCTTGCGCATCGGATTTCATTTGAGACACACAGGCTTACGTTACGTCTTCGAATCGAGCGCGCCCCGGGAGGCATCCCTCGACGCGAGGAAAGATCAGGGGAATGTCCGAGCAGCAAGTCGAGGAGAAGGCGCGGCAGGGCAACGGCGGAACGGAACCGGCGCAACACGCTCGGTCGGAGGCGGCCGCCGGCACCCGGAAGAAGAGCCGCACGCGGCTCGCCGTCGGACTGGGACTGGGAGCTCTGGCCCTCATCGCGCTGCTCTGGTGGTTGCACGCGCGCAAATTCGAGGACACCGACGACGCGCAGGTCGACGGATACATCTCGTCGATCTCGGCGCGCGTACCGGGGACCGTCGTGCGGGTGCTGGTGGAGGACAATCAATCTGTACATGCAGGTGACCTCCTGGTCGAGCTGGACACCGCGGACCTGGAGGTGGCCGTCGCGCAGGCCCGCGCGGCGGTCGCGCAGGCCGAGGCCGCGTTTGCCGCGGAGCAGCCGAACGTGTCCATCACCGCCACCTCGAACCGCACCACGGTGCGGGTCGCGGAGGACGAGGTCGCGAATGCCCAGGCCGACCTCGAGGCGGCCCAGCGCGATCTGGAGCAGGCCCAAGCCAACGACCGCTTCGCGCAGCAGCAAAGGCAGCGCGCGACGCAGCTGCTCGCATCGCAGACGATTCCCCAAGCCGAGTTCGACCAGCGCGTCGCCGCGGCCGACGTGACCCGGGCGGCGGTGGCGGCGGCGCGCAAGCACGTCGAGCAGCGCGTTGCGAGGCTGCAGAGCGCACAGGCGCGGCTGGCGGAGGCGCGCTCCAACGCTCCGCGCCAGCTCGTCTCCCGCGAGGCGGGACTGTCGGTGCGGCAGGCGAATCTCGAGCTGGCCCGGGCCCAGCTCCGGCAGGCGCAGCTGAACCTGGGCTACGCGAAGGTGCTGGCGCCCGTCGCCGGCATCGTGGGCAAGCGGTCGGTCAATCTCGGCGACCGCGTGCAGCCGGGGCAGCAGTTGATGTCGCTGACGCAGAACGGCGCGCTCTGGGTGACCGCCAATTTCCGGGAGACGCAGATCGAGCGCATGCAGCCGGGGCAGCCGGCGTCCGTCCATGTCGACGCGGTCGATCGCGACTACGACGGCAGCGTGGAGAGTTTCGCCAGCGCGACCGGCTCGCGCTTCAGCCTGCTTCCGCCCGAGAACGCCAGCGGCAACTACGTGAAGGTGGTGCAGCGCATCCCGGTCCGGATCACGCTGAAACCGGGGCAACCGGAGGTGGAGCGTTTGCGCCCGGGCATGTCCGCCGAGCCCAAGGTCCGCGTGCGATGACCCGGGAGGAGGCGGAGGCCCTCAGTCCCGAGGAGTCGCTGCGCATCACGCAAGAGAAAGGCTGGACCGGCGGGCACAACCCCTGGACCGTGGCGCTGGTGGTCACGATGGCGACGTTCATGGAGGTGCTCGACACCGCCATCGCCAACGTGTCTCTCTCGCATATCGCCGGCAGCTTGTCGGTGAGCAGCGACGAGGCGACCTGGGTGCTCACCAGCTATCTGGTGAGCAATGCCGTGGTGCTCCCCATCAGCGGATGGCTGGCGACGCGCATCGGTCGCAAGCGCTTCTATCTGACCTGCGTGTTCCTGTTCACCGCCAGCTCGTTTCTCTGCGGGCTCGCGCCCAACCTCGGGCTCCTGATCTTCTTCCGCGTGCTGCAGGGCGTCGGCGGCGGCGGCCTCGGACCCTCGGAGCAAGCGATCCTGGCGGACACCTTCCCGCCAGCGAAGCGCGGCATGGCGTTCGCGGTCTACGGAATGGCGGTCGTGCTCGCGCCGGCCATCGGTCCAACCCTCGGTGGCTTCATCACCGACCACTACTCGTGGCGCTGGATCTTCTTCATCAACGTGCCCGTCGGCATCGCCTCCATCGTGCTCTCCTCCCGCATCCTGGTCGACCCTCCGCACCTGATCGAGGCGAAGAAGCGGGTCGGCCCCATCGATACCGTGGGACTCGGCCTCATCGCCGTCGGTCTCGGGGCGCTCGAGTACGTGCTCGACAAGGGGCAGGAGGACGACTGGTTCAACTCCCACACCATCGTGATCTTCGCCACCATCGCCGCGGTGGCATTGGTCAGCTTCGTCCTCTGGGAATGGCGTCAGGAGCATCCGGTGGTGGAAGTGCGGCTCTTCCGCGACCGCAACTTCGCCGTTTCGAATCTCATGATGCTGGTGATGGGCATGGCGCTGTACGGAAGCACCGTGCTGCTCCCCCTCTACCTGCAAGTGTGGCTGGGTTACTCGGCGCAGGACGCCGGCATGGTGCTTTCGCCCGGCGGAGTCATCGTCATCCTGCTCTTGCCGTTGGTGGGAAGGCTACTCTCGAAAGTGGATGCGCGATACCTGATCGCGTTCGGGTTCCTGGTGACCTCGACGGCGCTTCTGCACATGGCACATACGCTCCATCCCGGGATTGATTTTCGCACCGCGGTGCTGATGCGGATGCTCCAGACCTCGGGGATCGCGTTCCTCTTCGTGCCGATCAACTCGATCGTCTACAACGGGATTCCCCCGCAGAAAAACAACCAGGTCTCGGGAATCGTGAACCTCTCGCGCAACATGGGCGGTGACATCGGGATCGCCCTGGTCACCACGCTGATCGCGCGCCGCTCCCAGTTCCACCAGTCCCGGCTGGTCGAGCACGTGGTTCCCTCCGGCGACCTGAACGCCCGGCTGGCCGCCATCGCGCAGCATCTGCAGCACCTGGGAGTGGGCGCGGTGGACTCGACGAAGATGGCGTACGGACAGATCTACCGCGAGGTGATCAAGCAGGCGCAGACGCTGGCGTACATCGACGTGCTGATCGTGCTCGCAATCTTCACCGCGATCATGGTTCCGGCGGTGATGCTGACGCGCCGGGCGAAGCCCGGTGCCGCGGTGATGGCGCACTGACCGCGCGGGCGTCAGTGCTTCAGAGATGGATCCGTCGGCGGCTCCGATCGCTCGTCGCCCTGGTTCTTGACGCCGTACGCGGATTTGCGGCCGCTCTTCTCGGGCTGTTTGGGCCGCGAGCTGCGCTTGCGACGTCTGACGCCGGGGTCTGGCGCGGTGGCGGCCAGAGCGCGGGTGTTGCTCGTGCTCCTGGGACCGACGGACGAGGCGCGCTGGCCCTGCTGGCGCAATGACTCGGTGCTCTCTGTCAGCGCGTTCTCGACGACATCCCGTCGCGGTGCGGGGGCGCTCATCCTCGTCTCGCCGCTGATCTGGCGCCGCACTTCGTCCCAGATACGGCGAGCTCCTTCCACGATGCGCGGGCGGGCAACCAGGATCAGGCCGGCGCCGCCGGCGGTAACGAGCAAGGGAGCGATCCTGCGCGCTCGCCGTTCGCGCGCCAGGGCGGCGCGTCGCCGGGCGATCAGACGCCAGGCGATGCCTGCCAGGATCAGGTTCCGTGCGATCTTCTTCATGTCCTCCTCCGGGGTCGAAGTCACCGTGAAGCTACGCATGGGGCGCCCCTTCGGCGGCGGGCGAAGCAGCGACGTCCTGGCTGCCGAGTGATCAGGCGATCGGTGTCTGGCAGGGTGGCTCGCCGGCGAGGGGATGGCCATGGCGGTCCCCCTCATGGCGCACCTCGATGCAGGCCGTTTCGGCCATCTGGATCAGGTGCGCGCGGTATGCGGCGTCGTGCTGCCGCGGGACCAGAGGCGATCGGGCGCCTCTAGAAGTTGATGGTGACGGTGACCGTGTCGCTGTAAGCGCCGACCCTGGCATCCTGCTGCGCGAAAATCCGGCCGTAGTACGAGACGTACACGCCGTTTCCGCATTGCCCCTGGCAACCGCCGGATCCCCCGGTCACGGGCGTGGACGTCCATACGACGGTCCGCGCTGCATCGACATAGATGTTGTATGCGAGCGTATTCGTGCCGGACCGCAGCTGACGCGGATTGAACGATCCGGAGCTCCCCGCGCTCAGAGCGATCCCGACGGGCGGACTGGCGGCACCGCAGTCGTAGTTGATCATGCCGGCGGAGTCGACCGGCGCGGCGGCGTACACGTTATAGGGCCCGAACGTCAGCGACGTCACCGAAACGATCGTGCACGTCGCGGCCTCCGCCCGGGCAACCAGGAGGAGACAGCCGCAGAGCAATGACGCTGCAATCCGACAACGCTGGTTCAACTCAGACACTCGATCGAGCTCCGGCGCAAGTACCCCATCAGCGGCAGCAATCATACGCTGGACGGCGAACGGAGTCCTGAATTCGGGGTAGGTGTTTCGCGGTATTGCGGATCCTGCGCAAGCGGCGAATCCGGAATCGCAGGTCGCGAAGCGACAAGGCCGGACCCGCCCGAAGATTCCGAGACAATTCCGGCCTGTAAGCTGGTCGGGGAGACCCCTGGATCCCGAATGGGCGGCACGGCCGTCCTCCTCGATGGCCGCACCGCCAAGCGGGGCGAGCAGGTTGCCATCAAGTGCATGGCCTGGTTACGGTGCGCCGGGCGCTGGTGGTCGTGATTCCCTTCGTCGCCGCGGCGATGGCCCGCGGCCTGTGGCTCTACTGACCCGACGACGGTGGGTCCGCCGCGAGCACTGATCCGCAAAGGATCGTGCGATCCGCTGCGGATCTGAAGGGCCCGATCGGGTCCGATTCGCGTTGCCCTCCTGCGTCCCGGTCCGCAACTATTCAAGCCGGACCGGGGGAGTCCGCTGTCCGAACCGAAGGGGTGTTTACCGTGAAGATGCTCAAATTCTGGGCCAGTCCTGCAGTCCTCGTCGCTGTGTGGATCATCGCGGCCGCGTTCACACTGTCGCAGTTGGCGACCGTCGCTCCGTCGTTGCTTTCGACTGGGGTCCAGCCACCGCGCCTGGAAGAGCAGCGAGACCCGGCGGCCTGATCGCAACCCAAGATCGTTGCCATGACCGACGAAATACTCGCCGAGCGCACGCGGCAGGGGAGTAGCACGGCATTCGCCGCACTGGTGGCGCGGCACTGCCATACCGTCTATCGGATCGCCCGGAACATTTGCGCCTCCGCCGGCGATGCCGAAGACGTCACACGCCAGACGTTCCTTTCCGCCTACCACGGCGCTGACTCCCGGCCGAGCGGGTCCAGCGTCAGGACCTGGCTGTGCGGGCTCGCGATGAACAAGGCGACCGTGCAACGGCAGCGGGCCTGGCGCAGCCAAGCGGTCTCGCTGGAAGCATTCCTGCCAAGGTTCGATGCGGAGGGCGGTCTGGAGCCGCCTGGCGGAGAATGGCCGGAGCTCGGCAGCGCTCGCGTGGAGCAGATGAACGTGGCAGGGTACCTTCGCAAGGCGCTCGATGATATGGACGAAGGCGTTCGAGCAGCCTTCGTGCTCTGCGATCTGGCGCAGTTGCCGGCCGAGGACGCCGCCGCGATCGTGAAAGCCTCGCCCGAGATCGTTCGCGGGCGCGTTCACCGAGCGCGGCTGATGCTGCGCGGGCTCTTCGACCGGCTCTGGAGCCTCTGACGACGGCTGACGATCTCGAACCAACGGCGGGAGGCAGCATGGGCCCGACACACGTAGACGAAATTGCCGACGGCATCTACCGCATCAACACGGCAGTCGAGGTGCCGGTCGGCCGCCTTCGGCGGCAGCGGCTAGCGCGCCGCCAGTCCGATCTGCTGCAGGAAAGTCAGGTTGTCTTCCAGATGCCAGTTGTCCGTGATCTTGCCGGCGCGGACTGCCACGATATCCGTGGCGATGAACTCGATCGGCTGGCCCGTTCCCTTGTTCTCCTTGAACACTCCGGTGAAATGACCGCTGAAGTGCAGATGGGACACGACCCGGTCGCCGGCCAGGATCTGCTGAGCAACGACGACCTTCAGATCCGGGACGGCAGCGAGGAACGCTCTCGAGGCAGCGGCAGGTCCAGCCGGTCCCTGCGGGCGACCCGGCGGCAGAGTGTGGTCGACGAAGCCGTCTGAGATCGCCTGGCGGAGAAGGTCTTCGTCTCCCGTGCTCCAGAACTGATAGAACTTCCGCGCGCTCGCTAGCATCGCGGCGCGACGGGCGGGGGGTATGTCGCCCGCGGTGATCAAGGTTTCGGGAACCGCCAACGTGGCGAGATCGCGGTCGGCGGGCGCGGCTTTCACCGGCGTCTGACCGGCGAATGTGGCGCTCGCTGCCAGAGCGATGATGAGCTTGCGCATGGAGTATCTCCTCGGGCGATGGAGCCGCCGCCTCTCAGGCCGTGGGTCCGGGCAACCCGGTCTGACGTGCGGGACCGCGGTCGATGCCCGCGTGATTCTCGCGGCCGTTCGAACGGACCGATGCAGGGTTGGTCACCTCTTCACTCCTTCTCCTGAGGAGATGCGTCAGCCCGCTCCGCTGCGTGCTGCGCGGCCTGCTCGATCAGGGCAGCGACCTCTTTCGGATGGGATCGATAGACGGAGTGGCTCGCGCCGCCGATCTCGACCGTATGGCTGTGCGCCCGGGCGGCGTACATGCGCTCGAGATCGGGGCTGATGATCCGGTCGGACTTGGCGACCATGTACCAGCTCGGCTTGAGCTTCCAAGCCGGGTTGGTGATCGGGGTGCTGAACACTTTCGCCGCGGTGAACCCCTGCGAGCGCGCTTCGAATGCCGCTTCGTCGCCGGACAGGTCAGCCGCGAAATCCGCGTGATACCGTGCCGGATCGATGTACGTGTAGCCGTCCGACGTCTTCTGGATCGCGTCTCGACCCGACGCAGGATATCGCTTGCCGTTCCCGGTCTCGGTCTCGCCCTCGTCCGGCGCATGAGCGGCGATGTAGACGAGGGCGGCCACGTGCGGGTCGACGCCCGCCTCGGTGATCACGGCTCCGCCGTAGCTATGACCGACGAGGATGCAGGGCCCATCCTGCTGGTCCAGGATGCGCTTGGTCGCGGCCACATCCTCATCCAGGCCGGTGAGCGGGTGCTGGACGACCGAAACGTTGTAACCGTCCCGAACGAGGATGTCGTAAACCGGCCTCCAACCGGAGCCGTCGACGAAGGCGCCGTGGACGAGCAGGATATTCTTCACCGGCGCTGCGCTCGCGGCGCTTGCGGCTGCGCAGAGCAGTGATGCGCAGAGCGCAGCGATCTTCAAGGCGGTCTTCATTTTGCTCATCTCCCTCGCGGCACAGGAAGACTGCGCCCGCCGTGCACCCTTTGCAGCCAGCGCGCCAATGGCCGGCGCGACCCGATCGGCTCGCGCAGGGCGCGAGGGACGACGCGCTGTCCAGCGGTTCGACAGCGCTGTCGCGAATCGGTCAGCGGACGACACCCGTTCGTGCCGGCGAGGTCTGAGCGGAGGCACTGGCGGCGAGGACGACGGCTCCGGCGTATAATCGTCTTCATCCTGCCAAGGAGGCAGCGTGAGCGAGCCGGTGACGCTGACTGTATTCTCCGACTTCGTGTGACCCTGGTGCTACCTCAGTACCGTGCGTATTGAGAAGCTCAAGGCCGAGCACCACGTGAAGGTCGAGTGGGTGCACTTCCCGCTCCACCCGGACACGCCAGCGGAAGGTCGGTTGCTGGCCGATCTCTTCGCGGGGCGCAACCTGGACCTCAAGGCCGCGCACGCGCAGATGAAGGCGCGGATGGACGCCGAAGGGCTGCCGTACGGCGAGCGAACCAGGACGCACAACAGCCGGCTGGCCCAGGAGCTGGCGAAGTGGGCGGACACGCAGCCCGGTGGCGAGGCCATCCACGACGCGCTGTTCCGCGCTTACTTCGCGGAGGGGCGCGACATTTCCCAGCGCGCTGTACTTCTGGACATCGCGCGCAAGGTCGGCCTGTCCGTCGATGCCGCCCGCGACGTGCTCGAGAAACGGACGTTCAAGGATGCCGTCGACGCAGACTGGAAGCTCTCGCGCGAGTACGGGATCACGGGCGTGCCGACCTTTGTCGCCGGTGGTTACGGCGTCGTCGGCGCGCAGCCATACGAGGCGCTGGTTCAGCTCGTGCAGAAGGCGTCGCCCCAGAAAGACGCCAAAGCGTAGGCTCCCCGTCGTGAGTCGCAGCCCGGCTTGACCTGCAGGCATCAAACGGCGTGGAGGAAGCGCCCATTTCAACGGAAAGGAGGTTGCCCATGCTCGCCAAATCGAAGCTCGCTGAGTTCATCGCCGCGAAAACGAGCGCGGACCCGATAGGTCCCGCAAGGAGACGAACATGGGCAACTTCGAGGTGCTGGCGCGCCGATTCGCTGATGCGAATCTGCACGCGGAGGTAGTCGAGCGACAGACTCAGAGGGTGTCGTCGTGGACGTCGGGAGCGCTTGCTGCCGACGTGTTCCAGATGACCATCCTGGGCAAGGGGCGGGAGGAGTACTTCCGCATCTGGCCCGGGGCGCGCACCAACCGCATCGAGGCCGAGGGGATCGATCCCGAGCGCCGCCAGCTCGTGCTCATGGTGCACGAGCCGGTGCGTACGTTCGAGGAGCAACTCTCGAAGCGGCGAGTCGAGCTCGACAGGACGAAGGTGAAGGTGGTCCGCGAGGATCGGTACTTCGTCTGGATCGAGCATCGGACGGACGCCAGGAAGCGCCACTTCCTGTGCGGCCGGGACGAGCGGCAGCTGTTCATCTGCCAGTTGCCGCGCGCGGTCACGACGGTCAGGGACGCCCATACGGTGCTCCGGGCGCCGGAGGCGATGCGGTCGAAGGGCAAGGTCGCCCGCCAGGGTGAGTGGTTCTTCGTCGAGCCGACGGCGAAGGAGCTCGACGCCCTGGCGTCGGCATTGTGCGGAATCCGCACCATCGTCCGGCGTAGCTGGCCCATCGGCCGCGGCGGCAACCCGCATGTGGCCGATCAGCTCGTCGTGGTTCCGGCGGCGGTCGTCGGGAAGAAGCTGGTCGCGCGCGCCGTGTTCGCGCGGGGCCGCGTGCGCCACGTCGACCACGACACGGTGTACCTGTCGTCATGGGCCAAAGTCGTCCGCAACACGGAGCCCGTCGCGGACGACGGCATTGCTCGGATGGATGGCATCCGCTGGATCGACTGACTCGAGGCGGTGGAGCCCATCCGACCTCGAGACGTTGCGGACGCACGCCACGCTCTGGGTGCTGCTGGCCGGTGTCGCGCTCGGAATACTTTCCGGAGGAGATCCCCGCGCGCGCTGCGGATCGCGCTGTTCGCTCCACCCGCGTGCCCCGATGGCGGGCCTTCGGCGCCCCGATTGACCAGCGAATCCATTGTGCTGACGGGACGCGACGATTGTTCAAAACTGAGCTCGTTCCGGGGCGGGCCGCAGTGCGTCACAAGAACTGCAAGTCGCGCCGGCTCAGAAGGCGGTTCCGCTCATCGAGCGGGGTAGGCCCGCTAGTATCCACTTGGTCACACAGCGTTTGATGGGGCGCAATCCATCGCTCGCAGGCGCGCGGCCGCCTTCCTGGCGCTCTCACTCTGTCCGTCGCGGGCAATGCACAATTCGTAAGCTCGGCGAGTCTCGGTGCGACGACCGAGGCGACTCAAGACCTCGCCCCAGAGCAGGAGGCCATCGCCGCCTTGCCCACGATAACGATGGGCCGCCGCCGCGCTGGAGAGGGCGTCGACTCGCTCCCAATCACCTTTGCTCGCGGCGACGCGAGCAAGGATGAAGAGCGCGTTACGCTCGCTGGACATGCGCACTGCCGCATCAGCGCCAGCGGCGGCTCCCTCCTCTGCGTCCTCGATTCGCTTGAGAGCGAGCAGAACCGCAACCCGCGTGAAACAGTGCTCGGCGCGGTATTTGTAGGGGAGCCCATCCATGTCCGCCTGCTCCCACATGGAAAGGGCCTCCTTCGGGCGGTTCGTGTGTGCGAGGATCCATGCCCGTTGAAGCGCGAGCCCTGCGCGAGTGATCTCGAAAGGAGCAGCGGAATCGTCCAGACGGCCCAGACGATCCCAGGCTGCGGCCCAGCACCCCAGATTGTACTCGGCTTCCGCGAGATTGATCTGCACGAGCACGATGTTGGCCTCGTCCGTTGGACCTGTCGGGGTGATTGAGGTCGGCATCGCGAGAGCCTCGGAATACCTGCCCGCGCTGATCGACGCTTCGACAGCCAGGTTGACGAGCCATGGGGACTTCCGGCCCTTGGACAGCGCTTGCTGGAGGAGCTCGACCGCAACATCCGGTTTTCCGCGGTCACGAAGCTCGGAGACGCGCTGGACGAGTCGGAGGAGACGAAGCGGTTCCCTACGCAGCGCCAGGAATAGAGCAACGATGATTGTAACCGTCAGAGCTGGCAACATAGGATCTATCGAAGGCAACGCCTGCCGGCCCTCAACGCCTGTCCCGGTCCAGGTCCGACAATACCTGCGCCAGGTTCCACGCTGGGCCGTGTCCGGGGTGTCGGTGACGTAGTCGGGCGACGTGTCGTTCCAGCGCTTCTTCGGCCAGGTGACGTGGCATGTACACCTTTCGGAAGTAGCGGCTTTCGAGCCTCCGCAGCGTGCGGGCTGCTCGTGCGGTAGGCCAGTGGTAGCAAGCAAGGCCGGCGATGCCCGCGACCACCGCGATGACAATTCCAATAACCAATCCGACCTCTCCTCTGGACTCGCCGGAATCCGATCAGCCGAGAGTAGCAGGACCTGGTTCTCCAGCCGCTCGCGTCAGGGGCGGCTCGGTGCGCTGATTGCGGAGTCGGTGGGGAGCAGTGCGAAGGGATGCGACACCTCGGTGGCCGAACGGCGCGGATGACTCGGCTGAAGCCCGCTGTTATCGTCGCCAGCCGGGCGGTGGTGCAGCGTAGCCGCGCTCGACGACCGGAAACGGCTCGGCGCCGAGACGGACCTCGGCCTCGGTCAGGACACCGCCATCCATCTCAATGCCGAGCGCGACGAGTCCGGCGCGATCGTCGTACCGCGCACCAATCACGACCTCGGGCCGCTGGCGCGCGCGCTCGAAAGGAACCTCGGTCACTTGCGACGAGACGGCCTCGCCGAACTCGGTCCCAAGACCCGGCCGCTCGGCGGACTTGTGCGCGAGAGGCGCGGACGGCGAAGCGGGGGGCGTCGGCGCGGGCACGCCCTGCTCAGTGCGCGGCGCCGAATTCCCGTGCTGCGGCCCCTCGACATCATCGCGGAGACCGCCGTTCCAGGGCGCTGGCGGCGATGGGTAGAGCGGCCGCGGCGGATGCCAGCGCTCGGGGAAGATCGCGACGCCGATGACACCCACCTCGCGTGCGTTGCCAGTCTTCGCCGCGTACGAGTCGGACACAGTCGAAAAGCGGAATGCCGCAGCCTCCCGCTGCGAGAGGCGCCAGCCGTCGATGTCCACGCTGCTCCAAGCCGGCACCAGGTATCCGCGCTTCCCCTGCCAGTCGGCAGGCCTGCCGTCGATGACGTCGCGCCCGTCCACCGAGACAACCGCCTCGACGCGCCGCCCGCTGTGGTTGACGACACGGAGAGTGTACCGCTCGCCAAGGTGGCCGAGCACGAACGTCTCGCCGTCGTGGCGGAACGTGGCCACCGGTGCGCCCCCGACCAGGACCTGCAATTCGTACGGTCCCGAACGATCGGTGAGCGCCTGCGAAGGCAGGGCGGCGAAGAGCACCAGAGCGGCGAGCGCGCGAGTCATGAGTCCCTCCTGCGATCTGAAACGCAGGACCGCCTGGAAGGATCTACGCGCGCCTCCAAGACCTCAGTCCTCGTCCGCCTCCCGGATGCGGGCGCGAATCTTCACCACCGTGTACCGCGAGACTTGCGCAGACCAGTCGGTGTCCACGGTGACGAACCCGAACAGATGTGTGTTGAGGGCGAGGTTTGTCACCAGCAGGTCCTTGCCGTGGAAACGCAAGCTGGCGGGGAAGAGCATGTGTACCGGCAACCCGCCGCTGACGCCGCCGAAGTCGCCGAGCTTGGCGATGGCCTTCCCCTTCGCGTTCACGACGACGATCTCGTCGGCCTGGTTGGCGGCCACCCAGAGGTTGCCATGGTCATCGATGATCAGTCCGTCGGCGCCGTTGATGCTGTTCGTGAAGACGGACGGCACGCCCGCCTTGCCGTCGCGCTCCACCGGTACGCTCACGACTGTGTCGTTGCCGGTGTTGGCGACGAACAGATTCGCCTCATTCTTGTCAAAGCGGAGCCCGTTGGCGCCGAAGGGAGGAATGCCGGTCGTGCGCAGGAGCGGGTCGTCGACCCACGCAGCACCCTCGCCCCCTGCAGGGCCCGTCTTCCAGATCACGCCGCGGAACGAATCGGAGACATAGACGTTCCCCGCCTTGTCGAAGGTCAGGTCGTTGAGTCCGGCCATCGGCCCCGCCGGCACCGTCATGAAGACACTCGAGGAGCCGGTGTCGGGATTGACACGCAAGACCTGTTGGCCGCCGAAGTCGATGACGAGGAGAGCGCCGGCGGGATGGAAGCGGAGCCCAAGCAGGTGGGAGCTGGATCTCGCGATCGAGACCTGCCGCAGTAGCCTGCCTCCCGCATCGAAGACGAAGAGCTGACCTTCACCCGAAGCCGCTCCGGCTGAGGTGAAGCCAAAAGTGGTCACGTAGACTTTCCCGCCGGGACCCACCTCGATCCCCTCCGGGCCAGACGAGCCAGCGGGCAGCACGGCGAAGATTTCCACTTGGCCCCTGTCCCAAGCCCACGCTTTCGGCGACGGCGCCAGAAGAACGACAAAGAGCAAGGCGAGTGACCGCATGACTGGGAACCTCCTGTAGGGCGCGCGCTGTCCGAAGGGCGCGCGGACACGTGCTGCTGCCTGCTCTTGCGGGCGCGGCAAGTCAAGACGCGGGCAGTCAGCGCAGCGACCTGAGCTGACCGATCCGGCCGCGGCGCACGCTCGCGGCAGGCGAATCAATACCTCAGGGGCAATCTCTTCTTCTGCAGCCTCGGCAGCGCCCCCAGGTTAGCTGCTACGTGCAAGGTTTGCCTTTCGAACGGAGATTCGCCCATGACCTTCCTGGCCATGTCGCTGCTCATCTGGGCCGCTTCGCTCCTCGCCGGCTTCCTCGGCGCGCTCACCGGCCTCGGCGGCGGAGTGGTGGTCGTCCCGCTCCTCGCCGTCCTCTTCCAAGTCGATCTCCGTTACGCCGTCGGCGCGTCGCTGCTCTCCGTCATCGCCACCTCGTCCGGCGCCGCTGCGGCCTACGTGCGGGAAGGCGTGAGCAACGTCCGGGTCGGGATGTTTCTCGAGATCGCCACCACGGTCGGCGCGCTAGCCGGCGCGGCGATCGCCGCGCACGTCGCGACGGGCGCAGTCGCCGTGGTCTTCGGCCTCGTCCTCCTGGGGGCGGCCGGAGTTTCCCTCCGGCATCCGGCCAGGGCGCGCGGGTCGGTGGCCTCCCCGGAACGGATCGCGAGAGCACTACGGCTCGATGGGAGCTTCCCTGGGCCCGATGGACCCGTCTACTACACCGTGCGGCGGGTCCCGGCGGGCTTTGGCCTGATGTTCCTGGCCGGAGGGCTCTCGGGGCTCCTCGGGATCGGATCAGGCGCGCTCAAGGTCATCGCCATGGACGACGTCATGCGCCTGCCTTTCAAGGTCTCGACAACCACGAGCAACTTCATGATCGGCGTGACTGCGGCGGCGAGCGCGGGTGTGTACCTGGCGCGTGGCTACATCGACCCGGGTCTGGCGGCCCCGGTGGTCCTCGGCGTCCTGGCGGGCGCACTGCTCGGGGCGCGGCTGCTGCCCCGGATTCGCAGCCACGTGCTCCGGCTCGTCTTCGCGGCGGTCATCGTGGCTCTTGCCGTCGAGATGCTCTACCAGGGCTCGACCGGGAGGCTGTGATGCGGCAGTGGACCGACGAGCGCATGGATCGCTTCATCGGCGGGCTGCTTCGCATCGGCGTGCTGCTCGCGGCCGCGCTGGTGCTCGCCGGTGCCGTCGTCTTCCTCGCCCATCATGGCGGACAGCGCCCTGACTACCGAGTCTTTCGCGGTGAGCCACGGGCGCTACGCGGTGTCGGGGGGATCGTGCGCGAGGCCCTGGCGCTCGACGGTCCCGGCCTCATCCAGACCGGCCTGTTGGTGCTCATCGCGACGCCCGTCGCCCGGGTCGCCTTCTCCGTCTTCGCCTTCGCGGCCCAGGGAGACAGGGCGTACGTGGTCATCACCCTGGTCGTGCTGGCCGTGCTGGGATTCAGCCTCCTCGGGACGGGCCCGTGAGGCGTCCTGGATCTCGCTCGAAGTGCCCGAGGACGGCGTCGAGGCATATCGATTCGTTGTGCTGTCGATCAATCATCAGCTCTTCGAGCGATTGGTCGAGCGGCGATCTACCGTCGAGATCGACTGTAGAACCATGTATGATCCTTGGGACGAGCGAAGGCCTGAACACCCCAGGTAACCGGCCGCGCAAGCGGCCGCTCGAGGCAGGTGTGCATGGCTCGATCCCTCACAGCGCGGGTGGCCACGATCGCATTTGGCGTCGAGTTCGTCTTCGCCCTGGCGATTCCCGTCGCCTATCTGCACCTGTTCGGCATCGAGCGGGGCGAGGATCGCGCGCCGGTGCTCGCCATCGTCGGCGCGCTGTACCTCGTCAGGACTGCTGCGCTGATCGGGTACCTGGCCTCGCTGCTGCGCCCGATCGGGCGCTGGCTGGTGGCCAGCGGCTCTTCGTCGCAGCCCATCGCGGAGCTCACCCGCCGGGCCGCCCGCGCCGCTTACGACACGCCGCTCCTGTTCCCGGTCGTTTGGGCGACCTCGTGGCTCTTGTTCTACCTGCCGGTGACGGCCGTCCTGCGGGGCCTGTTCGCCGACCGGATCCCGCTGAACGCGCGCGCCGTCGAGGCAACGGTCCTGTTCGGGGTCTCCTGCTTCGCGGCCGCGCTGCCGTTGTCTTACGCTCTGCTCAGCTGGCTCTTGGGCCCGATCGCGGGGCGCATTTCGCTCTCGGCGCGCGAGCGCGGTCTGGCGCTGCCGGGGCGGCGGCTGTCGGTGCGCACGCGGCTCGTCGTGCTGTCGCTCTCGCTCATCGTCGCGCCGACTGCCTGGATGGGCGTGACCGCTTACATGTCCCAGGTCTGGACGGCGCAGCGCGACCTGGCGGCGCGCGCGGGGCTGCTCGCCGACGCGCTAGCGCGGGAGCTTGCGCGGTCACCGGAGCGCGCTGTCTGGGAATCGGCCGCGCGCGCTCTCTCGACGCCCCTCGACGTAGCCGCGGTCGCCACCGCCGACGGGGCGATCGTCGCCAACAGCGACGCCGCTCGCGAGCTCGCCGCCGCGCCCGGGCTGCGGTTCCGCCTCGCGGGCGCCCTCTCGCGGGCGCCCGCCGATGTCGTCTTGGATCCGAGCGCCGAGCGCGCCCTCGCTTATCGCGGGATCCCTGCCGGGACCGGCGCCTCCTTACCTCCAGCGGTGGCCCTGGTGATCTCAAGGGAGCCCTGGCGCGCACGCGGAGGAGAGCTCTTCACCCTGCTGCTTTTCGCGCTGGTGGCGCTGTCGTGGGCGCCGATCTGCGCCGGCTTCCTCGCGGGGTCGATCGCCGGACCGCTCGGGCGCATCCGCGAGGTGGTGGCGCAGATCGTCGCGCGCGGCGATGTCGATCGGCTGGGTCGCATCCCCATCTTCCACCGGGACGAACTTGGCGAGCTCGCCCAAGGCGTGAACGAGATGATCGATCGGCTCCAGGCATCGGCGGAGCGCATCCGCCGCTATGGCGCCGATCGCGAGCAGCTCCTCGCCGTCGCCGCGCGCCGCGCCGCCGAGCTTGACGCTGTGCTCGACAACATGGTCGAGGGCGTGTTCGCCTGCGACCGGAGCGGCGGCCTCACGCACACGAACGCCGCCGGGCTGCGGCTGCTCCATCTGTCGCCCGCGGTTGCCGATTCACGCGCAACCGCCGAGCCAGTGACAGGCGTGCTCCTGCCGCTTCATCCCGACGGTCGGCCGTTCTCCCCTGCGGAGCTGCCGCTCGTGCGCGCCCTCGCCGGCGAGGTGATCGTCGAGGAGGACGAGGTGCTCGAGAACCCGAGCAGCCATCGGCCGGTCTTCCTGCGCTCCAGCGCGGCGCCGATCCGCGATGCGACTGGCGGGATCGCGGGCGCGGTCGCGGTAGCGCGCGACGTGACCGAGGTGGTGGAGTTCGATCGGCTCAAGGATGAGTTCATCCGCGTCGCGGCCCACGAGTTGAAGACGCCGGTGGCCATCCTCAAGGGTTACGCCCTCACGCTGATGCGCAGCGACCCGACGCTCTCCTCCCGATCCCGGAGAATGCTGGAAGCCATCGACCGCGGGGCCGAGCGCATCAACCGGATCGTCGAGGACCTGGTCGACGTCTCGCAGGCCTTCCTCGACAGGCTGCACCTTTCGCCCGCGCCCGTGGACCTGGACGAGCTGGTGCGCGAGACGGTGGCCAGCGTGCGCGCCTCGGAGCTCCATCGGGTCGCCGTGCGGCGCGAGGACCCCGGCCCGCTCACGGTCCGGGCCGATGCCGCGCGCACCCGGCAGGCACTCGGCAGCCTCCTCAGCAACGCGATCAAGTACTCACCGGCGGGCGGAACGATCGAGGTCGTGCTGAGCATCGATCGCGCCGGGGGCGAAGCCGGGGCCTCGGTACGCGATCACGGCGTCGGCATTCCCGCGCAGAGGCAGGGAGGGATCTTCCGCCTGTTCTACCGCGCCCATACTGATACTCCCCATGACTATGGCGGAATGGGAGTCGGGCTCTACATGGCCAAGGAGCTGATCAAGCGCCAGGGCGGTCGCATCTGGTTCGAGAGCGGGGAAGGCGAGGGCAGCACCTTCTCCTTCACCCTTCCGCTCGCCTGAGAGGTCATCGCTTCCGTGGAGACGGTGTCACCAATGGTGCTGGTGGTGGAAGACGACCCGGACCTCGCGGCGCTCGAGGCGCAGTTGCTCGAGGAACACGGCCACCGCGTCGAGGTCGCGCACAATGGCCGCGAGGCACTGGCGGTGATCGAGCGCGCAACCCCCGACCTCATCGTCCTCGACATGAAGATGCCGGTGATGAACGGCCGCGAGTTCGCCGACGAGTACCGCCGTCGTCAACGCTCGCCGGCCCCGATCGTGGTGGTGACGGCCGCCGACGACGCTCAACGGCGCGCCGCCGAAGTGGGCGCGAGCGGCTGGATCGCCAAGCCTTTCGATCCGGACGCTCTCGTCGATAGCGTGACGCGGCTCCTGCGGCCGCGGCCGGTGCCGCTCGACAGCGACGCCCCGACCCGGGAAGGTGGCCGCACCGCGCCGCCGACGAACGCCCGGCGGCGGCCGTAGCACGTCCCGATCAGCGGCTCGGTTTCGCCCCCGCGCTCGCGCGCACTTCGCGCCAGTACTCTTCGGCGAAGCGGCGGAAGTCGAAGCGGACCACGCGGAACCGGTGCAGGATGCGAAGGTAGCGCGCGCGACACTCGCTGCGCAGCCGCGCCACGGAGGGGTGGAGGTCGTCGCAGGCGTCGAAACGAGCGGCGCCGCGCTCCAAGTCCGGCAGGTACTCATCAAGCCAGAAGCGCATCAATTTCGGCCAGGCCGGCGTCGATCGCCAGCCATCACCGAGCACATCGTCGCGGCGCAAGCCGGCGCGGGCGAGCACGTCATCGGGGAAGTAGCAGATCCGGTGCGCTGCGTCCTCGGCGAGATCGCGCAGGTTGTTGAAGAACTGGTCGAGCACGCCGAGCCCGCGGATGGCCTCGAATTGCGGCGGCGAGAGGAAAGGCACGAGTTGGAACAGGGAGCCCGAAAGCCGATCGAGCATCGTGCGATGCTCCGAAAGCGTCGGCAGGCGGAGGTCGTGACGATGGTAGGTGCGGAGGGCCGCCAGGTAGCGGGTCCAGGCGACGAGCACCGCCGGCCCGTCTCCGCCAAAGTCCTGCGCTGCGAGTCGCAGGTGGCCATGGATGGGCGCTTGGGCGGCGGACGGGCGGAGCGGCGTCGGCGTGTCGTTACCCAGGCCGCTGGCGAAGCCATCGAAGCGGCGGGATGTTGGATCGAGCTGCTGGTTCTCCGCAAGTCGGTCGGCGAGGCGGATGGCGCCGATACGCTGCAGCCAGACCGGTTGGATTGACGCCGGGAGGTCGAGCACCCAGCCAGCACTGTCGAAGTCTTTGAGGGCGTCGTCGCCCAGCGCAGCATAGGCCGACGAGGCGAGCTGCGAGGCGGCCCACCCGATCCCGGCCGTCGATCGAGCAATGCAACGCACGTGCAGTCGAGCCTAGTGCATGCGGGCGACTACGCTCAAGCTCGTTCCTCGAGAGCCGCTCCAGCTGGTTGCTCGCAAGTACTACGAGCGGGCGAGCGGCGGTCCCGCCTTGACGCCGCCTCGTGCGGTCGTCTCATCGCCGACGCGCTAGATTCCCCGAGTCCCGGCCCGAGGTAGCGCATGCGCGTGTCGACGCGCTCGAAAAGGATCACCAAAGCCATCGACTGGGTGCTGTGGCGCATGCCGCCGAAGGACCGCGAGGTCGTTGAGCGGTTCGTGTTCCGCGTCAAGGCCGCGCGCGCCTGGACGCCTGTCGGCATGGGCGTCGACCCGACGTCGGCCATGCTGGCCCCGTTTTGGAAGGTGACCGGCGCCGGCGTCAAGTACGACAGGCAAGCGAGGGGTGCACTTCGTCGCGAGGGGACTAGCGCCGGGTATGACGCGCAGGTGTGCTTCAACCTCCCCGTCGTGCGCCTGTACAGCGACAAGGCCCTGGTGGGCATCGTCGCCCACGAGTTCGCCCACGCCCGCATCGCCGCCCGGCTGGGTGAGTGGTGGCACGAGAAGATGAAAGCCCATGCGCAAAGTCACGAGCGCGCCGCCGACCGGCTGGCGTCGTCGTGGGGGTTCGGGAAGGAGATCCGCCTCATGCGGCAAGAGCGGGACGAGACGGTGACCGCCATCCTCTACTCCCGCGAGCACGAGATCAGGCAAGCTCCAGAGGCCCAGAACGCAAGGGGTGAACGCCGGGCACGCCTCCTGTTGGACCAATACGACCGAGCTCCATAGGGCCACCGCTCACTCGGCGTCGCTTTGGTGCGGACGGTCCTCATGACTGGCTCCTTGATCGGAGGCTAGATCGCGGTGCGGCCGCCGTCCGCCGCGACGACGGCGCCGGTGACGTAGCTCGCGCGCGGCGAGGCGAGGAAGGCGACCACTTCAGCGATCTCCTCCGGAGACGCGGGGCGCTTGACGGCCGTGGTCGACCCGAGTTGCGCGATCAGTTCCCGGACGGGTCCTCCCGTATGCACCGGACCCGGCGCAACCGCGTTCACC
>DATBZA010000102.1:0-35863 GCA_036513415.1 Myxococcales bacterium | reverse complement strand
GCCGGCTGCCAGCGTGGCCGCGGCAGGCGGATCGATGCGGCGCGGGAACCCGGCGACCGATCCGGCGGGCGCGCCCTGCGCCGGGGCAGCCGCCTGGGGCGCCCCCGGACGGGCCACCTTGTCGGTGGGCACCTTCTTCTCGTCACCGCCGCCGTAGTGCGCGTGGATCGCGCTGACGATCTCGCCGTCGCCCGCGAGCATCGGCTTGATCCGCTTGCCGGTGTGGAACGCGAGCTGATCGACCGCCGCCAGGTCAGTCGGATCGCTCATGGCGACGGTCACCACCTCGCTGCGCCCCGACCCGCTGATCTCGTAGGGAAGGACGTGCAGCTTCTCCGCGATCTGCTTGCTGACGTACTTCACCGCGCGCGGATCGACCTTGACTTCGGCCAGGCGGACGCGGGGCATGCCGAGATGCTTGGCGAGGGCGGAGACCATGGCCTCCTCGGCGCAGAATCCCTTCTGCACCAGGACCGCGCCCAGCTTGCCTCCCCACTGCTTCTGATGGCCGAGCGCGCTCTGGAGCTGGTGCTCGTCGATCACGCCGAGTTCCGTGAGGAGCTGTCCGAGTCGCTTCCGCGGCGGCATCGTGTCCCGTCCCTTACCGCTTGACGCGAGCGAGGTACTCGTCGCGCGAGAACACGCCCTTCTCGATCAGCAGCTCCACCATCGCCTTCAAGGCCGCCACGGACCTGCGCTGGGTCTCTTCCACCCCGCGCAGCACCTCGACGGCGCTCGGGCGCGAGCGGGCAGGGGGCTCGGGCGCAGGCTTCGCCGCGGCAGCCGCGGGCGCCTTCACGCTGCGCGACCCGATTCCAACCACCGCCCTTTCGACCGTATTGCCAGCGTTGTTGACGATCTTCATGCTGGGCTGCTCGCCGTCGTCGCGCAGCATCTCCTCGCCGCGATACCAGCGGGAGATGGCGTGGCGGATGGCGCTGGCTCCGGCGAGCCTGGTCTCGACCTTCCTGCCGCCGGTGAGCGAGACCAGATGGTCGGTGGCGCTGATGTTGAGCGGATCGCTCATCGCCACCAGCAGCGTGCGCCCCTGGTCCTTGAGCGCGATCGGCACCAGTCCGAACTCTTCGGCCGTATCGGCCGGCACCACCGCTAGAGCGCCGGCGTCGGGATCGCCGGTGAGATCGGCGCGGGCGATGCCGGTCTGCTTGGAGAGTGCGCGGACCAACACCTCCTCGGTGAGGAAATCCATCCGGACCAAGATGTCGCCGAGCTTGCCGCCCCACTGCTGCTGCTCGGCAAGGGCGGCCTTGAGCTGAAGCTCGGTGATCACGCCTGCTTTGACGAGCAGGTCGCCGATCCTGATCCGCATCCCTCCATCCTAGTGGAAGCCCGGATGTACCGGCAAATTCCCGTATTTCCCGTATTACTGCACTTCTTCGACCCGCATCCCGGGTGGAACGCCGAGCAAAAACGCGCCGGATGGCGGGGGCTTTCCGCTCAGGACGTTGCGCAGCCGCAGGTCCACCTTGATCTTCGCCGAAGGGGCCTCCAGATGGATCAGGCGCGGGACCTGGGCGCCGGACGAATCGTCGTGCTCGTCCAGGCCGACGGACCAGAGCAGTTTGTCCGCGTCGTCGAAGCGCCTGACCTGCACCACGCGCAGGTCGCCTCCCAGCGTCACTTCCTGGCGCATGCGCCGCGCAATCAGCTCCAGCCGGTATCCGTCACCTTCGCGTGCAGCGCTGCCGGGCCGGCCGCCGGGCAAGTCCGGGACGTCGCCCGTGATCAGGGAGACCAGCTCCTCGTCGCGAAGCGGAACGGGAATGAGACGGCTGAGGTTCTCGGGCGTGGCGGGGCCGCGATAGAAGACGTTGCTGCGCAGGTCGAGCAGCGCGAACCGCCCCTGGTCGGCGACGAGCACGGCGGCGGGGTCTCCCATCGGGGTGAGGGCCTCGATGCGCAGCGAAGCGGGACGCTTCACCGAGACGTGGAGCGAGTAGCGGCCGGCGTTTACGGGCGCCTCCACGAAGGCCTTCGCGTCGCAGGAGAGCGTCTCCGGGACCTGGTGCGCTTTCTTCGCCTGGAAGTAGAGCGCCCCCGGGTCCGGCGGCGGGCCGGAGACGATGGGCTGGGGCCTGGGACATCCATAGAGAAGGAGCAAAGCCGCGGCAACAGCACTTTTCCGCCCCACGTCGGCGTGCGGGCTGGAGCGAACGGCGGGCATGGGTCCGCAGCAATCTAGCGGGTGATCGCGCGAACGCAACAGGCGAGCGGATTGCCGCCGGAAGTTCGTGACGGTGGCGAGGGCCGGAAGCTAGAATGCGTCTCAAAACCGAACTGCCGAATGACCTCGCTCAAGCGTAGCCCCTGAGGTGTAGCGGCGCCGGGGCTCGAGTGGCGCCGCTTTTTTCCGAACGGAGGACCGCATGACGCGCACCTGCGCGCTGATCGTCGCAATCCTGCTTCCCGCCTGGACCGCTGCCGCACAAACCGCTCCCGCCGTCGCGACCGGCGCACCCGGTCATTGGTCGTTGGTCACGGGCGAGACCGTCAGCCCCGACCGCGACGCGATCGGTTTCGAGCTAGGCTGGCCCGGGATCAGCTTCTCGTACCTGCACGGGACGTCCGACCGCACCGACGTCGGGGCCCGATTCAACCTGCTCTACGGCTTCGAAAACACGACCCACACGGCTTTCGGCGCCGGGGTGGACGTGCCCTTCCGTCTGGTGGTGAACCGGAGCAACAAGGTTTCGGTCGGACTGCACATCGACCCCGGACTGCGGATCTACACGCGGAACAGCCAGACTGACTTCATGACGCGGTTTCCGGTCGGCGGCGTGATCGGCTTCCAGGCCACCCCGGAGTTGCGCCTGGCCGCGTCGGCGGACCTGAGCATGGCGGTCAACTGGACGCACACCGCCTTTTTCGAAATCAGCCCGCAGTTCGGCCTCGGGGCGGAGTACGCGGTGGATCGCAATCTCCTGGTGGGCCTGAACACGAAGTTCGGGCCGCAATTCTATACGTACACCGCAAGCCAGACGGACTTCGCTTTCACCACGCAGATCATGATCGGCTACCGCATGTAGGCGGGGACCTGCGCGAGCGGAATTTGACTCGTGCGGATCCCGCCGTACGCTCGCTGCGTGGAAAAGCAACCGGCGACCCTGCTCAGGGTCCGGTTCGGGGACCTGTCGCAGCTTCAGAACCACTTGCACGTGGTGGATGGGCGTACGGTCTTCTTCTATCGCGAGGCCGCCGCTCGGCTGCAGGGCACGGACCGCGTGGTGGTCGAATTCTCCGTGGCCACCAGCGAACAGGTCAGCACCTTGCGAGGAACGGTGCTGGGCCGGGGCGAGGGGGGCCAGGTCGGTGCTTGGATCGAGTTTCCCGACGCGAAGCTGGCGAAGCGTGTGGAGCGCGGCGCGGAGGCGCTTGCGACCCGGCAGCACCAGCGGGTGATGTGCGACCTGACGGTCGAGGTCAAGCAGGGCCGGCGGCCCTTTCTCGCCCGCATGATGGACGTCAGCATGGGTGGGGCGCGGATCCTGGGGGCGACGGCCATCCGCGTGGGCGCGATGCCGCTGCGGGCCGGGTCCGCGGTCGGTCTGCGCATCGTCGGAGCAGAGCCGCCCTTTCCCTCGGATCTCGGCCGCGCCGACGTGGTGCGCGTCGACTTGAACACGGGAGAGCTGGCCGTGCGCTGGGTGCGCAGCGATCCGGTGGTGCGGATCGCGTCGATGAAGCTGATCGATGCGGCGCGCCGGTCGTGGGCGCAGGCCCAGGAGATGATCCACGCCCCGCCATGCTGCCGCAACGGGCACGTGCTGGACCCACCGATGCCGACCATGAAGCGGCGGCTCTGAGCCGCCTTCGGCGGCCGCGAGTGACCGCGCTCAAGCGTAGGCGCCAAGTTGGCTGCGGCGCCGCGCCTAGAAGCCGAGCGCGGCCAGGTCGCGCAGGATCTCCTCGTAGAGCGCGACCGCGTCGAAGCGCAGGGACCAGCCCACCTGCGCCCAATGGTCCGCTTCCACTTCGCGCAGGACCTTTCCCCAGCGTTGCGAAGAAGCCGGCACGATGCCGTCGTTGGGCCCGTAGCGCGACGACAAGTAAAGGTGCGGCGGCCAGAGCAGCGGATTGGTGCGGAGCAACCTGGTGGCTCCCACCACGCTGCAGTAGGCCACGCCCGCCACGTCGGGCACCTCGCGATTGAAGCGCTCCAGGGCGTGCGGGGTGAGGTCGTTCAACGCTGCCACCCCGAGCACTCGAGCCGCCATCCGCGAAAGCGGCAGGTCGGCCAGCGGCGTGCCCCGGTGCGGCGAACCGATCGTCACCAGGCATGCGATCCGTTGCGCCAGCCCCAACCGCGAGATCGCATACCGCGCATCGAGGCCTCCCATGCTGTGGGCAATCACGTTGATCCGCTCGCCCGGCAGCTCGCGGGCGAGCGCCACCAGCCTTTCTGCGCGGACGGACACCGAGGCGCGCGCAGGGAGACCCGGGTGGTGGAAGTCCGCTCCCGGTCCGGCCAGCCGCTCGGAGATGTTGCGGAAGTAGTGATGCCGTCGGCCCGCGAAGACGATCTCATCGAACCCGAAGGCGCCGTGTGCGAGCACGATCGGATGGCGGAGCCTGGGCGCGAGGCGGGCAGGGACTTGCCGGCGCAGCCGCGCCCTGCGGACCCAGGCCCAGGAAGCGAGGGCGAGCCCGAGGAGGAGCAGCGGGGCGAGGAGGAGGAGGATCCAGCGCAAGGGAAGAGGGGCCGCCGCGACTTCGAAGAGAGCCGGCGACATCGCCGTCCCGCCGCAGACTAACCAAGGCAATCGGCGGCATCCACTCGCGCCGGGCGCCGGCGGAGTCCGCCGCCGCGGGTGTGGGCCCGGATCCGCCCATGCGTGGCTGTCCGACACGCCCCCCGCGTTCCCGGCGCGCGTTCCTTTCTTGGCGCCTTCCCCTCTGCGACAATCCAGCTTCGCCGCCAGCCGACCCGAGGGCCCAATGCAGAGACGAACCGCATCGCCAGCGCTGCACCCTGCCCGGCCATCGCTCGACGCCGTGGAAGCGGACGACTTCAGCGCCGGCGAAGTGCTCGCCGACGGCCTGAAGGCCTGGCTCACCCAGCTCCCTTCCTTCGCGGGAATCGCGCTGATCCTGCACGCGCCGCTCCTGCTCGTCACCGTGCTGCCGCCCCTGCCCGGCCCGCTGATCGTGGTCGCCTTCCTGCTCGCGGAGCTGGCGGTGGCGCTGCTGGTGAAGGCGGCGCTGGTGAAGGCCGTCCTCGACGCCCAGAGAGGGCTTCCCGCGGACTTCCTGGAGCTGGTTCAGGCCCTGCGCAGCGCGCCCGCGGTCCTGGTGGTGGGCGGACGGATCCTGGGCCGCGCGGCGGTCCGGCTCCTGATGGTGGCGCCCGGGCTCAAGTACCTGGCAGAGACCTTCGCGGCGGTGCCGGCTGCCGTCATCGAAGGCGGATCGACCGGCAAGGCTTTGCTGCGCAGCCAGCAGCTGACCCAGGGCGTGCGCATCCAGGTCTTCGGCGTCTGTCTGGTGGTCTGGACGGTGGCGATCGTCCTGACGATGCTCTCGGGCGTCCACAAGCCCGAAAGCCTCTCCAACACCACTTGGATCCTCGTGTATCTGTGTACGCGAGCGCTCGACACCTCGCTGGCGGCGGTGCTGAGCGCGATGACGTACCATCACCTGTGCGAACGGCCCGAGCAGGCTTGAGCTCGTAGACCGCATCGTGACCGGAACTGCCGAATGACCTCGCTCAAGCGTAGCGCCTGAGTTGGCTGCGGCGCCGGGGCTAGCCATCGCTGCTCAGATGCGCCCGCTCCAGCCCCGGCCCGCGCCGGCGAAGGCGCCGCGCAGCGATGCCAGCCGCGCGGGATCGAGCGGGCCTTGCTCCACCGCGCCGGCGGCTTCCCAGAGGTGCGCGAGGCTTGCCGTGCCGACGAGGACGGCCGACACGCCTGGCGCGAATGCCGCGAAGCGGGTGAAGAACGCGGGCCAGCTGAGCCCGCCGGCATCGGGTCGCAGGGCGCGGAAGCGATCCCAGGCTTCCGCGACGTCGGACTCGGGCGGCCGCGCGTCGAACCGCCAGGGCGCGTTGCCCAGCGCGCGCTTGCCGAGCACGCCGATGCCGCGGGCTGCCGCTTCCGCGACGGCGCCGTCGAGCGCTGCCTGGTCCACCACGCTGACGGAGCACTGCACCGCGCCGAACAAGCCCGAGCGCACGGCCCAGAGGAGCGCGTCGCCCTCGCCCGAATAAGCGGACACGCACACCTTGCCGGCCTGCACGGCAGAGCGCAGCGCTTCGGCGACGCCGCTCCGCTCGAGGACCGCCAGCTCGCAGGAGTGGAGGTGCACGACGTCGAGCCGATCGGTCCGCAGCCGCAAGAGCGCCGCGTCCACGCCGTCCGTGATGCAGCGACTCGTCCAGTCCGGCACGCCCGGAACGCCGTACCCCACCTTCGTGGAGAGGACGACACGCTCGCGCCGGCCGGCGAGCGCGCGCCCCAGCCTCTCCTCGGACAGGCCATAGCTGCGCGCGGTGTCGATCAGCGTCACGCCCGCGTCCAGCGCCCCTCCGACCAGGCGATCGACGTCGGCCTCGCTGGTCTCCGGTCCGCCGATGCGGCCGGCGCCGAGACCCACCGCGCTCACGGACAAGCCCGTCTTTCCCAACGGCCGCAGCTCCACTGGAACCTCCGGCGCCTCGCCAGAGTAGCTGAACCCTGCGGCCCGCGCCGGACTTGCCGCTCCTGGTCCGTGAGAACCTGCGACGGTGGTCTGACCGGGGGGATGGCGGATCGTATTCGCCGGCGTGTATGAACCGGCGCCATGCGCCCCCGCCTGCTTGCGCTCCTCGCCGTTCTCGCCTGCTCCAGCTCACGCCCTGCCCCGGTGCGCAGCCCCGGGGATCCGTCGCTGCAGAGCTGGGCCAACGGGGCCGTCTTCTACGAGGTGTTCGTCCGCAGCTTCCAGGACTCGGACGGCGATGGGAAAGGCGACCTGAAAGGCCTGATCTCGCGCCTCGACTATCTGAACGACGGCAATCCGGCCACCAGCACCGACCTGGGGGTGGATGCGCTCTGGCTGATGCCGGTGTTCGCCTCGCCCAGCTACCACGGCTACGACACCGTCAATTACGAGAAGATCAACCGCGACTACGGCACCGACGCGGACTTCGACCAATTGCTCGCGGAGGCCCACAAGCGAGGCATCAAGATCGTGGTCGACCTGGTGCTGAACCACACGGGAGTGGATCATCCCTGGTTCGTGGAGTCGGCGAAGTCGCCCACCTCGGCGAAGCGGGATTGGTACGTGTGGAGCCCCACCGATCTCCACTGGACGCAGCCCTGGAACCACGAAGGGCCCACCTGGCACGAGAGGCGGGGCGCCTTCTACTACGGCATCTTCTGGTCGGGAATGCCGGACCTCAACTACCGCACGCCGGCGGTGCGCGAGGAGGTCAAGCGCATCGCGGCGCTGTGGCTGAAGCGGGGAGTCGACGGTTTCCGCCTGGACGCTGCGCGCTACCTGGTGGAGGACGGGCCCGGTCCCGGCCAGAGCGATACGCCGGCGACGCACGCTTTCTGGAAGGAGTTCGCTGCGTACGTCCGCTCGGTCAAGCCGGACGCGGTGCTGATCGGCGAGAACTGGGCCCAGACGCAGGAGATCGCCCCGTACTACGGAGACACGCGGACGGTGCCGGGCGGGGACGAGCTGCCGCTCAACTTCGACTTCCCGCTCGCTTCCCAGATCGTCCAGGGGGTGCAGACCGGCGACGCCGCCGGCATCGCCGCCAAGCTGGCCGAAGTGAAGAGCACGTATCCGCCCGGCGCAACCGACGTGCCCTTCCTGACCAACCACGATCAGAAGCGCGTGGCCTCGGAGCTGCTCGACAACCCCGGCCGGTTGCGCGCCGCGGCCGCCGTGATGCTGACATTGCCCGGCACGCCGTTCCTCTACTACGGAGAGGAGGTCGGACTGCGCAACGGGCCCGAGGCTGGCGATGAGGCGAAGCGCACGCCGATGGCCTGGGACTCGAGCGCGGGCGGCGGCTTCACCACGGGCGAGCCCTGGCACGACTTCGCGCCCGGCCGCGAGACCACCAACGTCGCTGTGCAGACCGGCGACCCCGGGTCGCTGCTCTCCCGCTACCGCCGGCTGATCAAGGCGCGCCACGCTTCCGCCGCCCTCAGCCGGGGCGCTCTCGAGCCGCTCCTGAGCAGCGGCCCAATCCTCGCCTTTGTCGTCACCGATGGGGAGGAGCGGGTGCTGGTGGTGCACAACCTCGGCGACACCCGGCAAACCGCCTCGCTGAGCGTTCCGGCGGCAGGGGCCGAACCGCTCTTCGTCGATCCGGGCGTGGATCT
The DNA here is from genome assembly GCA_036513415.1 of Myxococcales bacterium. Classification (GTDB taxonomy): domain Bacteria; phylum Myxococcota; class Myxococcia; order Myxococcales; family 40CM-4-68-19; genus 40CM-4-68-19. The sequence goes on along the minus strand of DATBZA010000102.1, from coordinate 27,527 downwards.
CGAGCTGCCAAGCGGCGGAGCGCGGCTGTCCGCCGCTCCTTGGTCGAGCGGCGTGTTCCGCCTCCGGTAGCACCGGCGCCGCAGCCAACTTAGGGGCTATGCTTGAGCGAGGTCATTCGCCTCAGCCCGAGGCCTGCGGCGACTGCCGGGTCTGTAGATATTCCTCGAGGGCAGCTTTCAGGCCGACGTCCTTGCGCGCGCGCTCGCTCGCGTACCACTTGTGCTCGAGGACCTGGCAATAGAGCTCGCCGTCGTCGTCGCCCGGCCCGAGCGCCTCGCGCAGCCTCTGGACGGTCGGCCGGTAGAGCTGGTCGAGCCAGCGGTGCGCCGCCACCCTCAGGCTCAGGCTGCGGTTGAGCTGCGCCGACAGCTTCGCCTGCAGCTCCTTGATGTCGTTGACCATCAACGCCGCCTGGCGGTCCCCTGCGACCAGGCCGGTGAGCCCGTGCAGGAGCCTCCGGTGGTAGTCGCGGTCGACCACCATGGTGCGGAGCTTCAGCCGGTCTCCGTCGCCCGACTTGACCAGCTCGAACTCGCCCACGGAAAAGCCCAGCTCGTTCAGCGCGCGGATCCGCTCCTGGATCAGGTAGCTCTCGCTGGGGAGGATGAGGAGCTGGCGGTTGATCTCGTTCCACAGCCGGTCGTACCGCCGGCGGATCTGCGCGCCGGTCTCCTCCACGCTCACCGGCGGCGGCAGCTGCACGACCATCTGCAGATCCGCCAGATCGCCGCCCACGTTCTCCTCGAGGATGCCGAGGTCCATCGAGCGCTGTCCGTCGGAGAGCTTCTCGTGCTGCTCGGAGGTCTCGGCGTCCACCATGTACGCCTGCAGCTCCCCTGCGTCGCGGCGGAAGAGGGTGTTGGAGAGGGAGCAGTCTCCCCAGTAGAAGCCGGCGAGATGGAGGCGCACGAGCAAACCTGCCATCGCGTCCAGCAGCCTGTCCCGGTAGCGCTCCAGGCCCTGGTTCATGAAGAGCGTGCGGTAGGGCAGCGAGCCGTCGAGATAGCGGGTGATCAAGACGCCGTTCTCGCCCTCGTCCGGGCCCTCCACGCGCGCGCGCGCGTGGCCCGCGGCAGTGACGGCCGGCAGCCGCCGGTCCTCCATCCCGCGCAAGAGCGTGTACTCGCGCTCGGCCCCCGCGGGCGGCAGCTCCTTGAGCGCGTAGATGGCAGGGCCGTACTCGACGAAGACGACCTGGTGCCGGGAGAGGCCCCGCTCCATCTCCACCTGCCGCTCGGTGGCGCCTTCCCAGGCTGCGAGCGGGAGGTGCCAGGGCAGATCGATGAAGTCCGGGTGCCCCTCGCGCACGTGGATCGCGACGAGGCCAGCCATGGCGCTCTCGTACACGGATTCGGCCTGTACGTCGAATGCTCGTTTGCGGGATTTGGAACCGGCGACACCGGGCCCGGGCCCCGGGATGCGCTAGCATCCGGGGCAGTGCGTTCCATCGCGACCATCGGTTTCCTGTTGCTCGCCTGCCTCGGAGGCGGCTGCCCGGAAACCCCGCTAGTCCCGGCCCGCCGCGAGGCAGCCGCGTCCGCCGAGTGGTGGAACGGCGCCGTCGTCTACGAGGTATTCGTCCGCAGCTTCCTGGACTCGGACGGGAACGGCAGCGGGGACATCGCGGGGCTGATCGCGAAGCTGGACTATCTGAACGACGGCAACCCCTCCACGGACGGCGACCTGGGCATCGACGCCATCTGGCTGATGCCCATCTACCCGTCGCCGAGCTACCACGGCTACGACATCACCGATTACGATGGCGTGAATCCCGACTACGGCACCCCGGCCGACATGGACTCGCTCATCGCGGAGTGCCACAAGCGCGGCATCAAGGTGATCCTGGACTACGTGCCGAACCACACCTCCATCCAGCACCCGTGGTTCATGGAGTCCCGTTCGGGCACCTCCCGCCGCGATTGGTACGTCTGGACCACCGCCAATCCCGGCTGGACGCAACCGTGGTCGAGCTCCGCCGCCTGGTTCCAGGGCGGGGCCGCCTGGTACTACGCAGTGTTCTGGAGCGGCATGCCGGACCTGAACTGGAAATCTCCAGCAGTGCGCGCGGAAATGGGCGCTGCCGCGGGCCGCTGGCTGGCTCGCGGCGTGGACGGCTTCCGCCTCGATGCCGTCCGCTACCTGGTCGAGGACGGACCCGGACTCCAGCAGGATCGGCCTGCCACGCACGCGGACCTCGCGGAATGGACCCAGGGCGTCCTCGCGGCAAATCCGCACGCCATGGTGGTGGGGGAGGCATGGGCAGATACTCCCACCATCGCGACGTACTTTGGCTCCACTGCGACCGTCCCTGGTGGAGACGGGGTGCCGCTGCTCTTCAACTTTCCGCTCGCCGAGTCCGTGGTGAGCGGCGTAGCGGGGAGCTCGGCCCGGAGCATCGCGGCCACGCTCGACGCGGTGGCCCTGACGTATGCAGCAGGGACCGCCGACGCTCCCTTCCTCACCAACCATGACCAGGAGCGGGTCGCGTCGCGCCTCGGCGGCAACCCGGCGAAGCTCAAGCTGGCCGCGACCATCCTGCTCACGCTGCAGGGAACGCCGATCATCTACTACGGCGACGAGATCGGCATGCTGAACGGAAGCTGCTCCTCCGACGAATGCAAGCGGACCCCGATGGCCTGGGATGCGACCGCGCATGCCGGGTTCACCACCGGAACACCGTGGTGGCCGCATGCGCCGGGAGCGGCGACGGCCAACGTCGCTTCGGAGACCGGCGACGGGTCGTCGCTGCTCTCGCGTTACAAGCAGCTCATCCGGGTGCGGAAGGGCTCGCCGGCCCTCTCCCGCGGCGGAACCACGCGGTTGTCGACCGAGGATGCCAACGTCCTTTCCTACCTCCGCACGGCCGCCGGCGAGACGGTGCTGGCCGCTCACAACCTCGGCTCCGGCACGGCGACGCACGCCCTGACCGCCCCGGGAGCCTCCGCCGACGCGCTGCTCGCTGACCCGGGCGCGGCGCTCGTGGCGGGAAGCGGGGGTTGGTCGGTAACCCTGCCCCCGTACGGTAGCGGGATCTGGCGGCTTCGCTGAGAGGCCTGGAGGCAAGAGATGGGCGAAGGAACCTTTCGTGTCGGGGTGATTGGAACCAGCTGGTGGGCCGACCTCGAGCACCTGCCGGGGATGCGGGCGCGGCGCGACGTCGAGCTGGTCGCCCTCTGCGGGCGCAACCCCGAGCGCCTGGCGGCGATGGCCGCCAAGTTCCACGTGCCGAACACGTTCACGGATTGGCGGGAGATGATCGCCAAAGGTGGTCTCGACGTTCTCGTCGTCGCCACGCCGAACTCCTTGCACCATCCGCAAGTCCTGGCCGCCCTCGACGCCGGGCTGCACGTGATCTGCGAGAAGCCGCTGGCGATGAACGCGGCGCTGGCGCGCGAGATGGCGGCGCGCGCGGAGGCGGCCGCACGCAAGACGATGACGTTTTTCACGCACCGCGCGGTCGCCGCCGCCGCCTACGTGAAGCGCCTGGTGGGCGAGGGGTTCATCGGGCAACCCCTGCACGTGAGCGCCGCTTACTTCAGCGCATCGCATCTCCGTCCGGGCAAGGCGCTGAGCTGGCGGATGCAACGGGCCGATTCCGGCACGGGCGTGCTGGGGGACATCGGATCCCACCTCATCGATCTGGTGCGCTGGTGGGTCGGCGATTTCTCGCGCGTTGCCGGCCAGTGGCAGACCGTCACTCGCGAGCGATCAGGGGGAGTGGCGGATGCCGACGAGGACTGCTCCTTCCTGGCCCAGCTCGCCGGCGGCGCACAGGGCGTGTTCCAGGCCAGCAAGCTCGTCGCCGGCCGCGGCAACTACCAGCGCGTCGAGCTGCACGGAAGCAAAGGCTCGCTGACGTACGAGGCCGACCCGGGCTACGACGCCACCTGGGAAGGCCGCGTGTACGCCGGCCGGCCCGACCCGCCCGGCCTGGAGACGCTGGCCTTGCCTCGCGACCTGACCGCCGGACTGGACACGCCCGACAACCAGGCCGACCGCAACGAGGCGTACCGCCGCCTGACCGATCCGTTCTTCGCCGCGATCCGCACCGGCGGCCCGGTCTCGCCGGATTTCCGCGACGGCGCCGCCATCCAGGCCGTGCTGGATGCCGTGGCCGAATCGGTCGAGCGGAACCGGTGGGTCGACGTCCGCTGAGCGGACTGCCCACGTCGCGCTACTTCTTGCGCTGCGCCATGTCCACCCAGACGGCCAGCAGGAGGATGAGCCCCTTGATGACGTACTGGAAGGTGATGTCCATGTTCATCAGGCTCATCCCGTTGTCGAGGGAGGCCATCACCAGCGCGCCGATGACGGCGCCGTAGATGGTGCCTTCTCCTCCCATCAGCGACGTGCCACCGATCACCGCCGAGGCAATCGCGTCCAGCTCGGCGTTCTGGCCGGCGGAGGTGGTGGCGGCGTTCAACCGGGAGGTCGAGAAGATGCCCGCGATCGCGGTCATGAGCCCCATGATCATGAAGAGCGCGAAGGTGTGTCTGGGCACGCTGATGCCCGAGAGCTTCGCGGCTTCCGGATTGCCTCCGATCGCATAGAGATGACGTCCGAAAGTGGTGTCGTTGGCGATGAAGTCGAAGATCAGCGTGAGGATGAGCACGAAGATCACCGCGAGCGGGATCCCCAGGTAGATCACCATGATCATCGAGAAGGCGCCGATCAGGGCCGACCCGAACACCAGGCGCAGGACCTCGGCGAAGAGGGGAGGGACCGCGAAGCCGTACTTCACGCGGGCAGCCCGCCTGCGCAGTGCGGTGACCACGAAGAGCACGATCATCAGCAGGGAGAAGTAGAGGCTGGTGTCGTGGAGCTGCCCGGCGGTGGCCGGGCGAAAGGTGGGCAGGTATCCCTGACCGATCAGCTTGAACACCTCGGCGGCGCGCTCCGGGGCCATCTCGAGGCCCTGCGTCTGCCCGCCGGTGATTCCGATGATCAGCCCGCGGAAGGCGAGCATCGAGGCCAGGGTGACGATGAACGCGGGCACCTTCCGGTACGCGACCCAGAACCCGTGCCAGGCGCCGATCGCCAGCCCGACGGCGGCCGTGCCGGCGATCGAGGCGGCGACGCCCCACTCGAACTTGATCATCAGCATCGCGCAGACGGCGCCGGCGAAGCCGAGCACCGAACCCACCGACAGATCGATGTGGCCGGTCACGATGACTAGCACCATGCCGATGGCAAGAATGGCCGTCGTCACCGTCTGCACGAACAGGTTCGACAGGTTCCTGGGCGTCAGGAAGACCCGGTCGGTCACCAGCGCGAAGATGACCCAGATCGCGATCAGCGCGATGAACATCGTGTACTGCTTGGTGTTGCGCTTGATCGAGCCGAGGATCAGCTCCCGGAGCCTGCTCTCCCCTGAAGTCGCACTCGCCGCAGTCGTCTCCACCGCACCCTCCCGCGGCTAGGCGCCGCCCGTCGCGTAGTAGATCACCTTTTCCTCGGTGGCCTCGTCGCGCTTGAAAGAGCCGGTGAGGCGTCCCTCGTGGATGACCACGATCCGGTCGCTCATGCCCAGGACCTCGGGAAGCTCGGAGGAGATCATCACCACGCAGACGCCCTGGTCCACCAGGTCGTTCATGATGTTGTAGATCTCCACCTTGGCGCCGACGTCGATACCGCGCGTGGGCTCGTCGAGGAAGAGGACCTTCGGCTGCGTCAGGAGCCACTTCGCCAGCACCACCTTCTGCTGGTTGCCACCGGAGAGGTTCCCCACCCTCTGTTCCAGCGACGGCGTCTTGGTCCTGAGCTCCCTGACGTACCTCTGGGCGCTTTTGATCTCTTCGTTCTTGTTGATGACGCCGAGCTTGGAGATTCTCTCCAGGCTGGCCAGCGTGGAGTTCTGCTTGACGTCCATGCCGAGGATCAGTCCGTAGCGTTTGCGGTCCTCCGAGACCAGGCTGAAACCCTCGCGGATGGCGTCGTGCGCGTTGTGGATGTGGATCGGCTTCCCCTTGAGCCACACCTCTCCCGCCTTCTTCTTCCCCCAGACCCCGAAGAGGCTCATCACCAGCTCGGTGCGCCCCGCACCCATCAGGCCTGCGATGCCCAGGATCTCTCCCTTGCGCACCTCGAACGAGATGTTGTCGCAAACGAGAGCCCCCGTCACCGGGTCCTCGACGGTCCAGTTCTTCACCTCCAGCACGGCATCACCGAGGGGGCGCACCCTCCTGGGGAACATGTCGGTGAGAGCGCGCCCCACCATGTTGTGGATGATCCGCTCCTCGGGCATGGCCTCCTGGGTGTCGGTGACGATCGTCTTCCCGTCGCGCAGGACGGTGATCCGGTCGGCGATCCGGTCGACCTCCCGCAGGCGGTGGGAGATGTAGATGCAGGTCACTCCCTTCGCCCGGAGCGAGTCGAGGATGTTGAGCAGGTTCTCGGTTTCGGTCTCGGTCAGCGCGGCCGTTGGTTCGTCGAGGATGAGGACCCGCGCATCCTTGGTGAGGGCCTTGGCGATCTCCACCAGCTGCTGCGACCCCACGCCGAGGTCGATGACGCGGGTGGCCGGGCTCACCCGGAGTCCCACCTCCTTGAGCGCCTTCTCCGTCCGGTGGAAGGTCTCGTTCCAGTCGATGACGCCTTTCGCCTTGCAAAGCTCGCCGCCCAGGAAGAGGTTCTCGGCGATGGTCATGTGCTTCACCAGCGCGAGCTCCTGGTAGATGATCGCGATTCCGGCGTGCTCGCTGTCGCGGATCCGGTTGAACTTCTGGACCTTCCCGTCGAGGACGATGTCGCCGTCGTAGGTGCCGTAGGGATAGAAGCCGCTGAGGATCTTCATCAGCGTCGATTTCCCCGCGCCGTTCTCTCCCACCAGGGCGTGGATCTCTCCCTTGTGGAACTGGACGGTCACGTCCTCGAGCGCCCGGACGCCCGGGAACTCCTTGGTGATGCCCTTCATTTCCAGCAGGACTTCGCTCATGTGTTGCTCCGCGGCCGCCGCCCGGCTGAGGGCGGCGGCCGTCACCGTGCGTTGGTTACTTCCGGTAGACCTGCTCCTTCTTCAAGTAGCCGCTCTTGATCAGCATCTCGTCGAGATTCTCCTTGGTGACGATATGCGGCGTGAGCAGGACTGAGGGAACGTCCTTCTTGTTGTTGTTCACCACCTTCCCCCCGGTGTCGACGGGCTTGCCCTCGGCGATGGCGATCGCCATCTCGATGGCCTTGTTTCCCAGCTCGCGCGTGTCCTTGAACACGGTCATGCTCTGGGTGCCCTGGATGATGCGGATGGCCCCCGCCAGCTCGGCATCCTGGCCGGTGATGGGGACCTTGCCGGCGAGACCCTGCGACGCCAGCGCCTGGATGCATCCGCCGGCGGTGCCGTCGTTCGGAGCGAGGACCGCGTCGACCTTGTTCTGGTTCGCGGTGAGCGCCTGCTCGCACAGCTTCTGCGCCTCGGATGGCTGCCAGTCCTTGACGAACTGGTCCATCACGATCTTGATGTCGCCCTTGTCCGCGAGGGGCTGGATGTACTTCATCGCTCCCGCGCGGAACAGCTTGGCATTGTTGTCGGTGGGCGAGCCAGCGAGGACGATGTAGACGCCCTTCGGCACCTTCTTGGTGATGAAGTTGCCCTGCAGCTCGCCGACCTTCACGTTGTCGAAGGACAGGTAGTAGTAGTCGAGCGGCGAGTCCGTCACCAGGCGGTCGTAGCTGATCACCTTGACGCCTGCCTTGTCCGCCTTGTCGATGATCACCGAGGCGCTCGAGGCGTCGTGCGGCGCGAGGATCAGCACCTTGATCCCCTGGGAGAGCAGGTTCTCGCACTGGGCCACCTGCTTGGCGGCGTCGTTGTCGGTGACCTGGACGCGAAGATCGACGCCCTTCTTCTTGGCGGCGGCCTCCATCGTCTGCCTGTCCTTGACCCAGCGCTCTTCGCGCTGCGTCGGGAGCGAAAGCCCTATCTTCGCTCCGGCCGCCTGGGCCCGCGGCGCCGCGGTCAAGAGCACACCCGCGACTGCCGCCAGAATTCCAATCGACGCTCTCATGCTTCTCCTCCTCTGCTGGGTTTGGTCATGGTACTGCCGCTTTCAGAAATCGTCGTCCACTGTCAATCAGGCTTCACAGCCTGCAGGCCTGCCTCGATGTCGGCGGCCGCCGCAGGGTCCAGCTTCTTCGCGAGCTGCAGCTCCAGATCGACGGCCGGCTTGCGCTCGCGGGCGTCGTGGCCATGCTCCGTCGTATCCTCTTTGAGGAGCGTCAAGACGACGTGGGTGCCCGACTCGTCCGGAGTCGCCTGGGCGCGGATCCGCGTCGAATCCTTGCGCCAGCCGGTCTCCAGGACCCGCCCGCCGCTGCCGTCCGGTTCGGTCTCCTTCGCCGGGGAGAACAAGCTGAAGAGGACGAAGTGCGACTCCCCGACCGCCTCGGCGTCCTTGCCCACCAGCGGATAGCTGTTCTCGGCCAGCAGTTTCTGGAGCTCGGGCCACACCTCGTCGAGCGGTTGCCGGTAACGCAAGGAGTCGAGCCTCGACTGGAGGTACTCGTCTCGCGCGCGCTTCGCCTTGATCGAGGCGCAGCCCGCGGAGGCGACGACGAATACGGCTGTGGTCCATGCTGCAGGGCGGTACATCGCATTCACCCGGGGGGGAGGAGGCCTTCCCGCTGCGGCGCAGCGCAGGGAGGCGAAAGGACGAGCGGCCAGATCAGTCCGGCCGCCCCTGGATCACGCGGAGCGTCTCACTTTCGCGCCTTGATGGCCGCGTCCTTGGTCGGATAGCTCTTGCAGTCGCCGGCGTTGACCCAGAGCTCCCTGCTGTCCGGCTTGATGACCCAGAACATGTCCTTGTTGCACTGTTCCTTCTTGTCGCCCTTGTGGATGATGTAGTTGACACGGCCGTTCTCGAATTCCTTCTGGTCGAGCAGCCAGTAGACGCCGAAGTCGTCCTTGCCCGACTGCCCTACCGGCTTGAACCAGGTGACACCCTTGAGCGGCCGATCGCTGAGCTCCTTCGCGGCAAACTCGTCGCCGGCTTCCTCCTTCTTCTGGAAACTCTCCCAGACGTGGAGGCCCCAGCCGTCGTAGCTGCCGTCGGGGCGATAGTAATGGATCGCGATCTTGCCCTCGGGGACCTTCAGCTCCTCGGCGCCCGCCGGCCGGGCGAGCGCCATGACCGCGACCAGTCCGGACGCCACCAGCGATCTCTCGAGCAAGTTCATGACGTTCTCCTCTGAATGACGACCGAAGTCGGGTGGAAATGCGTCTGGCGGCGAGCCGTGAAGCCGGGAGGGTGCCCTCCCGGCTTCCAACGGCCGCTATCGTCGCGAGACCTAGTACCAGGCTTCGACTTGCGCCCCGAACGTAAAGCCCGCTTTGTCGCAGCCGAACGCGCTCGTGGTCGTCGCGGCATTACAGGCGACGCCCTGGCCGACGATACCGGCCCGCTGCGAGGCGTCGTTCCAGGCCGCAACGGTCCCGAAGAGCCGGAGCACCGGACGGGTGAAGTAGGAGCCGCCGGGGCCCGGGGCGATCATGATGGTCGGCGCTACCGTGGCCTTGAAGAGACTGCGGGAGTCGGTGTTCCCGCCGCCGCTGGCGTTGTCCTTGGGCGTGACGTTCGTGTACCCACCTTCCACCTCGATCTTGAAGTAATCATTGATCTGCAGCGCAGGGCGGATGCCCGCGCTCCACCTCTTCAGGCTGCTTCCGAAGAGCTGCTTCGTGTCCTGGTACGTGAACACCAATCCGCCGGAGATGTTGGGTGTCGGCTGGTACACCAGGTGCTCGACGATGCGCCACTGTCTCGTATCGCTGCTGGCGTCCTCCTGCTGACTACCTTGGCTATGCATGTTTGCGGCGGAGCCCTGCGCCCATTGGAAGGCGAGCTTGTTGGCGCCGCCAAGCAGGTCGGTTTGCACCCACTGGACGGTCAGCCAAGGGCTGACATTCTGCTTGTTGGTGGACTGAGGCGCGTTCGCATTGGAGCTGTCGATCGACAGGGAGATGCCCGCCTCCAGGGTCCCGTTCGGGATGATCGGAATGCCGTACACCCGGAAGTCGGGTTGCCAGAGCACCCGCCGGTCGCTGAACCTGGTCTCGAACACCGCGATCGCAAACTTCGCTGGACCGATGGGGACATCGTCGAGGCCGCCGCCGAATCCCGAGGTGTCCCAGTAGAAGAAGTCGGTTTGGTGGACGTCGTTACGGTGATAGTAGCGCTTGCCGATCCAGGCCATGCTGCCGCTGGGCAGGAACGGGAGCCCCCTGGCGCCGACCCAGTTCTGACGCAGGGCGATCTCATTGCCGGGGTTCTTGAGGCTATCGAAGTCCCCGCCGGCCAGGCCCGTGATGTAAGCGAGCATGCCATCGTAGATGAACTCGACCCCGCTCTTGTCCTTGTAGAGGCTCTGGGCGAACTCCCACTCAGCGTAGTTCTCGCACTCGTTGCCAAGGCGGAACTTGTATTCGTTGCCCGGGGCAATGAAGCAGACCTGGCTGCCCCCCTTGTTGTTGCCTCCAATGCCGCTGCGGAAGTATCCGTGGAAGTCGACGGCCGACACATCAGGAGCTGCAAGCGCAACTAGAACGGCTGCTAGTACGATCCATTCTTTCTTGATCCTCACGGTTTTGCCTCCTCCTGGTTTTTTCGGTCAGTCGCCTGACCGCCATCGCGACGAGAAACACTCTGCGGAACTTGCCCTCGTTCTGCAACCACCGCCCTCACTTGCGGACCATTTTCAGCGTCGCCGTCTTCTTGGCGGTGCCGTCCGGGTTGCATTCGTACGCCAGCATCTTCTGCTGCTCAGCGATCTCGCTCTTGTCGCCCGTTCCCTTGCCCGCGAGGATGTCGATCACGTGCGGATCGCAATCGCTGTCCGTGCCGCCGCCGAAGCGGTGCTGCCCTTCGTACTCGTTCACCTTGCGGGTGAGCAGATCCTTCTTGTCCGGGAAGCCCTCGTTGGACTCCATCAGCACCTGGTAGCCCCACTTGGTGATCTCCCCGTCGCCCAACAGCTTCTTGTCGACCGTGGCGGAGATGGTCCGTCCCTTGCCCACGGTCTCATCGGGAACGACGATGTCCTCCTTGACGTCGGCGGCCTTCTGCTTCGCCTCCGACTTCACGCGGCCAGCGGGCTGGGGCGAGAGAATGACCACCTTGTTCCACTCCTCCCCCGGCGCGAACTCGACGTTCGTCCCGGGAAGGCCCTTGGTGTGCCCGCCCTTCCCGGTCTTGATGTGGATGAAGGCCATCTGGATGGAGAAGTTGGCCGGCTGGGGCATCTGCCAGGGGTCCTCGAGGTCAGCGTTGACGGAGACCGCGAACGTCACCTTGTCGCCAGCCTGCTTCACCGTCAGCTGCGTCAAGTCGAAGGACCCCGGCTTGTAGACCGGGTCGGTCGGATAGGTGTACTTGCCGGGACCGTTGTCGTCTCCGGTGGGATCCTTGAAGACTACCTCCTGCGCCCCCGCGGCGAATGCGGTGATCGCAGTCACTGCCGCGAAGGCGATTCGGAGACCAGCCATGTCCGCCTCCTTTCCGTTTCCGTGGATCAACCCTTCACGCCCCCGGCGGTCAGGCCGGAGACCAGGTACTTCTGCAGATAGAGGAAGAGCAAGACGACCGGGATCGAGACGATGATGGACCCGGCGGCGAAGTAGCCCCACTGCTGCGAGAACCCGCCCACGAAGAAGCGAAGACCGACCGGGGCAGTGTACATGTTCTCCTTGTCCATAAAGGTGGCAGCGAGGATGAACTCGTTCCACGAGGTCATGAACGAGAAGAGCGCAGTGATGGCGACCGCCGGCTTGGCCAACGGCAGCACAATACGCCAGAAGATCTTCCCCGCAGAAGCACCCTCGATCACCGCGGCTTCCTCCAGCTCCTTGGGGATGGTGTCGAAGTAGCCCTTGAGCATCCAGACGCTGAAGGGAATGGAGGTGGTGGCGTAGACGATGATCAGGCCGATGCGCGAGCTGCCCAGCCCGAGAATCTGCACGATGATGATGTAGAGCGGGATCAGCATCAGCGTGCCGGGGAACATCTGCGAGACCAGGAAAGCCATCATTCCAGGGCGCCGGCCCGGGAACTTGAAGCGGGAGAATGCGTAGGCCGCGGTGCAGGCGAGGAAGACGCCCAGCACGGTGGTGAAGATCGCCACCAGGGCGCTGTTGAGGATCCAGCGCGCGAACGGCTGGTCGGTCATCACCGAGACGAAGTTCGAGGCGGAGATCTTCTCGGGCCAGGGGATCACGGCGCGCAGCCGATCGATCGCCCGCGGGTTCGCCGGCAGATCGGCGATGGCCAGGCTCTGCTTGCCGGAGAACGCGATGCTGAAGACCCAGAAGACCGGATAGAGCGTGAGGAGCGTGGCCAGCACCAGGATCAGGTGGAGGGGGCCGTGGGGCATCTCATCGCGGAGGCGCGATCCGGTCATGGGCTCAGGCCTCCGTCGCCTTCGAGACGCGGTTCTGGATCACGCCATAGACGAGCAGGATGCCGAAGATCACGGTCGAGTAGGCTGCCGCGTAGCCGTACCGGTAGCGCTCGAAGGCGAACTTGTAGGCCTGCGTCACCAGGATCTCGGTCGAGCTGCTCGGCTCGCCGCCGGTGACCAGGTAGATGATGTTGAACATGTTGAACGTCCAGACGACCGAGATGATCACCGCCGGCACCAGCGCCGGCTTCAGCGAGGGCAAAGTGATTGCCTTGAACTGCTGCCAGCGGGTAGCGCCGTCGACCCGCGCCGCTTCATAAAGGTCGGCGGAGATCGACTGCAAGGCGCCGAGAGAGACCACCATCATGAAGGGAAAGCTGAGCCAGCCGTTGGTGACGAGCGCGGTGAGGAACGAGGTGGCCGGGCGATCGAACCAGGACACCGCGGGGAGCCCGAACACTTGAAGCAGCTGGTTGATGACGCCGAACTGCTGGTGGAACATTCCCTTCCAGATCAGGGCGGTGATGTAGTTCGGCATCGCCCAGGGCAGGATCAAGAGCACGCGGTAGAGCGGCCGGAGCGCCAGCGCCTTGGTGTTCAGGATCAGGGCGAGGATGAGCCCGGAGGTGACGCCGATAGCGACGTTGGTGACCGTCCAGAGGATGGTGAAGAGAAGCGTCCAGTAGAAGTTGAGGTAATTGAGGAAGATGCCGCTCTCGCTTCGCTTGACGAAGCCGAAGTCGCCGAGGATGTCCGCGTAGTTCCTCAGGCCGACCCAGATCTCGGACAGCGGTCTGCTGGTGTTGTAGAGGTTCGAATCCGTGAACGACAGCGTGACGCCGTAGGCGAAGGGGAAGAACACCAACGCCAGCATCCCCAGCATGGCGGGCGCGATGTAGAGGTAGGCTTGCCGGTGCCGCCGCAGCGTGGCGCCGACCGCGCTGAAGCCGCCAAGACCCGCGACCAGGAGCAGCACCAGCGAGAGCGCACCCGCGGCCAGCAGCGTCTTTCGCACCGCTCCGGCTGCCTCTTTCATCTGCAGCCCTAGACGTTGCGCGTCGACCGAGCCGTCGGCGGCGATCAGACCGCGCGGCTTGCGGAAGCCGTCGACGTCCCAGATGCCCGGAGCCGCCGGGTCTGTCTTCAGCCCCTGGGCCCTGGCCACTTCCTGAGTCACCGCCCCTTGCTCGCGGACCCGCTCCGCCACAGCCTGGGCGGCGCGCTGTTGCTCAGCGGCGATCTGGGCGGCGGCGGCGCGCCCCATCCAGAACAGCGAGACCGCCACGCAGGCCACCCCCGCCAGGAGCAGCGGCAGGCGCCGTTCGCCGATGATCAGGGCCAGCAGGGCGAAGGCGGCAAGAGGCGCGATCACCGCCAGCAGGAAACCCGACCAACCCGGCGTGCGCGGCGTGGGTTGCAACGCGGTCTCGATCTCCACCAGCCCGACGGGAGCGCGGTCCTTCTCGACCGGCCCGGCGAGGGAGAGCCGCCCTCCGCCGAGCGGCGCCGCCTCGATCTCGGCCTTGCGCGCCTGCTGCTCCTCCCGGTTCGTCTGCGCCGCCGCCGCGATCCGCTGGCTCCGGTCGTAGAGCGGCTTCTCCTCGCGCTGGAGGCGCCTCGGCGCCGCGCGCTCGCCCGCGTCGCCGGGTGCGGTCGAGGCCTCGAGCCGCATTCCGTCGGCGAGGAAGACGCGCACCTGCGACACCGATGGCGTCCGGGCTTGCCACGCCGCCATCACCTTGCGGACCGCGTCGCCATCTCCGGCGCTGTGCGCGAGCGAAGTCGCCGCCTGCAACGTCACGATCGCCTTGCGCTCCTCCGCCTCGTCCGCGATCTGCCTGCTCGCGCCGGAGACGAACGCGCGCAAGAGAGCCGCCCCGAGCAGCGCGGCGAGCGCCACGCCGACCAGGAACCGCAGGCGGTGGGAGGTTCCGGCGGTCATTATTTCTTCCGCAGCCCCGCGACGTCCTTGGAGATGGCCGCCTGCGCGCTGTCCAGCGCGGCCTTCGGGGACGCCGAATGCCGGGTCACCGAGTTCATCACGGTGGTGGCCGGCGACCAGACCATGGTCATCTCCGGAAGGTTGGGCATCGGGATGGCCACCTCGACCTGATCGCGGAACGACTTGAGCACCGCATCGCCCGCCACTTTGGGTTCGGCGTAGACCGCCTTGTTGGCCGGGCTCTGGCGGCCCTCGACCGCCATCACGATCCCCGCCGGCTTGTCGGTCAGGTACTTGATGAAGTCGTAGGCGGCGTCCTTGTTCTTGGAGGGTGCGGCGATCAGGGCGCCCTCGACGGTCATCCAGGGCTTCATGGGCGTGTTGCCCGCTTCCTTGATCTTCGGCAACGGCGCGAGGCCGTAGTCGATGTTCTTGCTGATCTCGCCCAGGAACCAGGGACCGTTGAAGATCATCGCGGCCTTGCCATCGTTGAACAGCGCGGTGATCAGCGCGGTGGAGGGCTCCGCCGGCAGGATCTGGTCCTTGTCCAGCCACTTGAGGAGGTACTCGAGGGCCTTTGCGTTATCGGGGTTGTTGATGGCCGGCTTCGCCCCGGCCTCGAAGACGTGCCCCCCGAACGCGTTCTGCAGGGCTGCATGGTAGTAATAGTCGCTGTACGCGTACGCGAGCCCGAACCGCCCCGCCGCCTTGTCGGTGTTCTTCTTCGCCACCGCCACCAACTCGTCGGAATCCTTGGGCGGATTGGCGACCAGCTTCTTGTTGTAGATGAGCGTGATGCACTTGTAGTTGAGCGGCAGCCCGTAGACCGTTCCCTTGTAGGTCATCGCCTCCAGCGTGGTCGGGATGAACCGGTCCTTGGTGTCCTTGTCGATGAAGAAGTCGATCGGCTCGACCGTGTTGCCGGCTTCGATCCAGCCGCCCAGACGGTCCTGTGCATAGATGAAGACGTCCGGTCCCTTGCCGCGCGGCACCGCCGCCGAGATCTTGTCCGCGAAAGCGTCGTAAGGCACCGCGAGGGTGCTCACGTGCGTGTTGGGATGCGCCGCGTTGTAGGCGCCGGCGACCTTCTCCAGCGCGGCCTTCTCCTCGGCGCGGTAGGCGTGCCACACCACGATCTCGGTGGCCGCGGTTGCAGGCGCGGCGACGAGAGCGGTGAGCGCAGCGGCTGCTACTCGACGAAGGCTCTCCATGAAGTCTCCTCTTCCTCCAGCGCAGTCAATCCGCGATGCGCTGTTCCGTCTCGGCATCGAACAGGTGGAGCCGATCGATCTCGACCAACGCCGCCACCTTGCCGCCGAACTCCGGGGGGTTGTGCGGGTCCATCTTGAAGGCGATCTGGTCTTCCCCCTGGGTGCCATGAACTACCACTTCGTCGCCGAGCGTCTCAACCAGGTCGACGGTCAGCTCCAGCTTTGCGGTGGCGCCTCGCGTGGGCCGGCTGGCCTCGAGCACGTTCTCGGGGCGTATACCGACCATCACGGCCTTGCCGGCGCGGGAAGCGAGGGCGCCGCGAGCGGTCGCCGGGGCCGGCAGCTTGAAGCCGTTGGCCGCGAGCGCGGCGCCGCCGTCGGCCACGGTGGCGCGGATGAAGTTCATCTGCGGCGTGCCGATGAAGTTGGCGACGAAGATATTCTGCGGTTTCTCGTAGACATCGAGGGGCGTGCCGACCTGCTGCAGCTTGCCCTTGTCGAGGATGGCGATGCGGTTCCCCATCGTCATCGCCTCGACCTGATCGTGCGTGACGTAGATGGTGGTGACCTGGAGGCGGTGCTGCAGCTTCTTGATCTCCGCGCGCATCTGCACGCGCAGCTTCGCGTCCAGGTTGGAGAGCGGCTCGTCGAAGAGGAACACCGAGGGCTCGCGGACGATGGCGCGGCCGAGCGCCACCCGCTGCCGCTGCCCGCCGGACATGTCCTTGGGGCGCCGATCGAGCAACTGCTCCAGGCCGAGGATCCTCGCCGCCTCGTTCACGAGCCGATCGATCTCGCCCTGCGGCGTACCGCGGATCTTCAGGCCGAATTGGAGATTCTCCTGAACGGTCATGTGCGGGTAGAGCGCGTAGCTCTGGAACACCATGGCGATGTTGCGGTCCTTGGGCGGGACCTCGTTCACCACCCGGCCCCCGATGGAGATGGTGCCCGAGGTGATCTCCTCGAGCCCGGCGACCATGCGGAGCAAGGTGCTCTTGCCGCAGCCCGAGGGGCCGACCAGCACCACGAACTCGTGCTCGCGGATCTCGAGATCGATGTCGCTGATCACCGGCGGGTTGTCGCCGTAGCGCTTGGCGACATGTTCCAAGACGACGCTGGCCATCGACCGCCCGTGACCGGATACGAGTGAGCTGCGCCCGAACTGCCTGCTACTCGACACAAGGCACTTGCCACGTCAGCGACCGAGACGTCAATTGGCAAACGGCTCTTCAACGCGGTGCGGCGACGAGAATTTGCGACTGGCGCGGTCCCAACTTGACGGTCAGCGAACCGTTGGCGCGCGTCGGCGGAGGGGTCGACGCGTCCAGCGAGTCGACCACGCTGGCGGCTTCCCACTCCGGAGGAGCGGCGAAGGTCGCAGTGGCCGGCTCGCTGCCCCGGTTCACCGCCACCACCACCAGGTCCTTCGATGCCGCATCGCGGCGTGCGAAAACGTAGAGGTTGCCTTCGGTGGATAATGCAATGTGGTTCCCACGCGATAACGCCGGATGCGCCTTTCGGATGCCGATCAGCTTTTGGTAATCGCGCCGCAAAGCGTCATCGCGCGGAAGGCCTGCGCCGGGCAGCACGTCGCGGGTGCCCCAGGGCATGTCGCTGCGATTGTCGGGCCATTCCCCGCCCGGACGACCGACTTCCTCGCCGTAGTAGACGACCGGGATGCCCGAGGTGGTGAAGAGCAGCACCGCCGCCAGGCGGAACAGGGCTATGTCCCCCTTGAGCTGGAAGAGCGCGCCGGTCGTGTCGTGGGTGGAGAGGTAATGCGCCACCAGGTGCCCAGGCCGGATCTTCTGCCGCATTTCCAGGTACCGGTTGAACGCCACGGTCCGGCCCCGGCCCCGCACGAAGCCTAGGACGTTGCCCTGGAAGCTGAAGTCGAAGCCGGCGTCCATCTCGTCGGGCTCGAACCAGGGCTCGAGCACTTCGGCGTCCGCGCCGAAGACCTCGCCCAGCAAGAAGAACTGGGGCCCCAGCTCGGCGCGGGTGCGCTTGCGATGCTCCTGCCAGAAGGGATGGTCGACGTGCTTGACGGTATCCAGTCGGAAGCCGTCGATCCCCGAGCGCTTCGCCCAGGCGATCTGCGCATCGAGCAGGAACTTCGCGACTTCCGGCTGCTCGGTCTTGAAGTCGGGCAGCCCGGCGAGGCAGCTGGTGAGATCGTCCTCTCCGCAATCGCCGACGATGGTGGAGCGCAGCCACTTCCTCGTCTTCGGGTCGCGAAGGTAGCGCGTGTCGTACCCGGCATGGTTATAGACGACGTCGAGCAGGACCTTGATCCCTCGGGCGTGGCAGGCCTCGACCAGCTTGCGCAGGTCCTCCTCGGTGCCGAAGCGGGGGTCCAGGCTGGTGAAGTCATCGGCCCAGTAGCCGTGGTACGCCCAATCGGGGAACCCCGCCCCGTCGACGTGGCCGGGGATGTTCTTCACCAAGGGGTTCACCCAGATGGCGGTGACGCCCAGCGACGCGATCTCGTCGAGCTGCGCAAGAAGGCCCTTGAGATCGCCCCCGTGGAAGGCGCCTTTCGCCTTCCGGTCGACGTTGGCGTCGTTTCCCGGGTCGCCGTCGGCGAACCGGTCGACCAGGACGAAGTAGAGGATGTCGTCCGACCACGGACGAGCAGGCTTGGGAACCGCGGCCGCTGCCGCGAGCAGGCCAGCGAGGAGAAGCGAGGCGTGCATCCGGCGCAGACTAGCGCCGGTTCAGCGGGCGTTGCCAGCGAGAAGTCCCTCGAGGACACCCGCCGCCTCGTCGGGAAATTCCGGAAGCCGTTGCGGCAGCTCCCGCCGCGCGATGCGCAGCAACCGCAGCGCGGCTTTTGGAGGGGGATGGCCGAGCGCGTCATCCAGCTCCCGCCCCAACTCCGGACAAGCCTGCTCGAAGCGGCGCAACGGATCGAGAGAATCGAGGACTCCCGGGCTTTCTGGTGGACTCGCCCGCACGAGGAGCTGCGCGAGGTGGACCGTCGCGGCCTGAAGCTGCGCTCGCCCGCCCACGCGCTCGCCGCGCCGGTAGCGTCCGGCGCCCACCAGCAACGCGGCCAGGAATTGTCCCGACAGCCAGCGGCCCTCGGGCCTGCGCTCAGCCACCTCTCGGGAGGTCCGCTCCCGCAGCGCGCGCATCCGCTCCTCGATCCCGGAGCGGTCGAGCAGGGTCCGGTAGCGGTTGACCCGCGCGAGCGACAGCTCCTCCAGATCGAAGACGGCGAACTCGAGCAGGTGCGCGTTGCGATAGAGCACCTTCACGCCGTGCGCGGTCTCGCGGTAGGAGAGCGCGATCTGCCCGGCATCGGGGAGCCAGGCCAGGTCCGTGCGCATGCGCTCCTGCTCGCCGGCACGGGTGATCACGAAGAAGTCGTGGTCCGACCATTCGTCGGCCCCCGGCGGCTCGCCGGACATGGAGCCCAGCGCGACCAGGCCCAGGACGCGCGCGTCGGCGGACAGGCCCTCGCGCAGACGCTCGGTCAAGCGATCGTAGGCGTCGCGCTGCATCCCGTCGAATCTGCCACGGAAAGAGCTCCGGAGGTGTAGCGTTCGAGGCATGGACAAGTTCAAGGCGTTCCGGATCCGCGAGGCCGGCGGCAAGACCGAGGCGGGCTTCACCGACTGCACGCTCGATGAGCTCGACCCGGGGGACGTCGTGGTCCGGGTCTCTCACTCCACCATCAACTACAAAGATGCGCTGGCCGCGACCGGCAAGGGACGCATCCTCCAGCGGCCTGAATGCATCGGAGGCGTCGATCTGGCGGGCACGGTGGTCTCCTCGAACGATCCACGCTTCAAGCCGGGCCAGGGCGTGCTCGCCACCGGCCACGCGCTCGGCGTCAAGCACGACGGCGGTTATGCCGAATACGCGCGCCTTCCCGGCGACTGGGTGCATGCGTTGCCGCCGGGCATCACCGCCTGGGACGCGATGGCGCTGGGCACGGCCGGCTTCACCGCCGCCTTTGCCATCATGCGGATGGAGCAAAACGGCCTTGCCCCGAAGAATGGCCCGGTCATCGTCGACGGTGCGACCGGCGGCGTCGGTTCGGTCGCCATCGCGGCCCTGGCGCGCCTCGGTTACGAAGTGGTCGCGCTCACCGGCAAGGAGTCGGAGGGCGACTTCCTGCGCGGGCTCGGCGCGAAAGAGGTGAAGCGGCGCGGCGAGCTAGATCTAAAAAAGATCCGGCCGCTGGAGCGGGCGACCTACGCCGGCGCCGTCGACAACCTGGGCGGCGAGGTCCTCTCCTGGATGTTGAGCTCGATGAAGTTCGGCGGGACCGTGGCCGCCATCGGACTTGCGGCCAGCCCGGCGCTGAACACCACGGTGATGCCGTTCATCCTCCGCGGCGTCAGCCTGCTGGGGATCAACTCCACGGACGTGCCGACGCGGGCCGAGCACGAGGAGGTGTGGCGGCGCCTCTCGACCGACATGCGGCCTCCGCAGCTCGCTTCGATGGCGCGCACCATCCCGTTCGAGGCGCTGCCTTCGGCGTTCGACGACTTCATCGCCTCGCGAGTGAAGGGGCGCGTCGTGGTGGCGATCGGCGAAAAGCGATAGTTTTCGGCGGCGATCCGTCACGCAACCGGAGGAAGCATGGACCCGAGCGTTCAGACCGTCCCCACGCCCTACGTCTCGAAGCGCGCGAACGGCGGCGTGGTGACGCTCACCTTGAACCGTGGCGAGCGCTTCAACCCGCTTTCGACCGCCATGATCGCCGCGCTGGAGTCGGAGCTCGACGCCTTGGCGACGGACGAAACCGCGCGAGCGGTGGTGCTGGCCGGGGCGGGCCGGGGTTTCTGCGCCGGTCACGACCTGAAGGAGATGCGTGCGCACAGCGAGGACAAGGCGTGGCAGCAGAAGCTGTTCTCTGACTGCAACCGCATGATGATCAAGCTGACCGAGCTGCCCCAGCCGGTGATCGCCCGGGTGCACGGCATCGCCACCGCCGCGGGCTGCCAGCTGGTCTCGATGTGCGATCTGGCGGTGGCCTCGGAGGAGGCCCGATTCGCGCTTCCCGGCGTCAACGTCGGCGTGTTCTGCTCTACGCCGGCGGTGGGCGTGGTGCGCAACGTCGGCCGCAAACGCGCGATGGAGATGCTGCTCAGCGCCGATCTCTACGACGCGAAGACCGCGCTGGCGTGGGGCCTGGTCAACCGCGTGGTCCCGGCGAGCGGGCTCGACGCCGAGGTCGCGCGCTTCACGGAGCTGATCCTCGCGCGCAGCCGTCAGGTGATCGCGAACGGAAAGCGCGCCTTCTACCAGCAAGTCGATCGGCCCCTGCCGGGCGCCTATGCAATCGCGGGCGAGAGCATGGCGAGCGGCCTCTTGCAGGAGGATGCCGCCGAGGGGATCGACGCCTTTCTCGGCAAGCGCCCAGCGCGCTGGCGTGAGTGAATGCGACTGGTGTTGTCGGTCTCGCTTGACGGCGCTAGCGTGGTGGCATGGCCCATCGATGGCGAGAGGACCAAAAGGCGAACGTCCAGCACTGTTTCGACCTCGAGCCGACCGATCGTGACGAGAAGGTGAGCAAAGGCGACAAGGCGCTTTGCGGATGGGTTTACGACGGCGTCGAGGCAGGAGGGATGCGAACGCCCTACGAGCTGCGCATCCAAGGACGCGAGGTGGCCATCTGCCACGCTTGCCACTTGAGTTGGGGCCG
Source organism: Myxococcales bacterium (assembly GCA_036513415.1). Taxonomy (GTDB): domain Bacteria; phylum Myxococcota; class Myxococcia; order Myxococcales; family 40CM-4-68-19; genus 40CM-4-68-19. The sequence goes on along the minus strand of DATBZA010000102.1, from coordinate 6,327 downwards.
CCCGCAGTAAAACTGAGATGGTTGCCCCGTGGTCAGCGCCCATCCGATGGCGTCGTGCGCGACGGCGAGCTCGTCTCGCGTCGCTCGGCGCCGGCCCGCAGGTCCCGGCGCAGCGCCTGCGGGGTCCGCTCCTCGCGCAGCGCCCGCCGAACGATCTCCGACTGGGCGGGCGGGGCGAGGCCTTCCACCGGCGGGTCCAGGTCGAGGTTGGTCGGAAACGCGTAGCCCTCGGCGCAGGCCGCGATCACATTGTCCAGCCACGCCTTGCTGGCGCCCTGCGCCTTGCGCTTCAGCAGCACCGGATAGACGGCGTTCGCCATGCGCTCCCGGTCCACCGTCTCCATGGCGCGGCCGAACGCCGAGGAGATCTGTATTAGATTTGCCATGCGCTTGATGTCCGCGGACCGGTTGTGCCCGGCGGCGTGGAAGAGAGCGGGGTCGAAGAAGACCGCGTCTCCCTTTGCGAGCGGCATCTGGATGTGGCGCGCGTCGAAGTACGCGCCGAACTCCGGCCGCCGCCAGGCGAGGTAACCGGGCTCGTACTTCTGCGAGTGCGGCAGGTACATCGTCGGGCCGCTCTCGACGGGCATGTCGCAGTGCGCGACGGCACCCTGCAGAGTCAGGACCCGCGACAGCCGGTGGACGTGCGCGGGGTACCGGGCGGCGACCTCGTTCGAGAGGAAGCCCAGATGATAGTCGCGGTGGGCCGTCTGGGCGGCGCCGCCTGGGTTCACGACATTGATCTGGGAGGTGATCTGGTAGGCCGGGCCGAGCCAGGCCGCCGAGACCAGGGCGATGGTCTCATTGGCGTAGTACTCGGCGAAGGCCTCGGGGGCGCGGACGGCCATCTTCTCGAGGGCATTCCACACCCGGTCGTTCGCGCCCGGCTTGGCGAAGTGGTCACCGGCGGTCGCGCCCGCCGCACGCTGGTCGGCGATCAGGGCGTTGAACACGTCCGTGGCCTGGTCGACGACCGCCAGGTCGGCGAAGGCGCGCTTGAACACCACGATGCCGGGACCGTCTGCGAGCGCCCGGACCAGCTCGGCCTGCACCTCGCCGCGGCGTTCCGGGGTGGCCGCGAGCGCACGCAGCCGATCGCCGTCGTACAGCGGGACATTCCGATCCACCGAATCGGCCAGCGGATAGTCACGCGAATCGGTGACTTGCTCGACCAAAGCGCGGAAGTCGTCCAGGTCACAATCAGCATCGTACAGCCACGTCCGGGATCCTGCAGCAGCGACTGACATCGTCGTTTCCTCCGGTCGGGGCGGGCGTAGCACAGCCGTGTGTGACTCAGCTACCGTGCCGGCGCCAGAGGAGCGCGTCAGGCCCCTCCAGCGCATCTTGGTGGCGGCGCCACCGTTGCGCGTAACGCCCTCGCAGGGGGATCGGCCGAGACCGGCGAGCAACCGTTCGGGTGTGGGCGTATTGTGCGCTCGCCGGGCTTCCCGGCGACGGGGAGGAAACATGCCGCGCTACATGGTCGAGCGTTCGTTCCCTGATGGTCTGAACATTCCGCTGACGGAAGCCGGAGCCCAAACGTGCCTCGGAGTCGTAGGCCGAAACGCCGAACTGGGCGTAACCTGGGTGCACTCGTACGTGAGCGAGGACAAGCGAAAGACGTTCTGCGTCTACGACGCACCGAATCCCGATGCGATCCGCAAGGCCGCCGAGCGCAGTCAGCTCCCGGTCGAGAAGATCACCAAGGTCGCCGTCCTCGACCCGTACTTCTATCGGTAGCTGCCGCGAGCGACCCCTGCTGCTGATGCGCGTGCTCGAGACTTCGGCTGAGTGCGACCGCGCTCACCCTTCGCCGTTTCCGAACAGCCGTCGCAGGTAGCGCTCGCGGTTCTGGAGAAAGTCGCGGGTCAACGCATAGTGCTCTGTGTCCTCGTAGGCGACCCTGGTGACTCCATTCGCGCCGAGCCCGTAGATGATCGCGTCCGGGTAAGCCAGGATGATGGGTGAGTGCGTGGCGATGATGAACTGGCAGTTCTTCCGCCTCGCCAACTCGTCGAGCGAGACGAGGAAAGACAACTGCCGTTGCGGAGGGCGGTGTGCAACTCGGACTCGGAGCGGCGCGTCGCGAAGTTGAAGTTCTGGCTGCCACCCTCGGCGTTGAAGCGGGCAGCGACCGCGATGGCTTCGATCAGCGTGGATTTACCGCTGCCGTTCTCGCCGACGAAGAAGGTTACTTTTGGATGCAGATCAAGCGAGTCGAGCGCGCGAATGGCCGGGATGGAGAATGGATAGCGCTCGAAGCTCTCCACCTTTTCCCGGACCAGGGTGACGGCCCTGACGAAGGCGTCGAGCCTTCGCTGCCGAGAGCCGGTCAAGCCGCTCGATCCGTAGACTTTGCGCCGAGCAGGCTTGGGGTGAGCGCGCCGCCCTCAATCAGCAGCTCGTGGAGAGCCTCCTCGAGATGCCGATCCTCCACGACCAACTCCTCGCCCTCATCGGCAGCCGCAAGCGCCGCCTTGCGCACCAGCTCGCGGATGAACGCCGCGCTCACCCCTTCGGTGCGCTCCACGATGGTGTCCAGATCGCGAACTTCGAACCGAAGCCCTTGGCGATAAGGGTCGAACAGGCGCTGGCGGCTCTCAGCATCGGGCACAGGGATCTCGATGGCGAGATCGACGCGCCCAGGGCGGGATGCCAGAGCGGGTTCCAGCATCTCGGCGCGGTTCGTGGTCAGGAACAGGATGTCGGCGTCGTTTGCAAGGCCATCCATCTCGTTGAGCAACTCGAACAATACGCCGTTGCAGCCAGGGCTATTCCGGCTCCGCTCTTCCGCGATCAGGTCGACGTCCTCGATGATGACAGTGGAGGGTTGGAGTGAGCGGGCCAGGACACCCACTCCCTCGATCAGCCCCATGCCCCGCCCGGTGACCACCAGGACCGTACGGCCCGCCATCGCGGACGCGAGATACATCGCGGTGAGCGTCTTGCCCGTGCCCGGCGCGCCGTAAAGAAGCACTCCGCGACGCAGATGGCGGCCGGTCGCGAGGAGCTTCCGGGCGTGCTGCGAGAAGCGGATGGTCTGGCGCTCGATCCGGTCGAGCAGTCCCTCGGGGAGGATGCCGCTCCTGGGGGCATTCGGCAGCGGGCGCGGGTTGATGAGGATCGATCCGTCCCGCTGCTGGTCGAGCGTCTTAGCGGAACTCCTCCGCAACGCGCGCTTCCGCCCCAGAGCGTCGGTCCCGTACCCGAGCCCCACAGGCCGCGAACTGGTGCGCGCAGGTGCGAACACACATGGAGAGGTGTGTACCTGGTTCGGCAGCGCCGATTCTGTCACATGGGTGGCACGGCCGAGAGCGCCGCCGGTCTTCCTCAATCGCCTGCTGCGATAAGCAATCGCCGGGAATCGCTTTACGGATTCTTGGCAAAATGAAGTCATCAGCTACGGTGAATCCATGGGCTTCCAGCTTGTGGACGTCATCGTCTTGCGCCCGAAGGATCCGGAACAACTGCCGCTGCTGGCAAGCCGCCTGGGCGTTCCTTTGCCCAGGGAGTGGCTGCGTACCCTGCGCTGGGCGGGGCGCGCGATCCTCGCGGCTGGCGCGGATGAACGGCTCGCCGAGCACGTGGCCGGCGCCGCGCGTCAGGCGGGGCTCAGCGTCTTGACCCGCGCGACGCATCCAGCGGGCGTTTTCGAGCGGTTCCTGACGGGCCATGCGCGCGCTCTGGCTCGCATCGCGTTCGCCGTCGCGATGCTCGTGACCGTCGGCAGGCTGTTCTTCGTGGACAGCTACAACGTGGTCATCCACTTCGCGGGCCTGCTCTGGCTCTACTTCGTCACCCGCGACCCAGCGATCTTCCGCCTCGTCGGCCTGATCGCCGGAATCGGAACGTCGCTGGTCACCGGCTACGTCGCGATGGTTTCCGTCTGGGTGGCGCTGGTCCATGTCCGGCTCGCCCCAGCGCTGGTTTCCGCCGCGCCGGGTCCGGCGGGACCGAGCGTGCTTCCGCTTCCGCCGACACGCTCGATCAACTGGCGGCGACTGTTGCCGGTGGTGGCCGGCGCGCTGGTCGTGGCCACGGCGACGTTCGGAGCTCGCCGGCTGTTCAAGCCGCCCCGCCAGCAGGGTCCGCCGGCGGTACTCGTTGCTTCGCCGGAAGGGCGCCGTGCCCAGGCACCGCTGCCGAATGATCCGTGGGCAGCGCGCGAGGAGCTCGAGGACCGGATGCGGTCGCGACCGGATCGCAGGTTCCTCCTGGCGTTCGCAGACTTGCAGCGCTTGGTGAATGGCACTCCTGCCGTTTGTTCCGCGAGCTGGGCGGCCGGAACGTGGCGGATCGCTTGCGACGGCAAAGCGGTGGCGCAGCTGCCCGCGCTGCCAGGCTTCGCCGATGCCCTCCATGCGCTGCGCGCCAGGGCGCGCGAGCTCGGAAGCGGAGGCGGGAATACGGCGCGGCAGGCCTTCTCGGGGATGACCGACGACGAAGCCCTGGTGAAGTTGCGCGATGTCCGGCGCCGCTGGAGCACCCGGGAAGCTCCGCTGCACGATGCCGCCGCGGCGCTGGTGGTCCTGTCCTTTCACGCGCTCGACTCCATGCAGGTGGGGGACGTCCTGCCTGCGAGAGCGCTCGCGATGCTGGCGCTCGACGAGGAGTCCCACGGAGGCGCCGAGCCGTCGCAGGAAGCACTGCTCGCCAGCGCGATGGGATACCGGGAATCGGCCCGATCGATCGCTTCGCCCCTTCCGGGGCAGGATCCGGTTCGGGCTTACGTCCTGCAGGAGGACGCGGTGCTGGAGACCGCCGCCCGGGCGGGAACCCCCTGGGTCAAGCTGCTCTGGTTCCGGCGCCTGACCGACCTGGCCCGAACCGACGACGCAGAGAGATGGCGAGCAAACGAGCTGGGAGCGCAGCCCGTGTCCATCGCGTCGCTCCACGATGCGCTTCGACACACAAGGGACGTCCAGGCCCAGAGCATCCAGCGCACGCTTCCCCTGGTGAAAGCTGCCTTGGAGCGGGAGCTTTCCTTCGAGCGCGAGGCGACGCTCTTGGGCAGGATTCGCGCGAAGCTGCCGAGTCGCGGCCAGGATCGGCCGCTGCTCGAAGCCTTCGAGGACGAGCTGAACGAGCTCGACGACGGCGCCCCGATCGACGACCAGGTCGTGGCGGCCTTCTTCCGAGGCGCGTTCTATAGCGGCGTCTCGGCAGTCATCCTGCAGCTCGTCGACGGACATGGCGCGCCGGAGGAAGCCCGCAGCTTTTTCGCTTCACTCGGAGCGCTCGCCGTGCGCCCGGCGCAGCACCTCGGCGTCTGGGTCAACGCGCAGCTTCCCTTCCCCACCGCTCACGAGTACGTGCAAGGAAAGCCAGGGGCGGAGACGCTCGCAAGTTCGCTCGACTTCGCGCCGGCCATGCTGGGCAAAGCGCTCCATCATGAGAATGACGACGCGGACGCGTCGGTGCGAGCGGCGCGCGTCCTAATCGCGCGGCTGGATACCCGCCCGGAACACCGGCGAGTGCTCGCCTTCGACGCCCTGTACCTCCTCCAGGACGTCCGGACCGCGCGCGCCGCCTGCAGCGCCGTGCTGGCCGAGCAGGGGGAGGACGAGTGGGGCACGCTGTTCTGCGCGCGGAGCTTGCGCGACAGGAACCGGCTGCTGGCGATCGCCAATTCTTCCGCGGCGAACCTGAGCTTCCGTGCGGCCGCCTTGACCTACCTGTCGGACGTCCAGCTGGCCACTCCGCAGGAAATCGATGCCGAGTTCGAGAAACTGGTCCCGATCGACGACGGCTGGGCGATGGCCGTCGAGCCCTATGCGGAGCTGCTCGAGGGCCGGCGGGAGTACGCCCGGGCACGGCAGGTGGTGGAACGGTGGCTTCCCACTCCCCGTGGGACATCCATCGTCGAACAGAACGTGCGCGCGACCCGGGCTCGACTGCTTCTGCTGGAGGGCAACCCCGCGGAGGCATGGCGGGAGCTCGAACCGCTCGCAGACTCGCACCACTACGGCGTGATGATGCGGGCGTCCTACGTCCTGTCGGCTTTGGGGCGCCAGGATGAGGCCGAGGCGTTGGCGCGCAAGAGGCTCGCCCGGATGCCGCGAGACTGGAACAGCCTCACCGTGCTGATCGAGTTGCTCTGGCGGCACGGCAAGCTGGACGAGGCCGCAAGGACCCTGATGCATCCGCCCTTCCGGCTCGAGCCGGACGACTGGCGCGAGCAGATCGGTCCGGCTTTTACCCGGGCGTTTGCCGAGCGCCCGGAGGCGGACGTGATGGCCGCGTTCGTCAGCCTCCAGCGGGCCGGAGTCGTGCGGCGCAACCTGCGCGAGCTGACGGTCGCGGTCGCGGCTCCGGCTCCGCCAGCGC
>DATBZA010000101.1:0-2391 GCA_036513415.1 Myxococcales bacterium | reverse complement strand
GCTCGCGCGCCGACACGGCAGGCGGCTCCCCGTCGGCGGGCTTCTTCTCGGGCGGGCCGAGGAAGCGGGGCGGCCCGGCGAGCAGGAACGCGGCGGCGAACACGAAGGTCATCGCGGCCCTCCGGTCAGCTTCCGGACCTCGTCGGCGAAGCCCGAGAGCGTCACCTCGTGCTGCGCGCCCGTCTTCAGCTCCTTCAGCTTCGCCCGATCGGACTTCAGCTCCTGGTCACCCAGCACCAGCGCGAACCGCGCTCCGAGGGTATCGGCGCGTTTCAGCTGGTTGCCGGGATTCGACTTGCGGAAGCTGACCTCCGCGGCCAGGCCCGCGGCGCGCAGCTGCTGGGCGAGCTGATCGGCCCGCGCCGCCTCCGCGTCGCCCAGGGGCGCGATGAACACCACGGGGCGGGTCGCGCGCTCCTTGCCCTCCTGCGCGAGCAGCAGCGCCAGGCGTTCCACCCCCGCCGCGAATCCGATTCCCGGCACGTCCGGCCCGCCCAGGTCCTTCACCAGCCCGTCGTAGCGGCCGCCGCCCGCGAGCGTGCTCTGCGCGCCAAGGCCGGAAGTGGCGATCGCCTCGTAAGTGGTGCGCGTGTAGTAGTCCAGGCCGCGGACGAGCTTCGGATCGACGACGAACGGGACCCCGAGCCGCTGCAACATCTCCTGCACCCCGGCGAAGTGGACCTTGCAGGGCTCGCAGAGGAATTGCTCCATCTTCGGCGCGGCCGCCGCGACCTCCTGGCATTTCGGGTTCTTGCAGTCGAGGACGCGGATGGGATTGGTCTCGATCCGCTTCTGGCAATCCTCGCACAGCTCCGGCGCCCGCGAACGCAGGTAGGCCTGCAGGGCCTCGCGATACTTCGGCCGGCAGCTCGCGTCTCCGAGCGTGTTGAGGCGCATCTCGAACGGGACGCCCAGGACGCGCAGCCAGCGGTCGAGCAGCTCCACCTGCTCCGCATCGATGCGCGGCCCGGGGCTCCCGAACGCTTCGATCCCGATCTGGGTGAACTGCCGGTACCGGCCGCGCTGCTGCCGCTCGCGGCGGAACATGGGGCCGGCGTACCACCACTTCGTTTCCGGCTCTTGCTGGTTGACGTTGTGCTCGACGTACGCGCGCACCAGCGAGGCGGTGTTCTCCGGGCGCAGGGTGACGGAGTCGCCGCGGTCGTCGAAGGTGTACATCTCCTTGCCGACGATGTCGGTGACCTCGCCGATCCCGCGCACGAACAGCTCGGTGCGCTCGAGGACCGGCGTGCGCGCTTCGCGATAGCCGTAGAGCGGAAACAGGTCGCGCGCGGACTGCTCGACCAGGTGGTAGTGCCCGACCCTGACCCAGGGATCCTCGTCCTTGACGTAGGTATCGATGGGCAGCACGTCCCGCGTTCCTTTCACGCCGCGGATCTTCTGGCTCATGGCGATTCCAGCTGCTCGCCGAGCCGGATGCGCAGGCCCGGCCGTAGGCGGGACGCGAGCTTCACGCCGGCGGCGAACAGCACCACCACCGTGGAACCCATCTCGAAGACGGCCAGCTCGCCGCCCTTCTCCACCGGAATCGGGCGCTCGTAGATCTTGCGCACCGGCTGGCGCGTCCTGCGCGCGTTGGTGACCACGTCGTCATAGAGGGCGCGGATCCGGCCCACGTTGGTCGCGCCGACCGCCACGACGCCGCAAGGACCTCGCAGCGTCCTGAGGAACGTGGTCAGACGCTCGTTGACGCAGAAGAGCTTCTCCACGTTCCTGAGACCGACCGGGTTCACCGGCCAGAGCTGGCCCGGCATGCTGACGTATCCGGCGATTCCGCCACCCAGGGGGGCGTGGATCCGGTGGTAGTCGTGCGGGGCGAGATAGATGGTGCAGAACGCCCCGCCGGCGAACTGCCGCGCGTCCTCGTCGGCATTGGGCCCGCCGATCAGCTCCGCCAGCGTGTAGTGCTTCCCCTTGGCCTGGTAGAGGCGCGAGTCGACGATGTCGCCCAGCTCGCCCACGGTTCCGTCGACGGGGCTCACCGGGTTCAGCTCGCCGGGCGCGATCGGGCGCGCGCCCGGCTTGAGCCGCCGGGTGAAGAACTCGGTGAAGGTGGGATACTCGTCCAGCGGCCGCTCCGCCTCGCTCGCGTCCACGCCGTACTTCCTCGCGAACGCGCGGATCGCGGCCCGGACCACCGGGCGCGGCGCGCTGGCGCGGCAGGCGGCGCCCACCGCGCGCGAAAGCGTGTTCTTGGGGAGCAGGCGCAGCAGGGCATACGACAGCTCGGGCATCGGGCTGCGTGGTGTAGCAGGCCGTTCCGCCGAACGCTATTGCTGCTGCGGCGGCTGCTGCAGCGCAGTGGCCGGGACCATTCCCTCGGGCACCGGCTGGCCTGGATAGACGACGCGGTACTGCGGCTCTCCGGCA
>DATBZA010000100.1:0-53325 GCA_036513415.1 Myxococcales bacterium | reverse complement strand
CCGCCGGTGTCCCTGTCCAGCGGTCACCGACGCCATCCCTTCGCGGAACCAGAGCGGCGGCTCTTCCACCGCCCAGGAAGGGTCGTCGCCGGGCCGCATCAGCTGGTACATCAGCGCGTGCGTCACCTCGTGCGCGATCAGCTCGGCCACTTCCTCGTCGTCCGCTCCGCCCAACGGGTTCCAGGTCCGCGGCGACTGCAGCAAGACCTGATCGCTGAACGCCCAGGCCCGCAGCCACGGGTATCCGTGCCGGTCCACCGCGTCCTCGAGCGAGGCGTGATCGGGGAGGACCTGCACCAGGACGCCTTCGCGGAAGCTCCCCCAGCGGGCCGCGCGGGCGCCTGCGGCGAGCAGATCGCGCTCGATCCGCGGCACCTCCGGCGCGTCCTGGGGAGCATAGAGGACCTCGAACAGCAGGCCGGGGGCCTGTACGCGGGCGGCGAGCGAAGTCTCGCGCGCCGTGCTAGGTGTGCGCGCCGTCGCGCAGGCGAGCAGCAGGGCGGGTCCTGCGGCGGCGGTCAGTCGCGAGAAGCGCACGGCAGCATGGTGGCAGCGGTCGCGGGTTTCACGCAAGGGAGGGGCGGATGCGACAGGTCTGGATCACGCGGCGAGGCGGCCCGGAAGTGCTGGAGGTGCGGGAGGTGCCGGACTGCCAACCCGGGGCCGGCGAGGTGCGGATCCGGGTACGCGCCGCCGGAGTGAACTTCGCCGACGTGATGACTCGGGTCGGACTGTACCCGGATGCCCCGCCGCTCCCCTGTGTGATGGGGTACGAGGTTTCCGGAGAGATCGATCTGCCGATCGACCGCGCCGGCGGGAAGGTGATCGCGCTGACCCGATTCGGCGGACAGAGCGAGCTGGTCTGTGTTCCGGCCGCGGCGGCGCTGCCCATGCCCGAGGGGCTCAGCTTCGCGGAGGCGGCTTCCATTCCCGTCGTCTGGCTCACGGCCTGGCACATGCTGGTCGAGCTCGCCAACCTGCGCCGCGGACAAGCCGCCCTGATCCACGCGGCCGGCGGCGGCGTGGGGACGGCGGCGGTGCAGATCTGCAAGAAGCTGGGCGCGATCTCGATCGGGACGGCGTCCGCCGCGAAGCACGCGCGGCTGCGGGAGCTGGGGCTCGCGCACGCGATCGATTACCGGACGGTCGACTTCGAGCCCGAGGTGAAGCGCATCACGGGCGGCCGCGGCGTCGACGTCGCGCTCGATCCGGTGGGCACCTTCCGCAAGAGCTTCCGCTGCCTGGCCAAGGTGGGGAAGCTGATGATGTACGGCGCGAGCGCGATGGTGTCGGGCGAGAAGCGGAACCTGATCGCGATGGTCTCGACGGTTGCGAAGATGCCCTGGTTCCATCCGCTGCAGTTGTTGCCGGACAACAAGGGCATCTTCGGCGTGAACATGGGGCAGCTCCGGGACGAGACGGCGCTCTTGAGGAGGGAGCTGGGAGAGGTGCTGAAGGGATTCGCCGCGAAGGAGTTCAAGGCCATCGTGGACATGGAGGTGCCTTTCGCGCAGGCGCGGAAAGCGCACGAGCGGCTGCAGTCGCGGGAGAACTTCGGGAAGGTGGTGCTGGTGCCTTGATGCAGCGCTCATTTCCCTGGGCTTGCGCACGCGCAGCCACGGCGCCGATTACCGGACGGACTCCCACTTGGTCTGCCCGGTCTTGAGGCGAGGGTGCGAGACGAGCAGATGCCAGACCACGCCCTGAAAAGCCTCTGTATGCGGCGTCGTGTGCGTCGCATTCACAACCGGAATGATCGCGCACGCGTCGGCGACCTGCGCGGTGTACCCGCCGTCGCGTCCGACGATGCCGATGACGCGCGTGCCCACCGCCTTCGCGTGCTGGAGGGCGGTGACGAGGTTGGGGCTGACGTTCTTCTCCATGTTGCCGCCGCCCACCGAGAGCACGAGGACCAGGTCGTCCCGGTCCAGGCGGCTCACCTTCAACCATTGCTCGAACACGCTGGCCCACCCGTCGTCGTTGGTGCGCGCCGTCAGCTCGGAGACGTTGTCGGTGGGGGCGTAGGCCTCGATGCCGCAGATCTTCCGGAAGTCGTTCACGGCATGCGATGCGTTCGCCGCGCTGCCGCCCACGCCCAGGATGAAGAGACGGCCGCCACGCGCACGAACGTCGGCGAGCAAGGTGGCCATTTTCTCGATCTGGTCCCGATCCAGCTTCTCGATCACCTGCAGCGATTCAGCGAGATATTCGTGCGCGAAACTCATGCTGCCTCCAAAGGGCGGTCCAACTAGCACACGCGCTGGCGAGAAGGCTAGCGCTCCTGCGCCGTCAGCCACGCTACCGCATCGGGCAGTGATTGAACCGTCGCGTCCGGCGCGGTGCCGGCCTCGCCGCGATTCGGACACAGCTCGCAGCGGCCTCCGTTGAGCAAGATGGTGCGCACACCGGCCGCCTTGCCTGCGCGAACGTCGTCCGGGGAGTCTCCGATCATCACGCTTCCCGCCAGATCGATGCCGCGCTCGCGTGCCGCCTGCAGGATCATTCCAGGACGAGGCTTCCGGCATTCACAGTTTTTGATCAGCGTGGGATCCCCGCCGGGGCCGCCCTCCGGGTGGTGCGGACACGAGTACACGGCGTCCAGCTGAAAGAGCTCCTGTAGCCGAGCCTTCATGCGATCGATCTGTGCAAGCGGGAAATGGCCCTTGGCGGGTCCCGGCTGATTGCTCACGACGATGCACTCGAACCCGAGCGCCCGAAGGTTCTGGACGGCGCCGACCGCATCCTTGGTTGGGCGCAGCTGATCGGGGTGGAAGGCCGTATAGAGGACGCCCAGCTCGGGGTCGCGGAGGATCTCGACCAACACCCCGTCGCGGTCGAGGAATGCGGCGATCCGCGGCCGCCCTGAACGGCGAAAATTGGTGCTCATCCGATCGCGAAGGTACCATGCCAGCTGCGTTGACCCTCGGGGAAAAATGAAGGACACGCGCCCACTTCGGATGCAGGCACCAGTCTCCAGGACCGCTCACGAGACGCACGACGTGCCGCCGATTCCGATCTGGCAGTCCGCCGCTACACAGTGTGCGCTCTGTGCCGGCCGCCGCCGTGAGTACCTGTTCGTCGTCGGCAGCGTGCGGATGATGCGCTGCCACGAATGCGGGCTCATTTCACGATCGGGCGCTGATGCAAGCAATGCCCCGTCGTTCCTGCTCGATGTGGACAGCGCGGCGGCCATCAGGGCTCTCTTGCCGCCAGGCCGGATTCTGCAGATCGTAAACCAACGCGGTGCCCTGAGCTCCGCGGACGGACGCGAATTCGTCACGGTGGAGCTTCGCGATCACGCCACGGCCCTGGAGTCTGCGGAAGCGCAGCTCTTCGATGGCGCATTCGTGAACGGTGCCGTCGAGCACGTGGCGGATCCCGGGGCTCTTCTCCGGCGGGTGCGGACCGCCGTTCGCCGGGGAGGGGCCATCGTCGTGGTGGCCGGCGCCCAGGATCTGCTGCGGCTGCGCAACGATCAGCTGCCTGCACATGCATTCACGCCCGCAACCCTGTTGCGGCTCGCGCACGTTGCGGGCCTGCGGACCGATTCCTGCGGTCTGCTCGAGCGCTCCCTGGACGCGCGGTCCGCCGACGAGCGCGTCGCGTCGGTGGCCCGGCTTTCGCGGTTGACGCGCATGTTCAGCGCCCTGCTGCACAGACCGGTGCAAGTCTCGAGTGGTCTCCTGGCGGTTCGAGGCATCGTTGCCGAGCCGCGCCAGCGGCCAAAACTGTCGATCATCATGCCAGTGTTCAACGAGGCGAGGACGTTCCTGGAGACATTCCAGCGCGTCCATCAGGCCTCGATCGCCGGCGTGGAACGCGAGGTCATCGTGGTGGAGAGCAACTCCACCGACGGCTCGCGCGAGATGGTGCGATCCATCGAGAACCTGCCCGGCGTGCGCGTGCTGTACGAGGATCGGCCAGCCGGGAAGGGCCATGCGGTTCGCGCCGGCATCGCAGTCGCAGATGGCGACATCCTGCTCGTTCAGGACGCGGATTCCGAGTACGACGTGGGCGACTACGACATCGTGCTCGAGCCGTTGCTGCGGCTCTCGACCACGTTCGTTCTCGGCTCGCGCCACATGGGCGGCAGGACCTGGAAGGTACGCCAGTTCGCCAACGCCAGGCTGCTCGCGGCCGTCATGAACCTGGCCCATCAATTCTTCACCGCACTGGTGAACTGGCTGTACGACGCCGAGATGCGCGATCCGACCACGATGTACAAGGTGTTTCGCCGAGAATCGATCCACGGCATCCGGTTTCGTCGCAACCGCTTCGATTTCGATTTCGAGCTCGTCTGCAAGCTGCTCCGGCGCGGCCACATTCCAGTCGAGGTTCCGATCAACTACCGGTCGCGCTCCTACGCGGAAGGGAAGAAAGTGCGCATCTTCCGCGATCCGATCACCTGGTTGCGGACCATCATCGCAAGCCGGTTCGAGTCATTCCTCTTGCCATGAAGGCGTTCGTGACCGGTGGGGCCGGATTCATCGGCAGCACGCTGGCCGATCGCCTTCTCGCCGGGGGACACCAGGTCACCGCCTACGACAACTTTTCCTCGGGGCAGCGCGGTTTCGTCGCGCACAACCTGGTCCACCCGGCGTACCGGCTGATCGAGGGGGACCTGTTGGACGAGAGGCGGTTGGCGGACGCGGTCCCCGGTCATGACGTTGTTTTTCATCTGGCGGCCAACGCGGACGTCCGACACGGGCTCGAGCATCCGCGCAGGGACCTCGAGCAGAATACGATCGCGACCTACAACGTGCTGGAGTCGATGCGACTCGGGTCCGTGCGACGGATCCTCTTCTCCTCCACCGGCTCGATCTACGGGGAGCCGGACGTCTTTCCCACGCCGGAGAACTGTCCGTTTCCCGTCCAGACGTCGCTGTACGGCGCGTCGAAGCTGGCCGGCGAGGGACTTGTTTCTGCGTACTGCACCGGCTACGGATTCAGCGGCTGGGTCTTTCGCTTCGTTTCCATCCTCGGTGAGCGCTACACGCACGGACATGTCTTCGACTTCGTCCGGCAGCTCCGCGCCGATCCGGCCAACCTGAGAATCCTGGGGGATGGGAAGCAGCGCAAATCGTATCTCTACGTGCAGGACTGTGTGGACGCGATGATGCTCGCGCTGGAGAAGCGCCCGCAGGGCTACCAGGTGCTGAATCTCGGAACCGATGAATACGTGTCGGTGGAGGAGTCCGTTTCCCTGATCACCCGCGTCATGGGTGTCAAGCCCCGGCTTTCGTACACTGGCGGCGCGCGCGGCTGGGTCGGCGACAGCCCGTTCATCTTCCTCGATTGCGCGAAGATTCGAGCGTTGGGGTGGATGCCGCGGTTGCGTATCGCCGGCGCAATCGAGCGGACGACCAAGTACCTGCTGGACAATCCGTCGCTGCTGGATCGGCGGAGCTGAGGTGGCGACGATCGCAGTCTGGGGCTCGTGGCATCTCGGCACGGTCTCGGCGGCCTGCCTCGCCGAGCTGGGGCAATCCGTCCTTGCGACCGACCTGGACCCTGCCATCGTCTCCGGATTGCGCGCGGGTCGCCCACCCGTTGCGGAGCCGCGTCTGGCGGAGCTCGTGCGGACTCATCTGGATTCAGGCCGACTGTCGATCCGCGATCCTGACGACCCGGCCCTCGGCACCGCGGACGTCGTCTTCCTCGCCGGGGATACCGCCGTAGATGAGGAGGATCGCAGCGATCTGGCTGGTATCGAGCGACTGGCGGAGCGGGCGGCAAAGGGCCTCCGGCGCCCGGCGCTCCTCGTCGTGCACAGCCAGGTTCCGGTCGGCACGACGGAGCGCCTGGCCGCGCGGGTGTCTTCAACGTCGGGTTCACCGATCCGCGCGACGTGCGTTCCAGAGAACCTGCGCCTCGGAGCCGCCGTCGAGGGCTTCCTGAAGCCTGACCGGCTGGTGATCGGAGCCGCCGATCCTTCGGATGCCGCCGCCGTCCGCGCCCTGTTTCCGCCCGACTGCGATGTCCTGTACATGAGCATCCGGAGCGCGGAGATGTCCAAGCATGCGCTCAACGCGTACCTGGCGACGCTGGTGAGCTTCAGCAGTGAGATCGGCGATCTGTGCGAATCCCTCGGTGCAGATGCCTACGACGTCGAGCGCGCGCTTCGCGCTGATCGCCGTGTCAGCCCGAAGGCGCCGATGCGGCCCGGCTTCGGTTTCGCGGGCGCCACCCTGGGCCGCGATGTGCAATCCCTCCGGGCGCTGGCTGCGGCCCAAGGCATTCCCTCGTCGCTGATGGACGGCGTGCTCGCCGTGAACCGACGGCGCTGCGCGCAACTGCTCCGGCGGCTCGAGGCGGAGCTTGGCACCCTCGATGGCAGGACCATTGCCCTTCTGGGGTTGACCTACAAGCCGGGTACCGACACGCTTCGGCGATCCGTCGCTCTGGAGATCGCGGGTGCGCTGCTTCAGAAGGGGACCTCGGTGCGTGCCTACGACCCCGCGGTGTCGCGGCTGCCCGCATCGGCGTGCGGCATCTCGCTCGCCCCGGACGCAGAGACTGCGGCTCGTGGAGCGGACGCCTTGATCGTGGCCACGGAGTGGCCCGAGTTTGGCGGCCTGGACTGGAACCGCATCGGCGCGGCGATGCGCAGGCCATTGGTGTTCGACCTGAAGGGGTTGCTGCCGGCGCAGCAGGGCGGCATCGAGCTGAGGAGGATCGGAGTGAAGGCATGAGGCTGAACGGCCAGGTGGCGGTGATTACCGGCGGAGGTCGTGGCATCGGCCTCGCAATCGCCCGCGCCTTCGCGCAGGAAGGATCCGCAATCCTGATCGCGGCCCGGACCGCGGAGGAGCTGGCGAAGGCCCGTGCCGCCATTCAGAGCGATTTCGCTGTTCGCTGCCTTGCGCGTACCGTCGATGTCTCGCGGCCGGAGGAAGTCCAGGAAATGATCGAGGCCGCTCTGCGCGAGCTCGGCCGCATCGACGTGCTGGTCAACAATGCGGGAATCTACGGCCCCATCGGCGAGCTCGTCGACTCGGATCTTTCCGAGTGGCGCCGCGCGATCGAGGTCAATCTGTTCGGAACGGTGTACGCCACCCGGGCCGTGCTTCCCGCGATGCGGCAGCAGGGAGGTGGCCGCATCATCAACGTCGCCGGGGCGGGAGTCGGGGGGCCTTCGATCACGCCGCGCATCAGCGCCTACGCCGCTTCCAAGGCTGCCATCGTCCAGTTCACCGAGTCGATTGCGCGAGAGGTTTCCGGCTGGAATGTGCAAGTGAACGCGATCGCTCCAGGCGCGGTAACCACCGAGATCACGAACGCGGTCCTCGCTGCCGGTCCGTCCCGCGCCGGAGCAGAGTTCTTTGAGCGCACCGTGCGCCAGAAGTCTGCCGGAGGCGATCCCCCGGAGCTCGCCGCGCGTCTGGCGGTTCTGCTGGCCTCCGGCCGGACCGGAGCGCTCACTGGCAAGCTCTTGTCCGCGAAGTGGGACGACCTCGAGGCACTCGATCCGGACAGCGTCAACCGATCGTCCCGGTACGCTCTCCGCCGCATCGACGGTGTTCTCTTTCAGGAGGTCCCCAAGACATGATCATCGCCAAGGCGCCCCTCCGCATCACCCTGGGCGGCGGGGGAACCGACCTCAGCAGCTACTACGCCAAGCACGGCGGTTTCTGGATCAGCGCCGCCGTCGACAAATACATCTACATCTCCATCCACGACATCTTTCCCGACCAGATCATCCTGAAATACTCGGAGCTGGAGCGGGTGAAGAACGTCGACCAGATCAAGCACGCCCTGCTGCGGGAATCGTTGCGGACCATGGGCGTCAGGGAGCGCATCGAGATCTCCAGCTTCGCGGATCTTCCCGAGGGTACGGGGCTCGGCTCGTCGGGCACATTCTCCGTGGCGCTGCTCAAGGGGCTGCACAGCTATACGCGGCGCCACGTTACGAACCGCGAGCTGGCCGAAGAAGCCTGTAGACTGGAGATCGAGCAGCTCAAGAGGCCGGTGGGCAAGCAGGACCAGTACATCGCGGCGTTCGGCGGCATCAACTGCTTCTCCATCGCCGCCGGCACCGATCATGTCGAGGTTGTTCCCCTCCGGATCCCGCAAGGGACGCTGTACCAGCTGGAGGAGGACTGCGCCTTCTTCTTCACAGGCTATTCCCGGCAGGCGTCGGCCATCCTGGCCGAACAGGATCAGAAGGCGAGAAAGGACGACCCCGCCATGATGGAGAACCTGCACCTCGTCAAGGACATCGGCCTGCGCAGCCGCGACGCGCTGGAGCAGGGCGACCTGGGCGCGTTCGCGGCACTGCTCAACGAGCAATGGGAAGCGAAGCTGGCGCGGTCGAAATCGATGGTGAACTCCGACATCGCACGCTGGTTCCGCATCGCGCGGGAGAACGGCGCGGCAGGCGGCAAGCTGATCGGCGCGGGCGGGGGCGGATTCCTCATGTTCCTGGCCGACGACAAGGCACGCCTGCGGATCGCCATGGCCGCCGAGGGGCTGCAGGAAGTGCGCATGCGCTTCGCCTTCGAGGGCGCCCAGACGCTGGTGGCCTGATGCGTGTCGGGATCGTCGGCTGCGGGCTGATCGGAAACAAGCGCGCCGCCGCGCTTGGCGAAGATGTGCTGGTGGCGGTTTGCGACCGCGACCCAGCCCGCGCGCATTCTCTTGCGGCAATGCATCCGGATGCGGCAGTCGTCACGGTGGACGAGCTGATCGCCCGGGCGGAGGCCGTGATCGTCGCGACCACCAACGATCAGCTCGCGCCAGTGGCGAGGCGCGCGGTCGAGGCCGGCAGGCACGTTCTGGTGGAAAAGCCCGCGGCGCGGTCGTTCGCCGAGTTGGAGCCGCTGGCGCACCTCGCGGGAAAGCGCGGCGTAACGGTGCGCGTTGGCTACAATCACCGGTTCCATCCGGCGGCCCGGAAGGCCCGCGAGATCCTCGACACGGGGGCATGTGGTCCGCTGATGTTCGTGCGCGCTCGCTACGGACACGGGGGGCGCAAGGGGTATGACCGTGAGTGGCGCGCGGACGCCGCGCTCGCCGGAGGCGGAGAGCTGATCGATCAAGGCGTGCATCTGATCGACCTGTCGCGCTGGTATCTGGGTGAGGAGTTCACGGACGTGCGCGGTCGCGTCGTCACGGCCTACTGGGACATGAAGGTGGACGACAACGCGTTCCTCACGCTGACCACCAGCGGCGGCCGGATCGCTCACCTGCACGCGTCTTCCACCGAGTGGAAGAACCTCTTTTCGTTCGAAATCTACGCGCGCGATGCCAAGCTGCACCTCGAGGGACTGGGAGGAAGCTACGGCATCGAGCGGCTCTCCCACTACCGGATGCGCCCCGAGATGGGTCCGCCGGACACCACCATCTACGAGTACCCGTTCGCCGACGCGTCGTGGGCGGCGGAATGGCAAGACTTCCGCGAAGCCGCGTCCGGGATGCCCGGCGCGGGAGCCACGCTGCAGGACGCGCTTGCGGCGCTCGGCGTGGTCGGCGAGGTCTACCAGCGATGCAGGTAGTCATCCTTGCCGGCGGTCTCGGCACGCGTCTCGGGCCGCTCACCGCGGATCTGCCCAAGCCGCTGGTGCCAGTGAACGGAACGCCGTTCCTGGCGCACGTCTTCGCGCTCCTCGAGGAGCACGGGCTCACCCGCATCCTGGTCCTGCACGGATACCAGGGACACAAGCTCGAGGATGCGTTCGGGAACGGATCGCAGCTCGGCATCGAGCTCTCGTACAGGCACGACGGGCCCCGCCTGCTCGGCACGGGCGGCGCGCTGCGCAACGCCCTCGATCTGCTGGACCGCGAGCTCCTCGTCCTGTACGGCGATACCTACCTGGACATCGACTATCGGGCCGTGGTGAGCGCGTTTCGGGACGGCGGCAAGCCGGCATTGATGACGGTGCTCCGCAACCAGGGCCAGTGGGACACCAGCAACGTGATCTTCCGCGACGGAAAGCTCCTCGGGTACGACAAGCACCATCGCGTGCCGGAGATGGATTACATCGATTACGGCCTTGCGTGCCTGCGGCGCGACGTGGTTGAGGAGCTTCCCGCGAACCAGGTCAGCGATCTGGCCCACCTCTATTCGCGGCTGGTGCGCGAGGGGCGGATGGCTGGATTCGAGGTATCGCGGCGCTTCTACGAGATCGGTACGCCGCAAGGCCTCGTCGAGACCGAGCGCTACCTCGCGTCTAGGGCTTGACCGCGATCGCCATCATGGAGCCCGCAAAGATGGGGAACGCAACACGTTTTGCGCGCTCCGGAAGGACCGCGGTCATCGCGCGCACCATCGGTGTGAAGAGCGGGGTCGGGTACTGGACCAGCTGCTGGCGGATGTACGAGAGATCGAGGAACTTGGGGAATGCTCGCACTTCGCGCACCTCGAAACCGCCCTGCCGCAGCGCCGCGGACAGACTCCGCTTGTCGAAGTAGAAGAGATGCTCGCGCTTGTAGTCGGTCCAGCTGCTGCGCAGCAGCCTGCTCGAAAGACCCCCCACGTCCGGTGCGACCACGATCAGCGCGCCTCCCGGCGACAGCAGGGCGTGCGTCCGCGCCAGGAGCTTGCGGGGGCTGCGCACGTGCTCGAGCAGATCGCTCATCACCGCCACGTCGAAGGACCCGGAGGCGAAGGGCGCGTCGTCCACCGTTCCGCAGTGCACGCGATGGGCGCCGAACTTCTGCTGCGCCTGCTTCGCGGAGAACGGATTGAGCTCCACCCCGAACGGTTCGAAGCCGCCTTGTTGGGCGACTTCGAGCAGGTATCCCGTGGCGCACCCCAGGTCCAGGAGGCGTCCGCTCCGTACGCTGGCGTTCCGCGCGAGGCGATCGAGCATCAGGCGGAACGTGCGCCGCTTGAGGTCGCCCACGTGCGCGGCGTTCACGCCGGAGCCCCAGGCGTCGTAGTAATGCTCGTCGTAGATGGCGGCGAGCTCGGCATCGGTTGGCTGAGGGTCGAGGTAGACGAGGCCACACCGGTCGCAGCGGACGTAACAATCGCCGGCCTTTTCGAAGAGCTTGCTCGGTGCATCCGCGCCGCATTGATCGCAGGCGTTTCGTAGACGCTGGAGAGCGGCGATCGCCATGGCACTGGAAGCGTCGCTCAGGACGTCCGGCCCCGCAAGGGCGCAGCTGGTCCCAGAGCCCCACCCGCGAGCAAGAATGGTTTTTTGCGCTTCCGCCCTGTCGGGTATACGCGTCGAGGTAGATGCCCTTTCTCACCCGGGAGCGGCTCCGTTCTCACCACGCGCTGTTCTGGGGCGTCTCGATTGCCGTCTGCGGCATCGCATACGCGGACGTGGTCTTCGCGGGCAGAACGTTCTTGCCCATCGGATTCGTGCAGGCGACCTACGGCGCCCCTCCGTTCGCGGCGGGCTACACCGGCCGGCCCGCGCCGCAGAACGCGGAGGTGGACGCGGGCGCCGAAGCCTGGTTCGTCCATCCCCTGACCTATCACGAGCGCCGTGCGGTGGCTGCCGGAACGCTGCCGTTCTGGAACAAGCACAGTGGCCTTGGTCATCCGATGCTCTCGAACGGGCAGATCGCGCTCTTCAGCCCGCTGCACTGGATCGAGCTGTTGAACCCCGACTGGCCGGCGCTCTGGGATCTCCACTTCCTGCTGCTGCGCTTCATCGCTGCGCTCTTCACCTGCTTCCTGCTGTTCCGCTTGGGCGCACGGCCGATCGTCGCCGCCCTCGGCGCGCCCATCGCGGCAGTGCACGGCAGCTTCACGGCCATGGTTGTCCGGGCGGACCTCAACGCGTACGCGTTGATGCCGGTGCTCTTGTACTGTCTGGTTCGCCTCCGGCAGCAGCTCGATGCGAGGTCGGCCGGCGCGCTCGCCGCCGCGCTCTACCTCGTTCTCACGGCCGGTCATCCGCAACCGGCGGCGGCGGTCCTCGTCCCCTGCGCCTTGCTCGCCGCGAGCATGGCGATCTGGCCGCGCACAGAGGGCCGCGCCCGTTATCTGGCGCTCGCCGCGACAGCATCCGTTCTCGTCGTTCTGCTCAGCGGTCCCTACTGGCTGCCTTTCCTGAAAAGCGTCCATCGCTCGTGGACGAGCCATCCCCCCGGGCTTGGCCTCGCTACGGCATCTCCGGGCCTGGCATTGCAGTGGCTCGTTCCGGGAATTTTTGCGACGAGAGGCATCGCACGTTTCCTCGATCACCCGTTCCCGGCCCAGGCGTTCCTCGGTGGTACTGCCGGCACTCTCGCCGTACTGGGATTGCTCGCTCCTTTCGGGCTGCACAAGGCCAGGCAGCGGCTGGTCTGGGTCGCCGTTCCGCTGTTGCTGGCCCTGAAGCTCTTCGGATTCTGGCCGCTCCAATGGCTCGGGAGACTCCCCCTGCTCGAGCAGATGTCCTTCTGGTACTTCGGATTTGCGATCCTGTATCTGCTGGCGATCTGCGGCATCCTGGCCTTGTCCGATCTCGCGGAGGCGCCGCCGCGAACCCGGCAGGCGATCTGCGCAGTCTCGGCGGTCGTGGTCATCGTCGCGCTAGGCCTTGCACCCGCGTACCTGCCAGTCGTTTTGGTGCGAGGCGCTCTGTCCGGATTTTTTCCCCTCCAGCTCGTCGCTTACGGGCTGCTCGCGATCGGAGTAATGGTCCTCTCTCTAGCCGCATACAGCACCTCGAAGCCGTCGATCCGTATGCTGTGCTTTGCGCTGCTCGGAGCCGTGCTGCTGGCCGAGCTGAGCGCATACCGGTACGAGCTGTCGGACCGCGGCAATCCAACCGCGACGGCCCCGTTCGTGGCCTGGCTCCAGCAGAAGCAGCGCGGAAGCAAGCCGTTCCGAGTCATGGGGCTAGGCGACTGGCTCAACCCGAACGTGTCGACCGCGTTCGGTCTCGACGACGTCCGTCTTTGCGATGCCCTGGTCCCGCCGGAGTACATGACCTTCATCCGGCGATACCTGCAGAAGGACCTGCGGTACGGATGGTTCCTGCACGCGTCGCCCCACAGCGAAGGGTTTCGAGTCCCGGACGGCATCTTGAACCTGCTCAACGTCCGGTACGTGATTTCGTTTCCCAACGGCATCGAGGACTACATCGCGCGCAACCGCGTCGCGTACGCCGACGCCGAGATGCGCGGCGGCGTCATCGTCGAGAACCAGCACGCGTGGCAACGAATCTTCGCCGTCCAGCAGCCTTACATCGAAAGATCGCCCGAGGCTGCCCTCGAGCGGCTGGGAACGCTCGACGCGTCCGCGCCGTTCGCGGTGGTCGCAGACGACTTCCCGAAGGACCGGTGGGCGGCGTTGTGTGGGCCAGGGTGCGGAAGCGAGCCGGTGCCGCAGCGGGTGTCCGACATCCGATACGGCCTGAACGATCTCTCGTTCCAGGCTGCGGTGGCCGGCCCGTCCGTGCTGGTGGTGTCCGACAGCCATGTCGAAGGATGGCGGGCGTTCGTCGACGGAGTCGAGCAACCGATCTTCCGGACCAACTACCTGTTCAGGGGGCTCATCCTGGAAGCAGGAGAACATTCGGTCCGGTTCGAGTTCCGGCCGCCAGGGTGGGCGGCGGCGCTCTGGCTTGCGGGCGTCGGCCTGCTCGTCTGTGCTGGTATGGCGGTGGGCGCTCTTCTGGTGCGGCGGCCCCGTGAGGTTGTCGAGGCAGAGCCGGTGGTCGTGAATTTGGCAGATTGACACGCCCGCGCTGTACTCCGTATCGCGCGCGGTTCCCATCCATCCGAGGGTGCAGTGGCCATCTTTCTCGATTCGAGCGATCTCAAAGAAATTCGCCAGTTCATGGCGACCGGCATCGTCTCCGGCATCACCACGAACCCGCTGATCATCTCGAAGGAGAACCCCGGCGTCGATCTCAAGACACACATTCTCGAGATCATCTCCATGGGCAAGGTCCCGACCAGCGTCGAGCTGACCACCGAGACCGAAGCGGAGATGCTGGCGGAGGCGCGCGAGTACCTGAAATGGCATCCGAAGCACGTGGTCATCAAGGTGCCCATGACGGAGATCGGGCTCCGGGTGATCCACACGCTCGAGCGCGGCGACAAGACGCCGGTGAACGTCACCTGCATCATGTCGTTCAACCAGGCCTACGTCTCTGCGCTAGCGGGCGCCACCTACGTCAGCATCTTCTCCGGACGGGTGCGCGACATGGGATATGAGCCGGCAAGGATCATCGAGCAGACCCGCGCCGTGCTCGAGCGGGAAAAATTGAAGGCGCAGATCATCGTGGGCTCCATGCGCCACATGGCGGACGTGAACGAGGCGCTCCACGCGGGTGCACACATCGTCACCGTCCCGCCCGCCATTCTGCGGAAGATGTTCTGGAACCCCCGGACGACGGAGACGATCCGCGAGTTCAACGACGCCTGGAAGTTCGATCGCGCGAAGAAGAAGTGAGCCACGGCGCCCCGCTGCGACGCCGAGAGGCTCGCAGGCGATTCGGGCGCTGAAGGGATTCGCCGCGAAGGAGTTCAAGGCTATCGTGGACATGGAGGTGCCGTTCGCGCAGGCGCGGAAAGCGCACGAGCGGCTACGGTCACGGAAGAACTTCGGGAAGGTGGTGTTGGTGCCTTGATGCCGCGCTGGTTCGCGGCGTTCGCTCTCGTGCTGGTCGCGCTCGGCCTGGCCGGGTTCTCGGGCAGCTCCTGGCTGTACGGTGCAACCCACTATGATCGCCTGTTCACGGAGGCGGAGCGCAACGGGCAGCGCGAGCTGTGGGGCACCTCTCGCGGCATCCGCAGCGATGAGTGGGCGGTGGAGACACCGCAGGTGCGCGCCCAGCAGCTCGCCGGGTTCCCGCTGGTCAACTTGAACGAAGGGCTCGGTGAGCTACAGCGAAACACATACGACATTCCGGTCCTGGATTGGGGCGTACCGTTCCGTCCGCTGACCTGGCCCTACCTGGTCCCGCTGCGGTGGTCGCACGGTGCCCGGTGGTTTCTGCGGGATGCCCTGCTGCTCCTGGGCGTCTACGCGCTGCTCAGCGCGTTCGTGGAGGACAAGTGGACCGCCGCGGTCGCTGCCGTCGCGGTGTTCTTCTCCAGCGCGTTCGTCTGGTGGCGGTCCACTGTGATGCTGGAGTTCATCGGCTTCCTCTGCCTGACCGGAGGCGTTGCGGCGCGCGCCCTCCGGAGTGGCGGCAAGAGCTGGTTCGCCCTGACGGCCTATTGCGCCGCATGCAGCTTCTGCGTCTTCTATCCACCGATCTGGGCGCCGATGCTCTGGGTCGTGTGCGCGGCGATCGCCGACGTGGCATGGCGCAGGCAGCGGCTCGGCGCCGGCGCGCTTCTAATTGCGATGATCGCCATGGGCGCCCTGCTCGGCGTGTTCTATCACCTCCCCTACCTGTCGCTGGTGGCCGGTACCGCGTACCCCGGAAGACGGATCGCGGAAGCCGGAGCCATGCCTCTGGACCGCCTGATCGAGATGGTCTGGCCTTCGCTCACCGTCTCCGCTCCAGTCCACTGCGGACCCGAACGGTATCTCGGAATTCCACCGAGCAATGTTTGCGAAGCGTCGAGCATCGAGGTCCTCCCCTTCGCGGTGCTGCCGGCCCTTGCGCTGGTGAGCGGGCGCGGTCGGCGCGCCTTTAGCACCCTGGTCCGGACCAGCCCGGCGAGCGTCCTTGCCTTCGGGGTCTTGTGCGCATGGCTCTACCTGCCTCTGCCCCCTTGGTTCGGCCGGCTCACGCTCCTGCAATGGTCTGCGGCAGGGCGCGCCTGGATGGCATTCGGAGTTTCGGCGGCATTGCTGGTGAGCCGGTTGCTCGCGGCGCTTCGTTCCGACGCGCAGCCGGAACCGTTCCGCTGGCGCGGGCTGGCCGGGATCGCGGCCGTGGCCGCGTGTGCCTTCGTGGCAAGAGGGCACTTTCGTAGCGAGGCCTTGACCGATTGCTACGCCCGCGCATGGGTGCCACCGATGGTCGTTGCCGCTGCCCTGCTCTGCGCGGGCGCCCTGCTTTCGGGAACGGCCCGTGGCGCGACCCTGCTGCTCGTCGCCTGGCCGATTTCGCTCTTGCTCGCGAATCATCGCGTGAACCCGTTGATCCACTCCGTCCAGCTCTTCGAGAAGGGCGAGGGGCATCGCGCGGTGGATCGCGCGCTCGCGCGCACCGCGGGCCGGATCCTCGACTATTCGACGCACGCGGGAGCCCAGCTGGCAGCCTTCGGCTGGCCCATGCTCGGCGGGGTCCAGAACTCGCCCGATCTGGCGCTGTTCCGCTTTCTCGCCCCGGAATCGCCGGGACTCGAAGAAGAGCTCTACAACCGATACGCGCACTACACGTTCGAACTTCCGCCCGCGCGGACACGTCTGGTGCAACCCGATGCGATCCGCGTCGCCATCCCGCCGTGCAGCCGTCGCCTGGCTGCGCTCGGGGTCAACCATCTACTCATGGAGCCAGGGTCCGCGCCTGAACCGGCTTGCGCCGGCGAATGGATTCCGCAGCCAGCGGGGGAGCTGCGCCTCTGGTCCCGGCGAACGCCGGTGTGCGCCGTCGGAGTCGCGCGCGGTACGCCGGCCAGCGCGCTCGAGTTCGACTATTCCTGCCCGAGCGAAGGGCGATTCCGCGCGGAGGTCTCCGCGCTCGTCATCGAAGTCCCGCCCGACCCGACGCGCTCATGGGCGTTCGCCGTCAATCCTGAGGTGCTCGGTACGATCGATTGCTCGGGAGCGACGGTGCGCATCGCCGACGCGCACCTCCTGGTTCATCCGCAGGGTGGTCCAACGGCCTGGTGTCGCGCCCGGTACCTGGATTCCGGCATTGCGCTCCGCCGGATGCTGAAGAAATGATAGACACCACGCATGCGCGCCTTGGCGATCGTGCCCGCCTGGAACGAGGAGCGGCACCTCCCGGCGGTGCTGGAGGAGTTACGCGCTGCCGCCCCGTCGTGGGACGTGTGCGTGGTGGACGACGGCTCCAGCGACGGCACGGCGTCGGTCGCGCGGGAGAAGGGCGTGGTGTTGCTGCGGCTCCCGATCAATCTCGGAATCGGGGGCGCGGTCCAGACCGGATACCTCTGGGCGCGCGACCACGGCTACGACGTCGCGGCCCAGATCGATGGCGACGGGCAGCACGATCCCAGGCATCTCGCTGCGGCGCTGCGGCCCATCGAGGCGGGGACGGCCGATCTCGTGATCGGGTCGCGGTATCTCGGCGCTGGCGGCTTCCAGTCGACCGCGCTGCGCCGCGCTGGAACGCGTTACCTGTCCTGGTTCCTGCGCCTGCGCTGCGATGCCCGCGTCACGGATCCGACCTCGGGTTTTCGTGTCGCTGGTCGGCGCGCCATCGAGCTGTTCGCGGCGAGCTACCCGTCGGACTATCCGGAGCCCGAAGCCATCGCGTTCGCGATCCGCTGCGGCCTCCGCTTGCAGGAAGTCCCCGTCGTGATGCGGAGCCGGCGGCACGGGGCCAGCAGCATCGGGCCCGGCCGGACTCTCTACTATCTGGTCAAGGTCTCGCTCGCGCTGCTCCTCCTTCCGGTCGAGCGACGACGCAATGCGGAGCTTTCCGGATGACGAACCCGCTGCTGCCGCTCGAGTTGCAGATCCTCGCCTGCGGAACGCTGCTCGCCTTCACCGGATGGGTGCTCTACCTGGTGCGACTCCAGCGCCTGAGCCTGCGAGACAGCCTCCTCTGGCTGCTGTCCACCGGCGCGGTGCTGGTGTTCGCGATCTTTCCTCGCCTCTTGCAGGACCTCACGCGTGCCATCGGCGTGCAGGTGCCGTCGAACGCGCTCTTCGCGCTCGCGATCCTGTATCTGACGCTCAACGTCCTTTCGCTCACCATCGTGCTCTCCAAGGAGTCCACCCGCACACGCCGCCTGGCGCAGGAATGCGCGCTGCTGCGGGCGGAGCTGGATGCGATGCGTGCGCGCGTGGAAAAGCTGCTGCCGGCCTGATCACTACCAGGGCTTGCGGACCCGCGGCGGCCAGGCCAGCGCGAAGTCCTCGGATTCGAGGGTCAGGTTGGGGTTGTAGGCGGGATCGTTCCCCAACACGTGACCCCAGCGCGCGTGCATCCGTCGGATCTCCTGGTGGAAGCGGGCACGCTTCGGCGCCGAGTCGTCCGCGCCGCGTGTGCGCGACTCGTGGTGGATGAGGGTCGCGAACGGGGTCCAGAGATTGCGACGGCCGGTTTCGCCGACGCGGAGGCAGAAGTCCACGTCGTTGAACGCAACCGCAAGAGTCTCGTCGAACCCGCCGACCGCGAGGTACGTTTCGCGCCGGATCGCCAGGCACGCCGCGGTCACCGCCGACATGTCCTGGGCGATCTGCGCGCGCAGGAAATAGCCGGGGTCGTGCTCCGGGGAGAGCTTGTGCGCGTGCCCTGCGATACCGCCGATACCGAGGAGGATCCCCCCGTGCTGCACCGTCCGATCAGGGTAGAGCAGCCGCGCCCCGACCGCCCCAATCTCGGGTCGAAGGGCGTGTGACACCATCTCCCCCAGCCAGCCCGGCTCGATGGCTTCGAGGTCGTTGTTGAGCAGGGCGACCACTTGTCCGCGCGCCTCGCGGACGCCGGCGTTGTTGATGGCGGAGAAATTGAACGGGTGGTCGAAGCGGACCACGCGCGCGACGCCCCGCTGTTGCAATGACGAGAAGTAGGCGAGTGCGTCGGGCGAGCTGCTCTGGTTGTCGATGATGACGATCTCGAAATGTTCGTACTCCGTCGCGCGCAGGATCGACTCGACACAGGTCTCGAGCAGCGGGCGCGCATCCCGGGTGGGGATGATCAGGCTGACCAGGGGCGCGGGATCGGGTATCGGCCAGCGCACTTGGCGCGTATCGGGCAGCGGTCCGACGGCAGCCTGCGCCGACGAGCCAAGGTGTTCCTGGACCACGCGCACTGCCACATCGGCAGAGTCCTTCAGCTCAGGGGAACCTGCGCCGAGGCGCCGGTGGTAGAGGACGAACGGCACGTGCCGCACGCGGCCGTCCCGCGCAACGCGGAGGCAGAGGTCGTAGCTCTCGCTGCCAGGGAATCCCGCGCGATACCCACCCAGGTCGATCACTCGCTCCCGGCGCATCGCGCAGAGGTGCGCGATGTAGTCGTGCGACCGGAGCAGGTCGAGGTTCCAGTCGGGCTTGAAATGCGGGTCGACGAAGCGGCCCTGCTCATCGATCCTGTCATCGTCGCCGTACGCAAGGTCGGTATCGGGGTGCGATTCAAGGTCCTCGGCGAGCAAGTACAGAGCGTGCTCGGCCAGCTCGTCTTCAGGATCGAGGCGCGCCACGAAGTCGCCGGTTGCCAACGAGAGCGAGGCGTTCGACGCCAAAGCCTTGCCGATCCCGGAGCGGAGCTCGAGTTGGATGCGCGGATCTTCCCGGGCGGCCGTCTCGAGCAGGTTGCGGACGTGCGCGCTCTTCGATCCGGTGTCCACGATGCACAACTGCCAGTGCGGATACAGCTGCGAGCGCACGCTCGCGAGGGCGCGCGCCAGCCACGCTTCCTGCGTATCGCAAACCGCCATCAACAGGGAAAAGCGCGTCCTGAGCCCCGCCGCACGTCTGCGGATGCTGACCCGGTCGGCCTCCGAGATCGTAGAGAACGCGCGCTGCCAATCCGCGTACCCGGCATCCGGCGAGCCGTTCCGCTGCTCCTTGTGCAGCAGCCAGGCCATCACGCCGCGCACTCCACCTTGGCGCAACGTGCGCAGCAGCTTAGCACCTGACTCAGGCAGTTCCCACGGCCGTCGCAGCCGGCGCGACAGTACCGGCGCCGCCAACCGCGCGGCAGCCTCCGCCCAGGTCAGCTCCCGCACGCGCACTGCGGGCAGGTCGAGCGGACCGGTACGGTCGAGCTCCAGCTTCAGGCTCCGCACGAAGTCCGGCAGGCGCGCGACCGTTCGCGCGCTGCCGTCAGGGGTGAGGGACAGCGGAACTGACACCGTATCCTTCCCCGCGTCAGCGATCACGCGTGCGCGTCCGGGACGCCCGGCCGAGGCGCCGATCCGGAGATCGACCTCCACCCACCCCGATGGCATGGGGCCGCTGAGCTGGAAGAGCGCCGGTCCGGCCGTGACCTGGAGCCGCTCGCCGTGTGGCGCCGCGCCGCTCAGGAGCGTGGGCAGCAGCTCACCGCCGGTGCGGCGCAGGTGGCGGATCAGGTCATCGATCATGGGCGGGCCTGTATATGTCAGAAGACCCGCTGGCGCATGCGCTCCGACCGGCGCACTGCCTGCTGGCGTGAGATGCTTTCGTTCGCCGGCCAGGGGGTTTGTCTTGACGGGTACGGCTACCCACGAGTACTTCTCACCGGCTTTGGCAGCGGCGGAGGCCAACGAACCGAGCGAGGCCGGCAACCCCTCACCCCTGGGGCGTACCGGGCCTCAAGGGTCGCGTCGATGGACATGACGGACGCTCCAGATCGCCGGCGGGCACACTACGCGCGCGCGATCAAGGCGGAGGGAGGGGATTCTCTCTCGAAGGTCGCGAAGCTGATCGCACCCGGCAGTCGCGTGCTGGACGTCGGTGCCGGCCGGGGATTCTTGGGCGCATACCTGTCGGCAGAGAAAGGCTGCACGGTCGACGGGATCGAAATCGATGAAGGGCTCGCGGCCGCCGCTCGCGCGTCCTACCGTACGTTTCTGACGGTCGATCTGGAGTCTGCAAGGCTAGACCAGATACTCCCCGAGGCCGAGTATGACGCGGTCGTTTGTGCAGACGTCCTGGAGCATCTGCGCAATCCGGGTGACGTCCTCAAGCAGCTCTTGCGCAGCTTGCGTCCGAGCGGCCGGATCATCATCTCGATCCCGAACGTCGGCTACGCCGGCGTGATCGCCGGGCTTCTCGAGGGGCAGTTCAACTACACGCCAGAAGGAATCCTGGACACTACACACGTCCGGTTCTACACGCGCAAGAGTCTCCTCGGATTCCTTGCCGATCAGGGTCTGCAGCCCCTCAGCCTCGACTTCGTGACTCTTCCGGTGGAGGAGAGCGAGTTCCCACACCTGGACGGGCTCCCGGCCCCGGTGCGGAGCGCAATCCTCTCCGGCCCCGATGCCCTGACCTACCAGTTCATCGTGGAAACGGTTCCGGGAGGATCTCCGCAGCCAAACGTGGCGCCGCTGCGGAGCCCGCGCGCGGTGTTCGGGCTGCAACTCTACTGGAGGAGCGGCGACGAAACCTACAGCGACGCGAAGAGCGTCTACGCCTCTGGAGAAGTGGGCGTAGCGTCGCAGGAGATCCGGCTCCGTCTGCCGGAGCTCAAGCCCCCGCCCGCCAGAGTGAGACTGGACGTCGCCGACCGACCAGGTTTCTTGCGAGTCCATTCGATCTCGCTGCTGGATAGGGACGGCGTGGAAACGTGGCGTTGGACGGGCGAAGAGCTGTCGATCGTTGGCACCGCCTCCCAGGGCCTGGTCGAGTTCTCGTCAGGCCACAACCGCTGGTGGTTGTCGAGGGGCGACGACCCCTTCGTCGAACTGCCTATCCCCTCCGCGGCGCTGGCGCGTTCGAGCGAGGGTACCCTGTACGTGAGGATGGGCTGGCCGATGTCAGCCGACTTCTTCGCGGCGGAACGGGCGATAGTGGAGGAGGGTCGAGCCTGGTCTGCTCGAAGCGACGCGCTCAGAGCCCAGCTGACGGCGCTGGAAGAAACGACGAGGGCACTCAAAGAACAGGTCGGGAGGGCGTCCGCTGCCATCCAGGTCCTGGAAGCGCGGGTAGCTTCGAATGAGACCCAGCTCCTGACTGCCGCGACGCTGACAGCGCGCATGGAGGCGCTCGAGGATCTGCGCGCCCCTGGGGTTCGCAAGAGGACCTTGCTGTATCCGGGCGATCGAGTCCGCAAGGCTGCGGACGAAGCGTGGCAATGGGAGGCTCCAGGCGGCACCGCCCAGTTTCTGGTCGCTCGACAGGTCGATCGCGGCTGGTACCGCGTTTCCTGGAAGGGGCGCTCCGAGGCTCCGCTGCTGCTCAAGCTCCACGTCGATTACGGAGCGGGCTTCAGCGAAGAGCATGGTCTCGTTTTCGGCGCGCTCGACGGCAAGACGAAGAGGCGTTCCCAGTACATTCCCATCGACCGGCCCACCCGGGGTCTTCGCATCGATGTCGGGAACCAGGCAGGTCGGTTCGATCTCGTCCTGGACAAATGGAGCCGGTGGCCCGGCGTCCTGGTGCAGCTGGTCACGCTGGCTGGCCTGCTGTGCACGCCTCGCGGATGGCGATCCATCCGGGCGGCGCTGGCTGAGGCGCACTCCCGGGGACTTCGCGCGACCTGGCGCGAGTTGCGAAGCCAGGCGCTGTACGGCCGACTCGAGGCCCGCCCAAAAGCGATTGGGCACTCCCCCAACGGGGCTAGTAGTCCAGCCCCCAAGAGAATCTCACGTCCCGAGGCCGAAGAGGAGATTGCCGCCTTCTCGAGGGAGCCACTCGTCTCGGTCCTGGTGCCCTGCTACAACTCCGACCCGCGCTGGTTGACGGCTGCAGTGGATTCCGTCCGCAGCCAGTTCTATCCGAACTGGGAGCTCATTCTCGTCGACGATGCCTCGAGCAACCCGGCATCGCGCGCCTGTCTCAAGAAGCTCGAGGGGGTTGGCCCGAGGGTTCGCGTGCTCTGGCAGGAGCGCAACGGCGGAATTGCCTCGGCCACCAATGTCGCGCTCGGGGCCGCCACCGGCGAGTTGGTGGCGCTGCTCGATCATGACGACACGCTGACGCCTGACGCTCTGTTCGAGGTCGTGCGCCGTTTCGTCGAGTCTCCGCATCTCGACGCCGTCTATACCGATCAGGACAAGATCGACGAGCAATGTCGGGCGTACGAAAGCTTCCACAAACCCGACTGGTCACCGGAGCTCTTCCGGGGAGTCATGTATGTCGGGCACCTGCTCGTGGTGCGCCGGAGCGTCGCGATGGAGGTCGGGGGCTTCGACTCCCGTTTCGACAAGGTCCAGGATTTCGAGTTCATGCTGCGCGTGTCCGAACGGACCGACCGCATCGGGCACGTGGCGAAGGTGCTCTATCACTGGAGAGCCGTGCGGGGAAGCGTCGCGAAGGACCCCGGCGAGAAGTCGGGAATCACCTCGCTGCAAGCCTCCGCCGTGTCAGCGCACCTGGCGCGCCTGGGCGTTCGCGCCACTGCCGAACCGCATCCCGAGCACGAGCACCGGGTCGTTCTCAAGCCACGCCCGGGAGGCGACACGCCGCTGGTCAGCCTCGTGATTCCTACGAAGGATGCTCCGCATCACATCAGCCGCTGCCTCGATTCAGTGTTCGAGCGGAGCACCTATCCCCGTTTCGAAGTCATCGTCGTCGACAATGGCACCACGGACGAACGGGCTCTGGCTGCCATCCGAAAGCATCCGGTCCAGGTGGTGCCCTTCCTCCAGAGTTTCAACTTTTCCTCCGCGAACAATCTCGGCGTCCAGCACGCGCGAGGCGACGTCCTCATCCTCCTCAACAACGACACCGAGGTGATCGATCGGGATTGGATGGAGACCCTGGTATTCCACCTGCTGCAGCCAGGAGTCGGTATCGTCGGACCCCTGCTGCTCTATCCGAACGGCTCGGTACAACATGCCGGCGTGGTGATCGGGGTTCGGGGCACGGCGGACCATCTGATGCGTGGATTTCCCGCGGACGGGGACGGATACGCCGGGTCCCTCTGCTGTACCCGTGAGGTATCCGGCGTCACCGCGGCTTGCCTGGCGATCCGCCGGCAGGACTATCTGGACCTCGGCGGCCTCGTCGACCATTATGCCAGCCACTACCAGGATGTGGACTTGTGCCTGCGCGCCCGGACGCAGGGCAAGCGCATTCTCTACGTGCCGCGAGCCCGACTCTACCATCACGAGAGCGCCACCCGCGGCAAGGTCTACGATCATCTGGATCGCGCCCTCCTGCTCGACAGCTGGGGCGAGATCATCCGCCGGGGAGACCCGTACTACAACAGCAATTTTTCCCTCGAGCGAGTGGACTACTCGCCGCGACAGGACGCACCGTCGTGAACGTCGTCTTCGTCAACCACAACTCTTTCGCGAGCAACAGCGCGGTGCACGTGTTCCATCTGGCCAACGAGCTCGTGCAGCTCGGGGTGGACTGCGCCGTTGCCGTTCCGAGGGACGTGCATACGGTGCGCGACCTTGGCACCCCCCGATTCAGGGCGCGCACCTATGAGGAGTTGCTTCGGTCACCTCCCGGCGAGCGGGGACCCACGCTGGTCCACGCCTGGACTCCGCGGGAGATTGTCAGGTGCTACACCGAGAAGCTGGCGGCGCGCCTCGGTTGTGGTTACGTCGTTCATCTCGAAGACAACGAGGAGAGCATCCTCGAGCGCATGCTGGGGCCTTCTGCAGTCGCCGAGATTCGACGGCGGCCCGAGGCTGACATCCCAGAGAGCCTTTCGCATCCCGTCCGCTACCGGCGCTTTCTCGCAGGCGCTACCGGGGTCACGGCGCTGATCGATCGCCTGCTCGAGTTCAAGCCCGCGGGCGTTCCCGGCCAGATCTTCTGGCCCGCCTTCGACGCCGATCTCGGCTGGGGGATGGCGCGGGACGAGCGCCTCCGCGAGCAACTCGGAATCGCGACCAGCGAGCGCGTCGTCGTCTACACGGGCAACGTGCACCCCGCGAATCAGCAGGAAGTGTCGAGCCTCTACCTGGCACTCGCGTTGCTGCGCCGGCGGGGCGTGCGGGTGCGTCTGGTACGGACCGGAATCGACTTCGTTCCGCCTCATGAGCCGGCGCTCTCCGACGCGATGCGCGAGATTGTCATCAAGCTCGGAGTGCGCCCACGTACCGAGCTTCCGGCGATCCTTTCCCTGGCCGATGTCCTGGTGCAGCCCGGAGGGTCCGATCCGTTCAACGATTACCGCTTCCCCTCGAAGCTGCCGGAATTTTTCGCCTCTGGAAAGCCTGTACTGCTGCCACGCTCCAACATCGGTCGCGAACTCGTCGATGGCGAGCAGTGCCTGCTTCTGGAGGCGGGCAATGCTCTCGAGATCGCCCGCAAGTTGGAGCCGCTCATGGACGACGAGGAGCGGCGTCGTCGCATCGGCGCGGCCGGACGATCGTTCGCGCTGGAACATCTGTCGTGGCCGAAGGCCGCGCACGATCTCAACGCGTTTTATCAGAGCCTGGTCTCGCAGCCGCATCCAATGGGCGGCGCCAAGCCGAGCAGGACCAAGAAGATGCGCAACCACAAGACAGCAGCATGGTTCGATGACGCTGCACTCGATCGGATCGCGCAACGCTACCGGAGCTTCGAAGTCGGGCCGCTGAGCTACGCCACCGTCAGGGACTATTGCGACAGCTTCGATCACCTCCGGCCACTGGCTGCGGCGAACCAGGATCTCAAGGACGCGCAGAGGCCCTGGGTCCTAAAGGCGATTCTTTCACAGGTACCGCCAGGCGGACACCTGCTCGAGATCGGCGGCGGAGAGCCCTTCGTAGCCGACATTCTCGATCGCCTCGGCTACGAGGTGACGATCGTCGATCCCTACGACGGCTCGGGCAACGGACCCCAGGAGTACGAGATCTTTCGCCGTCAGTGCCCCGACGTCCGATTCGTGCGCGACCAGTTCAGCGAGAGCACGCGCGAGCTCGAACCGCGCTCGTTCGATTGCATCTATTCGATTTCGGTCCTCGAGCACATCCCGGACGAAGCGCTTCGCGGCGTGTTTGCCGGTCTGGCGAAATTCCTCAAGCCCGAGGGCTTGACGGTGCATGCCATCGACCACGTGCACAAGGGCGCGGGAGCCGAGTCGCACTACCGGAAGTTGGGCCTGATGCTCTCCGGCTTCGGGTTCCTCCAGGAGAACCTGGACCGGATGCTCGGTGCCATGAGTCTCGACATCGAGACGTATTACCTCTCCGCGGAAGCCCACAACCGCTGGAGAGGAACTGTGCCTTACGAGCAGTTTCCGATGCGGATCTGTGTCAGCATTCAGACCTGCGCTCGAGCTGATGCTTTGGTCCCGGTGTGATGTGGATCCCTCTGGAAACTGCGGCGCAGCGCGCTTGCGCCCGGGTAGCGTTTGGGCTATTGGCACGAGGCCCGTCAGTCTTCAGGTGCCCGGCTGCACAGACGATCTGGCCATCGAACGCGGAGATCATGACCCTCGGTATCATCGCCAGCGCGACTGAGGGTGGGGTGCCGCCGTGGACTCACCGAAGTTCCCGCGCGCGCTGCGCGGGTCAGAGGCTCCCGTTACGATGTCAGCGACGGAATCGCGCCAACCATTGAAGGGTCCAACTGCGCGGCTCAGCGTCTGCCTGCTCACCACGTCGTACCCGAGCTTTCGGCCGGACGAGGCCGTATTTCCCCGCGGAAAGTTTGTGCACGACATGGCGCGCTTTCTCGTTCGGGAAGGGCTCTCCGTCGACGTAGTTACGCACGCTGATGAAGGGACGCCCGCATACTCCGTCGTCAATGCCGTACGTGTGCATCGCTACTCCGTGCCCGGCATCCACCTCCTCGTCGACGGTGGAGGCTTGCCCGAGAATGTTCGATCCCCCCGCAAGCGCTTGGTGCTTCCCCTGTATTTTTCAGGCATGCTGTGGAAGGGCCTGCGTGAGCTGCGTTCGAATGGGAGCCAGATCATCAATGCTCATTGGGCCTTTCCGACTGGCCTGATCGGAGTGGCGCTCAAATTCATTTCTCGTCGGCCTCTCCTGATCACCATCTACGGCGCAGAGGTCTACCCCTTCCGCGAAGGTCATTGGCCGTGGCTCAAGCCGCTCGTTGGCTGGGTGATCCGGAAAGCCGACTGGGTCGTGGCCATCAGCCGCGCAGCAGCGGATGCGGCAGAGGCGGTGAGTGGGCGCGCCGGCATCTCGGTCATCCCCGACGGGATCGACGTCGACTACTACTCGCCCGGACCCCGGCACTTGGCCGTCGCCGCCAAGTACGGACTGGGCGACAAGCGATTTCTCTTCTTCACCGGTCGCATGGTCGAGCGGAAAGGCCACCGTTTCATCGTCGAGGCGATGGGCCAACTCAGGAGTGAGCTTCCCGATGTCTGCGCTCTAGTGGGAGGGGACGGACCGCTGATGGAGCCGATCCGGCGACGCGCCAAGGACCTGGGTGTCGATGGTCGCATGGTCTTTCCGGGGACCATTCCAGAGAGCGATCTCGTGCCGTTACTGCGAACCTGCGACCTCTATGTCCTGCCCTCGTGCATCGACGCGAAGGGTGATACCGAAGGATCCGCGACCGCCGCGCTGGAGGCGATGGCATGCGGCTCGATCGCGCTCGTCAGTGATGTCGGGGGCAACAGCGGCTCGATCGAGAATGGACGCGGCGCGTTCTACTTCCGGCCGGCCGATTCACGGGACCTGGCAGACAGAGTACGCCAAGTGCTATCCAGACCCGATCTCTCCGAGCAGCGCCGTTTAGGACGTGAGTACGTGGTCTCCAGATACGCATGGCAGCAAGCGATCGCTGGCTATCTGCGCCTCATCGACACCTCGGCAAGACAGGGAGGATAGATGCCCATTCCCCACCGGATTCCGGTAGCCCGACCCATCTTCAACGGGAACGAGACGAAGTACGTTCAAGATTGTCTCGAAAGCGGCTGGATCTCTTCGGTGGGCAAGTACGTGGAGAGGTTCGAAGCGGAGTTCGCCCGTCATTCCGCCGCTCGGCACGCATTCAGCTGCGCGAACGGTACCTGTGGTTTGCACCTTGCGCTGCTGGCTCTGGGGGTCGGGCCTGGAGACGAGGTCATCGTTCCTTCCTTCACGTACATCGCCTCGGCAAACGCAGTCACCTACTGTGGCGCGCGTGCCATTCTGGCCGATTGCGACCGTGACACATGGACCATCAGCGCCGACGAGATCGCCACCCGCATCACACCCCGGACCAAGGGGGTGATGGTCGTCCACTTGTACGGACATCCTGTGGACATGGATCCGATCGTCGAGCTCTGCCGTGCGCGGAACCTCTTCGTCGTGGAGGACGCGGCTGAAGCGCAAGGAGCGACTTACAAGGAAGCTCCGATCGGTGCCATCGGCGACATTGGAGTGTTCAGCTTTTTCGGCAACAAGATGATCACCACCGGTGAGGGCGGGATGCTAACCACCAACCGCGAGGATCTGGCGGCGAGAATCAAGCTGCTCAGGAACCAGGGCGTCGATCCTAAACGCCGATACTGGCACACGGTCGTCGGCTACAACTACCGGATGACGAACGTGCAGGCCGCTATAGGGTTGGCGCAGCTCGAGAAGCTCGAGTGGCACCTCGGCGAGCGACGCCGGGTAGCGGCCTCCTATGCACAGCATCTAGGGCCGCTCGGGAAATCGATTGACTTGCCCCAGGTGAAATCCTGGGGAACGCACTGTTTCTGGATGTATGTGGTTGCGCTGAAACCGGGCGTCCGCAAAAACCGCGATGAGGTGGCAGCACAATTGGCGGAGGCCGGGATCGAGACGAGGCCCGCCTTCTATCCGCTCCATCACTTGCCCCCCTATGAGGACCGTAGCCTGAAGCTCCCGGTGACGGAATCGATCGCTGCGCGCGCGCTCTGTCTCCCTACGCACGCAGGGTTGAGCGAGCCTGACATCGAGCGGATCGCGTCCGAACTCCAGCGGGCAGTGGCCACCTGATGTCGGCCGATGCCAAAACTCCCGAGAGGGGCGAAGGTGGATATCAGGACAACTACTCCGCCCTTTATTCTCACGAGAGCATGGACCCGGCGGCGCGGCGACTGAAGGCTGACAAGACGCTGGCGGTGCTCAAGGACCAGCTCGGCGACCGGCTGCGCGAACGACGCGCCCTGGAGGTGGGCTGCGCCTCGGGTGGAGTTTCCCTCAACCTCTGCCGTGAATTCGCCGCGTATACGGCCGTCGACATCGATGCCAATGCCATCGCCTCTGCGCGGGACGAGGCGCTCCTGGTCGGAGCGCCCGTCGAGTTTCACCGGATGAACTCCGAGCACCTCGACTTCGCCGACAAGGCGTTCGACGTTGTGATTTGTTCGCATGTCTACGAACACGTGCCGAGTGCCCGACGCATGCTGGACGAGATCTACCGCGTCCTGGGACCGGGCGGCGTGTGCTACTTCGCGGCTGGCAACAGGTTGCAGTGGATGGAGCCGCACCATCGGCTGCCGCTCTTGAGCGTATTGCCGAAATTCATGGCCGATCGCTATCTGCGCGTGACGCGCCGTCTTGACAAATACTACGAGAACCATCTCACTGTTTTTGGGCTGCGGTCGGTGGTCAATCGATTCGAACTGATCGACTACACCCGGCGCATCGTAGACGATCCAGTCGCCTTTTGCGCCGTCGATCAAATTGCTGCAGGAAGCCTGAAGCATTGGTTTGCGAGATTGGCTGTTCATTGGGGGTACTGGCTGTTCCCGACCTATATCTGGTTGCTGCGAAAGCCGGCCATATGATCGGCGCACGATTCAAGCGGCTGGCTGGTAGCCGGTTCGCGCGGGTGGTGAGGACGATTTCCCGGGTCGTGTGTCCGGTTCTGGCATTCGGCTATCTCTCATTCGTCCTTCGCGATCTTGCAGGAAAACTGCCGCCAGCAGCTGAGATCGTTCCGGCCCTCGGGATAGCAGCCGCGATTTCGGTGTCTTTTCCGTTGCTCCTGCTGGTTCTGAGCTGGCACTGGAAAGTCATTCTCGAATGCGTTGGGGGCCGGCCACTTGAGCTGCGAGCGGCGTATACATTCTATTGCCAGACGAACATTCAGAAGTACCTGCCCTCGAACATCCTTCATCTCGCCTCGCGCGTCGTTCAGGCGCGTGAACGCATTCAGCTTGACGCGAAGACCATGGCGAAGGCGCTCGTCGTCGAGGTCGTCGTCGACGTACTTCTGACTACGGCTTTCCTCTCTGCTGGCGTCTCGATTGTCGGCAGCTCGCCGAGGGAGGGCTGGCATGGGCCCTCACTTCTGGCGGTGGCTGCCGTCGCGCTCGCCGCCGCCATGACGGTGACGACGGGACTGATTCTCCGGAGGAGCGCCTATGATTACCTGCGCACGTCGCGCCACGCGTTGCCGATCGTGGGGTTCACGTTGCTTGCGGCCCATATCTACTTTGGCATCGGGTTCCTGACTCTGCTGTGGAGTCTTGGGGTAAGCGTTGGCGTGCGAGTCGGTATCATGGTGATGTGCTGGCAGAGCGCGAGCTGGCTGATAGGATTTCTCACACCGGGGTTGCCAGCCGGAATCGGAGTGCGAGAGGCGCTGCTCACGCTGACGGTTGGCCAGCTCGTCGACGTCCGCGTGGTCGTGATCGCCGCGGGTCTCTACCGGATGGCTCAAATCGTCGGCGAGGCGTTCGCCTTTCTTCTCGCCAGCAAGGTTACTCTCAAGCCCGTTTCGATTCATGAGGCAGGCTGAAGCCCCATCGGTGCGCCATGAGGAAAGTCTCAGAAGGGCTGCGCGGACTCTATCGGGCGGATTACGTTGCCGGGTACGACCGATTGCCTGCGAGCCGCATGGAGGCCCTCGTCCGGCGCTGCGAGCTCCGGCCTGGGGACGAGGTCGCAGATTTCGGCTGCGGCTCCGGTATCTTGCTGCATCACATCCACCAGACGATCGCAAGCTATTGTGGCATCGATTTTTCGGAGGAGTTCATCGATGCGGCGAAGCGCAAGGCGCGGGACAGCGGGATCCAGAACGCTCGTTTCGAGTGCGCGGACATCGTCGAGTTCTGCCACCGCAACCCTGCGCGGTTCGACAAAGCATTCATGTTCGACGTCAGTCATTTGATCGCCGACGAACAGCTGCATCCGATCTATTCCGGAATCCGAGGTTCCTTGCGACCGTCCGCCAAGTTCTACCTGCACACGATTAACGCAGACTATTTCCTGGAGAAGTTGAAGGACAGAAAGTGGGTTCACAGGAGCCCGCACTACGTTGCAGTGCGGACCGTGGAGCAGAATCGAGGCTTGCTGCGCCGGGCTGGTTTCGACCGGGTTCACGTCGCCGGCATGGCCCATTACGAAGCCCCGCTGTCCTATCTGCATGGCCTTTCCTCCATCCCTGGAATGAGCCGTTGCATGACGGCACGATTGTTCATAGAAGCGAGCTGACTTGGTCATGGTGCCTGAGATCCAAGTGAGACGTGCAAGGCGCGGCGGAAACCCCGAGAGGATTCGGGCCGGGCGGTCCCGACAAGAGGGGAATCGATGAAGCTCATCATCCAGATCCCCTGCTACAACGAGGAACAGGTT
This sequence comes from Myxococcales bacterium, assembly GCA_036513415.1. Lineage (GTDB taxonomy): Bacteria > Myxococcota > Myxococcia > Myxococcales > 40CM-4-68-19 > 40CM-4-68-19. The sequence goes on along the minus strand of DATBZA010000100.1, from coordinate 22,251 downwards.
CTTCCCATCACCCTCGCGGCCCTGCCGAAGCAGCTTCCCGGCATCGACCTCATCGAACTTCTAGTCATCGACGACGGCAGCATCGACAACACGATCGAGGTGGCCAAACGCGCCGGTGTCCATCACATAGTCAGCGGCCCGCACCGGGGACTCGCGAAGACCTTCATGGCTGGACTGGAGGCGAGCATACAGGCAGGTGCGGACATCATCGTCAACACCGATGCCGACAATCAGTACTGTGCGGATGACATCGGAGAGCTGATCAAGCCGATTCTCGCGGGCAGGGCGGAGATGGTCATCGGGGCTCGCCCGATCGCGACGATCAAGCATTTCTCGCCTGTGAAAAAGGCGCTGCAGAACCTGGGCAGCTGGGCGGTGCGCGTGGCGAGCGGTACGGACGTCGCCGATGCTCCGAGTGGCTTTCGCGCGATCAGTCGGAACGCGGCCATGCAGCTCAAAGTCTTCTCGCAGTACAGCTACACGCTAGAGACCATCATCCAGGCGGGTCGCAAGGGGATGATCGTCACCTCGGTCCCCATCCGCACGAATGAAGACCTCCGGCCGTCCCGCCTGGTGAAGAGCATCTCCAGCTATGTCCGCAGGTCCATCCTCACCATCGTCCGCATCTTCATGACCTACCGGCCATTGCGGTTCTTCCTCATCCTTGGGGGGATAGTGTTTGGAGTGGGCCTTTTGATCGGCTTCCGCTTCCTCTATTTCGTGGTGACTGGATCGGGGGGCGGTCACGTGCAGTCGTTGATTTTGGCGTCCACCTGCATGGTGATGGGTTTCATGACCTGGGTGATGGGACTCATTGCGGACGTCATTTCGGTCAACCGGCGGCTGCTCGAGGAGATCAACACCCGTCTCTGGAAACTCGAGGAGGCGGCACGTGCGCGCGACGAGGAACGGTCTTGACGATGTTGACACTCCTGAATGCTGGACCTTCCGAGCGCGCTCATCTCACGTCCAAGGGTCTGTGCTCGTTTCCTTGAATCGGTGGCCAGAGGAGAAGAATGCACGCAAGCAGCGCGACCAGCGAAATGAGGCCGTAGCGGCCCTCGCGGGGTGGCGCATAGCGCAGTTCGATCCGGTGGCTACCAGGAGGAACCGCGACACTCACGAGAAATCCGCGATAGGCGCGCATCTCGGCAGGGGCTGTATCCACGGTAGCGGTCCAGCCTTCGAAGCTGCGAATCGAGGCGATCAGGAACGCATCCGTGGCAGCCGTTACGTCATACGTGCGGTGGTCAGTTCGATAAGCCGCGAGTTCAACGTGTTTCACATCGAAGTTGGCAGCCGCAGGGTCGGCGTGCCAGGCCTTGGCGTCGAGCAGAGTCGCTCCAGGAGCCGCTGCGGTGTTTTCCAGCAACAGGGTTCCGGCGCCTTCACGCGCCACCCGCCAATGCTCGGGTAGCGCAGGGCGGCAATGCTCGATTCGTAGCGCCAGGTCCGCGCCGATGTGCGCGCCGGAGATGACGAGATTCCCAGGTTGCGTGTCGCCGTTCGATGTGACCACGCCGATGCGACCCTGGGTGTCAGGGGAGGTCGAGAGGACCAGAGAGTAGGTCCCGGCGAGATCGACCTCTGGAAAGCCGACGTAGGTCCAATCCTGGTTGCGCAGGTGCTGCAATGGCAACCTGGTGGAGCTCACTACCGTCCCGCTGGTGCGACGCACCTCTACTCGCAGGGAACCTTCGCGACGCGGCGAATCCCAGGCGGTGACGAGAGCGAGCGCGCAAACGCCTTGTCTCGGTCCGATGACGAATTCCTGGGTGATCTCGGTGTTCGGCTCCGCGAAGCGTGTGACGTCGTGTTGCCAGGCCGCATAGGCGGGAACCGTCGAAGTGAATACGTAGCGAACGCTCAGCGGAATGAGCCAGGGCGAGTCGAGCTTGATGCGCTCGAGATCGAAATTAGCGGACGTGAGCAGCGACCAACGGGACTTCATGCCGTTGTCCAGAAATGCCTGATCGCTCGGCCGGCGAAAGTCGTGTCGAAAGAACTCGACGAACCCATAACTGCCGAGGGTGCCGGCGCTCATGAAAGTAGGATAGGTGGCCATCACGCTCTGACCTGGGATGAGGTTTTGCCTGGCGTCGGCGATGAGCGGCGTTTCGGGCAAGAAACGCCCGGCAGGGACGCGGCCATTGTGGTACCGAACCAGACGCGACACATCCGCAAAGTGGAGCGCGAGGATGGCTCCGGCGATCATGGGCGCGAGGACTACGGTGCGGGGCTCGTACGTTCTCAGCCGCGCCAACAACGGCCTGACCCAATCGAGAAGAGCCTGCGCTCCCAACGCGGCGAGCACGGCCATCGCCATGCCGATGATGCTCGTCAGTCGCATGTTGGGATTCGTCCGAAGAATCGGCAGGGCGTAGGCGAGCTCCGCGAGCCTGGCGGGAAAGCGGTAGCGGATGCTCAGCACGACTCCGAGTGTCGCCAACCAGAACACCGGCGAGGCCACGCCGAAGTCCGCGGCCCCCGGCCAAGGCCGCCGTCGTACGAGAGCAACGTGAATGACGAAGGGCAAGAGGAGCCATGGCATCACGCCAACGTAGGCGGCGTCTTCGACCGGCGCCTTCGCACCCATCATGGGACTCAACAGCCAGCGAATTTGCCCGGGCTCGAGGCCGGCGCCTCGATAGCTTTGACGATACGAAAGATCGAACTCGCGTAGAAATTCGAGCGACGGGGCGAGCTGCCAGATGGTGAGACCGAGTCCCAGAGCGACGCCGAGGGCGGCATAGCCCGCGATACGCAGTCCCACCTCGAATCGGCCGCGGTCACGGATGCGTCGGGCCACGACGGCGACAGCCAGGAGGGTCGCAACGCAAAAGGCATAAGCCGCAACTGCTGGAAAACCGCCGTACAACACCAAGGCAACGCAGATTCCCAGGATGCCAGCTGAGCGCGGCCCAGGTTCGTCGAGCACCCCGGCGAGCGCCCAGAGCATCCAGGGGATCATCGACGCGGTCGCGACATGCTGCCACTGGGCCCAGGCGTCGTTGAAACCGCAAAACATGAACGTTACTGCGCCGAGGAGCGCGGGGAATGCTGCGAGGCGGCGCCTGCAGAACAGGAATGCCCCAAGGCCCGCAAGCGCCGTCTGAACGACGAGTCCCAAGCCGTAGCCCCAAGGCTCCGGCAAGAGCACATAGAGCAAGAACCGCGGCGTCACGAAGCCTTCGAACATGGATGAAAGCGACGGCGCTCCTCCGGTAAAGACCGGGTTCCACCAAGGCAGTCGACCGTGCCGGAGCTCGCTGCGCGCGAAGCGCCACGAAGGCAACAAGCCATCGAGAACGTCCGTCTTTTGCGGACTGCCCATGGCGAGGGCGGGCATGCCCTCCGAGTAACCCTGGCCTTCCGCCAGGAGGTCCATCGGGGCGATCGTCTCTCCGCCGAAGAAATTCGAGCCGAAGCCGATGTACGCCAGCAACAACAAGACGAGAGCCGCGAGGCCCAGCTCCCTCCGGGTCACGGTCTTCACAAGGACCAGGACCGGGCGGCGTTGCGGAACCTCACTGGACCGCCGGCGACATTCTCAGTAGAGGCAACGAGCCAAGCCGGGGGGTACGGTTCCAATAGCGATGCGCGATGCACCCGGGTGGGCGACGAAGCGTCAGGAGTGTAGGGTACGGCCTCGTCCACCGCAAGAGGTTGCCGGCGCGAGAACACTTCATTTCGCCAGTCCGCGCGCCGAGGCCATTCCTGAAACGCCGGAATCTCCTTGGTCCTCGAAACCGCCTCTTGCTATAGAGTCGCGCCCTGCCCGACGGAGGTGGTGTTGCTGCCGCACGACTGGAGCACGGAGCGCGTCGTGGTGACCGGGGGACACGGGTTCCTCGGTCGTTTCGTCGCTGAGGAGCTCCGGGAGCGTGGCTGCCTCGAGATCGTCTGTCCGCGCAAGCGCGACTACGATCTGGTCCAGATGCCGGCTGTCGAGGCCCTCTATCGCGACGCGCGGCCGTCCATCGTGATTCATCTTGCGGCGCAGGTCGGCGGCATCGGCGCCAACCAGGACAACCCCGGCCGGTTCTTCTACGACAATTTGATGATGGGCGTGCAACTGCTGGAAGTCGGCCGCCGAGTCGGTCTGAAGAAGCTCGTCGCCACTGGGACCATCTGCGCGTATCCCAAATTCGCACCCGTTCCCTTCCGCGAGGAAGAGATTTGGAACGGGTACCCCGAAGAAACGAACGCGCCGTACGGCCTTGCCAAGAAGATGCTGCTGGTACAAAGCCAGGCCTACCGGCAGCAGTACGGGTTCAACTCCATCGTCCTCTTCCCCGTGAACCTGTACGGGCCGGGAGACAACTTTGACCTGCAGACTTCGCACGTGATTCCCGCGCTGATTCGCAAGTGCATCGAGGCCGTCGAGCGCGGCGATCCCGAGATCGTAGCCTGGGGAGACGGATCGCCATCCCGGGAGTTTCTCCACGTGCGCGACGCCGCGGAGGGAATCCTCCTGGCCACCGAACGGTATGATTCCTCCGAGCCCGTCAACCTGGGCGCTGGATTCGAGATCACGATCAAGGAGCTCACCGAGCTGGTGGCGCGGCACTGCCAGTTCAAGGGGAACATCCGCTGGGACACCTCGCGACCGAATGGCCAGCCGCGGCGCAAGCTCGCCACCGACCGAGCCCGGAAATTCTTCGGTTTCGCAGCGCGGATCCCGTTCGAGGAAGGCTTGAAGGAAACGATCCGCTGGTACCGTGACCATCGGCGGCAAGGACAGGAGAACAGGTGAAGAAGGCACTGATCACCGGCATCACCGGACAGGATGGCAGCTATCTCGCTGAGCTGCTCCTGGGAAAGCAGTACGAGGTCCACGGCATCATCCGGCGCTCGTCGTCGTTCAACACCGACCGGATCGACCACCTGTACCAGGATCCGCACGCGCCCGGGACCCGCCTCAAGCTGCACTTTGGCGATCTCAACGACGCAAGCTCGCTGAACAAGCTGTTGCGGACGATCGAGCCGGATGAGATCTACAACCTCGGGGCCCAGAGCCACGTGCGGGTGAGCTTCGACGTGCCGGAGTACACCACCGAGGTGTCGGCCCTGGGGACCCTGCGCTTGCTCGAGGCGATGCGGGAGAGCGGACTTTCGAAGACCCGCTTCTATCAAGCCAGCTCGTCGGAGATGTTCGGCAGCTCGCCGCCCCCGCAGAACGAGAATACGCCGTTCCATCCGCGCAGCCCGTACGCGTGCGCGAAGGCTTTCGCGTACTGGGCGGCGGTCAATTACCGCGAGGCATACGGCTTCCATGCCACGAACGGGATCCTCTTCAATCACGAATCTCCGCGCCGCGGCGAGACCTTCCTCACGCGCAAGGTGACCCGCGCGGCCGGCCGTATCAAGGTGGGCCTGCAAAAGGAGCTCTTCCTTGGCAACCTCGACGCCTGGCGAGACTGGGGCTACGCGAAGGATTTCGTCGAAGCGATGTGGCTTGCATTGCAGCAGGACGTGCCAGACGATTTCGTGGTCGCGACCGGGGAAAGCCATTCCATCCGCGAGTTTTGCCAGGAAGCCTTCGGCAGGCTGGATCTCGACTATCGCGAATTCGTGAAACTCGACCCCCGTTACCTCCGACCTGCGGAGGTCGACCACCTCCGGGGCGATTTCAGCAAGGCGCGAAAAGCACTGGGATGGAGCCCGCGGACGTCCTTCAAGGAGCTGATCAAGCTCATGGTCGACAGCGATCTCGAGCTGGCGCGCAGGGAAGCCCGCCGCTGAGCCGTCAATCACCGCGTGATTGAGCGGAGCGCAGGGACCATCCGATCAGCTTGTACAGGATCCGCGCCCCGACGTTCTCGTCCCACTCGCTGCCGTCCTGTGCCGGCGCCACCTCGGTCAAATCGAAGCCGACGAGCTTGCGGCCGCTCTTGACCACCGCCCCGATCAGCGAGGTCGCCATCTGGAACGACAGCCCGCCCGGTACCTTCGTTCCGGTGTGCGGACACAGGGCCGGATCCAACCCGTCGATGTCGAAGCTGATGTAGACGAGCTTGGGCAGCTTCGCGACGATGCGGGCGCATTGCGCTGCCCAACTCTCGCCCGCGAACCGCTGCTCCGCCAGCTCTGCGTCGTAGAACGTCACGATGCGCCCGCCGGAGGCCTCGATGCGCTGGTGCTCCTCCTCGGACAGGTCGCGAATGCCCACCTGGACCAGCCGCTCGATCCTGGTCCCGCGCAAGACATTGTCCATGATCGACGCGTGCGAGTGGTCGAAGCCTTCGTACTGAGGCCGCAGGTCGGCGTGCGCGTCGAAGTGCAGCACCCCAAGGCCATTGTACTTCTCCGCATGCGCCGCGATGGCTCCGAAGGAGATGCTGTGGTCCCCGCCCACCGTCCCGACGATCTTCCCTTGCGCCAGCCATTCCGTGCAGGTCTTCTTCACCCAGTCGTTCACCTGCCGCGAGACCGGGTTCACGTCCTTTGGATCGCGCGAAGCGGGCTTCCAGAACGCAGGCTCCGGAAGCATGGCGATCCCGGCTTCGTACGGCTTGCCCGTCTCCAAGTCCCAGAGGTCCAGCTGCTTGCTCGCGCGCAGGATCGCCGCGGGGCCCTGCGACGTCCCACCGCCGTAGCTGGTGGTCGCCTCGAACGGCACCGGTATCAGCACCACCCGCGCCGAGTCGGGCGTGTGGTTGAGGCCGAAGATGCCCGAGTCCGGGCTCGCTGCCGCATTGGGATCGAAGGTCATCGGGACAGCTCCCGGATCAGCTTGGGCTGCACTCCCGTGGTCTGCAAAAGCTTCTCCAGCTCCGCACGGGCGCCGCGGTGCTCGCGATGCACCCGTCGCCCGAGGATCAGCTCGTTCTTCAGCGAGTGCTCCCAGCCGGTCAGCTCGGTCACCGTCACCTGGTATCCCTGGCTCTGCAGCGCAAGCGCGCGGATGACGTTGGTCAGGTGCGCGCCCATCTCGCGGCGGTGGATGGGGTGGCCCCAGAGCAGCGGCCAGGGCTGCGGAGCGGCGTGCCGGTTTTCCTTGAGCTGTGCGGCCACCTCCGCCTGGCAACAGGGCACCGCCGCGATGTGGTCCGCGTCGTGCCGGAGCGCCAGCAGCAGCGCGTCGTCCGTGGCGGTGTCGCAGGCGTGCAGCGCGAGGACCATGTGCACGCGCTCGGGCAGGTCCTTGGGGGCCTCTCCGATCGGCGCGTGCACGAAGCGCATGCGCGTGAACCCCAGCCTGGCCGCGCGCTCGCGGCCGCGCTCGACCAGGTCGGCGCGAGATTCCACTGAGTAGATCAAGGCGCTGGGGTGCTCGCGCAGGAAGAGCTCGTACAGCACGAAGCCGAGGTACGCGTTCCCGGCGCCCGCATCGACCAGGACCGGCTCTGGGTGGCGCTCGAGCACGTCGCGGAGCGCCGGCTCGAGAAGCTGTACCAGGTGATTGACCTGCTTCAGCTTGCGCAAGCTGTCGGCGTGGAGTGCCCCGTCGCGGCCGACGAGATGCAGCTCGCGGAGCAGGTCCACCGACTGCCCGGGCAGCAATTCGTGCCGCACCTGTTCGCCCTTCGCCTGACGCATCGTCCTCGCCACGTACCACAGGATGTCGTAGAGCAGGGCGCGATGCTGTTCGCGGTGTGCGCGCCGGGGCTCCCGCCCGTGACGGCCGAGGAGGTGCGGGCGCTCGGCCTCCAGGGACGCGCGCTTCCGGGCGGCGTCGAGGTCCAAGGAGATCTCCCGGAAGCGATGCGCCTGAACCTCTGGCTCCGGACGGCCACCCGCGTGCTCTTGCGGCTTGGAGAGCCGTTCCGCGCGACCGCCTTTCCCGAGCTGGTGCGCAAGGCGTCGGCCCTTCCCTGGGAGCGGTTCGTCCGCAAGGGAACCCGCGTTGCGTTCAGGGTCACTTGCCGAAAATCGCGGCTGTATCACTCGGGCGCGGTGGCCGAGCGCCTGCACGCGGCGCTGGAGGCGCGCATCGGCTTCCCGATCCCGCTGGCGAAGGCGGAGGGCGACGAGGCGCCGGAGGACGCGCAGCTCTTCCTTGCCCGGTTCGAACATGACGTCTGCACGGTGAGCGCCGACACGAGCGGCGTTTTGCTCCACCAGCGCGGCTGGCGCGGGCCGCAGGCCAAGGCGCCGCTGCGGGAGACGCTCGCCGCGGCCCTCCTGCTGGCGGCAGGACATGCGGGCAGCGAGCCCTTCTGCGATCCGCTCTGCGGATCGGGGACCGTCGCCATCGAGGCAGGGCTGATCGCGATGCGCCGGGCGCCCGGCGCCGGGCGGCAGTTCGCGTTCCAGAAGTGGCCGGAATTCTCTGCGCGCCAGTGGGAGCACTTGATCTCGGACGCCCGCAAGCAGGAACGGCCCCTCGCAGTGCGCATCGAGGCGTCCGATCAGGACGCGGGCGCGGTGGCGGCCGCCAGGGAGAATGCGGCGCGCGCACGCGTTCCGATCGAGGTCGTGCAGCGCAGGCTCGCGGACCTGCCGTCCGACCCGGGCAGCGGGCTGCTCGCCTGCAATCCGCCTTACGGCGTGCGCATCGAGGCCGATGTGAAGCGGGTGCTGCGGGAGCTGGGCGATGCGGCGAAGGGGCGACCCCGCTGGCGTCTGGCAGTGGTGGCCGCGGAAGCCGCGGCGACTGGGGCCCGGGAGCTTGGACTCGCGCCTGTCCTGCGCACGCAGAACGGAGGAATTCCCGTCGAGGTGCTCGTCTCTCCTCGCGCTGAACCCGCCCTGAAGCCCTAGCGCGGCTTTCTTCAGCCGCCGATGCGGATCATCGACCGCCCGAAATGGCTCGCGCCCTGGTGCAGCGCGACCAGCTCCTCCGCGGGCGCATGTCCCGGCTTCTTGGCGCGGAGCCCATCCTCGATCAGTCGCGACAGCTCTTCATCCGTGGCGCCCGACCGCATCGGCCCGCGCAGGTCGATCTCGCCTTCGTCCAGCAAGCACCAGCGGAAGTGCCCGTCCGCCGTCAATCGCGTCCGGTTGCAAGTGGCGCAGAACGGCTCGGTCATGCTGGAGATGATCCCGATGCGCCCGCGGAACGCGCGGCCGTTCCTCTCCCGCACGCGATAGACGCGCGCAGTCTCCGCCAGGCCGATCTCCTCCAGCTCGAGCTGGTCCTCGAGCCGCGCGCGGATGGACTCCGCCGGGAACATCCGGAGCCGCTCGCCCCAGTGGTTCCCCTCGAAGGGCATATATTCGATGTACCGCATCTCGATCGGATCGTTGAGGGCGAAGGCCCGGGCCAGGTCGACCAGCTCGTCGTCGTTCACTCCGGCCATCACCACCGCGTTCACCTTCACGGCCTCGAACCCCGCCGCCGCGGCTGCCCGGATTGCCTCGATGGTCTCCTCGCAGCCGTCGCGCAGCGTGATCTCTCGGAAGCGGTCCGGGCGCAGGGTGTCGAGGGAGAGGTTGACGGCGTCCAGTCCAGAGGCGCGCAGCGCCGACAGGTGCTGCCTGAGAAGCAGCGCATTCGACGTCATCGCCAGCCGCTGCAGGCCGTGGGCCTTCAACCGCCCGATGCGAGCGACCAGATCGTCGATGCCGCGCCGGACCAGCGGCTCCCCGCCCGTGAGGCGGATCTTGCGTGCGCCCAACCGCACGAACAGCGCCGCCAGGCGCTCGATCTCCTCGAAGGAGAGGAGGTCGTCCTTGGGCAGGAGCGGCACGCCTTCCTCCGGCATGCAATAGCGGCAGCGGAGGTTGCACTTCTCGATCACCGAGATGCGCAAGTACGAGTGCGAGCGGCCGAATCGGTCGAACAACCCCTCTGCGCGCGCATCCGCCCTCGCGGTCAGCCCCAGCGACGCCGCGTCGAGCGCGCGGGGCGCGGAGGAGACCACGGGCAGACGGAGGGCGTTCACGGCCGGTGTATAACGCCTTCGCACCCGGAGCCCAAATGGCCGTCTTCGAGCACCGCCTTCGCGTCCGGTTTCAGCACACCGACCCGGCCGGCATCGTCTTCTTCGCGAACATCCTCGTCTACTGCCACGAGGCGTACGAGGAGTTCCTGCGCGCCTCCGGGATGCCGCTCGAGGAGTTCATCGGAAAGCGGGAGCACAGTCTTCCGCTGGGGCACGCGGAGGCCACCTTCAAGCGGCCGTTCCGCGCGGGCCAGCTGGTGACGGTCCGGCTGGCCGTCGGGCGGATCGGCGACCGCAGCTTCCGCATCGAGTACGACCTGTTCGGCCAGGGTGGGGAACATCTGGCCACCGCCGCCACGGTGCACGTTTGCATCGAGTCGGCCAGCGGGCGGTCCAGCGAGATCCCGCCGCAGCTCAGGGCCTTGCTGGAGAAATACTCGACTCCAGCCTGATCCGGTCCACCTTGCCGCCCGCGTTGCGCGGCAGCCCGGGCAGGTGCACGAAGCGGGCGGGCACCTTGTAGGCGGCGATCCGGCCGCGGAGGAACTCGCGCAGCTCGCCGTCGCCGGCGCTGGTCACCACGTACGCCACGCCGACCTGGCCCCACTTCTCGTCCGGCGCGGGGAGCACCGCCGCCTCGCGGACGGCAGGGTGCGAAAGCAGCGCGGCTTCCACCTCGGCGGGGTAGACGTTCTCGCCGCCGCTCACGATCAGATCGGCCCGCCGGGAATGGACGACGAGCCGCCCGCGAACGTCCAGCTCTCCGAGGTCGCCCGTCTTGAAGAAGCCGCGGCCCAGGGGCTCCTGTCCGAGGTAGCCCCGCATGAGCGCCGGCCCGCGGACAGCGATCTCGGAGTCGGAGCCGACGCGGACCTCGAAGCCGGGAAGCGGTGGACCCGCCGTGGCGCCGTCGGCGTACGCGGGCCGCTCGCAAGTGATCATCGAGCACGTCTCGGTCATTCCCCAGGTTTGCAGGACCCGCAGCCCCGCCCGGCGGGCGCGATCGAGCAAGGGCTGCGGGACCGGCCCACCTCCCACGGCGACGATCACGGGTGGGAATGCAGCGCCCTGGTCCAGGACGCGAGCGAGCGCGCTGGCGACGAGGCTGGCGTGCGTCGCACCGTCGCGCAGGTCTCTCGCGACCGCGTCAGCATCGAACCGCTCGTGCAGGAGCATCGTGGCGCCGGCCAGCCGGCAGCGGAAGAGAATGCCGAGGCCACCGACGTGAAAGAGCGGCAACACGCAGAGGAACCGCGAGCGCGCCTCGACCTGGAGGACCTCGTTGGCCGCGCGCGCGTTTGCTTCCAGGTTATCGCGGGCCAGGCGTGCCGCTTTGGGTGCGCCGGTGGTTCCCGAGGTGAAGAGCACCAGGGCCGGCTCGCCCGCGGGAGGAACGGCGGCGATCGACTGCGCCTGCGCCGCGCGCTCGGCTTGCGTCAGGCGCGCGTTCTGCAGGACCAGCTCGGCGCCGCTCTCCATCGCGCCGAGGATGACCGCTACGGTATCCGGCCGGTTGTGTCCTTCCGCGAAGACGCGCGCGTCCGAGAGCGGCGCTGGCCCGACCTCCAGCTCGCGGCCCTCGAAGACGAGCCTCACGGCAGCCCGAGCCCCGGGACGTCCGGAATGTGCACGACGCCGCGCTCCGGAGCGAACGGATCCTCGCCGGCGTCCTCCGCGATCAGCCGGCCCGTCGCGATCCCCGCCGCGGGCTGGCTCCCCAGCGCGAGCACCGCCGCCGCAAGGTGCGCCGCACCCGCGCGACCCACAGCGCTTTCCAGGGACGTCGTGATCACGATCCGCAGACCGCGCTCGTGCGCGCGCCAGGCGATGCGAAGCGCACGCCTCAGGCCGCCGAGCAGCATGGGCTTGAGCACCACGATGCGTGCCCTCTCCAGGGCGCCCTCCAGGTCGGTGGCCATCATCTCGTCGGCGGCGACGGGCACCGGCGACGCGTCCAGCCCGCGCAAGTCCGGCGTCGGCTGCTCGCACAGCTCGATCTCGAGAGGCGCGAGCTCGCGCAGCTTGCGCATCGCGGCGGTGGCGTCCCAGGCGCCGTTCGCGTCGAGCCGTATCCTGATCTCGGGTCCGGCCGCGTCGCGCACCACCGCGGCGCGGGCGTAGTCGTCGTACATCCCCACTTTCAGCTTCAGCGTCCCGAATCCGTCCGCCGCCGCGCGGTTCGCCTCGCGGGCAAGCTCAGGCATGGCATCCGACGTCAGGAGCGCGCTGGCCGGAACCTCGAGAGGGGCGTCGCGTTCCAGGAGCCGGGCTAGAGGAATCCCCGCGCGCTGGGCCTCGAGATCCAGCAGCGCCTGCTCCACAGCGCAGCGCGCGGCGGGAGCCTCCGGGAGCGCGTCGAACCGGCTGCGCTGCAGTTGCGCGAGGCATTCCGACAGGGTCTCGGTCCCCAGCTCCGGAAGGGGAGCGGCGTCGCCCCGTCCCAGCAGGCCATCCTCGTGCGCCAGCACGAGGAAGCCTTCGCGCACGTCGCGCACGCCGTGAGAGGTGCGAAACGGCCGCACCAGCGGGAGCTGGTAAGGCCGCACCTCGATCCACGGCGATAGGGCCCGCGCCCGGATCACCACAACCCCGTGGCCAGGAGGACCGAATAGAGGATCTGGAGGCGGGCCGTCTGCCCCAGCCCGCGGTTGAGCGCTGCGCCTTCCTCCCTCAAGACCGTGCGCAGCGCGGGGAGCGCGGCGAGCAGCGCCAGCAGCGGCCACGCCGTTCCGAGCAGGAGCGCGAGGGCGAACGGCGCGACGACCAGGACGACGTACTGCGCCCGCGACGCCGCTCCGCCGACTTTCACGGCCAGCGTGTTCTTGCCCACCTTCGCGTCGGTCTGCCGGTCGCGGAGGTTGTTGACGACCAGGATGGCGGTGGCGAGCGATCCCACCGCCGCTCCCGCCACCCACGCCTCGCGCGGCACGAACAGCGCCTGCGCATAGGCGGTCCCGCATGTGGCGACGAGGCCGAAGAAGACGAAGACGAACAGATCGCCCAGCCCGTGATAGCCCAGCGGCCAGGGCCCGCCCGTATAGAGCCAGCCCGCCGCGACCGACGCCACCCCGATGGCGATGACGGGCCAGCCGGAGAGGGCGGCCAGGGCAATTCCGAGCAGGCCGGAGATGCCGAACGCGATCCAGGCGGCGAGCTTCACCGTCCGCGGCGCGACCAGCCCGCTCTGGGTCACGCGCTGAGGTCCCAGCCGGTTCGCGTCCGCGCCGTGCTTGAAGTCCGAATAATCGTTGGCGAAGTTGGTGCCGATCTGGATGAACAACGAGGCCAGCAGCGCCAGCAGCGCGGGCAGCGGCCGCAGCGCCCCGGCACGGTGCGCGATGGCCGTCCCGACCAGGACCGGCGAGACCGCTGCGCTGAGCGTGCGCGGCCGCGCCGCCATCAGCCAAACGCCCAGGCCGGGTCGCGGGATGGCCAGCTCGCTCACGGGCGCCTCGGGAACTTCTTGAAGTCCGGCTTCCGTTTCTCCTTGAAGGCGTCGCGCCCTTCCTGCGCTTCCTCGGTCATGTAGAAGAGCAGGGTCGCGTCGCCCGCCAGCTCCTGGATGCCGGCCTGCCCGTCGAGGGCGGCGTTGAAGCTCCGCTTCAGCATGCGCAACGCCAGCGGGCTGAGCTGCAGCATCTCCTCGCACCACTTCACCGTCTCCTCCTCCAGCTTCGCCAGCGGCACCACGGTGTTGACCAGGCCCATCCGCAGGGCCTCCTGCGCGTCGTACTGGCGGCAAAGGAACCAGATCTCCTTCGCCTTCTTCAACCCGACGACGCTGGCGAGCGTGGAGGCGCCGAAGCCTCCGTCGAAGCTGCCGACCCGCGGCCCGGTCTGCCCGAAGCGCGCGTTGTCGGCCGCGATGCTGAGGTCGCAGACCACGTGCAGCACGTGGCCGCCACCGATCGCGTAGCCCGCGATCATCGCCACCACCGGCTTGGGCAGGGAGCGGATCTGCTTTTGCAGATCGAGCACGTTCAGGCGCGGCACGCCGTCGCTGCCGACGTACCCCTCCGCGCCCCGGATGCGCTGGTCGCCTCCCGAGCAGAACGCCTGATCGCCGGCGCCGGTGAGGATGGCGACGCCGGTGTCCGGGTCCTCGCGCACGTCCTCGAAGCACTTCTGCAGCTCGAAGAGCGTCTGGGGGCGGAAGGCGTTGCGGACCTCGGGCCGGTTGATGGTGATCTTCGCGATCCCCGTGCCGGACTTCTCGTAGATCACGTCCTCGTGCTTCTGGACCAGGTTCCACTTCATCGCAGTGCCTCCACGAACGCCTGGGGCCGTTCGATGTGCGGGGCGTGGCCGCAGTCGGGGATGAGCGCGAGCGCAGCCTGCGGCATCAACTCGTGCATCCGCCGCGCGAGCGCCGCGAACTTCTCGTCGCGGGCGCCGGCGATCAGCTTCACCGGAGCGCGAAGCTCGGCGAGGACGTCCCAGTAGCTGGGCTGCGCGCCGGCGCCCAGCCTGCGCAGCGCGCTTGCGAGCCCGCCCGGGCGGTGGGCGAGCCGCTCGGGGCGGAGCTGCGCCGCGAACGGCCGGAGCGAGGCCAGGGTGGGGTGCTGCTCCCAGCGCTCCACGAACTTCACCATCCCGGATTGCTCGATGAAGTCGGCGAGCGCGCCGTCCTCCGCCTTCCGGCGGGCGCGGTCGTCCGGGTCGGCGATCCCCGCCGTCCCGCTCTCCAGCACGAGGCTCCCGATGGCGTCGGGCCGGCGAAGGGCCAGGCCGAGGGCCAGGCGCGCGCCCATGGAGTACCCGAATACGGTCGCCGGCTGACCGGGATCCAGCAGGCGGCCGAGCTGGTCGAGAGCATCGTTCCAAGCCGTGGCATCCGGCGCATTGGCGTGTCCCGGGAGCACGGGCGCTTCCGCGCCGGGGAAGAAACGCAGCAAGGGCCCGGCGCTCCCGGCGAATCCGTGCAGCACCAGCGTCTTCACGGCGGGTCTCCCAGCGCAGCCACCACCGCCGCCTGCAAGGCCCGATGCTGCTCCACGTTGGCGGCGCGATCGGTGCGCGCCTCCAGGAGCCGCAGCCCGGACGCGGGCCGTTGCAACGCCGCTCGGAGCTGCCGGCCGTCGGAGACGCGCAGGAACTCCGCGCGGCAGAGGCGGGCGGCGCCCTCCAGATCCAAGCCGTGCGGAGTCGCGAACAGCTCCTCGAAGCGGTCGGCGTGCCGCGCGATGGGCAGGAACTGGAAGATGCCCCCGCCGTCGTTGTTCACGCACAGCACGGTGAGCGGCAGGCGCAGGCGGGCGGCGGAAACGAGGCCGCCGAGATCGTGGAGCAGGGCGAGATCGCCCAGGAGCACGATGGGGCGCGCTCCGGTGGCGGCGGCCGCTCCGGCCGCGCTGGAAACGATGCCGTCGATTCCGTTGAGCCCGCGGTTCGCCAGCACCCGGCCCCTGCGTGGCGCCAGCGCGTCCACGTCGCGCACCGGCATGCTGCTGGAGACGTACAAGAGCTCCGCCGCGAGAGCGGCCTCGCGGGCGATCAGCGGCTCTCCCCACGGCGCATCGGCGAACGCCGTTTCCAGCGCGCCGCGCGCGCGGCGCTCGGCCAGATCGAACAGCGCAGCCAGGGGACCCTGCGCGCGCGCCTGCGCGGCCAGGGCCCGGAAGATCGCCGGGGCATCGCCCTCCAGGATCGCCGTGGCGCGGTGGGCCGGATCGATCGGTTCGCCGCGCTCGTGCAGCACGATGGTACGGTCTGCCTGCTCGAGCCACGATTGCACGACCTTGGAGCTGATCCCGCCGCCGACCCGCACCACGGCTTCCGGACGGAGCGTTTGCGCCCAGCGTTCGTGCCGGAGGATGAGATCCGCGTGCGCGACGCCCTCCGCGACTCCCGAGGCCGCGTCGGCGATCACCGCGTAGCCCAGCGCTCGAGCCAGCTCGCGCACGGCCGCAGGCAGATCGTCCTGGGCATCGCGCGGACCGCAGACGATCACGCCGCGTGGCCGCTGCGAGAGATCGGCGGGGATCTCGCGCAGGTCGGGATGGCCGCGCGCCTTGAAGTGTCGGGCCGCGGGGTCGTCGCGGACCTCAGGCAGCGGCTCCGGGACGGGCGCCAGAGGCTCCCGGAACGGAGCATTGAGATGCACGGGACCGTCGTGTTGCAACGCCCTTGCCACCGTCGCACGCAGGTGGGGAACTCCACGCGGATCGGGCGCGCCGAGCTCGGCGAACCCCGCGTGGGTACCAAACAGGCGGTGCTGGTCGAGCTGCTGCGGCGCTCCCCAGCCGTGCAGCTCGGGCGGCCGATCCGCGGTGATCGCGATGACCGGCACCCCGGTCGCTTCGGCCTCCAGCAGCGCGGGATAGAAGTGGGCCCCCGCGGTGCCGGACGTCGACAGCACCGCGACCGGCCGTCCGGAAGCCTTGGCCGCGCCGAGCGCGAAGAACGCCGCGCTGCGCTCGTCGACGACCGTGTGCGCGCGAACCCGCTCGGCAAGGGCGAGCGCCAAAGGCCCGCTCCGAGACCCAGGACAGATCACGGCGTGGCGGACGCCGGAGAGCGCCAGCTCATCGGCCAGAGCGCCCGCCCAGACCAGGTTGAAGTTCACGGCCGGACCCCGAGCGCGTCGAGGAGCGCGCGCGCTTTCAGCTCGGTCTCCTCCCACTCCGCGTCCGGGGAGGATCCTTCCACGATTCCGGCGCCCACGAAGAGCCGGGCGCGGCGTCCGCGGATCAGCGCCGACCGCAGCGCGACCGCCAGCTCCGCGCGACCCTCTCCCACCCAGCCGACCACGCCCGCGTAGAGGCCGCGGTCGAGCCCTTCGTGCTCCGCCAGGAAGCGCAGGGCGGCTCCGGCGGGAACCCCGCCCACGGCCGGCGTCGGATGCAAGGTCGCTGCGACGTCCGCGACCCCGCGTCCTGGGGCGAGGCGCGCGACCACCGGCGTGTGCAGGTGCACGACGTTCGCAAGCGCGCGCACCCGCGGCTCGGGCGGGCGGTGCACCTGGTCGGCGATTCCAGAAAGAGCGCGGGCGATGTGATCGACCACCCAGCGGTGCTCCCGCAGGTCCTTTCCGCTGCCGGGCAGCGCCTGCGCTTCCTCTGGGCGCGCCGAGCCGGCCAGCGCATCGGCCTGGACCTGGTCTCCTTCCACACGGCAGAGGATCTCGGGAGTGGCGCCGAGGAACACAGCGCCGGAGCCGCGCACCAGGAAAGCGCGGCAGGTCGGATATCGCCCCTCGAGCGCGGTGAGCAGGGCGCCGGGATCGAGCGGCGCGTCCGCCTCTACGTCGATGGCGCGCGCGATCACGACCTTGTCGAGCGTCCCGGAGCGGATTGCGGCCAGCGCCCGGGAGACGAGAGCGCTCCAGCGTGAGCGCTCGCCGCTCCTGGGGAGCAGGCGGACCGATGGGGCGCTGCGGCCGGACCGGGCATTTCCCTCCTCGAGCCCGGCGCGCGCCCTGTCCAGGCGCTGCTGGGCGCCTTCGCCGAAAGCAGCGAGAAAGTGGCGCGTACCCTCGGTCCAGGCGAGCAGCCCGGGGAGGCGGAACTGGAGCGCCGGAAAGCCCGCCCAGTCGGGCCCCAAGGCGCCCGAAAAAGCCGCCGCGCCAAACCAGGGTCCGGGAATTCGCGCGGGGAGGGCCTGGGGCATTTCGAGCCCGGTCAGCGCAGCGCGCAACGAACCGCCCTCGCGGGTGGCGGCGGCGCCGTAACCCGCGGCGCTCAGGCCTGCTTCCGGGTGGGCCCAGGAAACGTCCGGCAGCTCCGTCGGCGCGCGCGCAACCTCGGCAAGCGCCGTCGCAATCCCTGGCCTGGCTGTCTGGACCCACGCCATGTGCGCTCCGTGCTTGCCCGGCCCTGGGCGGCCCGCTATACCACACTCGTTTCAAAACATTCTGAAAGCTCTGATGCAACAGATTCGCACCCCAGAGTCGCTCGCGACACGGAGGAGATCTTGAGCTTCGGGCCCCTCCTGGTCCTGCGCGGGCGGAGACCCGAAGGAACGCAGGTCCATCTGGCGTCGGGGCTCGCAGTCGGCGGGCGCGCATTCATAGTGATGGCGGGACCTTGCGCCGTGGAGGACGCAGCCCAGATCGGGGACGCCGCCGCCGCTGTGGCGTCCGCTGGGTGCCCGGTCCTGCGCGGTGGCGCATTCAAGCCAAGGACCAGCCCTTACAGCTTCCAGGGCCTCGGCGCCGAAGGAGTCCGCCTGCTCCTGGACGCGGCGGGCGGACGTGGGCTGGCCGCCGTCAGCGAGGTGCTGGAGCCAGCCGATCTGCCGGCGCTGGAGGGGGTCGCGCTCCTTCAGGTAGGAGCGCGAAACATGCAGAACTTCCCCCTCCTCAAGGTGCTGGGACGGCTGCGCCGGCCGGTCCTGCTCAAGCGGGGCCCTGCGGCCACCATCGAGGAATGGTGGCTGGCCGCCGAGTATCTGCTGGAGGGCGGCAACGAGCAGGTCATCCTCTGCGAGCGCGGCATCCGGGCTTTCGAGCCGTCCACGCGCAACACGCTGGACCTCTCCGCGGTGGTGATCGCCAAGCAGCGCACGCATCTGCCGGTGATCGTGGATCCGTCGCACGCGACCGGACGGCGCGAGCTGGTGATCCCGCTCAGCCTCGCGGCAGCGGCGGCCGGCGCGGACGGTCTCCTGGTCGAAGTGCATCCGCGGCCCGCCGAAGCGCTGAGCGATGGCGCGCAGGCGCTGCTGCCTCCGGACCTGAACGAGCTGATGGCGCGCCTCCCCCCGCTGCTGGAGGCGGTCGGCCGCGATCTGTGGCGCCCGGCTCCGCTGCGCCGGGCGGTGGCGCGATGAGCGCCGAAGTGCGGGAGATGTTCGCCTCGATCGCGCGCCGCTACGACACGGCGAACGAGGTCCTCTCGCTGGGCATCCACAAGGGCTGGCGCCGCGCGGCAGTCGGGATCTCGGGGGCCGGCCGCGGGCAGCGGGTCCTGGATTGCGCGACGGGGACGGGCGATCTCGCGCTCGAGTTCAAGCGGGCGGTGGGAGCCGACGGCGAGGTGATCGGCACGGACTTTTGCGCGGAGATGCTCGAGTCCGCTCCGGCGAAAGCGGCGCGGCTGGGCCTCGACGTGAAGTTCGCGGTCGCCGATGCGCTGGCGCTGCCGTATCCCGACGCGAGCTTCGACGTGGCCTCCATCGCGTTCGGCATCCGGAACGTGGACGACCCCATGCGCTGCCTGCGCGAGATGGCCCGGGTGGTGAAGCGCGGCGGGAGCGTGATCGTGCTGGAATTTGGCCAGCCGCGCGGCCCGTTCGGCGCGCTGTTCCGCGCCTACAGCCGGGGCGTGATGCCGCTGGTGGGCGGTCTGCTCACGGGCAACCGCGCGGCGTACCAGTATCTGCCGCGGACGGCGGCTGCCTTTCCGGCGGGCGAGAAGTTCCTCCAGCTGATGCGCGATTCGGGCGCGTTCGCGCACACCGAGGCCCACCCGCTCACGTTCGGCACCGCCTACGTGTATCGAGGCGTGAAGTAGACTGGCTCGCCGTGACGCGGCTCGAAGAGCAGCTCGACATCGCCGCGCGCGCCCGGACTCTCCTGCCCCAGAGCCGGGCTCCGTACTCCGCGCATGTGAAGCTCCGCTACGCGGACGGCCGCGAGAGCGACATCCTGCTGGGAGGCATCTTCCGCCGCGGCTCCGGCCTCACCATCCTGGACTGGCGCACGGCGCCGCTCGCCGAGGTCTTCTTCGGGTACGGAGAGGGCGAGGAGTACGAGATCGATCTGGTCGATCGCAAGCTCGAAGGCCTGGTGCTGCAGCGGAACCTGGTCCGGTTCGAGGAGGGCGAGCTTTCCTGGCTGGCCTGGCCGCGCGGGACCCTCGCGCGCGACGGTGGCCGGTGGCGGGAGGAGGCGGCGCCGGCGCGGCCGCGGCTGCTCCCACGGCCGCACGGCCAGCGCGCGCGGCCCGCGTCGCCGGTGGACGTCGAGCTGGATCCGGCCCAGCGGGCGGTGGTCGAGCTTCCGCCGCGCGAGACGGCGCTGATCCTGGGCGAGGCAGGGTGCGGCAAGACCACCGTCGCGTTGCACCGGCTGCGCGCGCTGCGTCTCGCGGGCAACGAGCGCTTCCGGGCGGCCTGCATCGTCCCCAACGAGGGCTTGCGCCGCCTCACCGAGTCGCTCCTCCACCGGCTCGGACTCGACGACGTGGAGACCTGGACCTGGGACAAGTTCGCCTCGAAGCAGGCGCGCCGGGTCTTTCCGGACTTGCGCCGGCGCGAGAGCGAGGACACGCCCTCCGGCGTCTCGCGGCTCAAGCGCCACCAGGCCCTCCGGTCCGCGCTGGAGGCGATCGCCCGCCGGCCGCCGCCTCCTCCCGAAGACGAGACGGCGCGGCGCGCTAGGTTCGCCGGGCGGGAGGACCTGCACGCGCTCTTCGGCGACCGGCCGCTGATGGAGGAGGTCGCGGCGCGCGCCGGCCTTCCCCTCACCGCTGCCGCCGAGGCCGTGGAGCACACCCGAGTGCAGTTCACGCAGAGCACCGAGCGGGAGTACGCGCACGTCGATGCGGACCGTCTGGTGGCGGTGGATGGACGGGCCATCGACGAAGGCACGCCCCTGGGCGATGCGGAGACCGTCGACGTCGAGGACTACGCCATCCTCTTCGAGCTGGAGCGCTTGCGCGCGCAGCGGGCCCGGGCGGCGCCAGCCTCGCCCAGCAAGTACCACTGCCTGCTGATCGACGAAGCGCAGGAATTCTCGCCGCTGGAGCTGTCGCTGCTGGGCCGCTGCGTGTCGCGGGGCGGTACGCTGATCGTGGCCGGGGACGCCGCGCAGCAGGTCGACCCGGCGGCCAACTTCCGCGGCTGGGACGTGACCATGCGGGAGCTGGGAGCGCCCCAGCATCGCAAGGCCGTGCTGGAGGTGAGCTATCGCTGCCCGCCCGAGGTCACGGCATTCGCTCGCTCCCTCCGCGTCGAGGGCGGCCGGGCGGTATTCCCGCTCGCCCGCTTCCACGACGAGTGCCACCTCGCCGCCTGGCTGGTGGAGGCGCTGCGCGATCTCGACGCCGAGGATCCCACCGCCGCTTCGGCGGTGATCTGCCGGACCCCGCAGGCCGCCGCGCAGCTGGCGCGGCTGGTGAAGATGGCGGTTCCCGCCCACCTGGCGCTCGAAGGAGCGTTTACGTTTGGCCCGGGCGCGCAGGTGACCTGCGTGCCGGAGGTGAAGGGGCTCGAGTTCGACCACGTGGTGATCCCGGACGCCGGCGCCGGCCGCTACGCCGATACGGCGGAAGCAAGGCGCGCGCTCTACGTCGCGGCCACGCGCGCCTCCGCGCAGCTCGTGCTCGCGGCGGCAGGGACCCCGTCGCCTCTGCTGCGGTGATCCCGCTACTGCTGCCGCGTTGCCGCTACTCGCTTCCGGTAGCGCCTTCGCCCGACTCCGCCCGAACCCGCGCGATCTCCTCCGCCAGCACCTGCACGGTCTCGCGGATCTGCTGCTCGGTGTGCGTCGCCGTGCAGAAGAAGCGCAAGCGCGCCGCGGTCTCCTCGACCGCTGGATAGAGGATCGGCTGCACGTTGATGCCGCGCTGCTTGAGCCCGTCGCTCACTTGCAGGGCATGCAGCGAGTTGCCGAGGATGGCGGGGACCACCGCGCTCCCTCGCGAGAAGCCGGTGTCGATGCCCTTCTCCTTCGCCAGCCGCAGGAACAGCCCCGCCCGCTCGTGCAGTCGCGCCACCTTCTCCGGGTGGGCCTTCAGCTGGCGCAGGGCCTCCAGCGCCGCCGCAGCGTTCGCCGGAGAAATGCCCACGCTGTAGACGAACCCACCGGCGCTGTACTTGAGGAACTGGACCAGCTGCTTGCTGCCGCCGACGTAGCCGCCGCAGGAGGCGAAGCTCTTGCTCAGGGTGCCCATCCAGAGGTCGACGTCGGAGCGGCTGACGCCGAAGTGCTCGCCGATGCCCGCTCCGGTCTTCCCCATCACGCCGATGGAGTGCGCCTCGTCGACCAGCAGGAGGCAGCCGTACTTCTTCTTCAGCTCGACGAACCGGGGCAGCTCCGGGGAGTCGCCGTCCATCGAGTACACGCCCTCGACCGCGATCAGCACGCGCCGGTAATGCCCCCGGAGCTGCTGGAGCTGCTTCTCCAGCGCGCGCCAGTCGTTGTGCGGGAACGGCCTCCGCTTCGCGCCCGACAGCTTGGCGCCGGCCAGGATGCAGTCGTGCGCCAGCGCGTCGTGGAGCACGAGGTCACCGTCCTTCACCAGGGTGGCGATGGTGGTGACGAAGACGCCGTGTCCGGAAACGGTGACGATGCTGTCCTCGGTGCCGAGCAGCGCCGAAAGCTCCTGCTCCAGCTCGCGGTGCAGCGGCTTCTCGCCGGAGGCGACGCGGCTGGCGGAGACGCTGGTCCCGTACCGCTCCACCGCTTCCTGCGCGGCGCGGTTCACCTCGGGGTCGCCGGAGAGGCCCAGGTAGTTGTAGCTGGACCAGTTGATCAGCG
>DATBZA010000099.1:0-7305 GCA_036513415.1 Myxococcales bacterium | reverse complement strand
TCTTCGGGGCCGGCGGACGCTGCTGCGGTGGACCCGCCGGCAGCTTCCCCTCCGCGACCAGGCGCGCGATCCGCTGCTTCTCGCGCTCCGCCGCGCGCCGCGCAGCCTCCGGTCCGCGCGGGTCGGGCGGGTTGAACGGATCCTCCTCCGGTTCGGGCATGGGCGGAGCCGGCGGGAGCGATGCCAGGGGAAGCCGAAGCCCGATCGGCGCGTCCCCCACGAGCAGGTGAAGGCGGCCGCGCCGGAAGGTCCAGCGCTCGCTGTGAAAGCCTTCTCCCGATCTCGTGAGCGGGAGCACGAATCCCGCCGGCGTGCCGAGTCCGCGCTCCAGCACATTCGCGAGCCTGCGGCGCTCCTCCGGATCGCCCAGGTCGGACGCGAGCGGATCCTCCTCGGCGGGCAGCGCCGCCTCCTGCTGGACGAAGCGCCAGGGATCTTCGTACGCGACCTGGACGAACCCAGCAACCCCGAGCCGCTGCGCTATCGCCTCGCAGAGCGACTGCGCCTTGCCCAGGAGATCCGCATCCGCCGGCGCGCGCGCACCGCCAGGTTGCTGAGCCCACGGTTCCTGGGCGCGATCGGGCCAGATCGGCCGGCCATCGCGCCGGCCGACCAGCTCGAGCGTCCAGCGCGGCAAGCTCTCCCCCGGATAGTGCTTGCCCTGCCGGAGCAGCATCGCGCCGCCGGCGCACAGCCGCGCGCGCAGCTCGCGCGCGAACGTCAGCCCCTGCTCCCACTTGGTCGGTCCCAGCGCCTCCGAATTCCACTCCGGCCTTTCCGTGTGCAGCCGCGAGTTGAAGGTCGGCTCGCCGCCACAGGTCAGCTCGACGCCCGCGGCGCGAAGCTTCTCGTCGGTGGCGACCCCGGCCGTCCGCAAGGCCTCCCAGGCCTCCTCGGTGAAGGGCGCCGTCGGACGCACCTCGTGGCCGAGGCGGCCGATGCGCATCTCGAACTTCACCTCGCTCGCGCCGACGTCGGTGGTCCCCTCGACGGGCGCCGCCAGCGCCGGCGTGGCGGTGCAGGCGAGAGGGATGTGGCCTTCGCCGCAGAGGAGCCCGCTGGTCGGATCGAGACCGACCCATCCGGCG
The DNA here is from genome assembly GCA_036513415.1 of Myxococcales bacterium. Classification (GTDB taxonomy): domain Bacteria; phylum Myxococcota; class Myxococcia; order Myxococcales; family 40CM-4-68-19; genus 40CM-4-68-19. The sequence goes on along the minus strand of DATBZA010000099.1, from coordinate 6,217 downwards.
CCGGGCAGGAACACCTCGGCCCAGGCGTGCAGGTCGGCGACGTCGCGCGAGACGCCCTTGGGCTGGTCCGGCAGCATGCCCTCGTCGGTGAGCTGCACCAGGTACCCGCTGGCGAAGCGGGCGGCGAGACCGCGGGAACGCAGCGCCGCGATCAGCAGCACCGAGGAGTCGCGGCAGCTGCCGCGGCCGGCGCGCAGCGTCTCCTCCGGCGTCCAGATGCCCGCCTCTTCGCGGATGACGTAGCGCACGTGGCGCGCTACGCGACGGTTCAGCTCGACGATGAGATCGACGGTCTTGCCCTCGCGGGGAAGCGACTCGAGGAACTCGGCGGCGAGCCGTCCAACCGCGAACGGGGCGGCCCTGGCGTCGAGGTAGGCGGCCAGGTCCGGCAGGAGCGCGCCGTACGAGAACGGCATCCGATCGGCGACGGTGTCGAGCGTGAAGTCGAACGGGTTGACCGGGCGGATGTCCACCGCCAGCTCCACGTCCACTGCCAGCTCGGAGAGCCGCGCGTCCTCCCAGGTCACGGACGCGACGTAGTTCGCCGCCGGATCCTGCTGCCAGCGGATACGTCCGGGCGCCGTGACGCTCAGACCGTAGGTCTCGATCGCCGCGCGGGTGTGCGGAGCGGGACGCAAGCGGATCAGGTGCGCGCCGAGGGCCGCCGGGCGCGGATACCGGTACAGACTGCGATGGCGCAGGAGGATGCGCACGCGGCGAGGGTATCAAAGTGCGCGGGCGGAGGCGGCTCGTTCCCCGCCGCCCGCCCGGTTGCAGACCGTCAGAGCGCCAGGTTTCCGCGCTCTCCCGTCCGCACGCGCACCGCTTCCACCACCTCGAAGACGAAGATCTTCCCGTCGCCGAGGTTTCCGGTGCGCGCCGCGCGCTCGATCGCATCGATGGCCTGGCCGACGAGGTCGTCTTGCACCACCGCCTCCACCTTCACCTTGGGCACGAAATCCACGATGTACTCCGCTCCCCGGTAGAGCTCCTTGTGCCCTTTCTGCCGTCCGAATCCCTTCACTTCGGCCACGGTCATGCCGCTGACCCCGACGGAGTTGAGCGCGTCCTTCACCTCATCCAGCCGCGAAGGACGGATGATCGCCTCGATCTTCTTCATTTCAGCCCTTTCCGAGCGCGCCCTTCAGCGCGCCCTTCGGCGTTTGTTCGTCCCGGGGCGAGGCGCCGACGTGCTCGCCGATCACCGATCCGCCGAGCGCGTATGCATTCTCCGAATGCTGCGAGAGGTCAAGGCCACTCAGCTCGTCGTTCTCCGAGACCCGGATGCCGACTACCGCGTCCACGATCTTGAGGATCACGAACGTCATCGGCGCCGCGAGCGCGATGGTCACGAGCACCGCGACGAGCTGCGTCCAGAACTGGCCGGGGTTGCCGTGGAAGAGGCCGTCGGCGCCGGCGCCATTGATGGCCTTCCAGGCGAAGAGCCCGGTGGCGAGGGCGCCCCAGACGCCGCCGACCCCGTGCACGCCGACCACGTCCAGCGAGTCGTCGTATCCGAGCTTCGACTTGAGATGGCAGGCGCTGAAGCAGAGCGCTCCGCCGATTCCGCCGATGATGATGGCGGCGAGGGGGCCGACGAAGCCGCAGGCGGGAGTGATGACCACCAGGCCGGCCACCGCGCCGGAAGCGGTGCCCAGCGCGGTCGGCTTCCCGCGCAGGAACCACTCCGCGAACATCCAACCCAGCGCCCCCGCGGCGGCCCCGGAGTTGGTGGCCAGGAAGGCGTTCGCCGCCAGGCCCGAGGCTTCCAGGGCGCTGCCCGCGTTGAATCCGAACCAGCCGAACCAGAGCAGCCCGGCCCCGATCAGGGTGAGGGGCAGGTTGTGCGGCGGCATGGGGGTCTTCGGATAGCCCCTGCGCTTGCCGATCACCAGGGCGCAGACGAGCGCGGAAGTGCCGGAGGAGAGGTGCACCACCGTGCCGCCGGCGAAGTCGAGCGCCCCCAGCTTGCGCAGGAAACCTCCCTCGGCCCAGACCCAGTGCGCGAGCGGGTCGTAGACCAGCGTCGCCCAGAGCAGGGTGAAGAGCAGGTAGGCGGTGAACTTCTTCCGCTCGGCGAACGCGCCGGTGATGAGCGCGGGCGTGATCACCGCGAACATCATCTGGAAGAGCATGAACGCCTGGTGCGGGATGGTCGGCGCGTAGCTGGACGGTCCCGGGCCGACGCCGCGGAGACCGATCCAGTCCAGGCCCCCGATCAACCCTCCATGGTCAGGGCCGAACGCGAGCGAGTAGCCGAACAGCACCCACTGGATGGAGATGAGGGCCAGCGCCACGAACGACTGCAGCAGGGTGGCGAGCACGTTCCGCTGCCGCACCATCCCGCCATAGAAGAGCGCCAGACCGGGCGCGGTCATGAGAAGGACGAAGGCGGTGCAGATCAGGACCCACGCGGTGTCGCCCTTGTCGATGGGCATTCCTCATCCTCCTCGGTCAGACGCCGGGTTTCTCCGCGGGCGACTGCAAACCGGGGACCATCCCGCGGCACAGGGCCCTCGCTGCGGGGCCGATATCCGATGTTCGGCTAGGGCGACAAATTGGTATGAACTGTGAAGATTTGAAACAAAAACGTAGGCTCGCCAGAATGGCCCGGAACGAGGCTGCGAAAACATCCTCGCTACCGATTCCTGGGGTCCGCTTCAGAGGAGGCGGGCGGAGTCTGCCTGGAACTGACGAAAAGGTCTGATTCAAGAATTTGTCATACATTTTCGTCGCCATGCTTGTGCAGGCCCGGGACCGCTGCTAATGCTTCCGGCCGTGGCAGTGGCTGCGAACGAACCTCGTACGGATCTGCGTTCGCTGTCGGCGCTCTCCGATGTCGGTCGGGCGCTCGCGAGCGGGGCCGAGCTGCGCGCGTCTCTCGAACGGGCGCTGGAGAAGCTGGAGCAGCATCGCGGCATCGTGCGCGGCGCCGTGTTCCTGCTCGACGAGGCGGCGGCGGACATCGGCGTGGAGGCGGCGGTGGGCATTCCCGCCGAGGGCCTGAGAGCGCGCTACAAAGTAGGCGAGGGCGTCGTCGGGCGCGTCGTCCAGAGCGGCAGGCCGGTGGTGATCCCGGCCACGGCCCGCGAGCCGCTGGTGATGAACCGCGCCTTCCAGCGGCGCTCGGGGGCATCCGAGTCGAGCCTGGTTTGCGTTCCCATCCTGCTCGACCGCAAGCCGGCGGGCGCCATCGCCGTGGACTTCCCCTTCAACGCCAACCGCGACTACCAGAGCGATGCGCAGTTCCTCGCGGTGGTAGCGTCGATGGTAGCCCAGCTCCTGCGCGCCCAGCGCACCGTCGAGACCGAGCGCACCCGCCTGCTGGCCGAGAACGTCCACCTCAGGCAGGAGCTGGAGCAGCGCTACGACTTCTCGAACATCGTCGGGACCAGCGGTCCGATGCGCCAGGTCTACGAGCAGATCGCGCAGGTGGCTCAGACCAACACCACCGTGATGATCCGGGGCGAGTCGGGCACTGGCAAGGAGCTGATCGCGCACGCGCTCCACTACAACTCGCCGCGGGCGGGAAAGCCGTTCGTCAAGGTGAGCTGCGCGGCGCTGCCCGAGACGCTGATCGAGGCCGAGCTGTTCGGGTACGAGAAGGGCGCGTTCACCGGCGCCCAGCAGCGCAAGCAGGGCCGCTTCGACCTGGCCGAGGGCGGGACGCTCTTCCTGGACGAGATCGGCGAGCTGAATCTCGCCAGCCAGGTCAAGATCCTGCGCGTGCTCCAGGAGCGGGAGTTCGAACGGCTGGGCGGGACCGAGACGGTCCGGGTGGACGTGCGCCTGGTGGTGGCGACCAATCGGGATCTGGAGGCCAGCATTGCCGAGAAGCAGTTCCGCGAGGATCTCTACTATCGGCTGAACGTCTTCTCGATCTTCATGCCGCCCTTGCGCGACCGCAAACCGGACATCATGCTGCTCGCCGACCATTTCCTCGCCAAGTACGCCCGGCAGCACAAGCGGCAGATCCGACGTATCTCGACCCCCGCCATCGACATGCTGGTCAGCTATCACTGGCCGGGCAACGTGCGCGAGTTGGAGAACACCCTCGAACGCGCGGTGGTCACCTGCGACGGACAGGTGATCCATGGCCACCACCTCCCGCCCACGTTGCAGACGGCGGAAGCCTCCGGCACCGTGGTGCAGACCTCGCTGTGCGACGCGGTCGAGCAGTACGAGAAGGACCTGATCGTGGACGCGCTGAAGAGCGCGCGCGGCAACCGCGCCAAGGCGGCGCGGCTGCTCGGGAGCACCGAGCGGATCATCGGGTACAAGGTGCGGAAGTACGCGATCGATCCGGGGCGCTTCCGCGGGGGGCAGATGGTGGCGCCCATGCCTCAGCGATGGAAGTCGGTAGGCAGGTAGCCGCACCGGAGTGCGCTCGATGGATTCGGGCAGACCTCGACAGAACTTTCTCCGAGGCTGCATTCCCATGAAACGAACTGTTCCAGCCTTTCGAACAGCGCGGGGCCGACCGTACCGGGTTGGGACTCGGGCTGGCCAGCAGCCGTCAAGCCGTGGCCGCTGACGGCGGCTCGATCCGCGTCAGGAACCTGCCTGGCAAGGGATGCGTGTTCACCATCGACTTGCCCGCTGCTGCCGAAGAGCGACGGTCGCTGGCCAGCGACTGAAAGGTGCTCGCCTTCGTCAGCCAGGTCACCTCTGCGTGGCGCGGCGCCAGGCCCGCACCACATGCGAGGCGATCGCGTCCACTCCGGTTCCCTTCGTCACCTGCGCGAACACCGTCGGTCCATCGCCGCGCATCCTGCGCGCGTCGCGGTCCATGATCGAGAGGTCGGCGCCGACGTGGGGCGCCAGGTCGGTCTTGTTGATCACCAGCAAGTCCGACTGCGTGATCCCCGGCCCGCCTTTGCGCGGCACCTTGTCGCCGCCCGCAACGTCGATCACGTAGATGGTGTAGTCCGCCAGCTCCCGGCTGTACTGCGCGGCCAGGTTGTCGCCCCCGCTCTCCACGAACAGCAGCTCCGGCCGCACCTCCTCCATCAGCTGTTCCAGCGCGAGCAGGTTGTGACTGATGTCCTCGCGGATCGCGGCATGCGGGCACCCGCCGGTTTCCACCGCCCGGATCCTCTCCCGTGACAGCGCTTCGTTGCGCACCAGGAACTCCGCGTCCTCGCGGGTGAAGATGTCGTTGGTCACCACGCCGAGGCTGACCTGGTCGCGCAGGGCGCGGCAGAGCGCCAGCACCAGCGCGGTCTTGCCGCTGCCGACCGGACCGCCGACTCCGACGGTGAACGCGCGGGAATGGAAGTCGCGGCGCCGGGGGGCGTCCCGCTCATGAAAATGTCCCGGGTGATCGGCGTGCTCGTGATCGCCTTCGTGGCCCATGCGTGCCTCCGTCAGGACTGGAACAGCCGCGAGTAGAGCCGGTCGTGCGTGCCCTGCAGCAAGTCGGCGAGCGGTGCGGGCTGGGCGAGCGCGTCCGGCCGCAGCTCGCCGCATGCGGCGTGCGCCTCGTCCAGCAAAGGCCCCAGGCCCGCCAGCATCGCCTGCGCCTGGTGCGTTCCGGCCAGGCCAAGGCGGACCGCGGCGGAGAGCACGTTGCGCGCGGTGCTCCAGAGCAGCACGCGCTGGGCGTCGGCGAGGCGCAGATCGAGCGCGCTCATTGCCGCGCCCCAGATCGGCGCCAGGTGCAGCTTGAGGCCCAAAGCCCGCGCCTGCAGCGGGACGATGCTCTCCGGGAAGACGCGAGCCGCCGTGGAGAGAAAAGCGCGGCCCTGCGTCCGGCTCGCCCGGTTCGCCACGTGGTTGGCGAGGAATGCGTCCGCCCGGTCGTCGAGCCGCGGCAGCGAGGAGGGGTCTTCGAACACCCCGCGCACCAGCGGCAGCGCTCCCCAGCCCGCTTGCCAGATCGCATCGCGCGCGAACCGCGCCACATCCTCGGCTCCCTGGATTTCCCCGGCCTGCGCCGCCGCCTCCAGGCCGGAGGAATGGGCAAACCCCCCGGTGGGAAACGCGGAATCGGCGAGCTGGAGCAGGGTCCACATGCGCGTCTCTCAGAACAGCGAATACCGCTGCGCCAGCGGCAGCCTTGCCGCCGGCTCGCAGCGCAGCACCACGCCGTCCGCGCGCACCTCGTACGTCTCGGGATCGACCTCCAGCTTCGGCAGCGCGTCGTTGAGCTTCATGTCCCGCTTGCCCAGCGCGCGGCACCCGCGCACCGCGTGCAGCGGCTTGCGCAGCCCGAGCA
>DATBZA010000098.1:0-10883 GCA_036513415.1 Myxococcales bacterium | reverse complement strand
ACCCCATCGACCTCCAAAGCGCGGACGGACGCCGGTACGCGGATGTCGCTGCCAGCGTGCAGCGCGTGCTGGAGGAGATCCTGGTCGACCTGGCGCTTCGGCTGCAGCGGGAGACCGGGCTCCAGGATCTCTGCCTCGGCGGCGGCGTGGCGCTGAACGGCGTGGCGAACGCGCGGATCCTGCGCGAGTCCGGCTTCCGCAATGTCTACGTCCCTTCCGCGCCAGGAGACGCGGGTTGCGCTCTCGGCGCGGCCCTCCATGCCGATCGGATCCACTTCGCCCGGCCCCACCGCCCGGTGGCCGACCATCCGTACTGGGGCCCTCTCGCCGACAGCGGCGAGCTTTCGCGCGTGGCCGGCGAGGACGGCTTCCAGCCGATGCGGTTGCCCGAGGCGGAGCTCATCTGGCGGGTCGCGGACGAGCTCGCCCGGGGGCGCATCGTGGGCTGGATGCAGGGCGCCTGCGAGCTGGGGCCGCGCGCACTGGGCAACCGGAGCATCCTCGCCGCGCCGCACCAACGCGCGATGCGCGATCGGCTCAACCGCAGCATCAAGTACCGAGAGGAGTTCCGGCCCTTCGCCCCGGCGGTTCCGCTCGAGCACGCGGATCGGTACTTCGAGCTGCCGCCTGGCGGCGCGCGGCTCGCGCGGTTCATGTCCGGTGTCTTCCCGGTCCGTCCCGAGTGGCGCGACAAGCTCGCCGCCGTCACCCACGTCGACGGGACGGCCCGGTTGCAAACCGTCGACCAGGCGATGGCGCCCGCCTTCCACGCGCTGCTCGAAGCGTATGGAGCGCGCACGGGAATCCCCGTCCTGCTCAACACCAGCTTCAACCTGGCGGGCGAGCCCATCGTCAACCGGGCCATCGAGGGGTACTCCACGTTCCGCCGCAGCGGAATCGATCTGCTGGTGGCGGGAGACTCGCTGGTGATGAAGGACCACTCCGCGCAGGCGCTGCCGGAGGTTGCATGATCCGCCGCCGCGGGAGGGTAGCCCGGACGCTGGTCATGCTCGCGAGCGCGGTCCCGACCATCGCCGATGGCGCGCGCGGCGTGTGGCGGAGCGAGTCCGGACGCAAGTGGCTCATGCCGCTGCTCGTCTTCCTCTGCCTGACAGGACTGGTCCTGATCTTGAGCGCCAGCGTGGAGGCTCTGGCGCCGTTTCTCTATGCAATCTTCTGACGCGCTTCTCGCTTGCCCGCGCTGCGCCGGCCCTCTCGTGGCCTTGCGCTGCGACGCGTGCCCTGAGCAGTACGCCGCGCCGGGCGGAATTCCCGCGTTGCGCCTTCCGGCGGATGAGCGCACTGATCGCGTCCGCAACTTCTATGCCCAGGCGCCTTTCCCTGGATACCCGGCCCGGGACAGCCTGTCTGCCCTGCGGGAGCGTGCCTCGCGCAGCGCCTTCGCGCGCAGCCTCGACGCCGCGCTGCCCGGCGACGCTTCAGTCGCGGAGATGGGCTGCGGCACCGGCCAGCTCAGCCTCTTTCTCGCCAGCGCGGACCGCATCGTGGTGGGCGCGGACCTGACGCGCCCGTCTCTAGAGCTGGCGCAAGATGCGGCGGAGCGTCTGGGGGTGGAGGGCGTCCGCTTCGTGGAGACCGATCTCCACGCTCCCGGACTGCGACGCCAAGCGTTCGACGCCGTCATCTGCACCGGCGTTCTCCACCACACTCCCGACCCGCGCGCGTCCTTCGCCGCGGTTGCCGATCTGGTTCGACCGGGTGGCGTGCTGGTGGTTGGCGTCTACAACGCGGTCGCTCGGCTGCCCCTGCGCGCGCGCCGCCTGATCGCGCGACTCACGGGGTACCATTGGGTCCCCGGCGATCCGGTGCTCGCCGAGCGCCAGGGCGAGCCGGCGCGGCGCCGTGCCTGGCTGCGCGATCAGTACCAGCACGTGGAGGAGCACCGGCACACGCTGGGCGAAGTGCGCTCCTGGTTCCGCGCGAGCGGGTTCACGTACCTACGTACGTTCCCCAGCACGCTCTTCGGCGGAGAGACGAACGAGCTCTTCGCGCAGGAGGACGATTGGGCGGTCGAGCGCGCAGTGGCGCAGCTCGCCTGGGTGCGGAGCTTGGGGGGTGAAGGAGGCCTCTTCGTCGCCGTGGGAGCGAAGCCATGTTGACGGCTACCGGGAAGCCATCGCCATCTATCGCGATCCGGCGGATCGGCTCGACGAATCGCCGACCGTGCGCTGAGCCCACCCGGCGAAGGTCCGCGAGAGCTCGTCCAGCACCTCGGAATCGTTCCGCCCGCTCTTCTTGCGCACGTGGAAGGAGTGGTCGGCGTCCTCCACCACGTGCAGCGTCGCCTGCGGCAGCGCCTCGACGATGGGCCGCAGCAGCGCGAGATCGGCCAGATCGTCGCGGGTGCCCTGGAGGAAGAGCATCGGCAGGCGCACGTCGCTCAGGTGCGCAGCCCGCTGCGTCCCAGGCTGGCCGGCGGGATGAAGCGGAAACCCGACGAACGCCAGCCCGCGAACTCCGGCGAGCGCCTCGTGGGCCTGGGCCTGCGACGTCATCCGTCCACCCATCGACTTGCCGCCCGCGAAGAGCGGAAGCCCTTCGAGCGCGGCTGCCTGCACCGCCTCGCGGACGCGCCCGTGCAAGACGGGCGGAGGATCGATTCGCCTCTTCCCGTGTTCCATGTACGGAAACTCGTACCGCAGCGTCGCCACACCCCGGGCGGCGAGGGCATCCGCCAGCGCCTCGAGAAACGGATGCCGCATGCCGGCGCCTGCGCCGTGCGCGAGCACATACAGACAAAAGGAATCGGACGCCCGGCGAAGGATCACTTCAGCTTCCCGGCCAGGAGAGCCAGCGCGCCTTGCAGATCCGGATTCAGCTCGAGGACCGGAGCGAAGGGATCCTCGCGCAGCTTCTTCATTCGCGCCGGAGCCGTCGCGAGCGTGAACTTGCGCGGGTCTAGCTTGCGGTTCACTTCGTTCCAGCGCAGCGGCATGGAGACCGTGGCCCCCGCCACCGGGCGCGCGCTGAACGGGCCGGCGATGGTCTTCCCGTGTCCGTTCTGCAGGTAGTCGAGATAGACCCGGCCCTTCCGCGACGGGATGTGCCGCACGGTGGTCGCGATCTCCGGATGCCGCGACTCCACCGCCCGCGCGATCAGCTCCGCCAGGGTCGTGGACTGCCCGTGAGTGAGCTGCCCGCCGACCGGCAGCAGCACGTGCAGCCCCTTCTGCCCGCTGGTCTTGCAGAAGCTGGGCAGGCCGATCTCCTCGCACAGCTCGTGGACCGCGTTCGCCAGCGTGACCACGTCGGCGAAGGGCGCCGTCTTCGGGTCGAGGTCGATGATGCACCAGTCCGGGTGCTGGGGCCTCGACAGCCGCGAGGACCAGAGGTGCAGCGGAATGGTCCCGAGGTTGATCACGTAGAGCAGCGTATCCACGTCCTCGCAGACGAAGAAGTCGATGTCGCGCCCGCCCTCCTCGCTCCACACTCGCGCCGTGCGGATCCAGGGCGGCACGTAATCGGGAGCGTCCTTCTGGAAGAAGCTCTTGCCGGCGATTCCGTCCGGGTACCGCGTCAGCACCACCGGGCGGTCGCGCAGGTAGGGGAGCAGCCAAGGCGCGATCGCGCGGTAGTACGCGATCAGATCGCCCTTGGTGTGGCCCTCCTCGGGCCAGAAGACCTTCTCCAGGTTGCTGAAAGGCACCTCGCGGGGAGCGAGCGAGACCGGCGGCGCGTCCGGGGAGACGCACTCCCCGGGGACCTTGTCGGGGCGGAAGCGGAGGAACGTCGGCTGGCGCAGCAGACCCTCCTCGGTGATCTCCTTGTACCGGACCTCGACCACCAGCTTCGGCTGCACCCAGGTATGCCCGGATCCGGAGGGAAGCGGTCCGATGCAGGGGGGCTTCGCCAGGCGCAGCGCCTCCATCTCCGCGCCCGCCGAGGTGAGCTCCTTCTCGCTGAACCCGCCCCCCACTTTCCCGGCGTAGACGAGGCCTTCCTCCTTCTGCACCGCGACGTGGACGGACCCGAAGCCGGTCCGCGATCCTTCCGCCTTGGTGAACCCGACCACCGCGAAATCGCCGACGCGGTCGGCGCGGACCTTCTGCCAGTCGCGGAACCGGCCGCTGCGGTACGTGGACTGCGCCCGCTTCGCCACCACCCCCTCGAGGCCCAGCTCGCGCACGCTGGCGTACAAAGCACGGCCCTTGCCTTCGACGTGGTCGACCGCGCGGATCGGCCCCACCGCGGGAACCAGGCGCGAGAGCAGCCTCTTGCGCTCGACCAAGGGCAGCGGCCGGAGATCGAACTCGTCGAACGCGAGCAGATCGAAGAGGAACAGCGTTGCCGGAAGCTCCGCGGCGGCGCGCTCGACGTCGCGGGGCGCGGTGAGCAGGGCCCGCTTCTGCAGCCGTTGGAAGACGGGCCGGCCGGACTCGTCGAGCACGACGATCTCGCCGTCCGCCACGAATCGCTCGGCCGGGAGCGAGAGCAGCGCACGCGCCAGATCCGGAAACACCGCGGTCGAGTCCGCGCCACGGCGGTAGAAGATGCGGGGCCTTGCCCCATCGCGAGAGGCGATGGCGCGAAAGCCGTCGTACTTCAGCTCGAAGATCCAGTCGGGATCGTCGAAGGGATCGCTGCGCGGTTCCGCCAGCATGGGCTGGACGTCTTCGCCGGCGACCTTGCGCTTGGGCGCCTTCAGCCGCTCACACTCCTCTCGAAGCGCCGCTGCCCGCTTGCCGCGCTCGTGCAGATCCTCCACCAGAAGCCCAGAAAGGATGGAGGAGTCGTCGTAGGGCTCCCGAACGCCGCGGCGCACGTGGCCGTCGCCGGTTTCCTTGATCAGCAGCCATTCCTTGCCCGTCTCGCCCTTGATCCGCACCAACGTCCACATTCCCTTCAGCTTGAAGCCTTTGAGCTCGAAGAGGAGCTTGCCCGCCTTCACGCCCTCGCCCGGGTCGCCCACCGGGCGCCACAGCCCCCGGTCCCAGACGATCATCGGCCCGGCGCCGTATTCGCCGTTCGGGATCATGCCTTCGAAGTCCGCGTACTCGACCGGGTGATCCTCGGTCTGCATCGCCAGCCGCTTTTCAGCGGGATCCGGATGCGGACCCCTGGGAACTGCCCAGGACTTCAGGACGCCGTCCCACTCCAGCCGCAGGTCGTAGTGCATGCGCGTAGCACTATGTTTTTGCACGACAAAAACACCAGGACGCGCCGCGCCCGCCCCCATCGGCTCAGGAGTCCGATCGGCCGACCGCTTGCGGCGGTATTCGTCCAGCAATTTGGACATTTCCGCGCGGAGGTTATCATCCACGGCCCATGAGGCCACTCGCGTCGGGGACCATTTCCTTCGGGCTGGTCTCGATCCCGGTGAAGTTGTTCTCCGCCACGGAATCGTCGGCGGCCATCTCCTTCAACATGCTGCACGCCAAGTGCGGCGGGCGCGTGAAGCAGCAGTACATCTGCCCGCGCGACGACAACGCGGTGGTCCCGCGCGAGGAGATGGTGAAGGGTTACGAGTTCGCCAAGGACCGCTACGTCACCTTCACGCCCGAGGAGCTGAAGGCGCTGGAGGAGAAGGCGTCGCAGCAGATCGAGATCGCGGAGTTCGTTCCCAGCGACAAGATCGACCCGGTCTACTTCGACAAGGCGTACTACCTGGGGCCCGAGAAGGGCGCCGACCGCGCCTACCGGCTCCTGGCCGAAGCGATGCGCCGCAGCGGAAAGACCGCGCTGGCCCGCTATGCCGCGCGCGGCAAGCAGTACCTGGTGCAGATCCGGCCGCTGCCCGAAGGCGGCCTGGTGATGCAGAACCTCATGTACGCCGACGAGGTGCGCCCGTTCTCCGAAGTCGGAGTGGAGCCGGCCGAGGTCAAGGACCAGGAGCTGGCGCTGGCGCAGCAGATCATCCAGCAGATCTCCACCGACGAGTTCAAGCCGGAGAAGTACGAAGACGACGTGCGCAAGCGCATCCAGGAACAGATCCAGCGCAAGGTCGAAGGGCAGGAGATCCAGGTCGACGAGCCGGCGAAGCCGCAGACCCAGATCATCGATCTGATGGAGGCGCTGAAAGCGTCGCTGGCCGCCAAGGGACTGGCTGCGGCCAAGGACACCGGCGGGGACGGCGCGGACGAGCGCAAGCCGGCGAAGCGGGCCGCGCGCGAGCCCAAGGCGGAAAAAAAGGCGTCTTCCCGGAAGTAGCCCGTCGTGCGATCTTTGGCCGCGATGGGCGGCTACGGCGCGCGCGAGGTGGCGAAGATGCTCGGCCTCTCGGTGGGCCAGGTGCGCGCGTACGTGCGGGCCGGTTTTCTCGAGCCGACGCGGGGGCCGCGCGGGGAGCTGCGCTTCTCCTTCCAGGACCTGGTGCTGCTCCGCACCGCGCAGGGACTGGTGTCGGCGCGGATCGCCCCGCGGCGGGTGCGCAGCGCGCTGCGCAAGCTGAAGGAGCAACTTCCGGAAGGCAGGCCGCTGCGCGGAGTGCACATTCGCGCGGAAGGCGATCGGATCGTGGTGGGCGACGAGCGCGCGTCCTGGAGCCCGGAATCTGGACAGGTCCTCTTCGACTTCGAGACGAAGGAGCTGGCGCGCAAGGTGGCCCCGCTCCAGCTTCGCGCTCGCGATGGTGACGCCTCGGACTGGTATGAGCGCGCCTGCGACCTCGAGGAGAGCGCCCCCTACGAGGCGCGGGCCGCGTACAGGCGGGCGCTGGAACTGGACCCTTCGCATGCCGACGCGTGGGTGAACCTTGGCCGGCTACTGCACGAAGCGGGGGACCCGCGGGGCGCGGCTCAGCATTATCGAAAGGCGGTCGAGCTGCGCCCCGACAGCGTGGTCGCGCTCTTCAACCTGGGCGTGGCGCTCGAGGATCTCCGCATGCCCGAGGAGGCCATCCTCGCCTACCGGACCGCGCTGGAGGCCGACGCAGCTTGTGCCGACGCCCACTACAACCTGGCCCAGCTCTACCAGGCTCGGGGCGAAGGCCCAGCCGCGCTCCGGCACCTGCGCACGTACCGGAAGCTGGTGCAGGCGTGACCGTGCACGTCGGCACCAGCGGATACAACTACGAAGCCTGGCGCGGGAGCTTCTATCCGGAAGACCTCTCGGCGAAAAAGATGCTCGGGTACTACGCGGAGCACTTCGACACCGTCGAGATCAACTATTCCTTCTACCGGAAGCCGACGCCGAAGATCCTCGAGGGCTGGGCGGCGCAGGTGCCGGACCGGTTCCGGTTCGCGCTCAAGGCGTGGCAGCGGATCACGCACCAGAAGCGGCTCCGCGACTGCGCGGACCTGGTCACGTCCTTTGCCGACGCGGCGCGCTCCCTGGGCCCGCGGCTTGCGCCGGTGCTCTACCAGCTGCCGCCAAACCTCAAGGCGGACATCCCGCTCCTGCGCGACTTCCTCAACCAGCTCCCGCGCGACCTGCGCGCCGCATTCGAGTTCCGTCACGCCAGCTGGTTCACGGACCAGACGTATGCGGCGCTACACGATGCCGGAACAGCGCTGTGCGTCGCGGAGAGCGATGAGCTGGCGACGCCGCCGGTGCGCACCGCGGACTTCGGTTATCTGCGGCTGCGCCGTCTCGACTACGACGCGGCAGCGCTGTCGAAATGGGCAGACTTCGCGAGGACGCATCCGGGCGAGGTGTTCGCCTATTTCAAGCACGAGGACGAAGCGCGCGGTCCAGCCTTCGCCAGGGAGTTCTTGCCGCTCGTGAATCCCCAATCCCCACTGCAGGACCAGAGGTAGAGTTGCGAGTTGGAAAGGGAGTGAACGCAGGTCGATCTGCGCTTCGCTCAACGGGCATTCGCCGAGGTGACCGCTGGCTGGATCTCTCGGCCGCCATGCCAGACGGAAACGAGCTGCCTCGTGTTCCGGACGTCGTCCAGGGGGTTGCCCGACAGCACCAGGAAGTCTGCCCGCTTTCCCGGCTCGAGCGTTCCCCGATCCGTCGCTCCGAGCATCGCGGCGCTCCCGCGTGTCGCGGCGACAAGGACGTCCATCGGCTTGAGGCCGGCCTTCACCATCAGCTCCAGCTCCCGGTGCTCGGCCCAGCCGGGGATGCGAGCCGGGTTTGCACCCGAGTCCGTACCGAAGGCGATCCGCACGCCGGCACCGTGTAGCGTCTTGAGATTCCGCATCCCGTTCGCCAGCGCCGCCCGGAACTTCGGAACGTTCGGATCCGACTTGACTTTGTCGCGATATCCGGGACTGCGGAACTGCTGCAGGGCTTCCGGCGAAAGCGCGCCGGCGAGGAAGGGGTCGTCGAGCATCGCCGGATGGTCCGCGAGCACGAACGCGGACTCGTCAACGGTGAACGTCGCGACATAGTACGTGCCGCGCTTTTTCATCTGCGCAACCAGCTCCTTGTCCACAGGCTGATCGCGGATGCTGTGCGCCAGCGCGTCCACGCCGTCGCGGATCAGTTCTTTCGCATCCGCGAGATAGAAGACGTGCGACGCGACCCGGATGCCGTTGCGGTGCGCCTCTTCGATCGTTGCCTTGAACACGGCGGGGTCCATCTTGGGGAACTTTCCGAAGACGTCATCCACCCAAATCTTGAAGAAGTCCGGCTTGTGGGTGGCTGCTTCGCGCACGTTCGCGACCGCTTCCTCGGCAGTCTTGGGCCGATAGACCTGATCGGGTGCGCTCGGCACCGGCGGCGCCCCGCCGGGAACGCCTACGCCGCGCCCGGCGGTGAACAGCGATGCGCCCGGAAGTGCGCCGCGGCGCTGCTCATCGCGCAGCTCGTACACCAGGTCGCGATTGAGCCCCAGCGTGAGCACGGAAGTGACGCCGTAGCGCTCGTACTGTAACAGCTGCGGTTGCACGTTCTCGCGTGTGTAGGCGTCGGCACGGCTCTGGCCGCCGGCAACGAGACCTACGTGCCCGTGCGCGTTGATGATGCCAGGCATGATGGTGCGGCCGCGGACTTCCACGACCCGCGCTCCTGCCGGGAGTTTCAACCTGGCGGCATCGCCCACCGCCGAGATCCGGTCGCCGTCGATGACCAGCGCCGCGTTCTGCCGCGGCGGCCGTCCGGTTCCATCGATCAGGGTGGCGCCGCGCAAAACGATCACTTCGCCGAAGGCTGCCTGGGAAGCGATGATCGCGAGCGCGACGGGGAGCACCGTTCTCATGACCCGACCTCCGTCTTGGCCGGGCACCGCCGGCCGGACCGTGGGCGGTATAGACCTCACGGACGCGGAGCGCGAGCGTGCGGCCGCCGCTCAATGAAGGTTTATGAGAATACGTGTTCTCAGATGAGTCCGGTCGTCGGCACTTTACTTGCCGCCATTACGAGACAACGAGGCCAGGAGGACGACCTTCGTCGCTCAGACCTGCGGCTGCTCTTGAAACGAACCCACTGCGAGGTCCCTGCCGGCGCCGGCGGTCACGCCGCCGCCTCCATGGCCAGCAGGGCGCGCTTGGCCTCGGGCCCACCGAGATACTCGCCCGTCGTGCCGTCGCTGCGCACCACCCGGTGGCACGGCACGACCAGCGGGAGCGGGTTGTGTGAGCAGGCGCTCGCGGCGGCGCGGACCGCGGACGGCTTCCCCGCCGCCCTGGCCACGGCGGCATAGCTCTGCGTGACGCCATAGGGAATGCGGCGCAGGTGCTCGAGCACCGAGCGACGGAATCCGTGGGCCAGTTGCAGGTCGACCGGTACGTTGAACGCGCGCCGCTTGCCGGCGAAGTATTCGTCCAGCTGGTGGGCCGCTTCGTCCAGCCGGCGCGGGGTGCGCAGGATCCGGGGACTGATGTCGCTGGCCAGGCGCGCCAGTACTGCGTCGTGGTCCTCGCAGCTGAAGGCCACGCGCACCAGCCCTTCGCCGGTCGCAGCGAGCAGCAGCAGCCCGAGCGGACTGTCGACGGTGCGGTAGGACACGTCGAGCAGCCCCTGCTTCTCCGCCAGCGCCGCGAGGCTGCTGTGCAGCCGGCCATCGCTGTCGACGCCGCTGCCGGCGCCGGCAAACGCGTTCGTGAGGCGGTCGATGATCTGCTTGTCGCTCATGTCTTGGCTCCTTTCGAGAAATGCTTGCGGAGGCTTGCGATGCCGTCCGCAGCGCTGCGCCGGGCAGCGGTAGCGCTGGATTCCAGCAGCTCCCCCACCTCGGCGTAGGACAGGTCGGCGAGGTAGCGGTAGATCACGGCTCCGCGCTGCTTGGCCGGCAGGGCGTCCAGCGCGGCTCGGAGGTCGTCGTCCATCGATGACTCTCCGGCCGAGGCCGCGTCGGTGGCGGGGATCTCGGGCAGCTCGCCCGCCGGCTGCGGTCTCCTCGCCGCGCCGCGGAGCTGGTCGATGGCCTTGCGATGCGCGATGGTCACCAGCCAGGCGCGGACGCTGCTTTCCGGCTGCAGCTTCGGATACGCCTCCAGCGCGGACAGGAACGTCTCCGACCAGGCATCCGCCGCGTCCGCCGGGCCCAGCAGCGCGCGGCACACGCGCATCACCACGGGGCCATGCTCGGCCACGATTTCCTCGAACGGTCGCATGGCGGCATCCCGCGAACGAACTGGCTGCCCGGTCTGTGAGGGGCCACGAGAAGACTCCATGAGGTTCGTTCGGGTCATGAGCGCCCAGCCTGTCATCTGGCATCGTGGAAGACGAGGCCCAGCGTGTGGCGGCGCCCGGAACGCAGCACGCTGACGCCGTGACGCATCGGCGCGGCCGACCAGCCACGGCGGGACGGCACCGGCCGGTCGCGAGTGGTGAAGACCAGGCCCTGACCCTGTCCAATGGCGGTGGTGGTCCCGCGGGACTGCGCGCGCAGGCGCTGCTCGACGGCGAGGAACTCACCGCCTGTGTAGTCCACGCCGGGCCGGTCGAGGCCGACGACCACCTGGAGCGGAAACACGAGCTCGCCGTAGAGATCGCGATGCAGCGCGTTCCAGTCGCCCGGCCCGTACCGGAGC
>DATBZA010000097.1:0-18531 GCA_036513415.1 Myxococcales bacterium | reverse complement strand
TGGTGCTGCTGGAGAACGCCGGGCACCTGCCGCACCTCGAGACGCCACGGGCGTTGGCGCGCGCCCTGCTCGCCCCGTTCCCGGGGTGACGCTCGCGACGAAAGTGGCGGCGCGGCGCGCCCCCGGCTGCTACCTTCCACCCGGTGAAACATCTGCTCGAGAATGGGCTGACGCTCCTGGTGGAGGAGAACCACGCGGCGCCGGTCGTGGCGATCCAGGTATGGGTGCGGGTCGGCAGCGCCGACGAGCGGCCCGACGAGGCCGGCCTCGCCCACCTGCACGAGCACATGCTCTTCAAGGGGACCGGCCGGCGCGGCCCCGGCGAGATCGCGCGGACCATCGAGGCGTCCGGCGGCGAGATCAACGCCTGGACCAGCTTCGACCAGACCGTCTACCACGTAGTCCTCGGGTCCCGGTTTTTCGCGGAGGGGATGGACGTCCTGGCGGACGCGGTCACCAGCGCCGCGTTCGATCCTGCCGAGCTCCAGCGGGAGATCGAGGTCGTCTGCGAGGAGATCAAGCGCTCCCAGGACTCGCCGACGCGGAAGCTCTCCCGCGAGCTGTTCGCGGCCGCGTTCTCGACCCACCCGTACGGCAAACCGGTGATCGGCACCGAGGCCAGCGTCCGCGGCTTCACGCGAGAGGGGATCCTCCGGTTCTACCGGCGCTGGTACAAGCCCGAGAACGCAGTCGTGATCGTGGTGGGCGACGTGCGCGAGGCCGAGGCGGTCGAGCAGGCGCGCAAGCTGTTCGTCTGGCCTCCCGGGTCCTTCGAGCCGGCGCCGCCGCGGCTCTCCGAGCCTCACCGGGAGCAGGTGCTGGCGCGGCTTCGCAAGGAGCCGCTCAAGGAAGGGTATCTGTCGATCGCCTGGCCTTCGCCGCCGCTGGTCCACGACGACGTGGCCGCGCTGGATGCGCTCACCATCGTCCTCGGTCACGGCGAAGCTTCGCGCCTGCAGCGCGCGATGAAGCGGGATCGGCTCCTCTGCAGCGAGGTACAGGCGAGCTGCTACACCCCGGTCGACCCGGGGCTCACCATCGTCGGCCTCACGCTCCAGCCCACGACCACGCGGGAAGCGGTGCGCGAGGCGCTGGCGCAGACCTACCGGCTGCGCAGCGAGGAGGTCACCCCCGAGGAGCTGTCCCTCGCCTGCCGCCTGCTCGAGAGCGACGCGGTGTACCAGCGCGAGACCGTGCAAGGACAGGCGCGCAAGCTCGGCTTCTATCAGTCCAGCGCCGGGGGAGTGGAATTCGAGCAGCGGTACCTCGAGCACGTCGCGCAGCTCACGCCCTCGCGGCTGAGGGAGGCCGCGGAGCGGTGGATCGACCCTTCGGCCGCCGTCCTCGCCGCGCTGCTCCCGGATCATGACGCGCCCTCCGAGGACGAGTTGCTCGACCTGCTGCGGGAAGCGGGCCGCGTCCCGCGCGCGCGGGCACCCGCATCATCTGCCGCGCCGGAGAAGCGCGCCCGGGTGAGATTCGCCGCGCACGCGAAGACCGGGCCGTTGCTCCGTGAGGAGCTCCCCGGCGGAGGGGTCCTCCTGATCAAGGAGGAGCGGGCCGTGCCGTTGGTGGCGCTGCGCGCCGCGTGGCAGGGAGGCCTTCGCGCGGAGGACGCCTCGAACTCGGGGATCAACGCGCTCCTGGCCCGGCTGGTATCGAAGGGGACCCGGACACGGGGCGCGGAACGATTGGTGCGCGAGATGGAGGCGATGGGCGGCTCGCTGGGCGGCAACGCCGGCCGCAACAGCTTCGGGCTGCGGGCGGAGTTCCTCTCCCGCCATCTCGCCGAAGGCTTCGACGTCTTCGCCGAAGGGATCGGCGCGCCCGCTTTCGATCCCGAGGAGGTGCAGCGCGAGCGGACGCTGCAGATCGACGAGCTGCGTTCTCGCGAAGACAATCCCGCGGGGATTGCGTTCCTGCTCTTTGGCGAGACGATCTACCGCAAGCACCCGTACCGGTTCGACTCGCTGGGAACCGAGAGCAGCGTGGGGCGGTTGGAGCCCGGGCTGCTCGCGCAGTATCGCTCGAACCACTACCCGGTCGGCGGGGTGACGCTGTCCGTCGTCGGCGACGTCGACCCGGACCAGGTGCGCGAGCTGGTGCGGCGAAAGCTGAACGGCTCCGCTGCCCCGCGCAAGATCCTTGCCCCGCCACAGGAGGAGCCGCTGCTCGCGCCGCGCTTCGCGGTCAAGAAGCTCGACAAGGCGCAGGCCCACCTGGTCGTTGGCTTTCCCGGCACGCGGCTCTCGGACGAGGCCCGCTGGCCCCTGGAAGTGCTCTCCGCGGTCCTGTCGGGACAGGGAGGGCGTCTCTTCGTCGAGCTTCGGGACAAGCGCAGCCTGGCGTACAGCGTGACCAGCTTCTCGATGGAAGGTCTCGACCCCGGCTATTTCGCCGTCTACATCGGGTGCGGCCCGGAGAAGGTGCAGGAAGCCCTGGACGGGATCCGGAACGAATTGCGGCGCGTGCGGGAGTCTCCGATCCCCGCCCAGGAGCTCGAGCGGGCGCGCACGCACCTGATCGGCACGCACGCCATCTCGCTCCAGCGGAACTCGGCGCGCGCCGCGGTCTATGCGTTCGACGAGTGCTACGGCTTGGGAGCCGACGCTTCAGCGAAGTACGCCGAGCGCATCGCCGCGGTCACGGCGGAAGAGGTGCTGGCTGCCGCCCAGCGCGTGCTCACCCCCTCCCGCGAGGTGATTGCGCTGGTCGCACCGGAGGGCGCCATCCCGGCGGCGCTGTCGCGGTGAGCTGGGCGCTCGTGCTGCTCGCCTCGCCGGAAGACCTGGAGGTGCGCGTCGCCGATTTGTTCGAGCGCGGCGCCCTCGGTGTGGAGCTGCAGGAGCCCGGGATGCCACTGATGCCGGAGACGCCGCCGCTGCCCGAGGGGCGGGGGCGCGCCATCGCCCATTTCCAGGACCGGGAGAGCGCGTCCGAGGCTGCGCGGTCTCTCGGCGCGGAACCTCCCGTCGAGGTTCCGGAGCAGGACTGGAGCGTCGCTTGGCGCCGGCACCACCGCAGCCTCCAGGTCAGTCCGCGCTCGTGGGTCCATCCTCCCTGGGAACGCCCGCCGGAGTCCGGGGTCGCGGTCGCGATCGATCCCGGCATGGCGTTCGGCACCGGCAGCCATCCGACCACCGCGCTCTGCCTCGAGCGCTGCGACGAGCTGCTTGCCGAATTTCCCGGGGCCGACGTTCTCGACGTCGGGACGGGCAG
Organism: Myxococcales bacterium; assembly: GCA_036513415.1. Classification (GTDB taxonomy): domain Bacteria; phylum Myxococcota; class Myxococcia; order Myxococcales; family 40CM-4-68-19; genus 40CM-4-68-19. Next base: position 15,312 of record DATBZA010000097.1, on the reverse strand, counting down.
CGGGGTCATCGCCCTGCTGGCGACGAAGCTCGGGGCCAGGCGCGTCGCAGGCAGCGAGAACGACGCGGTCGCGCTGGAGGCGGCCCGCCAGGGTGCGGCGCTCAACGGCATCACCAGCATCGAGTGGGTGCTGACCGCCGATCCGGCGGCGGTGCCCGGCCAGTTCCGGATCGTGATCGCGAACATCCTGCTCAACACCCTCGAGGAGCTGGCGCCCTCGATCGCCTCGAAGGTCGCGCCGGGCGGGCGGCTGGTCCTCTCCGGCCTGTTGGCGGAGCAAGCCGGCGCGGCGGAGCGCGCGTATGCCGCGCTGGGCCTGCGAGCCTTCGGGCGCAAGGAGCGGGAAGGATGGGTGCGCGTGGAGCTTTCCCGGCCAGGATCGGGCGCGGGATAATCGCGCGGTGCACCGCCTCTACGTCCCACCGGAGCAGCTCGCGGGCTCGGCGCGGGTGAAGCTGACCGCGGCGCAGTCGCGCCACCTCCTGGCCGTGCTGCGCCTGTCGTCCGGCGCGGAGATCGAGGTGTTCGACGGAATTGGCGGGCGCTTCCAGGCGGTGCTCGCCGGTGACGAGCTGGAGATCGTCGCCGCGCTGCCTGGAGAAGGCAAGGCGGTGGACGTGGTCCTGGTCCAGGCGCTGGCGAAGGGCGAGAGGATGGACCTGGTGATGCAAAAGGCCACCGAGCTGGGCGCCAGCCGCATCGTGCCGCTTGCCTCGGAGAGGTCCGTCCTGCGTCTGGACGCCGAGCGCGGAGCCTCACGCGCGGAGCGCTGGCGCCGGATCGCGCGGGAGGCGTCCCGGCAATGCGGGCGCGCGGACGTGCCCCGCATCGACGCGCCGGTCGGGTGGGACGGAGTTTTCTCGCTGGCGCGCGCCGAACCGGACCGGCGTGGGGTGCTGCTCGACCCGGAGGCGGGCGAACCGCGGTTGGGCGCTGCCGCGCGCGGCGTCGACCGGCTCTTCCTGGTGGTGGGGCCGGAGGGGGGATTCTCGCCGGAAGAGCGCTCGCGCGCCGAGGAAAACGGCTTCGTGCGGGCATCGCTGGGCCCGCTGGTACTGCGAACGGAAACGGCGGGGCTGGCCGCCCTCGCGGTCGTGCTGCACGTCCACGGCGCGTTGGGGTAGTCGCGGCCGCCGAAAGCGGCTTGGCGACTATGCCTGAGCGGTAATTCGCCACGGGGTCATGAGGCGCGTTTTCTTCGCGGGAGGACCACGCCCGCACATCGGGGGCGCATCCGCATTGACTTCCACGCATCCAAGGGATGCAGTGCGAACCGTCACAGGGAGGCGCCATGGCGCGTCTCATTTGGCTCACCGTTATCGTCTTCAGCGTCTCGCCCCTGGCCAGGGCCGAACCCAAGGGCGCTGAGGCTCCCAAGCAGATGTGGCTGGTCCTGTCACCGGAGGAACACTTCTGTGCGGGGCCGAGCTCGTCCTGGCACGATCCATCGGATCCGCTGCTCTTGGCCGCCGGCGTTACTGCCCGGCTCGACCAGCAAGAGCTGTGGGCGGCCGGCGGGCTGCCACCGCTGGTGGCTGTCCGCTACGAGGATGGTCTGCTCCGGCTGCTCCTGGTCGGAGCCGCAGTCCCGACGCGGATCGACTTCAGCGGATCAGGCATCCGGGCTCGCTGGCCGTTCTGCTGAGCTGGGCGCAAAGGCGGTCCAGGCGGTCGACGGCCTCGCTCACATCCCCTCCCGACCGTGTGCGCACCGTCCGGCCGGAGCGCAAGTCAGTGCGCCCGGGCGTGCTCCAGGCAGTACTCCGTGAGCTTGCCGCGGCACCTCTCCTGGCAATCGCAGACGCGGAATTCCAGGTTCGGGTCGTCCGCGTCGCTCCTGCCGCATTTGGCGCAGACGCGCGTCTTGCGCTCCGGCGGAGAAAACGCCGGCGCGGCCCGCCGCTGCGCCACGCCGGCGCCCCGCAGGCGCGAGCGCACGGTGGAGCCGCAGAAGAGGACGAAATCTCCGAGCGCCACCGCGACCGCGGCGCGGGTCGCCAGATCGCCGGTGACCAGCGCGTACACCATCAGGGCACCGCTCAGAAGGCCCAGGTACTTCACCTTCACCGGCAGGATCAGGAGCAGGATCTCGTAATCCGGGAACTCCGCGGCGAACGCCAGCAGCAGGGCCTGGGCAACGTATCGCCCGGTGACTGGACCGAAAGCGAAGCCCACCGCCACGGTGCCCAACGCGCCGAGCAGGAAGAAGAGATCGAAGCGGAAGCTGCCCCACTGCGCCTCGAGCGCGCTGCCCATGGTGTGCAGGAGCCAGAGGCCCAGCATCGTCCAGAGCAGGCTCGTGAAGGTCACCAGGCCGGTGGGCGCGAACAGGAAGGTGACGACGCGCCAGACCTCGCCGCTCATGACTGCGCGGGGGTCGAGCCAGAGCAGGTGGGCGGTTTCCGGCCGGGCGAACACGAGCAGGTGGAGGGCGCCGGAGAGCCCCACGATCCAGAGGATCATCCCCTCGGGAGCATGGCGGCCGAGGCGGCGCTCGAGACGGGCGAGGAGCTTCTCCACGCCGACCTGATAGCATCCGCGTGCTAGAAGGGCGACTGCATATGGATCCGATCGCGCGATTCGTCGAGCTCCTCGAGCAGGCGAAGCAGACGCCGGGCATCACCGAGCCCACCGGCATGACCCTGTCGACGGTGGGAGCGGACGGGCGGCCCTCTGCCCGCGTCGTGCTGCTCAAGGGCATCGACGCGAACGGGCTCGTCTTCTACACCAACACGCTGTCGCGGAAGGGTCGCGAGATCACGGCGCGCGACGACGTGGCCCTCACGTTCTGGTGGCCGCAGCTCGAGTCGCAGGTGCGCTTCGAGGGACCCGCCCAGGCGGTCAGCGCCGCGGAGGCGGACGCATACTTCGCGACCCGGCCGCGCATCTCGCAAATCGGCGCCTGGGCATCGGATCAGAGCGCTCCGCTCCAGTCACGCGAGGAGCTGGAGCAGCGGTTCGCGGACCTCGAGCGGCGCTACCAGGGGAAGACCATTCCGCGCCCGCCGCACTGGTCGGGGTACCGGGTGCCGCCGCTGGCGGTGGAGTTCTGGCGGAGCCGGCCGGGCAGGTTGCACGAGCGCGAGTTGTACTCGCGCTGGTCGCCGGAAGCGCCCTGGAAGATGACGCTGCTGAACCCGTGAACGGGAGGGCCGCGGACTACTTCGGCTTCGGCCCCACCATCTCTTCCGGGCGCACCCACTGATCGAACTGCTCGGAAGTCACCAGGCCGAGCTTGAGCGCGGCCTCCTTGAGAGTGGTCCCTTCCTTGTGCGCCGTCTTGGCGATCTTCGCCGCCTTGTCATAGCCGATGTGCGGATTGAGCGCGGTCACCAGCATCAGCGACTCGCGCATCAGCTTCGCGATCCGCTCCCGGTCCGGCTCGATGCCCACCGCGCAGTTGTCGTTGAAGCTCCGGCAGCCGTCCGCGAGCAGCCGCACCGACTGCAAGAAGTCGTGGATGATGAGCGGCTTGAAGACGTTCAGCTCGAAGTTGCCCATCGCGCCGCCCAGGTTCACCGCCACGTCGTTGGCAATCACCTGCGCACAGAGCATGGTCATCGCCTCGCTCTGCGTCGGGTTCACCTTGCCGGGCATGATCGAGCTGCCGGGCTCGTTCTCGGGGATCTTGATCTCGCCCAGGCCGGAGCGGGGACCCGAGGCGAGCCAGCGCACGTCGTTCGCGATCTTCATCAGGGAGACCGCCAGCGTCTTCAGCGCGCCGTGAGCGAAGACCAGCGCATCGTGCGCCGCCAGGGCCTCGAACTTGTTGGGCGCGGAGGTGAACGGGTGTCCGGTCAGCTTCGAGATCTCGGCTGCGACCCGGTCGGCGAACTCCGGATGAGCGTTCAACCCGGTCCCCACCGCGGTGCCCCCGAGCGCCAGCTCGCGCATGTGCTGGAGCGAGCTCTCCAGGTGGCGCAGGCCGTGATCGAGCTGTGCCACCCAGCCGCTGATCTCCTGCCCGAGCGTCAGCGGGGTCGCGTCCTGCAGATGGGTGCGGCCGATCTTGACCACGTCCTTGAACGCCTCCGCCTTGCGCGCGAGCGTGTCCCGGAGCAGGCGCACCGCTGGAATCAGGTCATCGACGATGGCCGGCACCGCAGCCACGTGCATCGCCGTGGGGAAGACGTCGTTCGACGACTGCCCCTTGTTCACGTCGTCATTGGGGTGGACCAGCCTCTCCTCGCCGCGGCGGCCGCCGAGGATCTCGCTGGCGCGATTCGCCAGCACCTCGTTCATGTTCATGTTCGTCTGCGTGCCCGAGCCCGTCTGCCAGACGGCGAGGGGGAATTCGCCGTCGTGCTTTCCGGAGATCACCTCGTCCGCGGCCTGGACGATGGCCTTGCCCTTCTTCGGATCGAGCACTCCCAGATCCATGTTCACCCGCGCCGCCGAGCGCTTCACTTGCGCGAGCGCCTTGATCAGGAGCGGCGGCATCTTCTCGGAGCCGATGCGGAAGTTCAGCAGGGATCGCTGCGTCTGCGCGCCCCAGAGGCGGTCGGCGGGGACCTCGATCGGACCGAACGTATCCTTCTCCACGCGGGTGGCCATGCGCGCTCCTCGAGGACTGCGCGCGGTGCATAGCGCCCTTCCCGGCCGCAAACAAGCCGCGCGATGATTTGTTGACCCCTGCTGAAAGCGCCGTACTTTCACCGCGTGCAAGGGCCATTCGACTCGGGACCGGCGGCGCCGCTGGAGATCGCCATCTCCGACGTCCCAGTCGCGCCAGTGGCGGTTTCATTCGCCTCCGACCCGCACTTGGAGGTGCCGAAGGTCCGCGCCTCGCCCGCACGGCGCGCCTCGCGGACCCGGCGCATCCTGGGGTGGGCGATCGATCTCGGGTTCCTCGTTTCACTCCTAGGGGCGCACGTCGTCCTCGCCGCGCGGCTCGGCGGAGCGCCCCGCCAGGGGCTCAGCCTGGTATTCGCCGCGCCTTTACTCTGGCTCGTGCTCGGCTGCGGCCTTGCGCTCGCCTGGTCGTGGACGTTCGTGGCGCTCTGGGGCCGCACGCCCGGCATGGCCCTGACCGGCCAGCGCTTGCGCATGCTGCACGGCGGCGCTCCCACTCCGGTGACCGCGTTCGTTCGCGCGCTGCTGGCCGTGCTTTGCGGCGCGCCCGGCCTGTTCGGATTCGTGGTCGCGCTGTTCGACGCGCGCGGGCAGACGCTGCAGGACAAGCTCTGCCGCTGTGTCGCAATCGTTGACTGAGGCGGCGTCGCGCCGTTAGGCTCCGCCGCCGTGGCCGAAGCCAAGCAGTACATCTTGCCCATGCCCCGGCGGCGCGGGGTCATGTTCTTCCTGCTCGCGAACGCGCTCGCCTTCGCGCTCTGCGCCTGCATCTGGGCGCTGTTCTGGTACGGGGACTTCTTCACGCCGGCGGCGCGCGCCGTCTGGGGGTTCCTCGCCGCTCACTCTGGCTGGACCGTCGGTGCCGCCCTGTCGCCGCTCTTCGCCGCGCTGATGCTGGGATACGGTTACATGCGCCGCGCCATGGCCAGGCGGGCCCGCGAGAAGGCGGAGATGCTCGCCATCGCCGCGCAGCGTGCGGGAACGCAGCTGCCTCGATAGCTTTGCTGGCCCTCCTGCTCGCGGCGGTGCTGGTGCCGGAGTCTGCCGACGTGGTGCTCTCGGTCGAGGATGCTTCCGGGTTGCGGGCCCTCTTCCAGAAAGCCGGGACGCATGCGCCGTCGCTCGCCCCCGATGCCGTGGGGGCGACGCTCCGCGATCGCCTCGGGGTCGACCTGCTCGCCGAATCTCCTGCCTGGGGCCTGGCGCAGCGTGGGGCGCGCACGGTCGCCTTCTCCAGCCAGGCGATGGGCCTCAGCGCCCCCGTGCGGGATGCGGGCACGGCGAAGACGATGCTGGCCTCGTGGCTGGCGCAGGGCCCGCGCCGCGCCGGGCGCGTGGTGGGCTCGCGCCTGCTGACCGCATCCGGCGAGGAGGCGGTGGCGCTGCTGAAGTCGATGTCGCGCCCGGTTCCGCTGCCGCGCGATCTTGCTGCGCGCGCGAAGGGACCGGTCTGGCTCTGGGCACGCACCGCCGAGCCGCTGCGCGGGATGATGCTGTCGATCGAGGCGAGCGGCACCGGGGTCGTCGGCCGCGGCGGAGTCGCTGCCAGCGGTGCCCTCCTCTCCGGCCGCGCCCCCGCGGGCTGCGCCAGTGGAATCGCCTGCCTGAGGGCCGCACCTGGCCCGGCTGGGCGCCGTGTCCTGGCGCTGGCGCTGGAAAAGCTCGAGGCGACTGCGCAGCCCGAGTTGGCCACCGCGGCGCGCGTGGAAGAGCGGGTCGATGCCATCGACGTGCGCGAGCTGGCGCAGTCCCGATCGATCACGCGCGCCTTGCGCATCGCCGCGGTCTTCGACGCGCCTGAAGCTGCGGCGACCGCGCTGGACGCGAGAGTCGACCTCGCCGCGATCGACGCCGCGCTCGGCACCATCAATCCCCTGGATGCGCTGCGCGGCGGAGTGGTGGCGGGCGCTTACGCCGCGCACATCCTGTATGGGCCCCTGCTCCGCAACGCCGGCCCGCTCACGGTCACCGGAAACCCGAACGCGAGTAACGGGGGGGACATTGAGCTGCGGCTCCCGCTGCGCTGATCAGGGTCCGCTGGATGACGCTGCCATAGTGTTGGATCTTGCCATTCGGCAGCAGCCTCGAAATGCCGCCCCCAAACTCGTACCCGACCCCACGCTGCCGTCAGGATCCATGGCGAGAGCGCCGATGTGATTGTCCAGCAAACCACTCTTGGGATCGGAGGTCAGGCACCCGCGACGGTAAGCCGTCCAGAAGAACACATTCCAATAATCGGGCCTCTTTGGATCGATTGAGTTTTCGCGAATCGGGAATCGCATTCATTACAAATGAAAAGATCTTCACCCTACAGCCTTTGGTCTCACTTCTTGTGCGTGATCCGAGGAACTAGCTTGGCGCCTGTCTCCCCGCCTGCTTGTGAGGTGTTCCATGCCCCGAATCCTCGCTTCAATCATAGCATTCTCGTTTGCCGTTTCGACCGCGGCGACCGCTCAGACACACCCGACGAGCGTGTGGACTTCCAGTGAGCTCTCGACTCTGCAGGCCAACGCGACCCAGCCCGGCTGGGCCGACCTGTGGTCCGGACGCCTGCCCTTCCCGAACCCGAATGGACTGGTCGGCGCAAATCTGACTCAATTCATCACGAGATATTCCACTGCGGATGCGGTCAGGAACTCGGGGGAATACCAGCCCGCCTTTCAGGCTGGCGGATATGCGATGATTGCCCGTCTCACGAATCAGAGCGTCAGCGTCGCGAGGGACCTCGTCCTGTCGATGTGCTCATTGCCCGGAAGCCCGCCCCCCGCAAACTCGAGCTTATTCACGGCGTTCGATTGGACCCAGGACCCCAATCACAATGACCCGCCGCCGAACGACTGTGACATGGAACAGGCAGGGGCGGTCCGCAGTCTGGCCATTGGTCTCGACGTGTTGTTTGATCAACTCACCCCGTCCCAGCAGCAGCAGTGCCTTCAGACATTGCAGTACTATACCGACTCCTTGGCCCGGGTCGCCGATACCGCGAACACGTCCAAGCGGACTCCGAATTGCGGAAACTGGACCGGCTGGTGGCAGGGAGACTTCGGCAACACTCACTCCTGGACTACCAATACCGCCATTGGTCTCGCTGGGCAGGTCCTCGAAGGCACGACTGCGTTGACAGCGCTCGATGTCAACGGAGTCAGTCGGACGTACGACTATCTTGCCCGCAATTACTACCAACCGATTGCCGCTGCGAACCTTGGCCGCATTCGCGCGCTGCAGGATCTCGTATCGGACGGCACCTGGCATGAAGGCACCGGCTACTTGATGACCGGGATGCAACCGCTGGTCGCCTACTGGATCGGCGCGCGGCGGCGAGGCGGAACGGGTTGGAACGCCGATCAGAGCGCATTGCTACAGAACTTTGGCCGCGTCGTCTATTACCTTCAGCAACCGGATCACCCGCAGGTAATGGCGATGACGAACGCTGACTACAACTGGCTCCGGCCCGGGGTGCTGCCGGTGCTGAGATGGGCTGCAAACCGATACCAGAATGCATCGAACGATCCGGGGGTAACCACCGACCGCGTTGGGGCATCGTTCGCGAAGGCTGCTGCCGACAGGTTCCCCGCAGATCAGCGATCGTACTGGCTGATGCGCTTCGAATTCGCGCTACACTACGCGCTGGAGTATGTCGTGTACTCGAACGCACCAGCGGTCAGTGGCGCCCCCCCGGACCTCTGGAACCAAGACCAGCAGTCATTCATCTCCCACGGGTACGGCGGCCTGATCGTGGCGTTCAAGTCCGGGGTCTTTGGCGGCAATGGATTGCGACAGAAGTGCATCGATCTCACCGCGACCTGCGCCGATCCGACCTGTGCTGCCGCGATGCCCGAGTTGAACTTCGGGCATGATCACGAGGACGACTTGGGTCTCTGGATCTACGGGGGTGCGGCGGTGCAGCCGTCATGGCAGAACCCGACGATGATCGCCGGCTGGAGCCTTCCCGAGGCAGCCGGGTACAATTGCTGTGCCGACCCGAATGACCCGCATCCGGATGGGGGCGTCGGCACCGATCATGAGCACTCGACCGAGTGGCACAATGCGGTGCTGGTCGACGGAGCAGGTCAGCGCGGCGACGACAAAGTGACGCAGAGGCACCGTTCGGTCGGGTGCTATTGGCAATTGCCGGATTGGTTCCTCAATCGCGTCGGCAGCATGCCTGTCGCCGCTTCAATGACGGATTACACTTTCGCGCGCGGCGACGGGACGCGCCTATATGACAACGTCTCCGCGCTGTCGCGCACCGTCATAGTCGGCCGCGATGGATACGTCATCGTGCGGGATCTGGTGCAGGAAAACCGGACGACGGGCCAAGGTAGCGTGACGCAGCTATACCATGCACTCAATCCGGCTGGTACGGTTAGATTGACGGACGGAGTCGGGGTCCTGCTCGACAACTCGGTCGCGGATGCGGCCCCGAACAATGCCGTGCCGAGTACGACGTCGATGTCGGTGCGCGTGGTCGCACCCGTTTCGCCAACCATTGACATCGCGCCACAGACCGACGATGCGCACCAGTTATACTATCTGACGCCGTGGGCCGGCTCCTATTCGGAGTTCTTTTCGCCGACCGGCACCTACGCAAAGGTGAAGATTTCGGCGCCTGTGGCCAGCCCTTCTTACGCGGCCAGCGTCATCACCGTGCTGCAACCAAAAAACCCGAACGCGAATATTCCGGGGACGCCGTTCATCCCGCAGGAGCTCGCAGTTTCGGCTCTCGCTTCCTCAAACCCGGAAGCGGGCGTGCAAGTCGGCAACGACAGCTGGGTCTTTGGCAAGCTCGGCGCGACATCCAACACGGCAGGAGGAGTCACTATCGCAGGCGGAACGAGCGGCCTCGAGGCCGGGATGGTGCGATACCGTGGCAGCCATGAGCCGGCGGTCCTGGTGTTGCACGCAGACGGCGCAAACGCCACGCTCTCGGACGCCTTTGGCCTGGGCGGGGCTGCCAGGACGCTCATCCGCTCACAGAGCGCGGGGCAAACGATCGAGGTCACCACAGATGCTAACAACGTCGCGCAGATCACCGGACACAGCGACGGGCACCGGGATCTTTCGATTCTGGGACTGAGATTTTTGGCCTACCGGGTGAACTCTGTCGCCTTGAACGGTCAGTCCGTCAGCTTCACGGAGTCGAATGGCCTGGTCACCGTGACCTCGATGTCCGCGCCGAACCCCCCGCGAATTCCGCCAAGCTCGATTCAACTGCAGCGTCTCTCGAATACGAGCGTCAAGATCTCGTGGACGACTGATTCGTCTGCAGATACGCAAATCCGCTACACGACGCGCAGCGGCGGTTTGCACACGGATAGTGGAATTTACACATACACGGCCGTGACTGATGTTGCTGGCACGACGTCACACCAGATGCAGCTGGACGGCCTTGTGCCGGAGAATATCTACCAGTTCTGGGCTCGGTCTTCCAATAGCGGCGGGATCGCGTTTGCCGACGCGGGCGCGATCGACGTTTGGGTGAATGCCGGCGTCGCGGCGGCCCAGAACTGGCACGTCTTGGTCGGAAGCGCAGGCACAGCCGATTACCTCAGCGCAGTGACGACCGACGCCGCCGGAAACACGTACGTCGCCGGTCAAACAACGGGGGTTTTGGGTACGAACGTCACCGCGAACGGCGGCGGAACGGATGGTTTCGTGCGCAAGCTTGACGGCGCCGGCAACACGGTATGGACTCGGCAATACGCGACGACCCTGGATGACGAGATCGTTTCGCTCGCCGTCGATGGAAGCACGCTCTACGCCCTGACGGGAAGTAGCTTCGGTGCGTACGGTAGTGCTCCAGTAATCCTGAAGTATGGACTGGACGGATCGTTGTTGGCGACCCTGCCAGTGGGAAATCCCGCGCTGACATCGGCATACGCTCTCGCGCTTGGTCGCTCTTCGCACGATCTGTACATCCAAGGAAACGCCCTTGTTCGGATGACCGCTGGAGGCGCGCAGGTCTGGCGGCAACCGCTCACCAACTTGGGATTCGGGATCGCGGTGGACCCCAGTGAGCAGTCGGTCTATGTCGTAGCGTCGAGTTGTGCGTACTGTACGGGACAGGTCGCTCCCGGTGCCCTGCTCTACGGTTACAGCGCCGCTACCGGCGCGCAAAACTGGACGGCAGACGCCATCAATTCGACCACGTCGTTGATCGACTCGGCCCATTGCGTCGCGTCGATGGCGATGGCGACCGCAGCAGACGCGACAGGCGTGTATGTAACCGGCTGGTGCGCCGATTCATGGATTTACGGCAATGACTCGGACGTGAACCCCAATTCCCGCCGTGTATTCGTCGGCAGATACACGCCGCCGCAGACCACGCCGGTCTTCTTCAAGAAGTCCGGGTTGCAGCTTGGCCTTGCCTGGGCATGGGCCATCGCCGCATCGCCAACCGGGATCTATGTCGGAGGCAGCACCGACGCGCCGTACTTCGCATCCGTTATCCCGCCGGCAGGACCGATGCAGTTTACCAGCGACGACGCATTCTTCGCGAAGTTCACCGTGGACGGAGCGCTTGCGTGGGGCGCCCAATTCGGCACGGGGCTCGCGGATCGGGTGCAGGCCGTTGCCGTCGACCCAGCAGGAAACGCCACATTCGCTGGTTGGACTGGCGGAAACGCTCTCGATAAATCCACGACGGATGGGTTCGTCCGACAGTACGCCCCGCAGACGACACCTGCGACTGTGCCGCCTGCAGGTGACCGGCCGCATTGGCTCGCGGCGAGCGCCCAAGTGGAGCGTGCCGCGGCGACGCAGATCGACACGACGAAATGGTACCCTTGGGCCGGTCCGGATGGCCTTGCCACCATCACCGAAAGTGGAGGCAGCATCAACCTCTCGCCTGCGCCAGGCAACGGCGGGTCGCAAGCCCTCGTCGAGAGCATAGGGACCTACGAGCTCACCAATTCATCTGCGTCGGTGCAGATCCTAAGCGTGGTCAGCGCCACTGGCAACGTCAACACCGTATTCACAGTACAACTCGACTGGAACAATCAGCTGAACTGGTGGTACGAGTACGGATACCTGTACGCCAATTACGTGCTGAACGGTGTCCAATATCCGGTTGCTACCCTGACCTACAATCCGATCGTGCACGCCTACTGGCGCCTGCGCGAATCCGACGGAACTACGTGCTGGGAGACGTCGTCCGATGGAACCCAGTGGACTCTCCAGGCCACCGCGCCGACGTCGACGTTGTTCTCTCTGAAAGCGCTGAATTACATCCTGAGCGCGAGCGAGTTCAGCACGGGAAACCCGACTCCGGGAACGGCGAGCTTCACGAACATGAATCCCCCCTAATAAGCGCGGTGCGGCTGGCGGCGGGATCGAGGTCCGCCGCCGGCCAGCCGGCTTATGTCCTGTGTTATCCCGACGGCCGATGGACGCCGAGGCCTGGTACTGCGCGATCGAAGGCCGCGATGGGCGATTCGCCGGTCGCTTCTTCCTGGGCGTGCACACGACGCACATCTACTGCCAGCCCCGCTGCCCGGCGCGCCTGCCGCGGCGCGAGACCACCGGAAACCCGGAGCGGGGAGGCGACGCCGAAATCGAAGTGCGCCTGCCATTGCGCTAGTCGCCGTCGTAGATCCCGACCGCGCCCCGGCGGAACGCCACCAGGATGCGCCGCTTGGAGTTCCTGGTCGCCGGCTGCACCTGGATGTCCCAGACCTCGCTGTTCGCCTGCGATCCCAGCGCCGCGCCTCTGTAGAGCATCACGGTCCCGTCCGGCTTGATGCGCGTCACGCCGTAGCCCGCGTCGCGGTACCCGATCCAAACGCTGTCGTCGGTCGGGTCCTTGGCCAGCGCTCCGATCGATTTGCTCGGCAACACCGCCGTTGCATCCGCCCTGAAGTGGCCGTCGTGATCCACCAGCCGCAGTCCGTTGGTGAACGACCCGATCCAGGCATCGCCGTTCTTCATCACCGCGATGCCGGTAACATTGTCCCAGACCCAGTGGCTGGGGTTGAGCTTGTCGGGCTCCTGCGACAGCCAGTCTCCCTTCGCCGGATTCCTGCGCTCTCCGACCGGGTCCGGCCAGATGTCCATCCGATTCCAGAAAGCCGCCTGGGCAGGAAGATCGTTTTCGATGTTCGCAGCAGTGTCCTTGGAGCTTGAATACATCTCGGTGCGCGGTTGCGCGGCGTAGAAATCGCCCAGGCTCTCGCCGAAGCGGAACCGCGTGGTCCGCGCTATGCCTCCGAACCAGACGTCGAAGAATGTGTTCCCCGTCTTGTCGACGTGCGGCACGGTGTCGATCGCGATGCCGTAGTAGTCACCAGTGATCAACCAGCCATGCGTGTCTCCGACGCCCGGGTGCACGTGCTCCAGGTTTCCGGAGCAGGCTAGCTGTCCGCCGCAGTTGGGACTGCCGGCATAGTCGGCAAAGCCCAGCGCGAAGCCGTGGTTCGCCCCGAACCAGACGAAGCCATGATCGTTGGGATCGTCGACGCGATATTTCGAGCCGCGCTGCCAGACGATCCGGTACACTGAGCAGAGCTTCTCGCGGCCGGGCTTTTCATTCGGAACGACCCCAACTCCGCTGAAGATGTCGTAATGCGCAACGTTGATCCCGCTGCCGCTGAGGACCAATCGGTCGGCATCTCCGCTCTTGTAGACCGACGGATCGGCCTTGCTATGCTCCTCGCCGTACCGGTCCCATTCGTCCTCGCAGAACTCCTTCCCACCGTACCCGACGTAGGCGCTCGACCCGGGCCCACCAGCGATGCTGATCGCGGGCGTCGCCGCCAGGCTCGGGCTCGAGTCGGCGGGCGATCCGCCGGGAAGATAGCCGTAGGGATGGAGCCCGTCGGCGATGGTGAACTGCTGGAACCGCCCGGAGCCGCCACGCTGCACGAAGACGCCGACGCTCCCGCCGGCAACCCAGACATTGCCGTCGTCGTCAGCGGACGCCCCGATCACGCTGTCGGACGGGAGCCCGTCGGCGGCGAAGCGCCATCCCGCGCCATTCGGCACCATGATGACGTCGCCTGCGCGCCAGGAGCCCCCGTCGGTGCCAGCGTCGGTCCCTCCGTCGGGACCCGCATCCCCACCGCCGTCGGGACCCGCATCGGGTCCCGCGTCCCCGCCGCCGTCCGGCCCCGCATCGGCACCGGCGTCCACCGGCGGTAACACTTCTCTGGATGAGCCGCTGCCGCTTCCACAGGCGACCGCCACCCCGATCGCGGCGACGGCCGCCAATGCTGCTAGAGACCAGCGCATCGATCAGTTCCCCTTGTAGATGGCGACGGCGCCGTTCTGGAACGCGACGAGAACCCTGCGCGGTCCGGTGCGCGCGATCTGGATGTCGAGCACCGGGCTCTTCTCCAATTGCCCGAGCGAATTCGCGAGATGTTCGACCGCGCCGCCCCTGCGGATGCGTGAGACGCCGCCTTCGTAGTTGTAGCCGACCCAGAGCGAGCCGTCCGGATCGATGGCGATCGCGCTCACGGTCTTGCCGAAGAGCGCACCGTTCAGATCCGCGATGAAGTTCCCGTCATGATCCAGGTGGCGGATTCCGTTCGCGAACGACGCGATGTAGACGCTGTAGTCCGACGGGTCCGCTGCGATGCCGGAGACCACGTCGAGCCCTGCCTTCCATTGCGCACGGGTCGGATACGTCGGGTTCCAGGCCTGGTCATATTCCGAGACGGCGTCTGGCCACACGTCGATGCGATTCCGAACTGCGGCCTGGACAGCCAGATTCTCAGGCGTGGGAGACTTGATGTTCTTGCTCGACCACGCCTCCGTTCTCGACTCGGCAATGAAGTAGCTGCCGCCGGTCTCGCCGTAGCGGAATCGCGTCGTGCGCGCCATCCCGCCGAACCAGACGTCGTGGAAGCCCTGGTGCGAAAGCGGGTCGAGGGCGACGCCCCAGTACTCCTGGGTGACGTAATTGCCCTCGGTGTCGTTGAACGCCGGGTGCACGTGCTCCGACACTCCGGCACACGCATCAAGGCCGTTGCAGGTCGGGTTCCCCGGGAAGTCCGGCTTGCCCATGGCAAAGCCATGATTTCCCCCGAACCAGATGCGGTTCTGCTCTTTGTCCCAGACCAGGCGATAGACGGAGCAGACCTTCTCTCGCCCTTTGGGCTCGGCGCCGACCACTCCTGGGCCGCTGAAGATGTCGTAGTGCACCACGGCGATCCCGCTGCCGCTCAGCGTCACCCGATCCGCGTCGCCACTCTTGTAGACGGCTGGATCGCCCCACTGCGAGGACGGGGTCCACTGATCGCCGTGCCACGCGTCCTCACAGCCCGGCTTGCCCTGATAGCCAACGAACACGGTCCCTGGAGGCCCACCCGCGACCGAGATCGCCGGCGTCGCGGTGAGGCTCGGGTGCATGTCGGCCGGCGTGCCGTCCGGAACTTTCATTCCTTCCGCGGCCTCGCCGTTCAGCCATCCGTACGGGTGCAGGCCGTCGGCGATGCCGAACTTCTCGAACCTTCCGGTCAAACTGCCGTCAGCCGCGGCACGCATGAGGAAGAGCCCCTCGGCGCCGCCGGCCACCCAGAGGTTGCCGCCTTCGTCCATGGTGACGCCCCGCACGTCCTGCGGACCTCCGTGCTGCGGACCGTAGAAATCCCATCCGGGAATGTTCGGGAGGCTGACGGACCCGGACCCGCCCCCATCGGACGGCCCCGCGTCGGCAGGCCCGGAGTCGGCAGGCCCGGAGTCGGCAGGCCCGGAGTCGGCAGGCCCGGAGTCGGCAGGCCCGGAGTCGGCAGGCCCGGAGTC
>DATBZA010000096.1:0-4947 GCA_036513415.1 Myxococcales bacterium | reverse complement strand
GCGGCTGTGCTGGACGCATTGCTCGTGCTGAAGGTGATCGATGCCAGTACAAAACAACGCGGCGACGAGCTTCTCGAACGGATCGTGGGGATGCTCACGAGACTGTGTCGATGATGGCGCCCACGGCCACGTCGCCGTCGCCGTCCACGCTCACGACGACGTCCACGTGACGTCCACGTCGGCGTAACGTCGGCGTCGACGTAGCTCTGTTTCCATCGTCCTGCACTAACTGAGCAGCATTGGATCTAGGCCCGGCCGCCGCAGGCGGCTCAGGGGCTTGAGCCTCAGAAACGCGCTCAGCGAACTGAGCGTAATCCTTTCCTTGAAAGCGGCGGGGGGCCGTTCTAGGTTGGGCGTCTGGATTCAGGGAGAAACCCGATGGAAAAGACTTCGCGCGTCCGAGAGATCCTGAGCTGGTACCCGTCCGACAACCCCGGCACGCTCACGAACCTCTATCGCCTGCTCATGCACGGCCGCCTCGCCGGCACGGGCAGGCTGGTCATCCTTCCCGTGGACCAGGGGTTCGAGCACGGCCCCGCGCGCTCCTTCGCTCCAAACCCGGCCGGCTACGACCCGGAGTACCACGTGCAGCTCGCGATCGATGCCGGCTGCAACGCGTATGCGGCGCCGCTCGGCTTCATCGAAGCCATCGCCGGCAAGTATGCGGGGCAGATCCCGCTGATCCTCAAGCTCAACAACAGCGACAGCTTGAGCAAGGGCCACGCGCCCGAGAGCGCGGTCACCGGCTCGGTGCAGGACGCGGTGCGGCTGGGCTGCGTCGCGATCGGCTACACCATCTACCCTGGCTCATCGGCCCGCAACCACCAGTACGAGAACCTGGCCCATCTGGCGGACCAGGCCAAGGAGCACGGCCTGGCGGTGGTGACCTGGAGCTATCCGCGCGGCGAGGGCATCACCGACAAGAAGGGCGAGACGGCGGTCGACGTCGCGGCCTACGCTGCCCAGATCGCCTGCCAGCTCGGCTCGCACATCGTGAAGGTGAAGCCGCCAGGCGAGTTCATCTACCAGCCCGAAGCGCAGAAGGTGTTCGAGAAGTACAACATCCCCTGGAAGACGCTCCCCGACCGCACCCGGCACGTCGTGCAGAGCTGCTTCAACGGAAAACGCATCGTCATCTTCTCGGGCGGCGAGGCGAAGAGCAACGAAGAGATCCTGAACGAGGTCCGCGGCCTCCGCGACGGCGGCGCGTTCGGGTCGATCATGGGCCGCAATGCCTTCCAGCGGCCTCGCGAAGAGGCGATCCAGCTCCTGCGCCAGGTGATGGACATCTTCCAGGGGAAGTAGCCCCCAGGCGATCAGGGCGCGGCCGTCTCCGGCTTGTCCGGCTCCGGCGGAGGTTTGACCGCCGCCCACTGCTCGGGTGTGGGCGTGAGCACGACGTCGATCTGCTGACCCACGCCCGCGGTCATCTCCCCGGTGCACGGCGCCGCCGAACATTGCAGCCTGGCCTCGGTGACCGGCCCGTCCCCGGGCAGCTCGGGACGCACCAGGCCCACCCTGCAGGGCTTGCCGTGAGGGGCGTACAGCGTGGCGAGGCCGTCGAGCAGGCCGGCCCGGCCTTCCCAGGTCTCGCTGCCGCAGACGGCGCGGACCGCCACCTTCGCGCGCGGCTGCCCCTGGGGGCGGGTGACCTGCACCATGATCCGGGCCGGGCGCTCGACCACGGTGGTCCACAGCGCGGGCTTCCGCGCGACGACGTTGACGTGGCCGGTCAGCACCGCCGCGTGAAAGCGATCGGGCGGGGTGACGTCGCATGTCCACGGCCCCTTCGCCAGGCCGGGCCATTTTGCCTCGCCGAACACGTCCGTCGTGCCCGCGTGCGTGGTCATCCCGTCGGGGGAGGTGCAGCTCACCCGGGAACCCATGATCGGTTCCTTCTTGTCGTCCTGGACGTGCACCACCAGCGGCCCCGGCATCCGGAACAGGAGGGCGAGGATGGCGATCACTCCGGCGAAGACGCACACCACCACCACGGCCTCGAACTTCGCCGCCAGGCGATAGCTCCAGAACCAGGGCGTGAAGCCTGCGTGCTGCCGTCCGACTCCGTTTTTCATGGCACGTATTCCGCGCGGTTGTTGTCGGTTTCCCAGATCTCTATTTTGTAAATGCGCACGCGCTCGTCGTCGAACTTTTGCGCGAGTTGCTCGCACAGATACCGGGCCAGCTCCTCGGCCGTGGGATTTCGCTCCCCTTCGCGGAAGGGCTCGATCTCGTTGATGTTGCCATGGTCGAAGCGCGCGCAGATCTCGACGGCGGCCTTCTTCAGCTCGGCGAAGTCGATGACGTAGCTGGTCCGATCGAGCTCCTTCGCCTCCGCGTGGACCAGCACGCGGTAGTTATGCCCGTGCAGCGCCTCGCACCGCGTCTCGGAGAGGCGGACTTGATGGGCGGCGCAGAACCAGAGCTGCTTGGAGACGCGGTACATGCGGCGCGCCGTTCTACGCCGCGTCCTCCACCTCGCGCAAGAAGCCCCAGCGGACGAGAATCTGCTTTCCCCGCATCTCCAGCATCCCCCGCCGGGTGAAATCGTTCAGCGCCCTGGAAACCGTCTCCCGCGAGGTGCCGATCAAGCCTGCGATCTCCTGCTGCGTCGGCCGCTCCTTGATCAGGAGGCCGCCGTCCACCGGCTCTCCCTGCTTCTGGGCGAGATCGCAGACGATGCGCGCCACCCGGGCGTAGACGTCGAGCAGCGCCAGGTTGCCGATCACCTCGTCCGCGTGGCGGAGGCGGCGCGACATCTCGGCCAGGATGCCCAGCGCGGTGGTCGGATGTGCCGCCAGGTGGGTCTGGAACGCCTCACGGTCGAGGCAGAGGAGCTCTGAATCCTCCAGGGCGACGACGTTGGCGGATCGGGGCTGCCGGTCGAGCAGCGACATCTCGCCGAAGAAGTCGCCCGCCTTCATGATGCTGAGGATGATCTCCCGGCCGGTCTCGCCGTAGAGAACGATCTTCACCTTGCCCTTCGCGATCACGAAGAGCGCGTCGCCCGCGTCTTCCTGGCTCACGATCACGGAGCCCGCCTCGGCCTGCTTGTGCCAGACGCGCTTCGCCAGATCGGCGATCGTCTCCGCCGGGAGCTCCTGGAAGATGGAGACCTGCCCCAGGAGCTGGGTGTTGTTCAAGACGGTCTCCGCGCCATTGCCCGCCAATCTCCCGCATCGGGCCGGCCGAGACAAGGCCGCTTGACCCCGCCTCGCACCGGGCCTATCAACCCCGGCGATGCGCGCGACGATCAACGGAGAGCCCGTGGAGCTGCCCGACGGCCTCACGGTTTCCACGCTTCTCCAGCACCTCGGCGTGCGCGCCGAGCGGGTGGCGGTGGAGCGCAACGGCGAGGTGGTGAAGCAGGCGCGGCACGGCGAGCAGCGGCTCGCGTCCGGCGACGTCCTGGAGATCGTCACCTTCGTGGGTGGAGGCTGAACATGGACGAGCTGATTCTCGGCGGACAGCGATTCACCTCCCGGCTGGTGGTGGGCACCGGGAAGTACAAGGACTTCCCGACCATGAGCGCCGCGCTCCAGGCCAGCGGCGCGGGGATGGTCACGGTGGCGGTGCGCAGGCTCGATCTGAATGCCCGCGGCGAGGCCTCTCTGCTGCACTGGATCCCGAAGGACATGGTGCTGCTGCCGAACACCGCGGGCTGCTTCACCGCGGACGACGCCGTCCGCACCTGCCGGCTGGCCCGCGAGCTGCAGCTCGGCGGCGAGAACCCGTTGGTGAAGCTGGAGGTCCTCTCCGACGCGAAGACCCTGCTCCCCGACGTCGAGGAGACCCTGAAGGCGGCAAGGCAGCTCGTGGCGGAGGGCTTCCGCGTGCTGCCCTACACCAACGACGACCCGGTCGCGGCGAAGAAGCTGGAGGATGCCGGGTGCGCGGCAGTGATGCCGCTTGGAGCGCCGATCGGCAGCGGCCTCGGCCTGCGCAACCCCTACTCGCTCCAGATGATCCTGGAGCAGGCGAAGGTGCCGGTGATCGTCGACGCCGGCGTCGGGACCGCGTCCGACTGCGCGCTCTGCATGGAGCTGGGCGTCTCGGGCCTCCTGGTGAACACGGCCATCTCCGGCGCCAGCGACCCGGTGTCCATGGCGCGCGCGATGAAGCTCGCCACCGAAGCCGGGCGGCTCGCGTATCTGGCCGGCCGCATCCCCAGGAAGCTGTACGGAAGCGCGTCCAGCCCGCTGGCCGGGGTGATCGGCGCCGCGTGATCCGGCTGTACCTGATCACGCCGCCCACGGGCGACCCTGCCCCGGCGATCGAGGCGGCGCTCACCGTCCTCCCCCATGGTTCGGCTGGAGTGCAGCTGCGGCAACCCGGCTCGACGGCGCAGGAGCTGCTCGGCCACGCCCGGACCCTTCGCGAGATCTGCGCGCGGTCCGGGGCGCCCTTCCTCGTCAATGACCGCGCGGACGTGGCGCTGGCAGCCGGCGCGGACGGACTGCATCTGCCCGCGCGCGGGCTGTCCAGCGCCGACGCGCGGGTGTTGGGCATCGGCCTGGTCGGCGTCAGCGCGCACTCAGCGGAAGACGTGGCCCGAGCGAGCCGGGAGGGAGCGGACTTCGCCGTCTTCGCGCCGGTGTACGACACGCCGGGCAAGTCGGGGCGCGGCGAGGCGGCGCTGGCGGAGGCGTGCCGGGCGGCCCCCATCCCTGTGCTCGCGCTCGGCGGCGTGGACGAGACCAATGCCCGGCGCTGCATCGACGCGGGAGCGCGGGGAGTCGCTTGCGTCCGCAGCGTGCTCGGCGCGGCCGATCCCGCTGCCGCGGCCATCCGCCTCTGGAAGGCGCTTCTCGCCTCCTACTGAGGCGCGCCCACCTGCTGCAGGAAGTCCGCGCTGCGCAGCGATCGTCCGAGGTGGTGCTGCAGGAAGAGCCGCAGCGGCCGCTGCGCCTGAGCGCAGGCATCCTCGAACGCGCGGGCGTCGGCGGG
>DATBZA010000095.1:0-52786 GCA_036513415.1 Myxococcales bacterium | reverse complement strand
GCCAGCGCAGTCGAGAAAGACGCTCGCCTTGGCGATGTTCGGACGGCTCCTGGAGAGCGGCCCAGCCGATCCGGTGGCGCTCGTTCGCACCGCGTCCTTGATGCGCGACGTCGAGGGTGAGGCGCCTGCCGCCAGGTGGCTGCGCGCGCATCTGCAAGCGGAGGACGTGTATTCAGTCGCTCGCGTCCTGTACGAGCAGCAGCAGCACGCGCTGTTGTGGAGCGCGTTGCCGGAAGAGCTGGCCGCGGTCGCCGACGGCGTCTGGCTGCTGCGCGCCGCGGACGCGATGCGCTCCGCCGCGGAACGCGTCTCGCGTGGCGAGGCGCTTGCCCGGCACTTTGCGGCTCCGCAAGGTTCCGAGCCATATCTGCTCGGCCGCTACGTTGCGGCGCTATCGGACGAGGCGTCGATCCGCGGCGTGACCGGCCGGACCCGGGCGGCATGGGCGTTGGGGGTGCGCGCGGAGTCTGAAGGCCGGCGCGACGACGTGGTCGCCTGGTTCCAGGTCGCCAGCGCCGGGGGCGATTTGAAGGAAGTCGAGCGGCGTTTCGCCGACGAAGCCCTGAAGACGTGGACCTCGGAGAGCATCCGGGCCCCGCAGCGAGAGCCCGCGTCGGGTCAAGGCCCCGCTCAGAGCGCGCGGTAGAGCTGGCGCCTCCGCGCCTGGTCATCATGTTGAAGTCCGGCGGGCAAGTGGATCAGCGCGCAATGCCGCAAGCCCGCGCTACGTCGTCGCGGTAGGCGAGCCAGCGCTCGAGAGCCCTCTCCACCATTTGGACGACACGGTCCTCCAGCGTCGCCGGCGTGTGGCCTAGCACCATCTTCCAGGCATCGAGACGATGACCGCCTTCCACTTTCTTATGCACCCGCTGCAATTCGAGGAACTTCGGATCAAGGCCGTGGACTCGGACCAGGGGATGCTGCCGGATTGCCGCCTCGATCTCGCTATCCGAATCCGGACCTGTCTTCTCCATCTCCCGCCGCTCGTTTACGCTCCCCTCGACGAAGATCGTCAGCACCGCCGCACCGACCACCCAGTGATCGGGGCCGCTGATCTCGTCGAGAAGAGTCCGATAGCGGTTCGCGGCGGGAAGCAGCTCGACCTCGCCAAAACCGGAGCGGCTGAAACCGCAGCCTTCCATCATGCGCAGGAACAGCTCCGGGTGGGACGTCGTCCCGCTGATACCGCCCGTCTGCTCCTCGTAGATGTTGGTTGCCAGCATCGCGCGGACGTCCTGCGGCGTATCTGAATGACCCATGACCCGCGCGAGAAGCTGCGGGAAGTCGCGCACGTACACCGCCCACTCCTGCTGGAAATGCGGGAGCAGGCTCTGGAGCGGCACGCGCCCCTCGGCAAACCAGGGCCACGCCCAGTGGTTCTTACGTTCGAGGATCCCGAGCAGGCGTTCCTGCAGCACGCTTGCACTCTATCGAAGGTAGTTTGGCGAGGCGAAGAAGTCGCCGAAGAACCTCGGTTTTCACAGGAGTAGTTGGTGGCGGCGAGTGGACTCGAACCACCTAACTGCGGACTATGAGAGCCTCCTTTCCTCCGGAGGCTTCTGCGCCCTCCTCGGTGAACACGAGCGAGGAGGAGCGTCGAAGCGTGCCGTAGTCGCACGGTAGTCGCACGCCGATCGGGCGGTCTTCAGCGCCTCCGGCCCTATTTCAGAACCTGCGGGTAGTAAGTGGCCGTGCAGTGGTTGTTCGGGCCGCCCCGGTGCGGAAATGGACCGGTCAGGTTGATGAGCGTGCCGTCCCTGCCGATGAAGAACCTGTCGTCAGCAGTCGTGGTCGTCACGGTCCCGCACGACTTGCCGCCCGGCTCGACGATGTCGATGGAGCCCGGGGTGGAGGGCATCATCGCGTAGGCCTTGCCGCCCAGCACGATGCGTGCGTCCTTCCCTGCCTCGAACCCGGCGGGTGCGGGACCGACCCCCGCCTTGCCGCTGGCAAGAGTTGCCACCCAGCCGTTTTCCGTTCCTAGCGCGGCGCCGCCGCCGATCAAAGGGCGCAATGTGATGCTGGAGCCCATGCCGGCATCGAACCAGGCCGTGAGAGGCTGGCCGGAAAGGTCGAACCACCGGGCCGCGAGGTGCGAGGGCGGGACGCCAAAGTTGCTGCCGACGCCGCTGTACACGATCAGCGTGCGGTCTTGCGTATCGACGAGGGCCCTTCCGTCTACACCCGGCGGGCACGGCTGGTTGGCCACGTGTACGCGGGTCTCCCCTTTGTCGTCGAAGTGGCGGAACTCGAAGTCACCAGTCTGGGTGAGACGGTCGCACGTGAGGGTGGTGAAGATGAAGCCGCCGTTCGCTCGTTCGCCGTACGGGCCCAACAGCGAAACAGTCGTCGAGAAGAGCGAGGTTCCGTCTGCGGCAAAGCCCGCGAAGAACCTGTTCGGGGTCATACCCCGGCCAAGAGTCGCGAAGCCCGACGCCAGTGGAAGCGAAAAGATCAGGCTCGGGACCGGGTCCCTGTTGTCGATATAGAGGTTGCCGAGTCCGTCGGTCATGGCGGTACCGCAGATATCGCCGCCTGGACCCCCGGCGGGATTGATGAAGGTCTTGGCGGCGGGCAGCGCGGGCCGCAGCCCGTCGCAGGGATCGGCGACGACTACGGACGCGAACTGCGCGGCCACGGAGACGTTGCTGCCGAGCACGATCAGGCAGCTGCCGGTGCCGGTGCAGGCGCCGCTCCAGCCCGTGAACTGCATGCCCGCAGCAGGCGTCGCGACGAGTTGGACCGCCGTGCCCGCCGCCAGCCGCTGCGCGCACGTCGCGTCGCATACGATGGACTGAGCCGGCGCCGTCACCGACCCCTGCCCGCTCACGGTGATGGTCAATGTGACGTTCGGGCTGCCGCCCGTGTTGTCCGAATTCGGATTGCCCGAACGCTCCTGACCTCCGCAAGCAACGGCCAGCGCAAGCCCCAACGCGCCCCCCAACCGGCTCCGCATCGGCGTTTCTCCCCCAGGTCAAACGTTTGTACTCCGCTCGAGGGCAGCAAGCTGAGGAAACGCGCCGCACGAAGGTGGAAACTGATTGACTGCGTTCAGCCCAGAACCGAGCACTTGTTGGGTGTGGGGTACGACAGCAGCCAAACTTGGTGGCGGCGGGTGGACTCGAACCACCTACCTGCGGATTATGAGACCGCCGCTCTAGCCGGATGAGCTACGCCGCCAAAAGGGCGCGGAATGTAGCGGCGGCCGGAGGGCCCGTCAAGGCGTGGCCGCCGCCGGCGCTTCGCCGTTGACCGGGGACGCGCCGAGCAATCCCTTGAGCGAGACGTGGCCGGCGATGAGGAAGATCATCCCGAGCGCCACCTGCTCGACGAACTGCAGAAGCCAGACGGTGTTCGCAAAGGCCGCGCCGTGCGCCGAGAAGCCAGCGGGGTCGAAGAGCGAGAGCCCCGCCTGGGTGAAGAACTGCATGGTTCCGACCATCCCGGGACCCGCGGGAACCATCACGCCGACGACCTGGATGGTGAGGATCACCGCGAGCATGAGCGGCGTGAGCCCGGTGAAGCCGAACGCCCAGGCGAGAACGCCAAGCGCGGCCGCTGTCAGCGTCCAGTACAGCGCCGTCAGGGCGAAGAACGAGATCAGGCGCCACCCCGATCCGAGGTGCACGGCGCCGATGAAGGCGTCGAGCATCCCGGTGGCCCGCGCCGCGATCCTCGGCGAGATCGGCCGCGCCAGCCGCTCGGCGAGCGTCACTGCGCGGTCGCGGAACAGCACCGCGAGCACCAGGAACGCGCAGAGCGCCAAGAAGCCCAGCGCCACCAGGACGGAAGCGCTCTTCGCGAACTCGACGTAGCGGCCCGAAGCGGAGCGGCCCAGCATACGCAACGAGATGATCCCGAGCACGCCGATGGCGATGCCGTCGACGATGCGCTCGACCACGATCGAGGCCAGCGCCCCGCTGCGCCGCAGCGGCTGCCCCCCGCCCGGGGGCGGCCGCGCGATCAGCAGCGGGCGCGCGAACTCGCCCAGCCGCAATGGGAGGAGCATCAGGAGCATCCAGCCGACCGCGCTGGCGGAGTTCAGCCGCTTGAAGGACACCTCGCCGAGCGGCTTGAGGAGAAGTCCCCAGCGCACCGTACGGATCAGATGGATGGCCAGCAGCATCACGACGTACGCCGCAACCCGTACTGCGTCGGCGTCGGCCATTGCCCGGCCCACCGCGCGGAGGTCCGTGTGCCGCAGCGAGAGCCAGATGAACAGCGCGCTCATCGCCAGTGAGAGCACGGTGCGCAGGAGGAGCTTCAGGTGCCGCATCGGGGCGCCCCCGCGTAACACGCCGTGGCGGGAGTGGTCTACTGTTTGTCGTCGTCGTCGCGCTCCGGCGGCGGCGGCACTTCCGCCGGAGGCCCCGGCACGCGGTACGAGCCGGTGAACCACCTCGCCAGGTCGACTGCCCTGCAGCGCGCCGAGCAGAAGGGAAACGCCTCGTTCTCCTCCTTCGGTTTCACGCGCGCGCGGCAGCTTGGACAGCGTGGCATGCGTGTCTTCTAAAGTGGGGCGGCGTGGGATTCAACAAGCGCGATTCCGGACAGCCACAGGACGGAAGATTGACCGCCTGGCGGTAGCATTTTATGACCGCAGCAATGGCAGCGGAACGCACGCGCGAGCGCGTCGTCCTGGTCGTGGACGACGACCCTGACATCCTGCAGACGCTCGCGTTGTGCTTGTCCACCGAGGGCTACGGCGTCCTGATGGCTTCGAACGGACAGGAGGCCCTCGAGGTCCTCCGTCAGCAGAAACCCGCATGCATCCTGCTCGATCTGATGATGCCGGTGATGGACGGCTGGCAGTTCGTCACCGAGATGGAGCAGCGGGGCTGGCGCAAAGCGCCGCTCTTGATCCTCAGCGCGGATCGCGCGGTGCAGGGGCACGCCACCCGCCTTCACGCCGACGCCTATCTCGCCAAGCCCTTCGACCTGGACGAGCTGCTCGGCAAGGTCTCCGCCCTCACCGGCGGGCCGGACGGTCACGGACAGGCCGCGAAGAAATCGGCGTAGCCGCCACGCTCCATCGGAGCTCGGTCCAGGATTCGCCTCCCCTCCCGTCGCGGACCACGATCCACAGCCCTCCGTCCCCGGAGTGCCCGGTGATGCGGGAGAGCCCGTCCGGGGGCGCGCCCCCATCCAGCGGTTCATCGGCGGTGTCGCTGCTGAATTCCGCGCCGGGAGTGACGAAGAAGCTGTAGCGCGGCTGTTCCTGGAGCGCCACGGGATTGCCGCGCAAATCGGTGGTGACGTAATGCTCGCGCGACCCATCGGCCAGCACGGGCCGAAGACCGATCTCGACTCCGCCGGGGAGAACGACCGTATCTCCGGGTCTTGCAACCCCGAGCGGCACGCCGTCGCGCGTGAGGTTTACCTGGGAGACCGCAGGGTTCCGGTTCGGCGTGCCGCCGCGCGGCGAAAAGAGCAGCACCTTCGAACCGTATACCAGCGATCCGTCGTTCTGCACCGAGAACGAGTACTGCACGCGGATCCCTCCCAGCCCCTTCAGATCGTCGCTGTTGCGCGCCTGCGAGACCACCTCGGGCGGGACCAGCAGCGTGGCGCTGACCGGCTGCTCCCCCAGGTCGAGGGTCGGACCGCCGTCGCACCGCCGTGAGTCGGTAGGCGCACAGAGCTGCGCGTGCAAGACGATCGGACCGGCGTCGCGCGGGTCTACGGCAAGCACGTGCAGCTGCATGGGATCGACGCCCGCGTCGTCGTACTGCGCCTCGGGCGGCTCGGCCTGCACGGCGAGGACGCGCAGGTCGGTCACGGCGCTCGGCGCGGCGAAGTCCGGCGTGCAGGCGGAAGCGCAGACGAGGGCGAGGACGGCGAGCGCGCGCATCAGAACCTTCCCTTCACGCCAAGGGTGGGCAGGATGGGCAGCCCGGAGATGCTGCCTTGATCGAGGAAGCGATAGTCGTAGAGGTGGAACTCCGGGTTCGCGTGGTTGGTCACGTTCTGCACGTCCAGATAGAGCGAGAGCTGCCAGGCGTCCCAGGTCCAGGTGTATTGGGCCCGCGCGTCGAGCTGCACGAAGGGAGGCTCGCGCCCATCGCCCACCTGGCCGCGCGTGGGAACGAAGTTGCCCGAGTCCGCATCGAAGGTGGCGTAGTCGACCGGCGCGTACGGATTGCCGGACACCAGGCGGAACCGCGTCGACAGCTCCCACTGGGGCCTCGGGCGGTACCCGGCCACAATCGTCAGGATGTGCGGCTGGTCGTACGTGAACGAGCGCCACTGGTCGCCGCGGTTGGGCAGCACCTGCGACCGCGAGAGCGTGTACGCGAGCCAGCCGTACAACTTGGAGGTGATCTCGCGCCGGATCAGCAGCTCGAGCCCATAGGCGCGGCCGATGCCGTTGTTCTCGAACCGCGGGTTGTATACGGTGCCGTCCGAGCGCAGCACCGGGTCGACGGTGGCGATCAGCGATCCGCGCCGGTTGTAGAACACCTCCGCGCTCACGCTCCAGACGTCGCTGAACCGGTGCTCCACTCCCGCGCCGAGTTGCACCGCCCAGGAGAGCCCCAGGTTCGGATTCCCGATGTCGTCGTCGATCTGCTGGCCGCTGGGCGGCTGGTGATACAGGCCGGCATAAGCCTTGAGAGCAGTGCGCTCGCTCCAGGCGTAGCGCGCCCAGAGCCGGGGATCGATCGACCAGCGCGCGTGCCGGCGCCAGTGGATCTGATCGAAGCGCAGCCCCGGCGTGAGGGAGAACGGACCGGCCGTGATCCGGGCCTCGACGTACTCGCCCCAGAGCTGCACCGGCTGCACCCGGGAGAACCGTGTCTGCTGCGTGATGGGGATGCCGAGGTTGCGCAGCTGCAGCGAGGACTGGATGTCCGCGGTGTAGGACGCCCGGTCGAGCTCGATGTCCGCGCCCGCCCGCAGCTCGAGCGAATCGCGCGGCCGCCAGCGCGCCTCGCCCCGCAGCTCGCCGGTGAGGATGGTGATGTCGACGCTCTGCGGATTGGCGAGGCCACCCGGGCCGGCTCCCTCGGTCTGCGCGGACTGCCGCGTCCAGCCGGCCGCGGGCGAGATGGTGAAGGAGAAGGTGTCCGACAGCGCGCGCTTCCAGTTGGCGACGATGCGATTGAACCCGAGATGGGAATTGACGGAGAGCGGCAGCGTGCGCCGGCCGCCCTCCTGCACGATCTTCAGCCTGTCGTCGCTGCCGAAGAGCAGCAGCCCAAGCTCGTCGCCGTCGTCCAGCCGGTGATCGATCCGGGCCTGGTAATCCCAGTAGACGGGAACGATGCTAGTGACACCCCGGTTCGGGTCGTTGGGGATGAAGAGCGGCAGGAAGACGTCGATGTGGCTCCGCCGCGCCGCCACCGCGAACTGCGTGCGACCGCCGACGGGCCCTTCGAGGAACGCCACCCCCTCCAGCAAGTCGAGCGCTCCCTGTCCGTGGAAGCCGGTCGCGTCGCCTTTGCGCGTGCCGACGTCGATCGCGCCGGTGAGATTCCGCCCGTAGACCGCTCCGTAGCCGCCCGGATAGAAGTCGATCCGGTCGAGCAGCTGCTCGTTGATCACCGAGGGTCCGCCAAGGAAATGGTAGAGCTGCGGAATCCGGTGCCCGTCGAGGTAGGTCCCGGTGTCCTGCGGCGGGCTTCCCCGCACGAGCAGGGCGCCGCCGAGGAAGGGCGCCCGCGCCAGGCCGGGCAGGTTCTGCACCGCGCGAATCGGATCGTTCAGGCTGCCGGGAACGTTGACCAACTCGTCGTGCGTGAGCGTGCGGCGGGTGGGCGCGTCGTGCGGCGTCTCCCCCGGGATCGTCGCCTGCAGGTCGCCGACATCCACACGGTGCAGATAGACGCGGCGGGCCTCGACCTGGCCGTTCTCCGTGACCGTAACTTCGATGGAGCGGCTGTCGAAACCCGGAGCGGAGAAGGTGAGCTTGCGCGAACCGGGCGCCGTCTCGAGCGCGTATCCGCCTTGCGCGTCCGCCGTGGCCTGCGCGCCGGCATCGTCCACGATCTCCGCGCCCGCGACGGGCCGCCGGTTTCCTGCCTCCACCACGACGCCCTTGACCGTACCGGTCGCCTCGCGCGGCGGTTCCAATCGCTCTTGCCGGATCACGAAATGATAGACGTAGCGGATCCGCACCGGCGCGGGCTGACCGTCGATCTCGGCCGGCGAGAAGCGGAATCGCCGGATGGCCTCCACGGCCGCGGCGTCGAAGTCGGGCGCGACCGGCTGCTCGATCAGCACCTGCGTCACCGCTCCGTGCTCGTCGATGTCCACGGTGCAGGCGACGTCCGCCGTCTCACCGCGCGCGAGCCGATCAGGCGGGTAGACCGCTGGCGGCGCGTCGAGAAGCTGCGGCAGCTTCGTGAGCTGCGCAGCCAGCAATAGCGCGACGATCATGCCGGCGCGACATGAAAGACAGGAAGGTGCGGGCGCAGAGCTGCCTCGGCCCGGTCGCGGTCCTCGTCTCCGAAAGCGAGGATCACCGCGCAGTCCCCTCCCCCAGCGCCGCTCGGCTTTCCCGCGGCGCCCGCGGCGGACGCCAGCGCGCAGGCGCGGGCGAGCTCGGGCGTGACGATCGGAACGCGTGCATCCTGCCCCAGCGCCTCCATCGCCGCGCCGCCCCTGCGAACGGCCGCAAGCGTCGCCAGCCGGTCGGCGGACTCCAGGGAATCGCGCAGCTGCTCCGCTGCTTCGGAGATCTCGCGGACGCGGGCCGCCCAGCGGCCGGGATCCGAGCGAGCCAGCTTCCGGACCTCGCGGACCATCGCGCGCGTATCCGCCGGTGCGCCGGCATACGCCAGCAGGAGCCGCAGATCAGGGGGGACCCGCACCCTCCTGATCCGGAGCGGACGCGCGGCGGCAATCTCCTCGGGCGCCATTGCCATCACCTCCTCCCCGTTCCGCCAAGAAAACTCTGATCGCACCTCCAGGACCCCCCCGAACGCGGCGGCGGCCACGTCCGCCCCGCTTCCCGACCCTCCCTGCTCCACCCAGTGCGCCGCGAGAGCCAGGGACACGACCTCGTCTTCGCCCACCGCCGTTGCCGAGGTCGCGCAGACGGCGCGCACCGCCAGGACGCAGGCGGCCGCGCTCCCTCCCAGCCCCAGCTTGCGGCCCTCGAGAGCGAGATCATCTTCGAACACGATGCGCAGATCGCCGCCGCCGCCGCAGAACCGCAGCGCCAGCTCCGCGGCGCGGGCGGCAAAGCGAAGCTCCGGAGGCGGCGCGCCGCCGTCCCACGCAACGCCCGTCGGCGCATGAACGATGCGAAGCCCGCGCCCGCTCCGATCGGCGATCGCGTGCAGCTTCCGATCGATCCCGACCACCAGCGCCGGCCGGCGAGGCTCGAGCACCGCATACTCCCCTGCCAGGAACACCTTCGCGCAAGCTTCGAGCCGCACGCTCATGGCAGCAGGCGCGCTCCCCCGGCCGGCGCGCAGAGCAGCACGTCAGCGACCCCGGGAATCGCGCGCAGCCGCGTCCCGACCCGGTCGGCGTCTCTCGAAGCGCAGATCGCGACCACATGCGGGCCGGCATCGATCGTCGCCCAGGCTCCGATCCCCGCCGCGCGCAGCTCCCCGAGCGCGTGCAGGCAGGCGACGGTCGGGGGCTGCCAGTACAGCAGCGGCGGGTCCGCGGCGAGCGCATCGGCATGCATCCGCAGCGCATTGCGCTCGGCGAGCGCTCCCAGTCCGGAGAGATCGCGCGCCCCCAGCAGCCGAAGGGCTTCGGGCAGATCGCGGCGGCATTGCGCGATCCATGCCGCATGGTAGGGGGAGGTCTCGCGCGTCCCTCGCATTCCGTCGCGCGACCCCACCTGCTTCGGGCCGCTGGAACAGACCGCGATGCAGAAGCGGAGGTCCCAGTGCGACGGCGGAAACACCTGCCGCGCCGACTCGTCCTCCCATACCGCCCACCCGCCCGGCACGCTGCGAGCCGCGGACCCGCTGCCCAGGCGCGCGAGCGCGGAGATCTCTTGGGCCGTCTTCCGCAGTCCCGCCGCTGCGCAGGCGGCGACGGCCAGCGCCGCGAAGCCGCTGGCGCTCGAGGCCAGGCCCGCCGCGGTGGGGAACTCGTTGCGGGAGGCGATGCGGGCGCGGTGGCGGATCCCCGCGGCGTCCAGGAGGGCGCGCGCCCGGGACGGATCCTCCTCGCGCGAGTCGAGCGTGAGCGTGTCCGCCGCGAAGTCGCCCAGCTCCACTGTGGTGGTGGTGCGCAGCTTGTCGAGCGCGACCGAGAGCGACCCCGCTTCCGGGAGCAGCAGCGCATCGTCGCGCTTGCCCCAGTACTTCACCAGCGCGATGTTGGCATGCGCGGCGGCGGTGGCCTTCACGCCGGGACCTTTACCGCGAAACCCCCGGTTCGCGCCGCGATTTCGGCGGCATGCGCGCCGTTGCGCGCCAGACCGATGGCCGCCCCGCCGCCACCCGCGCCGGTCAGCTTCGCGCCCAGGGCGCCTGCCTTGCGAAGGCCCGCCACCGCCTCCTCCAACTCGGGGCAGGAGACGCCCAGCTCGCGGAGCGCCTCGTGCGCCGCGTCGAAGTGCCTCCCGAGCTGCTCCAGCTCGGCACGCTCGAACAGCTGCCGCCCTTCTTTCGCCAGCGTTCCCAGCCGGGCGAGGAGCGGGTCGATGCCGGGGTCGCTCTTGCGCCGCTCGGCCAGCGGCAACACGGTGCTGTGCGTCCCGCGCGCGATTCCACTCAGTGCAACCACGATGAACGCCTCGCCGCGCACCGGCTCCACCCGCGGCGGATCGCCACGGGTGAAGAAGATCACCCCCTCGCGGGCGCAGGCCTCCGGATCGACTCCGGAAGGCGCTCCGTGCAGCACCCGCTCGATGCGCATGGCGAGCGCGGCCGCCTGGCCGGCGGCGCACCCTGGCTTCAGCGCACGGGCCAGCGCGACACCCAGGGCGGCGGAGCTGCCGAGGCCGCTGCCGAGCGGGATCTCGCTGCGCACCCGCGCGTGGAACAGTCCCGTGAAGCTGGCGTCGCGCGCCATCGCCACCGCCGCTTCCAGCAGAGGAAACGGGGTCTGCATTCCGCCGGGGAGCTCGAGGCGCGCGTCCGGCGCGGGCTCGACGTCCACCGTCACGTAACGCGGGATCGACGCCGCGAGAGCAGGATGGCCGTAGACGACGCTGTGCTCCCCGAGGAGGAGCACCTTGCCCGGCGCGCGGCCTTGGGTCATCCGCTGAGGCTCCCCATCCAGGTCCGCAGCGGCTCGAGGATGACCGGCCGCGAGGCGCGCAGCGCGGCCAGGTTGCGTGCGCCGCAGAGCAGGAAGGCCGCCTTGAGCGCGGCAAGCAGGCCGGAGAGCGCGGCGCGGGCGGCGTCGATCCCACCCTGCTGTTGAGCACGGACGAGCGGCAGCGCGAAGCCGGCCACGTCGGCTCCGAGCGCCAGCGCCCGCGCCGCGTCGAGGCCCGAGCGGAGGCCGCCCGAGGCAATGATCTTCGCATCCGGAGCTGCCGCGCGCGCGGCGGCCACGCAGGCGGCGGTCGGAATCCCCCAGTCGCTGAGCAGCTCGCCGAGATCCCGCGAGGCGCCGTCCTTGGCGCGCAGCTGCTCCACCCGGGGCCAGCTCGTCCCTCCCGCGCCGCTCACGTCCACAGCGCGGACCCCGCGCCGGGCAAGCTCGCGCACAACGGCCGGACCGATGCCGCAGCCCGTCTCCTTGACGATGACGCGATCGGGGCCGATCTCGCCCACCAGCGTGGCGATGGCGTCGAGACAGCCGCGAAAGTCCCGATCGCCGTCCGCCTGCACCAGCTCCTGGGCGGCGTTCAGGTGGATGGCGATCCCGTCCGCGCCCAGCATCTCGATCAGCCGCAGCGCCGCGCCCGTTCCGCGCTGCACGAGCTGTTGCGCGCCCAGGTTGGCGAGCAGCAGCGGAGGTCGCGAAGGCTTCACGGCGAAGGTGGAGAGGAGATCGGGCTGATCGAGCAGGATGCGCATCGATCCGACTCCGAACGCGACTCCCATCTCCTGGGCGACCGCGGCGAGATCGCGGTTGATGCGCCCGGCGCGCTCGGTCCCCCCGGTCATGCCCACGACCATCAGCGGAGCGCGCAACGCCTTTCCGCAGAGCTGTGCCGAGAGGTCGACGTCGTCGAGCGCCAGCTCGGGCGTGGCGCGGTGCACCAGCCGGACACAGGACAGCAGCGTGTCGGTGCCCTCCGGCTCCACCTCGCGCCGCTGCACCAGGTCGAGGTGCTGCGATTTGCGCTGCTCGAGGTCGTCGTGCACGCGCCGGATGTATCATGCCGGCATTGCGCATGCATTTGGGCGCCCTGCCCAGGACGGGTAGCTTACAGGTCGGCGGCCGGCGATTGACGCGGGCCGCCGGCGGCGTTACGCCCCGCCCGTGAGAATCGCGCTGGCGCAGATCGACACGACGATTGGCGCGTTCGACGCGAACGCAGTCCGCATGGTGGATCGCGCCAGGGAGGCGGCGGACAAGGGCGCGCAGCTGGTCCTCTTTCCCGAGCTGGCGCTGTGCGGATATCCGCCCAAGGATCTGCTCGAGCTGGGCGAGTTCGTGGATCGCTGCCGGGCGGCCCTCGAGGAGCTGTCTACCAACAGCGTGTTCGAAAGGATTCCCGCGCTGGTCGGGTTCCCCGAGCGGCACCGCGGGGCGGGAGCCGGCCTCTACAATGCCGTCGCGCTGCTCCAGGGCGGCCGGGTTGCGGCGGTCGTGCGCAAGTCCCTGCTGCCGACCTACGACGTCTTTGACGAAGCGCGTTACTTCGATCCCGCCCCGGAGTCGGGTCCGCTGATCGAGATCGCCGGAGCGCGGCTCGGCGTCTCCATCTGCGAGGATCTCTGGAACGACAAGCAGTTCTGGAAGCAGCCTCGGTACCTGCGCGATCCGATCGAGGAGCTGGTGGCGAAGGGGGCGGAGGCGATCCTCAACGTCTCCGCTTCGCCCTACGCGATCGGCAAGCCCGAGGTCCGGCGGCAGATGCTGGGAGCGGCCGCGCGCCGGCACGGGTTGCCGATCGCGATGTGCAACCTGGTGGGCGGGAACGACTCGTTGATCTTCGACGGCCGGTCCCTGCTGGTGCGCGCGAACGGCGAGGTGCAGCACGAGGCTGCCGCGTTCCGCGAAGACCTGGTCATCCACGAGCTGACTCCACGGCCGGCGCAGGTCACGAATCCCGAGGCGCGCACGGCGGGCGCAGCCGTCATCTCCGACCAGACCGGCGAGACCCCGGCCGGGGCGCTGGCCGTCATCGCGGCCTACGAATCCGACTTCTCCGACGAGACCTGTCGCGAGCTCGCGGATGCGTTGACGCTCGGAATTCGCGATTACACGCTGAAGACGGGGTTCAAGAGCGCCGTTCTCGGGCTCTCGGGCGGCATCGATTCCGCGCTCACCGCGGTGCTCGCGGCGCGAGCCCTCGGGCCCCAGAACGTCACCACCATCGCGATGCCCTCCCGATACACCGCGTCGATGAGCAACGACGACGCCGAAGTGCTGGCGAAGCGGCTGGGCGTCCACTTCCACTCCATTCCCATCGAGCCGATCTTCCAGGCCTACCTCTCCGCGCTGGCTCCGATCTTCGCCGGCCGCAAGCCCGACGTCACCGAGGAGAATCTGCAGGCCCGCATCCGCGGCATGCTCCTGATGGCGTTCTCGAACAAGACCGGCGCGCTCCTCATCTCCACCGGAAACAAGAGCGAGCTGGCCACTGGATTCTGCACGCTGTACGGCGACATGGCGGGCGGGCTGGCAGCCATCGGGGACCTGTCCAAGACGGCGGTGTACGCTCTGGCAAGGTGGTTCAACCGCCAGAGCGCGTCCGATCTGATCCCTTCGCGGATCCTGTCGCGTCCCCCAACCGCGGAGCTGCGCGAGAACCAGACGGACCAGGACACCCTTCCTCCGTACGACGAGCTGGACCAGGTCCTGCGCGGGCACATCGAGGAGCACCTCGGCGCGCGCCGCCTGATCGAGCGCGGGTTCGCAGAGGAGCTGGTGCGGCGGGTGCTGAAGCTGGTGGTCCTCAGCGAGTACAAGCGCCGGCAGGCTGCCCCGGCGCTGCGCGTCACAGCGCGCGCCTTCGGCGAGGGGTGGCGGTTCCCGATCGCCCACGGATACCGGCACTAGCCCGGCGCCGCTAATTGGGGACACCATACGCAATGCCGTGCCAACCGCACAGTTGGCATGGCGAATTGCGTATGGTGTCCCCGGCGGGGCGGCCCCCCGGCGGGGCGGCCCGGCGAGCGAGCGGCCGCCCGGTCGGCCGAAAACAGCCGTTGCGTGGTGGCTGGCTTACAATCCTGGCGGTCCGTGAATGGGCTCGCCTGAACGGCCGTCCAAGACGCGAGGAGGATCGACCCCGATGCGCCTTCGCAACCTGCTGGTCCTCAGCCTCGCCGCCACTGGCTGCCTGTACGAGCGGCAGGCCGTCCGCGACGATCGGTCCGTCGAAGGTCCCCCTCCAGCGCCGGCCGCCGAGGCACCTCCTTCGTCGTACGACCCGCAGCAGGCCTACCAGGTCGAAGCGCCTCCGCCGCCCGCCGGCGCCGAGGTCGCGAGCGAGGCGGTCTTTTACGAGCGGCTCTCCCCGTACGGCTACTGGACGTTCGTCGCGCCGTACGGCCGCGTCTGGGTTCCGTCGGTGGGGTACGGGTGGCGGCCCTACTACTATGGCCAGTGGGTGCTGACGGACTGGGGCTGGACGTTTGTTTCCGACGATCCCTGGGGCTGGGCGGCGTACCACTACGGGCGCTGGAACTTTGGCGTGGGGGTCGGCTGGTACTGGGTCCCCGGCCGCGTCTGGGCCCCGGCCTGGGTGAGCTGGCGCTATGGGGCCGGCTACGTCACGTGGTGCCCGCTGGCTCCCTCGGGGGTCGTTTTCGGATACCGCCATCCCGCCTGGGTCGCCGTCTCCGAGCAGCACTTCACCCGTCCGATCGCCGGAGTGGCGGTGCCTGCCCAGCGTACGTACGGCATAGTGAACCAAGCCCAGCCGCTCACCGGCCCGCATGCGACGGTCGGCCGTGGCGGCAGCTTCGGACCGCCGGTAGCAGGCGTGGCGCGGGCGACGGGCCAGCAGATCCGGCCCATCGCGGCAGCGCAGGCAGTCCGGCCGCGGCCCACCGTCACCACCGGCGCGAATCCCCCGCCCGGCGCGTCGATGCGCTCGCCGCGCGCCCGACCCCGTTCGGACGTCGCGCGACCGGCTCCGGCGCGGGTGGGACAGGGCTGGCGAGCCAGTCCGCCGGCGCAGCCCGGCTCAGTTGCACCGCGCTCGAGTCCTGGCGGCTCCATGAGGTCCGCGCCGCGCGCTGCTCCCCCGTCCAATTCAGGGTCCGCGCCTCGCGCTGCGCCTCCGTCATCTGGCGGAAGCCGCGACGCGCCACACGCCACGAGCCCCAGGACGCAGTAGCATGGCGGCATGAAGCTGTTCCGCCGGGGCCGCGTGCTCCAGGCCACGTTCGGCTGCAACCCGAACTCCAGCTCGCTGGGTGTTGACGTTACCTTCCTGCTCTTCGGCGCGGCGTTCGCGAGCGCGCTCGCGGTCGTGCTCGGCGCATTGCTCCGCCGGGAGCCGCGGTGAAGATCGCTCGCGCCCGCCCCGAGCGGTTCGGCGGCATCGTCGAGGTTGAAAGCCCCCGCGCGCTGCTGCACGTCGATCGGCAGATGATGCGCGAGCTGGGTTATCCCGACTCGCCGCTGTGGCAGCTCCCGCCCGAAGGCCCGCTCAGCGCGCCGCGGGAGGTGCACGTCGTCCTTTCGCGCCGCTGCGCCGCCGGATGCCGGGGCTGCTACGTGGACGCGACCCCCGGCGGCGCCGCCCTCCCGTTCGAGGACGCCTGCCGCATCCTCGACGAGCTGGCGGCGATGGGAGTGTTCCACGTAGCGCTCGGCGGCGGAGAGGCGATCGAGCTCGACTACCTCTTCGCGGTGGCCTCGCACGCCCGCAGGGTCGGGATCACGCCGAACCTGACCACCAGCGGGCTCGGCCTCGACGCGAAGGCCGCGGAGAAGTGCCGCGTCTTCGGCCAGATCAACGTCAGCGTGGACGGAGTGGGCGC
The DNA here is from genome assembly GCA_036513415.1 of Myxococcales bacterium. Lineage (GTDB taxonomy): Bacteria > Myxococcota > Myxococcia > Myxococcales > 40CM-4-68-19 > 40CM-4-68-19. Next base: position 36,761 of record DATBZA010000095.1, on the reverse strand, counting down.
GGCCTATGCCGCCGCGCGCGGCTTCGACGGGTTCCGCCATGCCGAGCGCGCCCTCCGCCTGCTGCGCGCGGTGAAGCGCGAGGTGGGGGTGAACTGCGTGGTCAGCCGCAGCTCCTTTCCCCACGTTCCCGAGGTGGCGCGCCTGGTGCGCAAGTTGCGCCTGAACGAGCTGGAGCTGCTGCGCTTCAAACCGGTAGGGCGCGGGGCGCGGCTGGACGAGGAGCTGACGCCCGCGCAGTGCCGCGAGCTCTGGCCCATGGCACGCCGGCTGGTCTGGCGGGAACGCATCCGGGTCAAGCTCGACTGCTCGTTCGCGCCGATGGTGTTCTGGCACCGGCCGTCGGCGAAAGCTGCTGCTTTCTTCGGCGTCCAGGGCTGCGTCGGCGGCGACGTCCTCGCGGCCGTGCAACCGGAAGGCGCCTTCACCGGGTGCTCGTTCACCGCGCGTCCCGCCGCCGACGCCCGCATTCCCGGAGCGATGGCGGAGGCGTGGCGCTCCGGGTTCAGCGAGTTCCGCGACTATGCCGCCCACGCGCCGGAGCCCTGTGCGTCGTGCGAATACCTGCGCCTCTGCAACGGCGGATGCCGCGCGGTGGGAACGCCGGACCCTGGATGCCCGCGCGTGCAGGAGCACCGCTCGCGCCTGCCGCTGCCGGTGGTCGCCGGGTGAGCGACCGCGCGTTGCTGCTGGCGCACGCCGTGCTGGGATTCGGAGCGCTCTTCGCCGGAACGCACCACGCCGCGCACGCGGTCCTTTCCGCGCTGGGAAAACCGCAGACGCGCGCGCTTCGGCGGTTCGGCTGGATCGCTCCTGTAGCAGTGATCGCGCAGGCCCTGTGCGGGCTCGCTATCTACCCTGCCTACCGCCTGCGTGTACGCGCCCCGGACTTCGACCTTTACGCGCCCGCGGTCGCCCAGCTCTTCGACTTCAAGGAGCACCTCTCCGCTCTGGCGCTGGCGCTGGTGATCGGCGCATCCATCGCCGGCAGGTCCGATGATGCACCAGACGCCCGCTGGCCGATCGCGGCGCTCTCCTCCACGGGCGCTGCCTTCCTCTGGGCGGCGGCCATCATCGGCCTCTATGTCACGGCGAGGCATCCGCTGTGACGCGCGCGGCCCTCGCCGGAATCTCCGCCTTCGCGCTGGCGTACCTGCTCGCGGGCACGCTGCAGCTTCCTGTCCTCGTCTACGATCCCCTGGCGCGGGTGGCGAGCGTGTCTCGCACGGTGAGCGGCGTCTCGATGCGCTACTTCGGCGATCTGCTCCTGGCGTCGGCTGCCGGCCTCGCCACAGCCGCCCTCGCGCTCCGCCTGCGCCCGCGGGCGCCAATGCCGGTGGCGGCCGCCACCACGCTGTCGCTCGTCGCTCTCGACGTGCTCTACTACCTCTCGCGCCTGCTAGTGACAGCCTGAGCACGGCGTGGCGGCCGGAGCTGGCGTGGCGGCCGGAGCCGGCGTGGGGCCGGAGAGTGCGGGCACGCGGAGAGCGTGCTAGACGATCCGCCGTGGCCGTCGACGTCCAGCGCGTCCTGGTGGTGGGCGCCGGAACCATGGGCACCGGCATCGCCCAGGTGGCCGCGCGCGCAGGATATCGCACTGAGATCTTCGACGTGGCGGCCGGGGCCGCGCCGCGGGCGCTCGAGCGCGTCGCGGAGTCCCTCTCGCGCGCCGTCGAAAAGAGGCGCTGCACCGCCCAAGAGAAGGAAGAGGCGCTGCGGCGTCTCACGGTCGCGAACGATCTGGACGGTTCGGCCGCGCTGGCCGATCTGATCATCGAAGCGGCCCCGGAGGATCTGGAGCTGAAGAAGCAGCTGTTTGCCCGGATCTCCAAATCCGCGCGCCCGGAAGCGATCCTGGCGACGAACACCTCTTCGCTGCCCATCACCGCCATCGCCGCGGCGGCGAAGGGGCCCGAGCGGGTGATCGGGCTGCACTTCTTCAACCCGGTGCCCCTGATGAAGTTGCTGGAGATCGTGCACGGGGAGCGGACGCACCCCATGGTGGTGACCGCCGTGCGGGCAGTCGGTGCCCGCCTCGGAAAGGAAGTGGTGGTGGTGCGCGACGCAGCGGGCTTCGCGACCAGCCGCCTGGGGATCACGCTGGCCATGGAAGCCATCCGCATGCTCGAGGAGGGCGTGGCGTCGGCGGAGGAGATCGACCGAGCCATCGAGCTTGGTTACGGCCATCCCATGGGACCGCTCAAGCTCACCGACCATGTCGGCCTCGACGTGCGGCTGGCCATCGCGGAGCACCTGACCGCCGAGCTCGGCGAGCGGTTCCGCCCTCCGCAACTGCTGCGCAGGATGGTCCGCGCCGGCAAGCTGGGCAAGAAGTCCGGCGAAGGCTTCTACAAGTACTGAGCCGCGCTGAATCGGGTGCGCGGCAGGAGCTCGCGCAGCCATTCCGGCACCAGCGACTGCAGCCGTGCGTCGATCGCCCGCCGGTTGCGCTGGTACTGGACCGTCAGCGCGATCACCGAGAGCCCGAGCACGGTGAGCGCGAACGGAAACAGCATCGAGTCCTTGAACACCGTGTAGGCGAGTCGGACCAGATACGCGTTCACGCCGATGGCGCCGTAGACGAGGAAGACCCGCCGGCGAAGCAGCACGCTCAAGGCGATGAACCCGAGGTTCATCAGGCAGTACAGCAGACGGCGCCACTCGCTTCCGCTGTCCATCGAGGTGATCGCGCCCCAGAGCGCGGTCATGCCGAACAGATAGAGCCAGAAGGCAAAGTCCTCGCGGGTCCGGTGGTCGACGAGGTACGCGACGAACACCATGCCGAGGCCGAAAACGATCGACACTCGCTGGCCTAACGTGAGCTCCCACTGATGGTTGCCGGCCAGGTACGCGGCCAGGTCCATCGACATGAACCAGAGCGCGACCGCCGCTGGCGCCACCAGAAAGGGGAATTTCACTTTGCGCAGCGCCAGCAGGGCCGCCAGGACCGTGCCTGCTTCCATCAGGACCCAGCTGCTGCGGATGTACGGATAGAAGTCGCGGTAGTGCCCGGGATCCTGGGCGGGCCAGAACCCTGTGCCTATCTCCAGGCCCCAGATGGCGAGCGGGGCCATGCACACCGCCATCGTGTAGAGCAGGCCGCCGGGGATCTTGAGATCGGCGCTGCGCCACAACCTCTCGCCGAAAACGGTAAAGAAAACCGCATACGTGACGGCGATGAGACAAACCGCCCAAGGCCTCAGGCGCTCGAATCCCAGCGTCATCAGCCAGCCCATCGCCGCGATGACCACCAGCGCGCCGAAGAAGTAGGAGACGTTCACGCCCGTGAAGCGCGCGCGCGTGGGATGTCGCTCGCTGAAGAACCGCCAGAGCGCCGCCGCCTGCGACGCATCCACGATCTGCCGTGCGGCCGCCTCGTCCAGGTCCTCCCGCTGGATCTGCATTGCCGGACAGTGTCTCACGCGGGGGCTTTCGGCTAGGACGCGGGGGTGTTACCAGTACCTACATGCAGCCTGTGGGCACAGTGGTCGCCTTCGGCGCCGCTCCCACCAACGACGTCTCCCGGCTCGATGCGACGGCGCTGGCCTGCGACATCCTGGGCTTTGGGGAGGATCTGTTCACCCGCATCAAGCAGGCGGAGGGAGGATCGCTCCTCTTTCTGCTCGCGGGAGCTGCCGACGACCCTGCGCTCGCCGCGGCCGCCAAGGCATCGCGGATCCTCCGGCTGCGGGGGGGAGGCGAGGCGGTCCTCGTCCTTCCCGCCATCCCCGCGCTCCCCGGATCGCAAGCGCGCGGAAAGCTGCAGCGCGCCGCGCAGTTGACTGGAGCTTGCGTCGTCCAGCCGGTGGCGGGCGCGTCCTGGGCTGACGCGGTGCGCTGCTTCGTCGAACCGCTGGCGGTGTTCGGCCTGATCGGAGTCGATCCGCGCGAGATCCACGGCCTGCTGAGCGCCCGCTCGGCGCTCCTGCACCGCTGGCAGGACGCTTCGCTGGATCTCAGCCTGCGGGACGCGTCCGAGGTGCTGGTGAGCTGCAGGCTGCGGCCGAGCGCTACGCTGCGGCAGGTCGATGCTGCCGCCCAGCGCGTGAGATCGACGACCGGTGCCCGTCTAGTGCTGGCAGGTCCCGAGGTGGACGAGGGCCCGATCGCGCTGGCTGCCGTCTTCCTTGATCCTGCGCCAGGGCAAAGCGGCGAAGCCGGCTAGCGCGACCTAAATGCCGTCCAGCAGCTCCGGCAGGCGGCGCGCGAACTCGCCCTTGCTCATCACCTGATCGCAACCGGCGGCACGGGCCGCCGCCATCACGTCCTCGCGCGTGTGATCGACGTACCCGATGACCGTGATGCCACCGCCCTTCTTGATCTCGCGGATGGCGTTGACGGCGTCGAGCTGCGGAGCGGCGAGGTCGATGAGCAGCACGTCGGGCTTCTCGCGCGCCACTTCGTCGACCACCTTCGTGCCCCGCTTCAGCCAGCTGATGGGCCGTCCCTGGGCAGCCGCGTTCACCTTCGAGGAGAACATCAGGTCGTGAATCGCTGCGAGAATCTTCATGCGCACACCCCCGCACCTGGCAACGAACCGTAGGGCAATCCAAGCACCGCCGCCGTGCGGCCGTCCTCGAGCGGTACGGGCGAGCCCGGCACGATGAGCTCCTTGCGCACGTACCCGAGGAGCAAGGCGGTGGCGCCGAGCTGGGTAGCGGAAGTGACGCGGCCCTTGCCGCCCGGCCCCAGCTTCGTTCCGACGGCGGGGGCTTCGCCTTGGACCTCGAGCCGGACCAGGTTCCACGCCACCCGGCCTCGATAGGTGGCCATCGCGACCACTTCCTGGCCGACATAGCAGCCTTTGCTGAACGACAGCAGCGGGTCGAGCCCGCCCTCGATCGGGGTGGTGTCCTCGTCCAGGTCCACCCCCCACTTGGGAATGCCGGCGGCGACCCGCCAAGCCTCGGTCAGATCGGGCCGGGGGCGCTCGCGCAGCGTCTCCAGCAGGGACTGCGCTTCCGGTTCCGGGAGCAGCAGCTCGAATCCCAGCGGCTGGACGCTGCCGACGATGTGCGGAGGAGCCGCGCGCGGCGGCGTGTCCGAAGGCCAGTACCGCAACCGGCGCAGGTCCGCCGCTTCTTGAAGTTCGCAGTCCTCCATGATCAGGAGCTTGTCCAGGTGGTCGCGCAGCGCGTCGAGCCGGTCGGGCTCGGTCGTCACGACCACCTCGTCGTGCCGCCGCCAGAGAAGCCCCAGCGCCACGAGCCGTCCCTTCCCGCTCAGGAACGCCCCAGCGATGGCGCCCCCATGGGGTGCGGCGGCAAGGTCGCTGCTCTGCATCCCCTGCAGCCACTTCTCGCGATCCGGACCGACGACGCGCAGGGCGGCGGCCGGACCCAGGTCCTCGAGGCCCACCGGCGGCTGTGGCATCGACGAAGGGGCGCTCCCATGGCTGGGGGTGTAAGGAACACGCACCGCGTCACACAGTCGGGGAGCCGCCGGGACGGGATCGCCCGCCGCGTCCACGTCGACCTGCGGCGCCTTGTCGTCGTTGCTCTTGAACGTGACCTGCGGACTCATGCTGTTTAAACTCCTGCGGGTCCTTGGAGGCGCGAATGGCGGAAAAGGTGCTCATCAAGCCGGACGCCGCCGCCAACGACGACCCTTTGGTCACACCCGAACGCACCGCCCGCGTCGCAGCCTACATCGACGACCCTTGCGACGAGGGTGGGTTCGACGCTTTCTGTCGCGATCGTCAAGGCAAGCTCTGCCGCTTCCATGAGCAGTTCTGCCATCCCCCAGATTATCCCTGCATCGATCGCTTGCGGCACTTCCTTGCGGTCAGCTTTCTCGAAGAGATCGCGCAGCGCCGCGCGCGCGATCGCAACAGCTCATAGTAGCCCGGCGAGCACCTCGTCCGCGAACAGCGGCGCAACGCCACCCCCGCCTACGATGTTCACCACCCGCCCCGGCGCTGCCCTGCAGACGCTGCCGCCGTCCGGGACCCCCCGGATCAGCGAGGCGTACGTGCTGATGTCCAGATGCAGCGACAGCCTGCGCGCACCGGTCTCCGAGCAGAGGAAGCGGTCGATGGCCGGCGCGTCCACCAGCTCCTGGGCCACCCAGCTTCCCGGCGCGTCCGCGCGGGCACGGGCAAGCGCCTGGCTGAACGCCGTGGGACCGGCCTCACAACCGATCACCACGCTCTTGCCTCCGTAGTCGTGCGATTTCTTGAGCACGTACCGGTCGCCGTCCCCGAGCGCTGCATCGTCGATGTCGTCGAGCAGCCGGGTCCAGGGCACCAGCTCTGAGACGGCGCTCCGCTCCTCGTCGCTGAGAAACCCGGCGCGCGCGGCCCCCAGCGAGAGCTCGGCGAAGAGCCCTTTCGTCTCCAGCCACCCGTCGACGCGGTTCCACATCCCGTGCTTTTCCGGGTCGAGGAAAGCCCTTCCGAGCGGCGATGCCGGATCGACGGAGCGGGCGAACAGGTGCCGGTAGAGGACGCGGTGCGGATCGCCGTCGAGCGCGGCATCCGCGGGCGTGCAGGTGCGGGCCTCGATCCCGCGCTCGCGCAGCATGGCGGCGAGCGCGCGCAGCTCGCTGAGCTGTGGATCGCCCTCGCGATGCAGGATCTGGATCTGGAGGGGCTTCTCGCGACGGCGCGCGGCGGTGAGCAGCGCGTCGATCAGCCAGGCCGCATTGCTGGGATTGCGCGCCAGGGTCTTCGCGCGCGACGGCGCGACCGCTTCCACCCACCCGCCCGCGGCGGCGTCCGAGTAGACCTGCATCGCCGGGATCGTCGCGTTGACCTCGAGAGCCTTGACCCCGCCGTCCCGTCCCACGAACCAGTCGATGCGCGAATGGAGCAGCTCCTCCGCCTCGCGCCAGCGCGACTGGAGGGCAGCGCTCTCCAGCGGAGAGAGGTGATCGAAGAGCAGGCGCGCCTTCTCCGGCCGGCGTTCGATCAGGTCGCGCGCCACCTTCACCAGCGCGCTGGTGATCAGCCGCGCTCCCCGGCCCAGCGCGCCCAGCTCCGCGCGAGGCAGCGCGCATGGCGAGAGCACCAGGGGAATCGGGGTGGGGCCGCGCATCAGGCCCAGCGCCGACGCCCTTCGCTGGGCCTTCTTCGCCAGCTCGTCCCGCGCGCGCGGCTCCATGCGCACGAGCGCCTCATCCGCGCGCCGCGCCGCGTCCGTCAGCTCGATGAGGTGCACTCGCACTGGCGCGAGTGTAGCAGCTTCCGATCAACCGCAGAGCGCGGTGAGCGCGCAGAGATCCGGTTGTTGGACCCCAAAAGTCCGAGCGCTCTGCGGTTGATCTACGAAGGGGCGAGGGCGAGATCGTCGCGGGGTTCGTCGGCAGGGATCAGCGTGAGCTCGGTCACTTCGGGGCGCGCGCCGAGGCGGACCATCGGCATCACGGAGCCGGCGCCGCGGTTCACGTACAGGTAGCTTCGGCCCACCCGGTACAGGCCGGCTACGAAAGGCGTGATCAGCCGCGCGAGCGAAAGGGAACGGTGCAGCCAGAGCAGGGCCACTTGCCCGCCGTGGGTGTGCCCCGAGAGCTGCAGCTCGACCCCGAGATCCTGCGCGCGGCGCCAGGTGTTCGGCTGGTGCGAGAGGAGCACGGTGGCGGTGCCCTCGGGCCTGCCCTTCAGCGCGGCCCGCAGATCGAACCTCCCGCTCCAGGGATCGTCCACTCCGCAGAGCCAGAGGCCGTCGCCGCCGCGCTCGAGGAGCAAGCCGCGGTTGCGCAATACCCGTACGCCGGCCAGCTCGAGCTCCCGCTCGACCGCGTCGGGGCCGGCCCAGAAATCGTGGTTTCCCAGGCAGGCGAACACGCCGTGCCTGGCGGGAATCGACGCGATGGCCTCCGCCGCCTGCCGCGCGAACAGCGGCGAGTTGTGCACGATGTCGCCGGTGACCACCAGCACATCCGGGTCCAGTCGGGCCGCGCGGCGGGCGATCGCCCGCAGCCTTTCCTTCGTCACATGCCTGCCGGCGTGCAGATCGGAGAGCTGCACGATCCGGGCGCCGCGCCATCCCTCGGGAAGACCGGCGACGGGGACCGTCACCTTCTCGCGGCGCAGCACGCGCGCGCCGAACAGGGTCCCGTAGAGCGAGAGCGCGTACGGCGCGACGGCGAGCGCTACCGGCATCGGGGCGGGGCCGAGGTGCGCAACCGTCCATCCTGCGCACAGGATCGCGTAGAAGAGGCTGCCGAGCCACCACGCCGTCCAGGGCATCTGCAGCGAGGCGGCGATGAAGCGCGGCAGGCGCGCCTTCTTCTTGCGCCGCAGGACCTCCGCCAGCATGGGCAGGTTGAGCGCGAGCAGCACGCCGGGAACGGAAAAGCCCAGCGCGAGCTGACCCTGCGACGCGAGCCAGCGCACCAGGTCCGAGGCCGCGAGGACCTGGGGCAGCAGAGTGAGCCCGAGTACGAGGATGTAGAAACGCGCCCTACGCATCCGGAGAAGGTAACGCCCGCCGGCTCGCTGCGCATTCCAGCGAAAATTGACCCATGCGCCTGCATGCCCCTACTGTCGGACACGGCGACGCACGGGATCGGAACCGGGCGTCTTCCCTCTTTCGGGCGACCATGAATCTCGCACCCTCGCTGCTGCTGCTCGTCACGCTGACCTCGGCCGCACAGGCGGCGGACTCCAGGCCGGCCGCTCCGGCCCCTCCCAAGGACTCGCGGCCCAGGGCGTCGCTCACGGTCGAGAGCGAGGAGCCGGACCAGACGGCGACTCCGCCCTACCCCAGCGGCATGGAGAAGCTCGCCATTCGCGACCGCATCGTGGACAGCAGCCCCCCGATCCGGGAGTGCTACGAGAAGCGCCTGGCGGAGCGCCCCACCTTGCAGGGCAAGCTGGTTGCCCGGTTCGACATCGGACCGGAGGGCAAGGTGATCGGCGCCGGCGCCGACGGCATCGCCGACCGCGAGCTGATCGTCTGTGTCGTCACCGCCGTGCGGAAGTTCGAGTTCGACAAGCCGCACTCGGGCGGCAAGCTCCGTGTGGCGTATCCGTTCAAGTTCGAGCCGCGGCCGGCGAAGTAGCTGGCGCGTTCCGCGCGCGCGCCCTAGCGTTGCGCGATGACCTGGAAGCCGTGGCTGGGAGCCGTCCCCGATGCGCGAGGGACGCACTTCCGCGTCTGGGCGCCCAGAGCCGACTCGCTCTCCGTGCGAGTGTTGGACGGGCCCACGGTGTCGCTCCAGCGCGAAGCAGACGGATATTTCGCCGGGCGCGCCGCCGGAGTCCAGGCAGGCGCCCGGTATGTCTACCGGTTCCCCGACGGGCGCGAGCGCCCGGACCCTGCCTCGCTTCTCCAGCCGGAGGGAGTGCACGGGCCCAGCGAAGTGGTGGACCTCGGCGAGGTCGCCCCGAAGTCACCGCGATCGCGCGTTCCGCTGCGGGGACTGGTCTTCAACGAGATCCACCTCGGCACGTACACCGGCGAAGGCACTGCGGACGCGGCGGCGCGATTCATGCCCGAGCTGGCCGAGGCCGGCTACACCGCCGTCGAGGTGATGCCGGTTGCCGCGTTCCCGGGCTCGCGCAACTGGGGATACGATGGCGTCGCGCTGTTTGCCGCTCACGCCGACTACGGCGGCCCGCGCGGCCTGGCCCGGTTGGTGGACGCCGCGCATGCGGCCGGCCTGAGCGCGTTCCTGGACGTCGTGTACAACCACCTCGGGCCCGAGGGAAACTACCTGGGCGAATACGGCCCCTACTTCACCGCGAAGCACAAGACGCCCTGGGGCGACGCGATCGACTTCTCCCTTGCGCCGGTGCGGCGCCATTTCGTGGAGAACGCGCTGCGCTGGGTCTCGCGCGCCGGCGCCGGGTTCGACGGCCTGCGCCTCGATGCCGTCCATGGCATCTGCGACGATTCGCCCAGGCACATCCTGCAGGAGATCGCCGACGCGGTGCACGCAGAGGGCGCCTTGGCGATCGCGGAGAGCGATCTCAACGACCCGAAGCTGATCGAGCAGTACCACCTCGATGGAAGCTGGGCGGACGACCTGCATCATGCCCTGCACGTGGCGCTCACCGGCGAGTCGCAGGGCTACTACGCCGACTTCCAGGACCCGCTGCCCAAGCTGGCCGCCGCCATCGAGCGCGGCTGGTTCTACCAGGGGCAGTACAAGCCCAGCTTCAAACGGCCGCACGGCACGCCGGCCTCGCATCTCCCACCCCGCCACTTCGTCGTCTGCGCGCAGAACCATGACCAGATCGGGAACCGCGCCCGCGGCGAGCGATTGACCACGCTCACCGACGAGGGCGGCGCGCGTGCCGCGGCTGCGGTGGTCGCCTTGCAGCCGGCGCTGCCGCTCTACTTCCAGGGGGAGGAGTGGGGAGCGCGCGAGCCGTTCCAATACTTCATCTCGCACACCGACCCCGCGCTGGTCGAGGCGGTGCGGAAGGGCCGCCGGGAGGAGTTCAAGGACTTCACCTGGACCGACGTGCCCGATCCGTTCGCGGAGGAGACGTTCCGGGCCAGCCGGATCGACCGCGGCCGCAAGGACGAGCGGGCGCTCCAGTGGCACAAGGCCCTGCTCAAGCTGCGCCGCGAGCATCCTGCCCTGCGGGACGATTCCCGCAAGAGCGTGCGCGCCTCCGCGCAAGGCAAGGTGCTGCTCATGCAGCGCGGGGCGGTGCTGGTGGCCGCTGCCTTCGACGCCCAGCCGTCGGAAGCTCGCTTGCCGCCCGGCCGCTGGCAGGTGCTGCTCGATTCCGGAGCTGCCCAGCTCGGCGAAGAGCGGCTCCGGTTCCGCGGCCGCGGCGCCGTCGTGCTGGAGCAGGGGTGAGGCTCAAGCTCGTTCCGCTCGGAACCAGCGCGGGCCGCCCGACGCTGCTGCGCGGAGCGTCCGCGCTGGCGGTGGCGGCCGAAGGATCGTGGGTGCTGTGCGATTGCGGCGAGGGCGCGCAGATCGCCGCGTTGCGCGCCGGGCTGAGCCTGTCCCGCCTCGACGCGGTGCTGATCACGCACCTGCACGGCGATCACTTCAACGGCCTGCCGGGCCTTCTCGGAACGCTCGGGCTTGAAGGCCGGCAGCGGCCGCTGGTGGTGGCCGGGCCGCCCGGCACGGCGGCGCTGCTGCAGCACCTGGCGCAGGCGGGCTCGCTGGGCACGGGCGACATGGAAGTGCGCGTCTTCGAGCAGCAGGACAACGGCGGCGAGGTGCGGATCGACGGCTCTCCCTTCCTGGTCGAGAGCCGTCCGCTGGCGCACCGGGTGCCGACCTACGGGTTTCGGGTTGCGCTTCCGGACCGTGCCGGCGCTCTCGACGTGGAGAAGGCGGATGCCGCGGGTGTGCCGCGCGGGCCCCTCCTCGCGGAGCTGAAAGCAGGCCGCGCGGTGACGTTGCCGGACGGACGCGTAGTGGGGTCGGACGGGCTGGTAGGCCCGCGGCAGCGGGGCGCTTCGATGGCCTACGCGCTGGACACGGTGCCCTGCGCCTCGGCGGTGGAGCTGGGCAGGGGAGTCGATGCGCTGGTGCACGAAGCCACCTACGAGCACGCGCGCGCGACGCTGGCGCACGAGCGCGGTCACTCCACCGGCGTGGAGGCGGCGCGCATCGGCGCGGAAGCGGAGGCCGCCATGCTGGTCCTGACGCATTTCTCCCCCAGCGTGGCCGGAGAAGCGGTGGCGGAGGAGGCCCGCTCGATCCACCCGCGCATCCTTCCGGCGCAGGACCTGAGCGAGATCCCGCTCTAGAACGCGGCTCATGACTCGACTTCCGAATGATCGCGCTCCTGCGTAGCTACTCAACAGCCTGCGGCGGCCGTGGCTAGCTCAGCGCAGCTCGGTCCGAAGCCGCAGGTAGCCGGCGAGGCGATACTCGTCGCCGTCGGCGATCGGGCGCCGCTGGATCCGGCGGTCGCCGAGGAAGGTGCCGTGCTCGCTGCCGAGATCCTCGAGGACCCAGCCCTGAGCGCCCTCCGTGATCTGCAGATGGCGGGTCTCGATCTGCGGCGAATTCACCCATACCTGGCAGTTCCTGCCGCTCCCGACCACGCAGGGCAGATCGATCACCTCGATGGGCATCCCGCGCCCGTCGAGGCCACGGCGGTCCAGCAGCAGGTAGAGGCGCCGGGGGAGCGAGCTGGACGGCGCCAGCGGAGGCGAGGGCTTGCTCGCCGGCGATTTCTCCGCCGGCGGCGGGAGCGATGCCGCCAGCTCTCGGAGGGCGCGGAGCTCCGCCTCCCCTTCGCTGATTCCGAGCGCCTTCGCGAGGCGGGAGCGCAACTGGTCGCGTTCGGAGGGCTTCTTCCCGCGGACGGCTTTCGCGGCCACGATCAGCTCCTTTCCACGAACTCGGCGTGCAGGCGGCGCACGCACTCCTTCGCGCTCTCCCGCGGCACCAGGAAGGCGATGCGCAGCGGCGCGACCAGCACGCCCCGCGGCTCGACCCCCAAGGCGCCCAAGGCCCGCTCGAGCGGGTCCTTCGACGCCCCGATCCCGGTGCCCACGACGCTCACCTGCGCGAGGCCTTCCTCGACGGAGGCCACCGACCGCAGCGCGTCGAGCAGTCCCGGGAGCCCATGGACGTTCTCCAGCGGCACGATGGCGGCGGCGTCCCAGCCTTCGCGCGGCCAGGCGCCGTGCTTCGAGAGCACGTCGTGGAGCGCAGCCCGATCGGCGCCGCGCACCACCAGCACGTCCGTGTCGACGGCGACGCCGGAGATGCGCAGCTCGCGCGCCGCCGACTTCTTCACCAGCGTGCCGGGCCCGCTCTGGAAGGTGCTCCGCGCATGGATGACGATGCTCCGGTCGCGCGCGAACTCCACCGCCTGCGCGTTCAACACCTTGGCGCCGGCCAGCGCCAGCTCCTGCATCTCCTCGTGCGACAGCTCGGAGAGGCGGCGGGCGTTGGCCACGATCCGAGGATCGGCGCTGAAGACCCCGTCCACGTCGGAACAGATCTCGCAGACCTCCGCCTGGAGCGCGGCCGCGAGGGCCACCGCGGTGGTGTCGCTGCCGCCGCGACCCAGCGTGGTGACCTCCTTCTCGCGGGAGACGCCCTGGTATCCGGCGACGATGACCACCTTGCCGCGGTCGAGCGCCTCCAGGATCCGCACCGGCCGCACCTCGACGATGCGCGCGTTGTTGTGCGCGCCGTCGGTGATGATGCCGCTCTGCGATCCGGTGAAGCTGACCGCGTCGACGCCGCGGGCGTGGAGCGCCATCCCCAGGAGCGCCATCGAGATGCGCTCTCCCGCCGTCAAGAGCATGTCCAGCTCGCGCCGGTGCGGGTCCTCGGTGACCTTGCGGGCGAGCGCCAGCAGCTCATCCGTGGTGTCGCCCATGGCCGAGACCACCACCACCACCGGGTGACCGCCAGCGCGCGTCTGCGCCACCCGCGCGGCCACCCGCCCGATCTTCTCCACGTCGGCGACGGAGGAGCCGCCGTACTTCTGCACGATGATTCCCACCCCCCGACTCTACCCTGACGGGGCGGCAACCGGCTTGACAGGGGATCGCTTTGAACTAGATTCCCGCCGCTTTCCGGGAAGGGGTTTGCCGCGGGCGCTGTTTTCACGCCGCCCACGTATGAGGAAAAACCGATGATCGAAGTCTCTCATCTGGTGAAGAGCTACCGCGACCTCAAGGCGGTCAGCGACGTCACCTTCAAGGTCGAGAAGGGCGAAATCCTGGGCTTCCTGGGCCCCAACGGCGCCGGCAAGACCACCACCATGCGGATGATCACGGGCGTGCTGCCGCCCACCTCCGGCTCGGTGCGGGTGGCCGGGTTCGACGTCTTCGAGCACCCCATGGAGGTCAAGCGGCGCATCGGCTACCTGCCCGAGACACCGCCCGTCTACACCGACATGACGGTGCGCGCGTACCTGCGCTTCGTCGCCGAGATCAAGGGCGTCCCGCGGAACCTGCGCGAGGGCGAGGTCGAGCGCGTCGCTACCAAGACGAACTGCGACAAGTTCGTCCGGCGCGTGATCGGCAATCTCTCCAAGGGGCAGCGGCAGCGCGTCGGGCTCGCCCAGGCGCTGCTCAATGACCCGGAGGTGCTGATCCTCGACGAGCCCACGGTCGGCCTCGACCCGGCGCAGATCATCGAGGTGCGCGAGTTGATCAAGTCGCTGGCCGGCAAGCACACCATCATCCTCTCTACCCACATCCTCCCCGAGGTGGTCGCCACCTGCCAGCGGGTGCTGATGATCGCCCAGGGCAAGATCGTCGCCGACGACACGCTCGCCGGCCTCCAGAAGGCCCACGCCGGCGCCGCCACCGCGGACGGTCAGATGGGTCCCGCTCCGTCGCTCGAAGAGATCTTCCTCAAGCTCACCTCGGCCTGACCGACACCGTCATGAAAAACGCCATCGCCATCGCCAAGAAGGAGCTGAACATCTACTTCGCGACCCCCATCGCGTACGTGATGTTCACGCTCTTCGTCGTCATCGGGTCGTACTTCTTCCTCCGGCTACTCGGCGCCTACGAGCAGGCCTCGCTCATGTACATGCGGTTCAACGCCCAGGAGATGGTCAATCGCCTCAACTTCCAGGACGCCATCTTCCGCAACCTGTTCGGCAACCTGGGCGTGATCCTCATCTTCATCATCCCCTTCCTCACCATGCGGCTGGTCGCCGAGGAGAAGCGGCAGAAGACCATCGAGCTGCTCTACACGACCCCGATCACGCCCGGCGCAATCGTCTGGGGCAAGTACCTGGCCGCTCTGGCCATCCTGGTCTGCGCCCTCGCGCTGACGTTCACGTACCCGCTGCTGGTCCAGATCGTGGCCAAGGACGCCAACGGGGTCGAGTGGCGATCGGTGCTGCTCGGGTACCTGGGGCTCTTCCTGATGGGAGCCGCCTACATGGCCATCGGCCTGTTCATCTCATCCCTGACCGAATCGCAGGTGGTGGCCGCGTTGATCACGTTCGTGGTGCTGCTGATGACCTGGATCATCGGCTGGACGGCCTCGGAAGCTGAAGGATGGACGCGAGAGCTCGTCAACTACCTCGCCTCGGTGAACCATCTCGACTCCTTCAGCAAGGGCACGCTGGATCTGAAGGACGTCCTCTACTTCCTGTCGATCGTCACCCTCGGCCTGTTCGCGACCAACCGCGCGATCGAGGCCCACCGGTGGAGCTGAACCGATGAGTCTCAAGAGCTGGGGCCGGATCGCCGGCCTGTTCGGCGTGGTGGTGCTCTTCAGCGCCGTGTTCAATTGGCTATTCGTGACCGGCAGCGTCGCGAGCGCGGGCGTGATCGCGCGTCTCGCGGCCGGGGTGGCAGGTATCGCCCTTTGGCTGGTGACCAACCGGGGCGAGAAGCCGCTGGGGCGGGGCGCGTTCTACGGGGCCGTCAGCGCCGTCTCGGCGCTCGTGCTGGTGGGCGCGTTGGCCGGCGTCAACTACATCGCAGTGAAGAAGCCGAAGAGCTGGGACCTGACCAAGGACCGGATCTTCACCCTCTCCGACCAGACCACCTCCGTCCTCAAGGGCCTCCAGGCCCCGGTGAAGGTGCAGGCCTTCTACGCCGGAAGCGAACCGGAGTATCCGGAGCTGGACTCGCGGTTGCGCCAGTACAAGGCGCAGACCGACAAGCTCACCGTCGAGTTCGTCGACCCCTTCAAGCACCCCGGGCGCGTGAAGGAGCTGAACATCTCGCAGTCCGGACCTCGGATCATCGTGACCAGCGGCAACAAGGAGGCGCGGGCCAAGGAGACGAGCGAAGAGGCCCTCACCAACGCATTGATCGAGGTCTCCCGAGGCTCGACCAGGAAGATCTACTTCACCAAGGGGCACGGTGAGCACGCGGTCGCCGACAATACCGAGCGCGGTCTCAAGCAGTTCGTCGACAACCTCAAGAGCGAGGGCTACCAGACGGACGAGATCGTGCTCGCCGAGCACAAGGAGATGCCGGCCGACGCGCAGGCGGTGGTGGTCGCGGGCCCGGTGGCGGCGCTCACCGACGGCGAGGCGAAGCTGGTGAAGGAGTGGATCGAGAAGGGCGGCAAGCTCGTCGCCATGGTCGACCCCGGCGTGCAGAGCGGCCTGGAGAGCGCGTTCGAGGGCTGGGGCATCCACGTCGGCAAGGACGAGGTGATCGATCCGGAGGCGCAGAACCCGGAGGTCGCCATCGCCCAGACCTACGCCGACCACCCGATCACGCAGCCGCGGAGCTCTCCATTCGCGCTGGCCACCATCTTCCCGCTAGCGCGGTCGGTCTCCAAGGCGCAAACGGCCCCCGCGGGGTGGACAGTGACCGAGCTGGCGAAGACCGGGCCGCGCGCGTGGGGCGAAACGGGCAGGGTCACCTCCGGGCCGGTGAAGTTCGACCCGGCCCAGGATCTGAAGGGCCCGGTCTCGCTGGCGGCCTCTTCGACCAAGGGGGCGGAGTCCCGGGTGGTGGTGGTGGGCAACTCGCTTTTCGCGTCCAACGGGTACTACCGGCTCTCCGGCAACAAGGACTTCGCCCTCAACGCGGTCTCCTGGACGGCCAAGGAGGAGTCGCGGATCTCCATCCGGCCCAAGCAGCGCCAGGGCAACCACCTGTTCCTTTCGGCGGAGCAGAAGCGCACCATGACGCTCTTCGCGTTCGACCTGCTGCCCTTCGGGCTCCTCTTCGCCGGTCTCGTCGTCTGGCAAACGCGGAAATCCCGGTAGACCGCCATGAAGCAGACCACCAAGACGCTGCTCGGGCTCGTCGTCCTCCTGCTGGTGGCAGGCGCCATCGGCGGCGCCGCGCTCTGGACGGGCAAGGACGAGCAGAAGAAGGCCGAAGCGAAGGAGAAGAGCGAGAAGCTGTTCGACTTCGACAAGGCCCAGGTCAAGGAGCTGCGCCTGTCGAAGGAGGGGCAGCTCGTCGCGCGGCTGGAGAAGGGCGACAAGGGGTGGAAGCTGGCGGAGCCGGTGCAGGCGGACGGCGACGACACCGCCGTCGACTCGCTCCTCGGGACGCTCTCGACGCTGAAGCAGAAGAAGGACCTCGCCGAGGAGAAGGACCTCAAGGCGTTCGGCCTGGACCAGCCCCGGCTCGAGGTGGCTCTGAAGCTCGATGGGGGGAAGGACCTGGGTCTGCAGGTCGGGATCGACAACGGCTTCGACGGCACGCTGTACGTGAAGAAGCACGGCGATGCCACGGTGCGAGTGATCGACGCGTATCAGAAGGCCAGCTTCGAGAAGACGGCGTTCGACTTGCGGGACAAGAGGGTGGCGCGCCTCGATGACGGCGCGGAAGTGAAGCGGATCGAGGCCACAGGAGTGAAGTGGCCTTACACGCTGGAAAAGGACGGCGCGGTCTGGAAGCTCGGCGGTGCCGCCGCCGACGGCGCCGCGGCAGACCGGGTCGCAAGTGCGGTGAAGAGCCTGCGGGCCACGGCCGTCGCGTCGGAGGCGGCCAAGAGCCTCAAGGAGTTCGGGCTCGACAAGCCGAGGGCGACCATCCGGCTGTCGGTGGTCGCCGGCAAGGACACCTATACCCGCACGGTCCAGATCGGTCAGGCGAAGAGCGGCGCCGCCTCGCCGAAGACGTTTGCGAAGCGCGACGACAGCCCGGTGGTGTACGAGGTCGACAAGCAGATCCTGGCGGACGTCGAGAAGGAAGCGTTCGATCTGCAGAACAAGGACCTGGTCCACCTGGACCGGGAGGCGGTCCGGAGGGTGGTGTTCGAGTCGCCGCCCGGCAAGGTCGAGATCACGCGCGTGAAGAACACTCCAGAAGACGGCGGGGTCGCTGACGAGGTGTTCGCGGTGGTCGCGCCGCAGCAAGGACCCGCGAAGAAGTGGAAGGTCTCCTCCGCCCTCTATGCCATCGCCTCGCTGCGCGCGACGGCGTTCGAGGGCCCGTTGCCGGCGGCGAACGACCTCTCCAGATATGGCCTCGACAAGCCGAGAACGGTCACCCTGCTGGGCGAAGGCGACAAGGTCCTGGCCCGGGTGCGCATCGGCACGGAGAAGGACGGCAAGCGCTACGCGCTTTCGGACGGATTCGGGAAGCTGGTGCGGGTGGAGAAGAGCACGGTGGACGACTGGCCCTGGTCGGTCGCCGACGCGCTCGAGGCCGCGGCGCCGGCAACCGGTCAGGCCAGCAAGTAAGCGGCCGAAACAGTTGCGCAGTTGGGTGGAATCCGGTATCCACCCCCGTTCGCGTCTCCGCGCCGAGGTCAACTGAATGGCTCGCGTCACCGTCGAAGACTGCCTTCCGCTGGTCGACAACCGCTTCGCCCTGGTCCTGCTCGCGACCAAGCGCGCGCGGCAGTTGATGGCGGGTGCGCGACCGCTGATCGAGGCCAAGGACAAGCCCCCGGTGCTCGCGCTTCGGGAAGTCGCCACGGGCAAGGTCCGGTTCGATCGACCGGTGCGCGCGGCCCTCGAGGGCCAGTACGACAACGAGAAGTTGCCCGTCGGACCGCCGCGCCGTTAACCCGGCCGCGGCAACTCGGCGTGGGTCCGTTCTCGAGCGCTCAGGCTACTTGCACTCGCAGCCGACGCCGGTCAGATCGCGCGGCGCGTCCGGGCGCACCACTACTCTGCAGGTCGGCCCCTGGGCCTTGCAGATCTGCTCGGCGGTTTCGATCCGCGCCGGCTTGGCGAGGCGCGGCCGGCGCACGGGTTTCGGCGCCGCGAGCACGACTGCCCAGCCGATGGCGACCGTCAGGAGCGCTCCTGCGAGCAGCTTCATGTCTGGACGACCAGTCTCAGGCCGCCCAGGCCACGTCACCCTGTGCGAGGGCGGAGAACTTTTCCCCACCCGCCAGCCGATAGAGGCGCCTGGCCTCCCGCAGCAGAGCGTCGAGCCGGCCGGGGCGCACGTAGCGGGCTTCCCACGCGCGCGCACACGCCGCTGCGAGCGCGGAGGCCAGACGGTACCTGTCCCGCTCGCGCGCCGAGAGGCCCGGGCGCAGGGCGCTCCGCTCGAACAAACGACGCCGGAGCTCCCGTGACGCGCCGCGGCGCCCAGTCGCCCAGAGTTGCATCAGGACCGCCAGGTATTTGTCGATCTCTCCCTGCGCTTCCAACTCGAGCTGCGAAACCTGGCCACCCTGTCCCGCGCGGTGCGCGACATAGAGGAAATGCGAGACCCCTTCGGTGGCCGCGCAGAAGGCCTGCAGCCGCTCATGTGTCCAGGGACGGTGGGCCGAGCGGCCGAGCTGCTGCAGCACCGTCTCGTCGAGGAAGAGCGCGACGTGCAGCTCCTCGCCGTTCTCGCGCAGGAGCAGCGCCTCGTGCGGACTGGACAAGGGCGCGTGCCGGTCCCGGAAAGCGCGGCCAACGAGGAAGTCGCCCACCGGCGCGGCCTGGACGCCATGGATCGATTGCAGGAGCTGCTGCAGTTGCGCGAGCCCCCGCAACCCCCTCACTGCACGAACCCCTTGCGCGGCACCACTCCCTGCCGCACCAGCACCGTCGCGAGCCGGTCGCTGCCGGTCTTCAGCCAGCGCTCGTACAGGCGCAGCAGCCCTGCGTCGTTCGAGGCCAGCGTCCTTTCGCTGACCTCGTTGAGGAGGTCGACGAGCAGCCGGAACTTGTCGGACAGCTCCTCCCAGAGCTTGCTCTCCAGGGCGTGGCGCGCCACCGCGTCGTAAGCGCGGCCACCCATGGCGATGTAGTAGTCCACGTCCACCAGGGATGACCGGCGCGTCAGGGAATCGGGAAAGAAGCCGGAAATGAACAAGGAGGTGTCGCCGAGGCGGCGCAGGAGACGCAGTCGGGCAGGCCCTTCCTCCTCCAGCGCCTCCTTGAGCAGGAAGGCGAGGGGCTTCTGTTGCCAGGTGCCGTCGTCCGCCTGCACGTACAGTGCCTGAGAGGCAAGGAATTCATGCAACAGGTTCACCAGGTACAGCTCAGTGAAGGGCTGGACCCGGGCGCGCTGGTTCTCGATCGCACGGGCGAGCAAATCGCGAAAGAAGTCGCGGATGGATTGCGAGCTCAGGATGGGCGCGTCGGCCAAGCACACCTCCTCCCTTGAAAATAGTACGGCCAAACGGCAGATCGGCAAGTTGCTATGCCCCTTGACACGCCCCTCCATCCGGTTACATTGCCCCCGCTTTGGCACTCTCCTTCCGAGAGTGCCAGTTCAAGCTCAGCTCATCTCTGGAGGAAAAACCCCATGAAGATTCGGCCTCTGCAGGATCGCGTGATCGTGAAGCGCGTGCAGGAGGAAGAGAAGACCAAGGGCGGCATCATCATCCCCGACACCGCCAAGGAAAAGCCCATCGAGGGCGAAATCATCGCGGTTGGAAACGGCAAGATCCTCGAGGACGGCAAGGTCCGCCCCCTGGACATCAAGCCGGGCGACCGCGTGCTCTTCTCGAAGTACGCCGGAACCGAGATCAAGATCGACGGGCAGGAGCATCTCATGATGCGCGAGGAAGACATCCTCGGCGTCATCGAGAAGTAGGCTTCCAAACCAACAGACTAGGGAGAGAAACCGAAATGGCTGCCAAGGAAATCCTGTTTGACGTCCGCGCGCGCGAGGCCATCCTCAAGGGCGTCAACACGCTCGCCGACGCGGTGAAGGTCACCCTCGGGCCCAAGGGCCGCAACGTGGTGATCGAGAAGTCGTTCGGCTCCCCCACCATCACGAAGGACGGAGTGACGGTGGCCAAGGAGATCGAGCTGGAGAACAAGTTCGAGAACATGGGTGCGCAGATGGTGAAGGAGGTCGCGTCCAAGACCTCCGACGTGGCCGGCGACGGCACCACCACCGCGACCGTGCTCGCCCAGGCCATCTTCCGCGAAGGCGCGAAGCTGGTCGCCGCGGGCAACAACCCCATGGAGATCAAGCGCGGCATCGACAAGGCGGTCGAGGCCGTGGTGGCCGAGCTGAAGAAGCTCTCCAAGGCCACCAAGGACCCGAAGGAGATCGCCCAGGTCGGCACCATCTCGGCCAACGGCGACGCCACCATCGGGAAGATCATCAGCGAGGCGATGGAGAAGGTCGGCAAGGAGGGCGTGATCACGGTCGAGGAGGCCAAGGGCCTGGAGACCACGCTGGAAGTGGTCGAGGGCATGCAGTTCGACCGCGGCTACCTCTCGCCCTACTTCGTGACCGATCCGGAGCGGATGGAAGTGGTGCTGGAGGACCCGTACATCCTCATCCACGAGAAGAAGATCTCGTCGATGAAGGACCTCCTCCCGCTGCTCGAGCAGGTGGCGCGGTCCGGAAAGCCCTTGCTCATCATCGCGGAGGAAGTCGAGGGTGAGGCGCTGGCCACCCTGGTGGTCAACAAGCTGCGCGGCACGCTCAACGCCGCGGCGGTGAAGGCGCCTGGCTTCGGCGACCGCCGCAAGGCCATGTTGGAGGACATCGCAGTCCTCACCGGTGGCCGCCTGATCGCCGAGGACCTCGGCATCAAGCTGGAGACCGTGACGCTGAAGGACCTGGGCCGGGCGAAGCGCGTCGTCATCGACAAGGACAACACCACCATCGTCGACGGCGCCGGCAAGAAGAGCGACATCGAGGCGCGCGTCAAGCAGATCCGGGCGCAGATCGAGGAGACCACCTCGGACTACGACCGCGAGAAGCTGCAGGAGCGTCTGGCCAAGCTGGTCGGCGGCGTGGCGGTGATCCACGTCGGCGCGGCCACCGAGACGGAGATGAAGGAGAAGAAGGCCCGCGTCGAGGACGCGCTGCACGCCACCCGTGCGGCCGTTGAAGAGGGCATCGTGCCCGGCGGCGGCGTGGCCTACCTGCGGGCGTCCAAAGCGCTCGACACGGTGAAGGTCGACGGCGGTGAGAAGTTCGGCGTCGAGATCATCCGCAAGGCGCTCGAGGAGCCCATCCGCTTGATCTCGCAGAACGGCGGCTGGGAGGGCAGCATCGTGGTGAACAAGGTCCGCGACGGCCAGGGTGCGTTCGGCTTCAACGCCGCCACCGGCGAGTACGAGGACCTGCTCAAGGCGGGCGTGATCGACCCGACCAAGGTGTCGCGCTTCGCGCTGCAGAACGCGTCGTCCGTGGCGTCCTTGATGCTGACCACCGAGGCGATGGTGGCGGAGCGGCCCAAGGACAAGGAAGAGGGCGGAGCTTCCGGCGGCCACGGGATGGGCATGTAGTACATCGGTGGGGACACCGTTGGATGGTGTCCCCCAGCGAATCGGCAGAGGCCCGTCGGGGAAACCCGGCGGGCCTTCGCTTTTCAGGAGTAACCGCCGATCGTGCGATGGAACACATCGATTCCTCCCGGCGGTAAGCTACCTGGATGGATCTCGGCCTCACAGAAAAGTGCGCGCTGTTGATCGGCGCCGGGCGCGGTCTGGGCGGAGCCGCCGCCATCTCCCTGGCGCGGGAGCACGCGCGCGTGGCGGTGGTCGCGCGAACGCGCGAAGACGTAGAGGCGCGCGCACGCGAATGCCTGGCGGCCGGCGCGGCGGACGCGCTCGGAATCGCCGCGGATGCGACGGATCCCACGCAGCTCGATGCCGCGATCGAGAGAGCCGCGACGCGCTTCGGAGGAATCGACGTCCTCGTCACGCTGGTCGGAGGTTCGCAGCCCGGCGGCACCGCGGAGTTGTCGGAATCGGATTGGCGAACGGCCTACGAGCGCAACCTCTGGCCCGCGGTGCGCGCCAGCCGCTCCGCGCTGCCGTACCTGGTCCAGAGCGCGGCCCGGCGCGGCTTTCCGGAAAAGGCGCGCGAGGCAAGCGTCATCCTGCACGTGGCGAGCATCTGGGGCCGCGAGGGCGGCGGAGCGCTCAGCTACAACACGGCCAAGGCGGCCCTGATCGCGCTGGCCCACGAGCAGGCGCGCGAGCTGGCCCCTCGGGGCGTGCGGGTCCTTTCGCTGGCGCCGGGAAGCATCCTCCATGCGGGAGGGTCGTGGGAGCGCCGCCAGAGAGAGGACCCGGCGGCCATCGCCGCGTTCGTGAAGCGCGAGATTCCCTTCGGCCGGTTCGGCACCGCCGAGGAAGTCGGCGATACCATCGCCTTCCTGGTCAGCGCGCGGGCGAGCTGGATCGCTGGAGCGTGCGTGGTGGTCGACGGGGCGCAGTCGCGCTCCTTTTGAGAGCGATGCGCATCTTTACGGACGTGAAAAGCGTCAAGATCTATACGACCCAGACCTGCGCGTACTGCGCGCGCGCGAAGCGCCTGCTGGAGAGGAAGAACGTCCAGTACCAGGAGATCGACGTCTCTTGGGACGATGAGGCGCGGACCCAGCTGACGCAGAGCACCGGGCGTCGCACCGTGCCGCAGATCTTCATCGGAGAGCACCACGTGGGCGGATCCGACGAGCTCCATGCGCTCGAAGCGCGCGGTGAGCTGGACCCGCTGCTTCAGTAGAACAACAGCCGCGCGAGCGCGTTGGCGGCGTCCACGATCGAGCGTGGCTCCAGCAGGGGGGGCAGTGCCCCGACGCCCGCCAGCGCGAAGATCATGGCCACCCGGCGCGGGCGCCGTGTGGACAGTGAATCCAGGAAGAGCAACGGCAGCGTCAGCAGCGCGGCGGCGACCAGCGCCGCGAGCGCGGGCGGGAGGCCGTTGGCGAGCAGAGCCGTGGTGAGGACCAGGGCTGCGGCAGCGTGGAAGACGTCCCTTCCGTTTCCTGCGAACCAGCGGCCCCGGTAGGTCTCTGCCAGGGTACGCGACAGCTCGAGCAGCGCCGTGGCCGCGAGCACCGCGAGGACGCCGAGCACAAGGCCGATTCCAGGTTTGACGGCGCGGTCGAAGCTGCCGAGCGGATCCACCGCTTGGCGAAATAACATGGGTTCCGGCACAATGCGCGGCCCTGTGCGCGCTCTGGCCCTGGTCCTCCTCTGCGCAGCTTGCATCGAGCGTCCGTTCTCGGAGCCGGCGGTCCAGGCGCGCAGCCAGGTCGACCGCAGCGCGCTGCGGGAGGTCCTGGTCGCGCCTCCCCCGGACGCCGTGGTGGTGGGCGCCGTGTTCGGCAACGCCGCCGAGCTGCTCGCGTACAAGCTGGAGCCTCCCCAGATGGTGGCTGGCCAGCGGACCAAGCTGACGCTCTACTGGCGCTGCCGCGCGGAGATGGAGCCGTGGCACATCTTCGTGCATCTCGACGACGCTACCGGCAGCGGGGCGAGGATCCACGGCGACCATGATCCCGCTGCTGGCCGTTTCCCGACCGATGCCTGGAAACCCAACGACCTGATCGCCGACCCCATCTGGTTCATTCCGGGGCCGAAGCCCCTGATGCTCTATCTCGGATTCTACTCCCAGGGGGAGAACCGGCTGAACCTGACGTCGCCGGGCCGCGGGCGCGATGACGGCAACGATCGTCTGCTCGCCGGCATCCTGCCCGTCGCGCGCTGATGCGGACCTTTCTCCTCGTACTGCTGCTCCCGGCGGCCGCGCTCGCCCACCAACCCACCGTCTCGTTCAGCGAGCTGACCGTGCGCGGTCGCGAGGTGGGGGGCGTCCTACGGTTTTCCCTGGCCGACCTGCGGACGCAGATGCGCCTGGAGGACCCGCGGCATCCGCCGCTGCCGGCATTGATCCGCCTCGCACTGGATTCATTCGCGCTCAAGGCATCGGGAAAGCCCTGCGCGTTACAGGCCGGCGCGACCGCGGAGCCGGACGGCGAGGACGGGCTGGCGCTTCTCGCGCGGTGGGTTTGCCCGGGCGCCGTCGAGGAGCTCTCCGTCCGGGTGGGGTTCCTCGAATCCTTCCCGTCGGGACACACCCACTTCTCGCGTATCGACTTCGGACCCAACGAGCTCTCGCAGCGAGCAGCCCAGCTGGAGGCGCCGTCGTTCGACGCAGGCCGCACGCGATCGGCGTGGAGCGGCTTCCGCCGCTTCCTCGTTCTCGGCATCCAGCACATCTTCACCGGCTACGATCACGTGGCGTTCCTGATCGGCCTGATGCTCCTGGGCGGAACCATTCCCGAGCTGGTGAAGATCGTCACCGCATTCACCGTGGCGCATTCGCTGACCCTCGCCCTGGCCGCGCTCGGCCTCCTGGCGCCACCGGCGCGGGTGATCGAGCCGCTGATCGCGGCCAGCATCGTTTTCGTCGGCGCGGAGAACCTGTGGGCGCTCCAGCGGGGTGCCGCACCCGTGGCCCTGCGGCACCGCTGGGTGCTCACGTTCGCTTTCGGCCTGGTGCACGGATTCGGGTTCGCCGCCGTCCTGCGTGAGCTGGCCTTGCCTCGCTCGGTGCTGGCGGCCGGACTGGTGTCGTTCAATCTGGGGGTCGAATGCGGGCAGGCCTGCATCGTCGTCGTGGCGTTGCCGCTGGTGCGTTACCTGCGGCGCGCGCGCGGGTTCGCGACGGTTGCCTCGGCCTGCGTGGCGGCGCTGGGCGGGTTCTGGCTGCTTTCCCGGCTCATCGCCTGAGGACCGCTCAGTCCGAGCCGCCGCCCTCGTCGGTCGAATGCCCGCGGTGCGGCTCTGGCGGCAAGTTCAGCACGGGCGATGGAAACAGGTCGATGATGTACTCGATGATGTCCTTGATCGAGACGACTCCCACCGGCCGGCCCTCACGGTCGGTCAGCGGCACATGCCGGTACCCACCGATGTGCATCAGCTTGAGCGCCCAAGCGATGCGATCGTCGGGCCGCAGCGTCTCTGGATCGGGCGTCATGTAATCGGCGACCCGTTCCTTGCTCCAATCGAGCGGGTGCAGCGCCACCTTGTTGAGGAGGTCGCGCTCGGTGAAGATGCCGGCGAGCTTCCCATCCGTCCCGGTGACCAGGACACAGCCGATGTGCTGCTCCTGAAGCTTCTTCACCACGTCGTGCAGCGTCGATTGGCCCGGCATGGTGATCGCCGGTCCGAGCCCCAGGGCCCGGATCTCTCCGGTCGCGATGGCGCGCTCGATCAAGGGCCGCTGCGGCTTGCCGTCGATCTCGGACTCGTCCATGGGATTCCCCCCGGCTGGAACTGACTCTACGCCCGCCAGCACGTCCAGGCACGTGCCCGAGGGGGCTGGCCGCCCGCCAAAGGGTCAGGACGCGGAGCGAGCGGCGCTCGGCAGCGTCGATGACCCGGCAGGCTCGCCTTTCCGCCGGGCAAGCCGCCTTCGCGCGGGCGCCACTGCAGTGTATGGACAGCCGATCAGACCGGCTCGAGAAGCCGGATCCGGAGGTCACGGTGCGCGACGACGAGGGCAAGAAGCAGGGGACCGACGCGGCGCCCTGGTGGCAGACCGGCGTCGTCTACCAGATCTACCCGCGGAGCTTCCAGGACTCGAACGGCGACGGCGTAGGCGATCTGCCCGGGATCACCGCGAGGCTCGACCATCTCGCCACCCTCGGTGTGGACGCCATCTGGGTCTCGCCCTTCTACCGGTCGCCGATGAAGGACTTCGGCTACGACGTGAGCGACTACACGGACGTCGATCCTCTCTTCGGGACTCTCGGCGACTTCGACCGGCTGCTCGCGGCCGCGCACGAGCGCGGGATTGCGATGATCGTCGACTGGGTGCCGAACCACACCAGCGATCAGCACCCGTGGTTTCTCGCGTCCCGCGCCGGCCGCGACGATCCCAAGCGGGACTGGTACGTGTGGCGCGACGCGAAGCCCGACGGGTCGCCTCCGAACAACTGGCTATCGTCCTTCGGCGGGCCGGCTTGGAGCTGGGATCCGCGGACGCGCCAGCACTATTTGCACAGCTTCCTCGAGGAGCAGCCCGACCTCAACTGGCGCAACCCGGATGTGCGACGGGCGATGCTCGGCACGCTCGAGTTCTGGCTCGAGCGCGGCGTGGACGGGTTCCGCATCGATGTCGCGCATGCGGTGATGAAGGACCCGGACCTCCGCGACAACCCGCCGGCGCCTGCCGGGAGTCGCGTCTTGCACAAGGACGTGGGGTCGTACGGCACGCAGCTCCACCTCTACGACCGCGGGCACGCGGACACGCACGGCGTCTATCGTGACGTCCGCCGCCTTCTGGACCGATACAGCGGGACGCGCCAGCGCGTCTCCATCGGTGAGATCCACCTCTTCGACCCTGCCGACCTCGTCTCCTACTACGGCGCGGATCTGGACGAGCTCCACATGCCCTTCAACTTCACCCTGCTCAGCGTGCCCTGGTCGGCCGAGGCGGTGCGAAGGACGGTCGACGCGATGGAAGCCGCCCTGCCGCGGGGCGCCTGGCCGAACTGGGTGCTCGGCAACCACGACGAGCCGCGCGTCGCGAGCCGGATCGGACCAGCCGCGGCGCGTTCGGCGATGCTGCTCCTCCTCACGCTCCGCGGAACGCCCACCCTCTACTACGGCGACGAGCTCGGGATGGAGGACGTCCCGGTCCCACCCGAGCTCGTGCAGGACCCCTGGGGAAAGAACGTTCCCGGCCTCGGGCTCGGCCGCGATCCGCAACGGGCCCCCCTGCCTTGGGACGGCAGCTCGAACGCAGGCTTCACGCGCACGGGCGTGCGGCCCTGGCTCCCGCTCCCGCCGGACGCGGCCACCAGGAGCGTAGAGGCGCAAACAGCGAGCCCGGACAGCATGCTCGCCCTCACGCGCTCCCTCCTGGCTATGCGGCGCGCGCACCCGGCGCTTCAGCGCGGATCGTATCGCCCGGTGGCGGACGCGCCGGCGGGCGTGTTCGCGTACCAGCGAGAGCTCGGCCGCGATCACGTCCTCGTACTGGTGAACTTCGAGCCGAGTCCGGCGCACGTTCGCGTGGCCGGTCAGATCCACCGATCGCTGGTCTCCACGCACGGCGCGCCGGTCGTCCGGGACGGAACGTGCGCGCTGCGGTCGCACGAGGGTGTCGTGCTGGAGATGAGCTGAGCTAGAAAGCCAAGGACGGCCGGGGCTAGTCGTCGCCGCGCGTTGCGACGACATCCAGCTCGCCGTCCCCGAGCTCTTCGACGGAGATCTCAATGGGGCGGCAGCAGACGGAGCAGTCCTCGATGTAGCGCTGCCTCGGCCCACCACCTTCATCGACCGCAATTGTGACGGTCTCGCCACAGTACGGGCAGACGATCTCCATCCTCAAAGCCTATCGCAGCCGAACCTGGCTGTAGACCCGCAAGCTCAGGTGCCCCGACGGGGTATCCCCGGTGACCCCAACGCGGCGTCTGGGAAGGGCGGCCCCGGACGTGCCAGGAGAAAGCCCTGGACCAGCGACACGCCCAGGGCCGCGACGACGCGAAGCTCCTCCTGCGTCTCGATCCCCTCGCACACGGCGCGCATTCCTTCGCCACGGCAATACTCGAGAAGGTGCTTGATCAGCCGTGCGGCCCGCCCGCCTTCCTCGATCCCGCGGATCATCGCCATGTCCAGCTTCACGAAGTCGGGCTCGAGAAGCGCCAGGCTGTTGAGGCTCGAATAACCCGACCCGAGATCGTCGACGGCGATGCGGAAGCCTGCCGCTCGCAGCGCCGCCACCCGCTCCCGCGCGCGCGCGAAATTGCTCACCTCCGCCGCTTCGGTGAGCTCGAGCACGATGCGCTTCGTCCACGGCTGCAGCGCGGGCTCCCCCTCGATGCCGCCCTGCTCGAGGAACTCGAAAGGATGCACGTTGAGAAAGAGCAGCTTGTCCGGCGGCAACTCGGTGATGGCGGCGATCTGGATCTCACGCAGGACGCGTCCCAGCACCGGCACCTGCCCGCTCCGCTCCGCCGTTCCCAGCACGTCGACGATCGAGGTGAACGCCGGATCCATCGGCCGCGTCAGCGCCTCCCAAGCGATCTCGGTACCCACCGTCAGGTCCACGATCGGCTGGTAGACGGACTGAAAGGTGCGTTCGCGGATCGAGCGCTGGAGGGCAACCAGCTTGTCCGCTTCATGGCGCACTTGCGCCGAATCCAGACGACCGCCTGCCGACAACTCCCGTGACCAGCAGATCAGGCGATTCCGCCCCGCCTGCTTCGCCGCATCGAGCGAAGTGGCAGCAGCGGCGATGAGCGCGTCGGCATCCTGCGCATGCTCGGGAAAGGCGGCGACGCCGAGCGACACGGTGATCCGCGGCAAATTGGGGCCCAGCTGTGCCTGTTCGAGCGTGCGACGGAGGTGCTCGGCGCGCGTGGCCGCGCCGGTCCGGTCCGTCTCGGGCAGGAGGATCACGAAGGTGTCGCCGCCGAAACGGGCCAGCACGTCGCCGCCGGCCAGGTATGCCGGGACGTCGAGAGCGCGGCCGCCGGCCAGGAGAAAGCCGCCCAGCGCGCGTAACAGGGCATCTCCGCCGGAGAACCCGAGGCTCGCGTTGATTTCCCGAAAGCGATCGATGCTCGCCAGCACCAGCGCGCAGGGAGCACCGTAGCGCCGTCCGCGCTCGATCTCCTTGCGCACGCTCTCCTGGAACGAGGCGTGGTTGTCGAGGCCGGTGAGCGGATCGCGAGTGGCCAGCCCCTCGAGGATCGCGTTCTTCTCCTGCAGCTCCTTGAACAAGTTCCGGTACGCGCGCCGCAGCTTGAGGCTCTCGACAGCGCGCTGCAGGCGGGCGCGGAAATCGGCCAGGTCGAAGGGTTTCACCACATAGTCGGCGACGCCCGCCTGCAGCGCTTCCACCGCCGACGAAAGCGTGGCGTACCCGCTCATGACTACGATCTGCGCATCGAGGCTACCTTCCCCCACCTCTCGAACCAGCGTCAGCCCGCTTCCGTCGGGAAGGTTCTTGTCGATGATGAGCAGGTCCCACGCCTCGCCGGTGAGCTTGTTGCGCGCGTCGGCCAGCGATTCCGCAGGCCTCGCCACAAAGCCCATTCCTTCCAGCACTTCGAGAACCACGGAGCGCACGACCTCTTCGTCATCGACGACGAGCGCGCGCATCCCCTCTCCCACCACCTCCGGCATTCCCCCCAGGCTAAGGGGCAGTCCAGAGATCGACAACTTTCGTGCGCCGCGGGCCCCTGCTGGTACAGTCGAGGCGATGCGCATCGGCACGCGCGCCCTCCTCATCATGGTTCCTGTCGCCGTGCTCCCGCTGGTCGGGGCAGGATGGATCGCCTTCAGCGTGTCCCGCCGAGCACTCGAGGAGCGCACCCGCGCGGCCCAGGTAGCGACGGCGCGCTTTCTCGCCGAGCGCGTTTCGGCGGAGGTGGCAGCGAGCCTGCACGCCGCCAGCCTGGCGGCGAGCGCGATGGAGTTCGCGCAGCTGAGCGCGGCGGAGCGTCTGGGCGCGCTACGGTTGGTCTTCCGTCAGATCGAGGGCGCGGTCGTCGTCGCTCTCCTGTCGCTCGAGGGCGCGCAGATCGCGCCTCCGGTGTACCTCGCTTCCCGCGCGCAGGAACCGTCACTGGCGGACCGGGAGGTGGTGCACCAGGAGGACATCGAGGAGTTCGCCCGCAGCATTCCTCTTCGCGCCGCCGTCCAGATCGGGGCCGCGGTCGGGCCGGCGCATGCCTCCCGCGACGGATCTCCGCGGGTCGCCGTCGCGGTGCGCGCCCGGGGCGATCTCGTGCTCGCGGTGGAGCTCAGTCTTGCGCGGCTTGCGCCTCTGGTCGCGGATTCGCGCCTCGGCACTCGCGGGACCGCCGTGGTCGTAGACCGGAGCGGACGGATCGTGCTGGGCCCGAGCCGCGAGGCGGTCGCGGCACGCTCGTCTCTCGCCGCTTCGCCGCTGGTGCAGGCCGCGCTGGCCGGGAACCTGGGCGCCCTCTCCTTCACGGGATCCGATCGACTGGAGCGCTTGGGGGCAACGGCCGAAGTGCCCGACCTGGGCTGGGTGGTGGCCGTGGACGAACCGGCAGAGGACGCGCTCGCCGAATCGCGCGTGTTAGCGCGGCGCACCGCGGCGGCGGTGGCCATCGCGCTCGCGGCGGGAGTCGCACTGGCGCTGCTGGGCAGCGGGGCGGTCGTTCGCCCCATCCGCGCCCTGCATCGCGGCGCGGCAGCCCTCACCGGCGGAGAGCTGGGGCATCGCGTCGGCGATGCCGATCGCGGCGACGAGCTTGGTGACCTGGCACGGGCCTTCAACGCGATGGCAACGGAGATCGAGCGCTGGAACCGCGAGCTCGCCCAGCGCGTGGAGGAGAAGACGCACGAGGCGCGCGAGGCGCAAGATCTGCTGTTGCGCGCGCAGAAGCTCGCCGCAGTGGGCCAACTCGGCGCCGGAATCGCGCACGAGGTGAACAATCCGCTCGCCGGACTGCTCGGTCAGACGCAGCTGCTGTTGCTGCAGGAAGCGCCGGAGTCGCCCCGCCGCAAGAAGCTGGAGAGCATCGAGGCGCAGGCGCTGCGCATTCGCGAGATCGTGCAGCGGCTCCAGCACTCTGCCGAGGGCCCGCAGGCAGCGCAGACGCCGGTCGACCTCCGCGCGCTCCTCGATGATTCGCTCTCGCGCAATGACAAGGCGCTGGAGTCGGCTGGCGTGCAGGTGGTGCGCGAGTACGGCCCGCCACTGCGCGTCTTCGGCGATCCGCAGCGACTCACCGAGGCGTTCTCGGAGCTGGTGACCAACGCGCGGCGCGCGATGCCGTCGGGAGGACGGCTGACGGTCGGCTATCACTCGATCGACGGCCAGCTCGCCGCGATCCAGTTTGCCGATACCGGCGAGGGCATCTCCCCGAGCGTCCGCCCGCGCATCTTCGAGCCCTTTTTCACCACCAAGCGGGACTGGAACGCAAAAGGGCTGGGGCTCACGATGGTGCACCAGGTGTGTGAGGAGCACCAGGGTCGAGTGACGGTCGAGAGCGGGCCGGGACAGGGGGCCGTCTTCACGGTCCTGCTCCCCATCCTTCAGGAAAGGGCCCTGGCATGACCCGACTGCGCGCACACGCCGGCCTGTTGGCGTTCCTGGTTCACGCGGGGTGCGGCTCCTGCGGAGGCCGGCCGGAGAAGCCCGCCCCGACGGCATCGGTCGCAGCGCCGGCCTACTCTCCCATGGCGAACCCGGTCGTGGTCGAGCTCGCGCAGACACAGGGAGACGTTCAGGTGCGCCGCGGCCCGGCCCAGCCCTGGGGACCGGTCCAGCTTCCCCTGTCCCTGGGATTCGACGATTCCGTCCGGACCGGCGTTGGCGGCGCGGCATCGCTGAAGGTTGGTCGCGACGGAACCATCCAGGTGCGCGAGCGCACCGAGGTGTCCGTGCGCCAGCTGCTCGCCGATCGCGCCAGGTTCCGGTTGGAGCGCGGCCGCATCGGAGCGACCCCTGGCCAGGCCGCGATCGCCGTCGAGTCCTCGGGCAGCGGCGCCGTCGCCGAGGCGACGACCGGCTCGTTCGCGGTCTTCACTGACGGTCGCGGCCTCGTCGCGGTGGTCGCCGAGGCAGGAGAGGTGAAGCTCACATCGAACGGCGGCGACACCGTACTGGCTGCGGGACAGGGAGCGCGCGTCGTCGGCAACGCGGTCCCGGTGCGCGAAGCCGTGCCGCGGTCGGTGTTGCTCAAGGTGGCCTGGCCCGACCAGAAGGTCACGAGGGAGATCAACGTCACCCTCCACGGCGAAGCCGATCCCGGCGCCGTGATTTCAGTCAACGGGCTCGAGACTGCAGTCGGGTCCGACGGGCGCTTCGTGGCCGTGGTCCCGCTTCTCCCGGGGAAGAACAGGGTTTCGGTGACCAGCACGGATCGCTTCGGCCGCACCGCCGACGCGGAGGAGACCGTGCGCGTCGAGCGCCGCGCGCCACCCGTCCACGCGGAGCACGAGGGCTGGCAGTGATCGGGATCGCCCTGACGGCGGCGGTTGCCTCGGCAGCGCTGCAAGTCCAACCGCCGGCGACGCTGCGTGGCGACGGCCGCACGGCCGGCTCCGTCGAGCTCAGCGGGGGGCCGGATTCCCTCGAAGGCGAAGATCGCCGCTTGCCCGACAGCGGATCGATCTCCTGCGCCGGTGCGGGGGTGGTGGCGGCGAGCGGCGCTTTGGCTCCGCGCGTCCTCGCACCCGCAAGCGCGGGCCCCGCGGAGCTCGCCTGCGTGGCGCGCCGCCGCGGCCTCGAGGCGCTGTTTTCGCTGCACGTCGATCCTCCTGGCCCGGGCCTCTACGCGGTGCTGCTCCCGGCGCCAGGGCCCGGTCAGCTGACCCTACGACCCTTCCGCCTCCAGGAGGGCAAGAGCGTCGCGCCCCGATCGGTGCATGCGGCCGCCAGCGCCGGCGAGCTGCGCCAGGCGGCCGCCGGCGATGCCTTGCGGGTGGCGCTGCCGCCGGGACGCGCGCCTCGCGCAATCGCCGTCGCCCTCCTCGATGACGACGGCGAGGGTGCTGCCTTCCTGCCGGTCCCCGGCCGGACGCAACTCCGGCTCCGGTCGAAGCGTCGTTCGTGGCTCTCGGTCCGGGTGGCCGGCGCGATCCATGGCCCGGTGCGCGCGCCGGAAGGGAAAGCCACGATGTCCGTCCTGGTGCCGCCGGGAACGCGACTCGGCGTGGTGCGCGCCGTCGACCGCCTCGGCAACGCCCGCGAGGTGCGGATCGATCTGGAGACACCCTCGCTGCCGCGCATCGCAGCCGTCGCATCTGGAACGCAGGTGATCGCCGGCGGCGAGCTGCGTGTCGCGGTTGCGCTTGCCGCGCCCGACGGAGCTCCGGCGGAGAACGCAGCCCTGCGCGCGAGCGCCCGCCGCGGATCCCTCGAGGGACCGGTCCAAAGAGGCGGTGGGCTCTGGTTCGCACGCTACCGGGCGCCGCGGACCGCGGGCCGCGATCGCATCGCCGTGAACGTGGAAGGCGATCCCGCCGCGGGCAGCGTCGAGCTCGAGGTCGATGTTCTCCCCGGGCCGCCGGCGCAGATCGCGCTCGACCTGCCCGAGCTTCCCGCGCGTGCCGGAGACGAGCTTGCGGTCCGGGCCGCGGTTCGCGACGCGTTGGGCAACGCGGTGGCCCCGGTCGCGCTGGAGGCCTCTTTCGCCGGCGTTCCCGCGCGCGTTTCGTGGGAAGGCGCGACCGCTTCGGTCACGGGGTCGGTCCCGGGGCACCTTTCCGCGAATGCGGTCGAGGTTCTCGTTCGATCCGGAGATGCGGCCCGGGTAGTGGCGCGCATCGAGGTCCGTCCCGCAGAGGCTTTCAGCGCCGAGCTCAGCGCGGAGTCCGCCCAGCGCACGGCCCGCATCCGCGCGGTCGTGCGAGACCGTTTCGGGAACGCGCTGGGCGCCTCCGGTTTCGCGGTCGAAGCGGACGGCGCGAGCGTAGGACCGGTCCAACCATCGGCATCGGGCGTCGCGGAAGCGAGTCTGGAGGCGGCCCCGCACGCCCGCGCCGCCCAGGCCTGGGTGACTGCCGGCGGCCGTGTGCTGGCCCGCACCGCGATTGCATTCGACCCTCCGCCGGAGGCATGGCTCCTTTTCGCCTGGGCGCAGGGCGGAGGAATGTCGAACGGCGGCGCGCTTCGAGCGCCCCGATTCGGCGCCGGCATGGGCATTCGGCGACAGTTCGGTCCAGTCGAAGGCGGATTGCTGGCGGGTCTGGACGCGCTCTCCTACCGCGATGAGATCGCCGGCACCGTGGGAGGAGCTCAGCAGCCTGTTTCCAGGCATCTCTTCGCTCTGGCGGTACCGCTCCTGTTGCGCGCCCGGCTGCCCTTCGCGCGCCGCTTTGGGGCGTCGCTGGAGGCGGGCCCCATTGCCGCGTTTGCCTGGAGCTCGGCATCGAGCCAGGCAAGCGGCACGGAGCGGCTCGTCAGCGTCCGGCCCGGCGTCCGCGCCCGCGCGACCGTGGACTTCTCGGTGGGACGGAGCCGCATCGCTCTGGGAGCGAGCCTGGGGACGACGCGGCTGGTGGATGGACCGGTGCGCGGCGAGATCGAGGGAGGTTCGCTGTTCGTTGGCTATGAAGCATGGTGGCTCGACATCGGTCCGTGAGGAGAGCGAATGGGCAAGGCTGAAAGGAAGGATGTCGCGCTGGAGCTGGCCGAGCTGGCGCACGAGCTGCACCAGCCGCTGACCGGCATCCGCACCAGCGCGGAGCTCCTGCTCGAGTCGCACGCGAACGATCCCGCGGTGCGCTCCCGCGCGGCCGCCATCGTGCAGCTAGTCCAGCGCATCCAGCTCCTCGTCGAGCGGGCCCGGCGGAACGGGCCGCCCCCTCCCGGCACCCGGGGCGACGTCAACCAGGCGGTCGAGGTGGCCTGGTCGTTGCTGGAGCGCGATGCGATCAACCAGGGGGTCGCCCTGGAGCGGAATCTCGCCTCTCAGGTGCCCGCGGTGAAGGCGGATCAGCTCGCGCTGGAACAGATCTTCGGAAATCTCCTCCGCAATGCGCTCGAGGCGACCGCCGGGAAGCGCGGCCGCATCCGCGTTTCCACCGCGCTGGTCGCCGGAGCGGTAGAGGCCATCGTCGAGGACGACGGCCCGGGCGTACCCGACGACATGAGGGCGCGTCTCTTCAAACCGTTCGCCACCGGACGCTCGGCGGGCACGGGACTGGGGCTCTACATCAGCCGGTCGCTCGCCGCGGAAGCCGGCGGAGCGCTCGAACTGCTGGAAAACGGGCCCGGCGCGCGATTCCTCCTGCGGTTACCCGCGAGTTCATGATGTAGGAAAAAGGGGTACGCGCACCTCGAAGGTGCTCCGGGGTGTGGATGAGTTGAGTCCGCCCCGCTGGTACTTTTCAACCATCGTGGACCTGGTAGCAACCTTCGCGCGCCGCTCGCGTCCGGCGTTGCTCGCTGCCGTCGCACTTGGCGGCTGCGTCTGTACCCATGTCGGGTCCCAGGATCAAGGCCTTTCCCTCAGCGCCGTGGAGCCGTCCGTCGCGGTCGCAGGCGTCAAGACTCCGCTGCGGCTGCGAGGCGACGGATTCAGGCCCCTTGTGGTCACGGACCTGCAGGGAAAGAACGCCACGGCAGAAGCGCTCTCCGTGCGGGTTGGTCCTTCGGAGCTTGCGGACGCAGTGCTTCGCCCTGACGGCGCCATCGAAGCCACGCTGCCGGACACGCTCGTGCCCGGAGTCTACGACATCTCGATCGCCCTCGGCCGGCGCCAGACACTCCTCGGCGCTGCGGTCCAAGTGGTCGCGCCCATCGCGGTCACGCTGTTTGTTCCAGTCGATCTCGCCAGCGGCGAAGAGCAACCGTTTTCCATCGAGGTGACTTCGCGTGCGCCGTCCGACGTCGTGCTTGCGCTCGATTCGCTCGTCATGTGGCCGGACGGATTCGCGGCGGCCGACGGCCTCATGGTGCCGGTCCTGGTCGGAGCGCTGGAGCCGGTCAAGGTCTTCGGCAAGCTCACCTCCAAGCATCCTGCGGTAACCGAGGCCGCCGGGCTCGCGGTCTCCGTCCACTGGAGCCTGGGCCCGCTCTCCGGCAGGGTGGATGCCTCAGCCAGCCTGCGGGCATTCGGGACTCCACGGATGACCGCGTCGATCGACGGGCCGGCAGAGATCGAAGTCGGCGATCAGCGCCCCATCTCCGCCCGGCTCGTTGCGCCGCCGGACGTTGATCTCGGTCACGTCAACGTGCAGGTCACCGCAGGCGGGGGCGCGGGGTTGACGACGAATCCATCCGTCTCCGGAGCGGCGCTGGCCGCCGGTTCTGGCCTTTCGCTGACCGGCTCGCTGCAAGGAATCACAGCGGGCCCGGGATGGCTCGAGCTCGACGGAACCGCTGTCGCCCAGCGGGGCGATGCGCCCTCTCCGGTTTCGGTGCGGCGTGTGCTGACCGTCCGCGCCGGTCCTGCGCCGGCGCTCTCCGGGCTCTGGCTCCCCGGGATCGTCGAGGTCGGCGTTCCGGTGACCATCTCGATCGAGGTGCGCAATGACGGCGACGTCGACCTGACCAACGCCCAGCTGACCGTGTCGGCCACGGACGGAACCGTCTCGCCCGCGGTGGCAACGCCTGCCCTCGCGGCTGGTGCGCGCCTGCGGCAGATCTTCTCGGTCACGCCGCAGACGGCCGGCGCGCCGGTGAGGGTGACCGTGGCGCTCTCAGGCGTGAGTGCGCTCTCGGGGCACACCTTCGTCGCGCAGCCCGCTTCCGCTTCTTCCGGTGCGGCGCGGAGACCCGCGGCGCTTGCGATCGCCGCCACGCCCTCGCAACCACGTGCCTCCAAGGGCCAGAGAGTTCCCATCACTGTC
>DATBZA010000094.1:0-40771 GCA_036513415.1 Myxococcales bacterium | reverse complement strand
GGCCGGCGGGCGGCTCTCTGGACGATCGGGGTGGCGCGCCAGTCCGTGCTGCCGCTCGCCTGCCTGCCATTCCTCCACCTGGATCCCGGCGTGAAGCAGGCCATCTTCCTCGCCTGCGCATCCGCCAACGCAGTGCTCAGCGT
The DNA here is from genome assembly GCA_036513415.1 of Myxococcales bacterium. Taxonomy (GTDB): domain Bacteria; phylum Myxococcota; class Myxococcia; order Myxococcales; family 40CM-4-68-19; genus 40CM-4-68-19. The sequence goes on along the minus strand of DATBZA010000094.1, from coordinate 40,628 downwards.
GGCGGGCAACAATGCCTGGACGTCATGGATGGGCGACCTGGTCCCCGGCACGGTCCGGGGCCGGTACTTCGGCCGGCGGACGGCGCTCTGCGCGTTGGCCGCCACTTGCGCGTCGCTCACCGCCGGGCTCGTCCTCGACGGTGGGCGCAACCCCGCGCAAGCCGGCGCGGCGCTCTGCGCGCTGACCGTGATCGCCTGCGCCGCAGGCGCCGTGACCACCCTGCTGCTGCGCCGCCAGCACGAGTCGCGCCGGGCCGCTCCTCCGCGGGCAGCGCCCCTGCGGGAAGCGCTGGCGCCCATCCACGACGAGCGCGCCCGCAGCCTGCTCTCCTTCCAGCTCGCCTGGAGCGCCGCCGGCGGCATCGCGGCAGCCTTCTACCCGCTGCACATGATCGGAAACCTGCGGATGGGTTTCGCGCGAATGGCGCTCTACACCGCGACGGTGGCGGCGTTCCGGATGCTCGCTGCGCCCCTCTGGGGACGGGCGTTGGACCGCGGCGGCGCCAGGCCCGTGCTGGTGTCGAGCGCGTTCGCGCTGGGCCTCTCGCCCCTGCTCTGGATCTTCGCTGCCGAGGGCCGGCTGTGGCCGCTCGCCATCGACGCCGCGATGAGCGGAGCCGCGAACGCGGGACTCTCACTGGCCACGTTCTCCCTTCCCCTCGCGCTGTCGCGGCCGTCCACGCGTTCGTTCTATATCGGCGCGCTCGCGGCCGCGGGAGGGCTGGCTGCCGGAATCGGCTCGGCGGCGGGCGGCCTCTTCGTGAAGTTCCTGCCCGACGCGTGGTCGCTCCTGGGTCAGCCGCTGGTCTCGACGCACGCGCTCTTCCTCGCCGGCGCGGCGGCGCGCCTGTGCGCCGCCGGCTTCGCCCTGCGCGTGGACGGCCGGCCGGCCGCGGACGTCTTGCAGATGCCCCACCGGGTGGAGGCTGCGCGTGCGAAGCTGTCGGCGTGACCTTCGACTGCCAGGCCTGCGGTGCATGCTGCTGCAATACGGATGAGAACCGCGCCGAGAAGTTCGTCGATTACGTCGAGGTCACTCGGCGCTCGGCGCTGGTCAGTCACTCGTCCTTGCTCCACCGCCTGACGGTCTTGAACGACAAGGGCGAGCGCCACATGAAATTGCGGGGCGCGGAGCAGCGCTGCGTCGCGCTCGAAGGGCGCGTCGGCCACCAGGTCTCGTGCGCGATCTACGACCTGCGTCCCAACGCCTGCCGCAGGGTGCAGCCAGGGTCCCGGGAGTGTCGCCGCGCCCGGCGCGAGCGCGGAATCCGGTAGGGTCGCGCTGCGCCGCGCCGCTGGCGATCGTCTCTCGCGTCTGCTAAGCAACCGCCCGATTCCGGAAAGGACGCCTCCATGAAACGTGCCGTCCTCCTGCTCGTCTGCGCAGTCGCGTGCAAGTCCGGTCCCGAGTCCAAGCCGTCCCCGCAGACCGATCGGGCGGCCGCGTACAAGGCGGTGGTCGACGCGCCGGATCGCAGCGAGGCGGACCGGAAGCTCGACCCGGGGCGTCACCCGCTCGAGATGCTGGAGTTTCTGCAACCCAGGCCTGGCATCAAGGTGCTCGATCTGGGCGCGGGCGGCGGCTACACGACGGAATTGATCGCGAGGGCGATCGCGCCGGGCGGCGTGGTCTACATGCAGAACGATCCGAGCTGGATGCCGTTCCTCAAGGACGCGCTCTCCGAGCGCTTCACCCACCCCGCGATGCAGGGCGTGGTGCGGGCCGACGTTCCGTTCGAGGAGCCCGTCCCGGCCGAGGCGAAGGACCTCGACCTGGCGGTGATCAACGTCATCTACCATGACGTCGCGAACATGCCGGTCGACCGGGCGCGCATGAACAAGCTGATCTTCGAAGCGCTCCGGCCCGGCGGCGTCTACGTGGTGATCGATTCCAGCGCCAGGGACGGCACCGGCCTCTCCGAAACCAAGACGCTGCACCGGATCGACGAGAGCGTGGTGAAGGACGAGGTGCAGAAGGCCGGCTTCCGCCTCGACGGGGAGGGCAATTTCCTGCGCAATCCGAACGATCCGCGCGACTGGAACGCCTCGCCTGGCGCGGCGGCGAAGGAAGGCAAGCGGGGGACCAGCGACCGGTTCGCGCTCCGATTCGTCAAGCCGGACAACTCGAGATAGCGAGCACCTCTTCGACCCGGGCGAGCAACTCGGCGGCGCGGAATGGCTTCTGCAGCCAACGCACGCCGGACTCCTGGAGGAAGGCCCTGCCGGCCGGGGTGCTCGCGCCGCCGGTGATGACCAGGAGCCGCGCGGGGAGATCCGGATCGAGCCGGGCGAGCTCATCGCGCACCCAGATCGCGTCGCCGTCGGCAAGGTGCAGGTCGGCAATGATCACGTCCCAGCGCTCGCCTCGCGCGAAGCGATCGACACCGGCGTGCGCAGAATGGTCCACTCCGACCTCGTGCGCTTCGGCGAGGGCGCGCTGCACCATCAGCGCCACCAGGGGCTCGTCGTCGATCACCAGGACCCTGGGCACACAATCTCCTGAAAGATGCGCCTTTTCTTACGATTGCAGTGCGTTCCGAAGCTTGCCATGACCCTCGGGCGCGCGGAACATGCGTATGGAGGTGCCCTTGCGCACATTCGCCGTGTTCCTGCTCTTCGCCTCGGCCGCCGCCGCCGAAAACCGGGTTGCCGTGCTTCCGCTCGAGCCGCGCGCGGGCGCCCTCGCGGCCGCGGACGCCCTCGCGCTGACGCAGGACCTGCGCGCCGCCGTGGCGGATGCGCTGGCTCCGCACGGATACGAGACGGTCGCCGCCTCCGGCGCCGATGCATCCGCCGCGATGGAGAGCACCGGTGCCAGCGCGGCCGTCCTGGGGCGCGCGGCGCAGATGGAGGGCGCGACCGTCATCGCGGTGGGCGTCTACAAAGCGGGATCGAATTCGCCGGCTGCGATCGTCCGCGTGGTGGGGATCGGGTCCGCGCAGCTCAAGACCGACCTGCGCGCGAAAGTGCCGAAGTTCGTCGCGACGGCGCTCGGCCTGGCTCCTGCGCTGCCCGAGCCGAAGCCGGTTCCGGGCACGCTGAAGATGCCCGTCCCGGTGGACCCGCCACCACCCCCCGTACAGCCGCGGGCGCAAGCGCAGGCCATTCCCGAGCCGCGAGCTCAACCACGGCAGCCGCAACTCGCGCCCCCGCAACCTCATCCACCGAACGAGGACCCGCTCGTGACCCTGATCCGCGAGACCACCGCGGACGTCGAGCAGATCCGCGGCATCCGCCGCAAGCAGAACCTCAAGGTGCAGATCCTGGACGACAAGCTCTTCTCGGCAGCGGTACGGGAGAAGGCGAAGAAGGAGCTGACGCCGGAGGTGGTGGCCGCCGAGCGCGCTCGCTGGTTGGCCTTCAACCTCGCTCCAGCCGCCGCCGATCCCGCCCAGGTGCTGCTCGACGTCCTCGACGAGCAGGTGGCCGGGTTCTACGATCCGTTCACCAAGCAGCTCTACGTTCGCAAGGACCCGCCGGCCTCCGCGGCCGGCGCGATGGGACCCGATGGTCTCCGGCTGATCCTCGCGCACGAGATCGAGCATGCCCTCCAGGACCAGAACTTCGGGATCCCCGACCTGGCCGCGCTACCGGACGACGACGTGCGCCTGGCCCGCAGCGCGCTCTACGAGGGCGACGCGATGGCGGTGATGTCGGCGTATGGCGCGCTCCGGGCGCGCAAGCCCGTGAAGGCGGCGATCGTCGGCGGCGCGGCCATGCTGCGCGCCCTCGACACGCAGACGCTGCTGCGGGTGAGCGGAAAGTCGCCCCAGCTGCTGCATGCGCCCCCCGTGCTGCGCGAGGAGATGGTCGTTCCGTATGCCGCCGGGTTCGCGCTCGTCGCCGAGGCCTACCAGCGCGGAGGGTTCGCGCTGGTGGACAAGATGTTCAAGAATCCGCCCGCGAGCCTCCATCAAGTCATCCATCCTGAGGCGTACTTCGCCGGAGAGCGGCCCGCGCCCATCGCTTTCCCCAAGGCGCCGGAGGGAACCCGCGTGCTCGCTTCCGGGCGGATGGGCGAGCTGGGGACGCGCATGGCGCTGGAGACGTGCGTGGACAAGGAGGTGGTGCGGGAGTTCGCGCCGCGCTGGGCGGGCGACGCCTACACCGTCGTGGAAGGGCCGGCGAAGGGCGCGGTTTCCCTGCTCTGGACGACGGCTTGGAGCGGAGGCGTCTCCGGGAACGTGTCCAACGTGATGAAGCTGGTGCAGGCCTGCTGGCAGGACCAGGCCGCTTCCGGTCCGAACCCCTTGGGGTGGTCGATCGCGGCGCCCTCGAAGATCGCGGGATCCGCGGAGCTGGTGGGCGTCGCGCGCGGCAGCGTCGACCTCAGCGCCGCCCTGGCGCGACAGCTTGCGCTGCGCGTCCTCCCGCCCCCGCCGGCCCCGCCGCTCGGCGACGTGCCCCCGCCACCCCCGGTCCAGCCAGCGCGCATCGACGCCGGCCGCTTCGTCAGCCCGCGCCTGGCCCTCACCGGGGAGGTGCCCGAAGGCTACGACGCGGACGCGAGCAACCCGGTCGCCGAGCTTTCGATCCGGAAGGCCGGCGCCGGTGGAGCGACCGTCTCCTTCGTCGCGGAGGCGCTCTCCGGCGACGCGCTCGACGCGTTCTTTCAAGCCGCCTCGACGCAGATCGCCGCGGCGCAGGGCGGCCACCTGACCTACGTCGGCAAATCGCGGCAGACCCTCGCCGGCGCGCCCGCGGAGGAGCGGGCCTGGGCGGTGGAGAACGCCGGCATGCAGCTGCGGATCGACGTCGCCCCCTATTGCGGCGGCAAGGCCGCGCTTGCGCTGTTGCGGCTCGAAGGCGGCGACGCCTCGCGCGCGACGCTCGATCGATTCGCGGCCTCGATCCGGCAGACGGGATCGGCGCCCGCTTGCGCCGAGCTGGAGTAGCCGAGGCCAGCGGCTACACCGCCCGGACCTCGACGCTGCCCAGGCCCTCCACTTCCAGGGAGATCTCCATGCCGGGCCGCAGGACCTCGGCGACGGTGGCGGCGCCCGCGAGCACGATGCTCCCCGCCGGCAGCGGATGCGGCAGCAGCTGGACGAGAAGGACCAGGGACTCGAGCGGGTGTCCGGAGATCGCGTTCGAGTCCGCTTCCTGCGCGGTGCGGCCGTCCACGCGCATGCGCATCGGGAGCCCGCCCGTGTCGCGCGGCTCCCGCAGCGGCCCGAGCACGAACCGCCAGGACGAGCAATTGTCGGCCACCACGTCCGGCAGCGAGAAGTACTTGAAGCCCGTGAACCGTGAATCCAGCACCTCCAGCGCCGGCGCGACTCCCTGGAGCGCGGCGAATGCGTCCGCCCGGGAGACGCGGCCGGACAGCTCGCGCTGGGTCACGAACGCGATCTCCGGCTCGATCTTCGGATGCACGCCATCCCCGACCCGCAGCGACGCTTCCACCCGCATCGCGTCGGTGAGGACGCCGTAGATGGGCAGGCCCAGGTTCATCTGCGCCCGCTTCGCCGCGGAGGTGAGGCCCATCTTGTAACCGACGATCCTCTCGCCCCGCGCGAGGCGCATCGCGATCCCGCGCTGCTGGATCCGGTACGCCGCCGGCAGGTCGAAATCGCCGTGCGTCCTGGCCAAGGGCGCGATCTCGCGCCGGGCGAGCAGCGCCTCGTCCAGCTCCTTCGCGAGCAGGTCTTCATCCACCATGGCGGCTTGGACAGTAGCCCGCGATGCTTCGGGGCGGCCTCGCGGGCGCGCCCTGGCCGTCTGCAAATCGACGGTTCGCCATGCCTCCGGGCACCTCTCGACGCGCCTCTGGGAAGAGGGTAAAGCTCGGGCCGGATGCAGGACGTCCTCAACTTCATCGACGGACGGCATGCGCCCGCCGCTTCCGGCGAGTGGCTGGACGACGTCGACCCGGCGACCGGCGAGGCGTATGCGCGGATCGCGAGCTCGGACGGGAACGACGTGGATCGCGCCGTGGCGGCAGCGGTGCGCGCCTTTGCCGCGTGGTCCACGACGCCGGCCAGCGAGAGATCGAAGCTGCTGCGGAAGCTGGCGCGGCTGATCGAGCGCGACCTGGAAGAGCTCGCGCGGGCCGAGTCGATCGACTCCGGCAAGCCGCTCTCGGTGGCGCGCACCGTCGACGTCCCGCGCGCCGTGCAGAACTTCGACTTTTTCGCCGACGCGGGCACGCAATTCTCCAGCGAGGCGCACCCCACCGACGACGTGGCGCTCAACTACACGCTGCGGCAACCGCTGGGCGCGGTGGCCTGCATCTCTCCCTGGAACTTGCCGCTCTATCTGCTCAGCTGGAAGATCGCTCCGGCGCTCGCGGCCGGGAACTGCGTGGTGGCGAAGCCTTCGGAGGTGACGCCGATGACGGCGCACCTCCTGGGCGCGCTCTGCGCGGAAGCGGGCTTTCCGCCGGGCGTGCTGAACATCGTGCAGGGACTGGGACCTCGGGTGGGGAGTCCGCTCTGCGCTCACCGCGATGTCCGGGCCATCTCCTTCACCGGCTCGACGCGCGTGGGAGGCGAGATCGCGCGCGAGTCCGCCGCGTCGTTCAAGAAGCTGTCGCTGGAGATGGGCGGGAAGAACCCGACACTGATCTTCGCCGACGCCGATCTGCGCGAGGCCGTTCCACAGGCGTTGCGGGCGGCCTTCTCCAACACCGGGCAGATCTGCCTGTGCGGGTCTCGCATCCTGATCGAGAAGCCGATCTACGCGCAGGTCCGGGACGCGCTGGTCGAGCGGGCGCGCGCGCTGCGGGTGGGTGACCCGCTCGAGCCGGCCACCGAGCAGGGCGCGCTGGTCTCACGCCAGCACTTCGACAAGGTGATGGGATGCCTGGCAGTGGCCCGAGGGGAAGGCGCTCGAGTGCTCTGCGGGGGCGAGCGCGCGAGCGTGAAGGGGCGCTGCGCCGGAGGGTTCTTCGTCCAGCCGACGCTGCTCGAGGGCCTGGGCCCCGGCTGCCGCACCAACCAGGAGGAGATCTTCGGACCGGTGGCGACGCTGCTGCCCTTCGAGGGCGCGGAAGAGGCGGTCCAGCTGGCGAACTCCACCCGCTATGGCCTGGCCGCCTCGCTCTGGACGCGGGACCTCTCCCGCGCCCACAAGGTCGCAGCCCGGCTCCACAGCGGGATCGTGTGGGTGAACTGCTGGATGCTCCGCGATCTGCGGACGCCGTTCGGCGGGGTGAAGGAATCCGGCGTCGGCCGCGAGGGCGGCATGGACGCGCTGCGCTTCTTCACCGAGCCGAAGAATGTGTGCGTGAAGCTATGACCTCCAACGAATTCCAGTCCTCGCGAGCGCCGGAGCCGGTGGGCCTGTACCCGCACGCGCGGCGCGCCGGAAATCTCCTCTTCCTTTCCGGCATCGGTCCGCGCAAGCGCGGCTCCAAGGAGATCCCGGGGGTCCGTCTGGCCCCGGACGGCACCGTGGAGAGCTACGACATCGCCGTGCAATGCCGGGCGGTGTTCGACAACGTGCGCTGGGTCCTGGAAGACGCCGGCGCCCGCTGGGAGGACCTGGTGGACGTCACAGTCTTCCTCACCGACATGGGACGCGACTTCGCCACCTTCAACCGCCTGTACGCGGAGTATTTCGCCGGCGCGCGGCCCTGCCGGACCACGGTGGAGGTGACGGCGCTGCCCACACCCATCGCCATCGAGCTGAAGTGCATCGCGGAGGTCCGGTCTCCATGAAGGCGCTCGACTTCCGCAAGTGGATCGACGAGCACCGCCACCTGCTCAAGCCGCCGGTTGGGAACGCGCAGATCTGGGAAGGGGACCGCGACTTCATGGTCACGGTGGTGGGCGGACCGAACGCGCGCACCGACTACCACGTCAACCAAGGAGAGGAGTTCTTCTACCAGGTGGAAGGCGACATGGTGCTGCGCACGCTGCAAGCTGGAAAGCGCGTGGACGTTCCCATCCGGGAAGGCGAGATCTTCCTGCTCCCGCCGGACACGCCCCACTCCCCGCAGCGTCCGGTCAACACGGTGGGGCTGGTGATCGAGCGGCGCCGGCTGCCCGGGGAGAAGGACACCTTCCTCTGGGTCTGCGACGGCTGCGGCAGCGAGCTGTACCGGGAATCGTTCCATCTCACCGACATCGTCAAGCAGCTCCCGCCGGTGTTCGAGCACTACTGGGGCAATGCGGCGAACACGACCTGTCGCAAGTGCGGCCGCAAGCATGCGAAGCCTTGACGTGCATACGCACGTGCTCCCGCCCGAGCTGCCGCGCTGGAGCCCCATCCAGCTGGAGCGCACGGGCGAATGCCGGGCGCGGATGCTGCGCGAGGACGGAACGGTGTTCCGCGAGGTCGAGAGCAACTGCTGGGACCCGGCGCAGCGGTTGCGGGAGTGCGACGAGGCGGGCGTGGGCGTGCAGGTGCTGTCGACCGTGCCCGTCCTGTTCGCGTACCACCTGGCGGCGAAGCGCGGCGACGATCTCGCCCGGTTGCTCAACGACCACCTGGCGGTGCTCTGCGGCGGGCACCCCCGCCGCTTCATCGGGCTGGGCACGCTCCCGCTGCAGTCTCCGGACCTGGCGGTGCGGGAATTGGAGCGCTGCGTCCAGCTGGGCCTCGCCGGCGTGCAGATCGGCTCGCATGTGAACGACTGCAACCTCTCCGACGCGGCCCTCTTCCCGGTGTTCGCCCGCGCTGCGGAGCTGGGCGCCGCGATCTTCGTCCACCCCTGGGACATGATGGGCGAGGCGAGGATGCGGAAGTACTGGCTGCCCTGGCTGGTGGGCATGCCGGCTGAGGTCTCGCTCGCCGTCTGCTCCCTCATCTTCGGGGGCGTCCTGGAGCGCCTTCCGCGCCTGCGGATCGCGTTCGCGCACGGCGGCGGCGCCTTCCCGGGGACGTTCGGAAGGATCGAACACGGCTTCCGCGCGCGCCCCGACCTGGTGGCGGTCGACAACCCGCATCCCCCGTCGGCGTATCTGAAGCGCATCTACGTCGACTCGCTGGTCCACGACGCGCGCGCTTTACTACTGGTGCTCGAGCTCTTCGGCGCCGAACGCGTGGCGCTCGGCAGCGACTACCCGTTTCCGCTCGGAGAGACGCCACCCGGCGCGCTGATCGATTCCATGAGCTTCACGCCGGAGGTACGGGACCGGCTTCGCTCCGGCACCGCGCTCGAATGGCTCGGCCGGGACGCGAGCTCATATGACCTTTGAGGACTCGCTGGCATGGGCGCGCGCGCAGGACGCCGCCGACGAGCTGGCGCCCCTCCGGGGGGAATTCCTCTTTCCGGAGTCGGGCCCGCTCTACTTCGCCGGCCATTCGCTGGGGCTGCAGCCGCGCCGCGCGCGGGAGTACGTGCTCCAGGAGCTGGACGATTGGGCGCGTTTCGGCGTCGAAGGCCATTTCGCCGCGCGCAACCCCTGGGTCCGCTACCACGAGCTGCTCACCGCCAGCACCGCGCGGCTGGTCGGCGCGCTGCCGCACGAAGTGGTGGTGATGAACACCCTGTCGGTGAACCTGCATCTCATGATGGTGTCCTTTTACCGGCCGCGCCCCGGCAAGCACCGCTTGCTGATCGAGAAGGGCGCCTTCCCCTCCGATCAGTACGCCGTAGCCTCGCAGGCCCGCTTTCACGGGTTCCCGGACGCGGTGCTGGAAAGCGACGAGCCGCTGCGCGACCTGGAGGAGCGCGACGACATCGCGCTGGCCCTGATCGGCAACGTGAACTACCTCACCGGCCGGGCCTGCGACATGCGCTCCATGGTCCGGGCCGCGCACGCCAAGGGCGCGCAGATCGGATTCGATCTCGCGCATGGCGCCGGAAATCTCGTCCTCTCCCTGCACGAGGACGGTCCTGATTTCGCCGCCTGGTGCAACTACAAGTACCTGAACGCCGGGCCCGGCGGCCTGGGCGGCGTCTTCGTGCACGAGCGCCACGCCAGCGCGTCGCTCCCCCGCTTCGAGGGCTGGTGGGGCCACGACAAGGCGCATCGTTTCGAGATGGGCCCGCGCTTCTCGGCCATCCGCGGAGCCGAGGCCTGGCAGCTCTCCAACCCGCCCATCCTCCAGCTGGCGGCGCTGCGCGCGTCGATGGAGCTGTTCGACCGCGCGGGGATGCCCGCGCTGCGCCGCAAAGGCGATCGCCTGACGGGGTATCTGGAGTGGCTGCTGCGCCGGCGCGGCGTTCCGGTGCTCACGCCGCCCGAGCGGGGTTCGATGCTGACCGTGCGCTTCCCCAAGGCCGACCTGGAGCTCGAGCTGGCGAAGGGCGGCGCCGTCGTCGATCTGCGTCCGCCGGACATCGTCCGCATCACTCCCGCCCCGCTCTACAACTCGTTCGAGGACGTCCACCGCTTCTGCGCGCGGATCGCCGAGTCGCGGGATGGATGACGTGGTCATCGTCGGCGCGGGCCCGGTCGGCTCGCTCCTGGCGCTCACACTTGCCCGCCGGGGTCATGGCGTGGACGTCTACGAGCGGCGCCCTGACATGCGCCAGGTGGACATCGCCGCGGGCCGGTCCATCAACCTGGCCGTCTCCACCCGGGGCCTGCACGCCCTCCATCAAGTCAGCCTGGACCACGACGTTCTCGGCGAGGCCGTGCCGATGCAGGGGCGGATGACGCACACGCTCGACGGCAAGCTCGCGCTCCTTCCCTACGGCCGCAGCGAGCGCGAGCACATCAACTCCATGTCGCGCTCGGGGCTGAACAAGCTCTTGATGACGCGGGCGGAAGAGACCGGGCGCGTGCGGTTCTACTTCAACCAGCGGCTGGCCGACTACGACTTCGACCTGCGGGTGGCCCGCTTCGAGCCCTTTGGCTACCTGCGCGCGCCGGTGATCGTGGGCAGCGACGGGAGCGCCTCGGCCCTGCGCGCTTGCATGGGCGGAGAGGTGTCCCAGCAGGTGCTCTCCAGCGGATACAAGGAGCTGACCATGCCGCCCAAGGGCGGCGGCTTCGCCATGCACCGGAACGCGCTGCACATCTGGCCGCGCGGAAACTTCATGCTGATCGCGCTCCCGAACCGCGGCGGCAGCTTCACCTGCACGCTCTTCCTCCCCTTCGAGGGGACCCCGTCGTTCGCGGAGCTGAAGACGGAGGGCGACGCGCAAGCGTTCTTCAAGAAGTACTTCCCCGATGCAGCCCCGCTCATCCCGGACCTCGCGCAGCAGTTCGAGCAGGCGCCCCTCGGGCGCATGGCGACCGTCAAGGCCTGGCCCTGGTCGCGCGGGAGCGCGCTCCTGATCGGCGACGCGGCGCACGCCATCGTGCCGTTCTTCGGGCAGGGGATGAACGCGGGCTTCGAGGACGTGACGCTGCTCGCGGGCATGCTCACCGGCGAGTGGGCGCGCGACTTCGCCCGATTCTCCGAATCGCGCAAGCCGGACACCGACGCGATCGCCGACCTGGCGGTGGAGAACTTCGTGGAGATGCGCGACAAGGTGGCGGATCCGCAGTTCTTGCGCATGCGGGAGATCGAACGCGAGCTCCAGGGCCGCATGCCGGGCCGCTATCTCACCCGCTACCAGCTGGTCACGTTCACCCGGGTTCCCTATCGCGTCGCGCTGCAGGCGGGCGAGATCCAGTCGCGGATCCTCTCGGAGCTGGCGCGGCAGTCACACCCTGACTACGAGCGCGGGGTCCGTCTCGCCGGGGAGAGCCTGGTGCCGCTGCTGCGCTCGCACGGGGTGCTCTGACGGGTGCTCTGACGGGGACACCATACGCAATTCGGCATGCCAACTGCGCGGTTGGCCCGGCATTGCGTATGGTGTCCCTACCCCTTGAGCTCGGTGCGGACGTCCCACAGGTCCGGGAACAGGAGCACGTCGACGAGCTTCTTCAGATAGTCGACGCCCGCGGTGCCGCCGGTGCCTCGCTTCCAGCCGATGATCCGCTGGACCACCTTGACGTGCCGGAAGCGCCAGAGCGAGAGCTGCTCGTCGACGTCGATCAGCTTCTCGCACATCTCGTAGGCGTCCCAGTTCTCCGCGGGCTTCTCGTAGATCTCCCGGATCGCCGCGCGCACGCCGGGGTGGCCCTGGTGCGGCTGCGTCACGTCGCGCTCGAGCACTTCCGGCGGAATCGGCTTCCCCCGGCGCGCCAGGTAGCGCAGGAACTCGTCGTACAGCGTCGGCGACTCCAGCGCCTGCAGGAGCTCGGCATGGCCCGCCGGGTCCTGCTCGTGGACCGCCAGCATCCGCCGGTCCTTGTTTCCGAGCATGAACTCGATCACCCGGTGCTGCAGCGACTGGAACCCGCTGGCGGGGCCCAGGACGTGCCGGAACTCCCCGTACTCGCTCGGCGTGAGCGTCGCCAGCACGGCCCACTGCGAGACGAGCTGCGCCTGGATGTGCTTCACCCGGGCGAGGATCTTGAAGGTGGGCTCCAGCTCGTCGCGCCGCACGAACGCGACGGCGGCGCGCAGCTCGTGGAGGATGAGCTTGAACCACAGCTCGCTGGTCTGGTGCTGGATGATGAACAGCATCTCGTCGTGGTGCGGGGGGTTGCTCAGCGGCGTTTGCGCCGCCAGCAGCTTGTCCAGTTGTAGATATCCGCCGTACGTCATCCGATCGCGGAAGTCGGTCACCACGCCATCTTCGAGGGACATGGGCGCCGTTCTACCACCGTGCTTCGCTGGCAGGATGCGCCGCGGAGCGGCACTCCTGCTGCTCTGCACGGCCTGCGACGAACCCGCGCCGCTGCCGTCGACGTTTCCCGGCCTGGTCGCAGTCTCGGGGAGCGCGTCCTGGAACAGCTCCTGCCAAGGCCCTCCCGGGCGCGGCGGCACCGTCTTCCCCAATGCCGGGGTGGAGCCGTCGATCGCGATCGATCCGGCCAACCCCCAGCACCTGATCGGGGTCTGGCAGCAGGACCGATGGTCCAACGGTGGCGCGAACGGAATCGGCAGCGCCGCCACGTTCGACGGCGGGCATACGTGGATGCGCAGCTCCGCGAAATTCTCCCGCTGCACCCAAGGCGCCTACGATCGCGCAACCGATCCCTGGGTGAGCATCGGGCCCGGCGGCACCGCCTGGCAGATCGCGTACGTTTTCGACGCGAACGCGTCCAATCGCGCGATGCTGGTCAGCCGCTCCACCGACGGAGGCCGGACCTGGCAGGACCCGCACCAGCTCCAGCACGACACCGACCCCGATCTGGCGATGGACAAGGAGACGGTGACCGCCGATCCGCTGGATTCCCTCTTCGCCTATGCGGTCTGGGATCGGCTGACGGGCTTCACCATCCCCAACAATCCTCTGGGCACGGGACCGGCTTGGTTCGCGCGCACCACCGATGGCGGTGAGAGCTGGGAAACCGCGCGGCAGATCTACGATCCCGGACCCGACACGCAGACAGTCTCCAACCAGATCGTCGTGCTCCCCGACGGCACGCTCGTCGACCTACTGGTAGTCATCACGCAGAACAGCTCGCTGGCTCCCAGGGCCACGGTCTCCGTGCTCCGTTCGACGGACCGGGGGGTGAGCTGGCCGACGCCGGCCATCCCGGTGGCAGACGCCGAATTCGTCGGGGTCAACGATCCCAAGAACGGGCGCGGGATCCGCACTGGCAGCGTGGTCCCGACCATCGCGGTGGATCGGGCGAACGGCGCGCTCTACATCGCCTGGGAGGACGCCCGGTTCTCGGGCATGGCGCGCGACGGCATCGCCCTCTCCAAGAGCACGGACGGCGGGCTCACCTGGTCCGCGCCCGTCCAGGTCAACGGTGCGCCGGCGGTCCCGGCGTTCACGCCCGCGCTGGCGGTCGCCTCGAACGGGAGCGTAGGCGTCACCTACTACGACTTGCGCAGCGACGACGCGTCGGACAGCGGCGACCTCATGGTCGCGCAGTGGCTGGCCACCTCGACCGATGGGGGCGCGACGTTCACCGACGCGATGATCGGCGGCCCGTTCGACCTGCGCTCCGCGCCGCTGGAGCACGGGGCCTGCTTCCTGGGCGATTACCAGGGGCTCGTGTCCGCGGGGCCCGTCTTCCTGCCGTTCTTCGTGGCGGTGCCTGGAAGCGGGCCGTCCAGCGTCTTCTTCCGCCCGGCCGGCGTGGCACCAGTGGGCCGCGGCGCCGTGTCGGTGGCCCGCAGCGAAGCTCAACAACTGTGGCGCGGAGCGCGGGAACGCTGGCGTTTCGGCACGCTGTTCAAGTAGCCTGCGCCGCCATGAAAATCTCCGTCCTCCTCCTCGCCGCCGCGGCGCTGTCCTCCTGCGCCTCGGCCTCGACCCAGCAGACGCCGCCGGCTACGAGCAGCGCGCAGCTCCGGCAGGCCCCCATCGAAGACCCGAAGCAATTCATCGGAAGAGTGAACGAGGACCTGAAGCGGCTCTACGTCGACTCGTCCACCGCGGACTGGATCAAGAGCACGTACATCAACGACGACAGCGAACGGAACGCCGCGTCGGCCAACGAGCGCCTGCTGGCGTACTCCAGCGACGCCGCCAGGACGGCCGCGAGGTTCAAGGACCTGAAGCTCGATCCGGACACGGCGCGGATGCTGTACCTGCTCCGCATCGCGAGCCCCGTGATCGAGGATCCGGCGAAGCGGCTGGAGATGACCTCGCTCGCGGCCCGTCTCGAGGGCTACTACGGCGCCGCCAAGGACTCCAAGGGACGCGATCTCGAGGAGCTGGAGAAGATCGTCGATCGCAGCCGGAACCATGACGAGCTGCTCGACGCCTGGACCTCCTGGCACGACACCGCCCGTCCCCAGCGCTCGCGCTACAGCCGCTTCGTCGAGTTGCAGAACGAGGGGGCCCGCGGCGCCGGATTCGCCAACATGGGCGACATGTGGCGGGCCGGCTACGACATGCCGCCGGAGCAGTTCGAGCAGGACACCGACCGGCTGTGGCAACAGCTCAAGCCCTTTTACGACGACCTGCACTGCTATGTGCGCGCGCAGCTGCAGAAGACGTACGGAAAGGACAAGGTCCCCGACGGCAAGCCCATCCCGGCCCACCTGCTCGGGAACATGTGGGCGCAGGAATGGAGCAACGTCTATCCGCTGGTGGAGCCGTACAAAGGCGTCGCCAACCTGGACGCGGATGCCGCGATGGCCGCCCAGAAATGGGACGCGACCCGCACCGTGAAGACCGGCGAGGCGTTCTTCACGTCGCTTGGATTCGATCCGCTGCCGAAGACGTTCTGGGAGCGGTCGATGCTCGTCAAGCCGCGCGACCGCGAAGTGGTCTGCCACGCCAGCGCCTGGGACGTGACCTTCTCCGACGACCTGCGGATCAAGATGTGCATCCGGAACCCGCCCACCGAGGAGGACCTGACCACCGTCCACCACGAGCTGGGGCACGACTACTACTTCCACGCCTACTACAAGCTGCCCCTGCTCTACCAGGCCGGCGCGAACGACGGTTTCCACGAGGCCATCGGCGATACGCTGGTGCTCTCGATGACGCCCGGGTACCTCAAGCAGCTCGGCCTCGTGCCGGGGGTGCCGAACGACAAGAAAGCGGTGATCAACGTCCAGATGAAGAACGCGCTGGCCAAGGTGGCTTTCTTGCCCTTCTCGAAGCTGATCGATCAGTGGCGTTGGGACGTGTTCAACGGCAAGACGGCGCCCGCCGACTACAACAAGGCCTGGTGGGCGTTGCGGACGAAGTACCAGGGCGTGGCGCCGCCGGTGGCGCGGACGGAGCAAGACTTCGATCCCGGCGCCAAGTACCATGTGCCAGCGAACGTGCCCTATACGCGGTACTTCCTGGCGCGGATCCTCCAGTTCCAGTTCTACCGCGCCATGTGCCAGGCGGCCGGACACAAGGGTCCCCTGCACGAGTGCTCCTTCCATGGCAGCAAGCAAGCGGGACAGCGGCTCTGGAAGATGCTCTCGATGGGAGCGAGCAAGCCTTGGCCGGACGCCCTCGAGGCGATGACCGGGCAGCGCCAGATGGACGGCGGCGCGCTGCTCGAGTACTTCCAGCCGCTGCAGAAGTGGCTCAAGCAGCAGAACCAGGGGAAGCAATGTGGCTGGTGACGCGACGGCGAGCGTGAGCTCGGGCCGTTTCCCGTCCGCGGTCAAGTACATCCTCGGCAACGAGGCGTGCGAGCGGTTCAGCTTCTACGGCATGAGCACCATCCTGGTGCCGTACATGCAGCAGTTCCTGGGCTGGCAGCGCAACCGCGCCGAGGGCGTCTACCACGACTTCGTCGCCGCGGCGTTCGCGATGACGGTCGTCGGCGCCTGGCTCTCCGATCGCTTCATCGGCCGTTACCGCACCATCCTCTGGCTCAGCTACGGGTACGTGGCCGGGCACGCGGTGCTGGCCTCGGCGGACTTCGCGCCCTCGGCGCGCGTGGCGTTGCTGTTCATCGGCATGACGCTGATCGTGGTCGGGCAGTCGGGCATCAAGCCCAATCTGTCCGCCTTCGTGGGCGACCAGTTCAGCCAGGAGCAGTCCGGCCTGCTCGACCGGGTCTACTCGCTGTTCTACGTCGCCATCAACCTGGGATCCGCCGCCTCGCAGATCGCCACGCCCTGGCTGCTGGCGGGCTGCGCGTTCGGTGCCATCAAGCTGTGCGAGCAGAACGCGGTCGCCTGGGCATTCGGCGTGCCTGGCATCCTCATGGCGATCGCACTGATCGTCTACGTGGCGGGGAGCAAGGACTACGTGAAGGTCCCCCCGGCTGGGCGGGATCCCAACGGGTTCGGCGCGGTGCTGCGCACCTGGATGGCGAAGGGGCTTGCCGAGGCGCGCGCGAGGCACGGGGAGGCCGCGGTGGAGGGAGTGCGCTCGGTGTTCCGCATCGCGGCCGTGTTCGCTCCCATCCTCGCTTTCTGGGCCCTGTACTTCCAGTACGGCAGCAGCTGGTTCAACCAGGCCGAGCTGATGAACCGCGACGTCTACGGCTGGCAGATGGAATCGGCGCAGATGGAGGCGCTGAACGCCATCCTGATCCTGATCATGGTGCCGCTGTTCGCGTACGTGGTGTATCCCGCGTTCGAGCGGGCCGGCATCCGCATGAGCATGCTGAGGCGGATGACGGCGGGGATGTTCATCGCCGTGCCCGCGTTCCTCTCCGCGGCGATAATCCAGAGCTGGATCGAGGCGGGACAGAAGCCGCACATCGGCTGGCAGGTGATCCAGTACGTGTTCATCGCCGTCGCCGAGACGCTGGTGAGCGTGACCGCGCTCGAGTTCGCCTACACCCAGGCGCCGAGGAGCATGAAGGGCACCATCATGTCGCTCTGGTTCCTCACCATCGGCGGCGGCTCCTTCCTGACGTCGCTGGTGACACGGCACGTCGCCTTCGAGTCCCGGACCGGCTACTTCCTCTTCTGGGCCGCATTCATGACTGCAGGAGCCGTCCTCTTCGCCATCATCGCCCACCTGTACAAGCCCGTCGCCTTCATCGCCGCCAACCAACAAAAGTCCGCCGCGTAAAGGCTTCCCATCAACCGCAGAGCGCACAGAGCGCGCAGAGGTTTTTGGTAGGTGTGATCATCTCGCCACCGAGGCGCTCGGGGTTGCCCCGACCCGTCGGGTTGGAACCAAACCCAACTCCAAAAAACGATTTCCTTCAGTCTACGTTTCCGCCTCTGCGTGCTCGGCGTGCTCTGCGGTTGATCTGAAGCCTTAGACTGCGCCGCCACCGTGCGGGAGTACTTCGCGGGTGAGATTGCGGATGCCGGAGTCGTGGACGACGACGTCGTCTTCGATGCGGATGCCGCCAAAAGCGGAGAGGGCGTCGACCAGCTTCCAATCGATGTCTGGCGAGGGGCGGAAGGGCGCGAGCAGGGCTTCGATGAAGTAGAGGCCTGGCTCGATGGTGAAGACCTGCTGAGGGGCCACTTCCGTGGTGTTGCGCAGGAACGGGTTGTCGGCGCGCGGCGGGCGGAGGGCGCACCCTACGTCGTGGCATTGCAAGCCGAGCGCGTGGCCGAGACCGTGCGGATAGAAGGCGCGCGTGATCCGCCGCGAGACCAGCTCGTCGGCGGGCAGGCGCGAGATCCCGACCTCGCGCAGGATCCCCGCCACCTGCCGGTGCGAATCGTCGTGCAGCTCCTCGTACGGCATGCCGACGCGGACCTGGGAACAGAGTCGCTTCTGCATCGCTTCCATGCCCGCGACGAGCTCCGAGAATGCGCTCGCCGCGGCCCCGCCGCCCTTCACCCAGGTCCGGGTGATGTCCGAGCAATATCCCGCGAAAGACGCACCCGCATCGACCAGCAGCGATCGCGCCGGCTGCGCGCGCTTCTCGTAGCTGACGTGATGCAGGGTGGCCGCGTGCTTGCCCAGCGCGACGATGTTCTTGTAGGGCGTCTCCGCGTCGTCTTGCCGGGTGGCTCCAAGGAAGCCGAGGTGCAGCTCCAGCTCGCTCCGATCGGCGCCCTGGAACAGCCGTCGCAGCTCTTCGTGGCCGGGCGCGGCGCGGCGGTTGGCCTCGGCGAGGCAGGCCACCTCGTAGGGCGTCTTCCGCACCCGGAGCGCGTCCAGCATGCGCACCAGCTCCGGCGGGTTCACCTCGGTGATCTTCAGTCCGGCCGCCGCGCGCGCATCGTCGCCGACGAACGCGACGCGGCCCGCGGGTAGCTGTGGAACCGTTTCCACCACCTCGAAGGCGTCCCAGAAGTGATCGCTCTCAGGCGCGGGCGGCGCCTCCCAGAAGCTCTGGACCGGCGGCCGGACCAGCACCGGCCTCCGACCCGGAACCGCGATCAGCAGGCACCCCGCCTCGGCGAGCGGGAGCCAGTGCTGGAAATGCGGCGTGGGGCGCAGCGGCCAGTACTGGTCGTCCGCGTCGGTGCGCTTCTGGAGCGTGCCCGAATGCACTACGAGCGCAGCGAATCCGGTCTTGTCCAGTGCGGCCGCGACTCCCCGCGAGACCACCTCGATGTGCCCACGGTGAAGCTCTTTGAAATCCATGGCGTTTGTTAACCTAAGAGGGAGTAAGACGTAGGTAGTAGCAATTCATTGTCAAATGGGCTAGATAACGAGCCTCACCGGCCATAGTTCAAGCCCTCCTCTCGGACAAACGAATGCCTAAACCGATCCACGGCCTGCTGGACAGCCTCATCGAGCAGTTCGCAGCGGCAGTCGCATCCCGCGCGGAACAGATGTTTGCCCGCTCTGCCGCAGGCCGTGCCGCGGTGCGCCCGAACGGCGTGCGGTTGTGTCCGAACCCGGGCTGCAAGAGTCCTGGCGCCGGCCCCCGCAATCGATGGTTCTGCCGGGAGCATGCGCGCAGCGTACCGATTCGCGAGCAGAAGCGCATCCTGGTTGAGCGCGCCAAGGCAAACCAGAGCGCGGCGAGGATCGCGCGCGCCTTGCGCCCCGGAGGGCGCAGCCTGGACATGCGCTGCCGTGTCGAGGGATGCAAGAACATCTCGCGCGGCCCCCGGTTCGGCTACATCTGCGACAAGCACCGGTCCGAGCTGACGGCGAAGCAGCAGCGCGAGGCGCGGGCGAAGTGGAATGCCGCGCACGGGAAGAAGTCGGCGTAAAAGCAGCGAATGCCGTTCATTCATGAAGTCGAGGTGGTCGAGGAGGACATCGACAACCTCGGTCATGCGTCCAATCTCGTCTACTTGCGATGGGTGCAGGAAGCGGCGCTGGCGCATTCGACGGCGCTCGGGTTCCCCGAGCCTGCCTACCTCGCCCGCGGGCAGGCGTGGGTCGTGCGCACGCACGAGATCGAGTACCTGAGGGCCGCGGTCCTGGGCGACCGGCTTCGCATCGAGACGCGCGTGGTGACAATGAAGGCCGCAAACAGCGTGCGCAAGACGGAGATCCTGCGCGCCGATCAACTGATCTGCCGCGCGGCCACCGACTGGGTGTACTTCGATCTCGGACGCGGGCGGCCGCTGCGCATTCCTGACGACCTGCGAACGGCTTTCCCGATCGAGCCGTAGACAGCCGCACGACAAAGGTCTCAGGCGACCCCGTACGATACGTCCAGAGACTGTGCGATCGTCCATTTCCTGCACAATCCACAACCCCGTCCGGACACACCCGCACCCCTTGTTCACAACACGACCACAGGCTGCCCCCAAAAATCCCCAGACACCACACAGGGACGTGTCCAGATCGTGCGCGCTGCCTCGATCCAGTCAGCCCGTGATTCCGACTGGTTACAGCCGGGAGGCGATGGCATGACGCGTGCTCTATGGATCTGCGTGTCCGGCGGCTCGGTGGGCCGCCGGGAACAGGCCTCGAACCCGACTTTTCGAAAGGAGGGACGGGGGTTCAGGCCGGAAAGCTCGAGCGGGTCGGCAGCCTGATTCCAGGCAAGCCAACTCGCGCAACGGCGAGACGCCGAGGGCCAGCCGCGAGGGGTTCTTCACGGTGAAGGCCGAGGGTGGAGGGGATGTGAAAGCATCCCCACGTTGTGCGAGGAGAGCACCCGGAGGAACTGAAGCCCATGAGGGGCGCGGATCGGTCGAGACCCAACCCGTCTCGACCGACACCGCACTCGCAGCGGGGAGCAAGGCCCTGAAGTCGAGGGCGCGGTCGCTGGTCACAGGCGGCTGCGCTCAACGGCAAGAGGGCATGACGCGGCCGGGGAAACCCGGTACGGCTCCGCAGCGAGGAACAATCCCCTGAAGGGCAAACCCTGGACGTGGCAGCGGGATGAAACAAGCCCGCGAAGGCAGGTGGCGGAGGAAACCGTCGAGGACGTGAGAAACGTCGAGGACGGAACTTTGACCGCTGGGTCGGGATTCCCTGCGGAGTGGTGGACGCCGCTTGCTGACGTCGCGATGAGGGACGAGGACCCCATGGGAGGCGCTCTTCGGCTGTTCGGTCGGGTCGCAAGGTTCGACCAGGCGCGAAGGGCAGCGCGCAGGCCGCAGGACTCTGCAGGAGGCGGAAAGCTCGCAGGAGGATGAAACTTCATCGAAAGATGGAGCGGACGGCGGACGAAGAGAGACCGCGAGGGCCAGGGTGAAAATCCGAGGCCGTGGCGGGAGCGGGGAACCCAATGCCCCCGCAATTCGTCCGCATACAACACTCCAGGGAGCACCAAATCCAGGAGAGGGAGCGTAGGTCGGGGCAACCCGGGCTGCGCAGCGGCAGGCGAGGCTGGAACCTCCGGAGGGGGAAAAAAGTTCCGGGCAGACCTTCGGGTCCGCTGGACACACTCGAAGGGCGCGGGGCGAGAGCCTCGCGCCTTTTGATTTTGCGTTCGGCTCCGGCGCCTCGGGGCGCAGCGTCGCCCGGGTCGGTTGACGTTCAGGTCTTGGGGCTTGGGACGAGTGGAGGTTCAGAGTCGAGGTTTCCCCCCAGCCCGACCTGGGCCCACCACCCCAAACCCCAAGCCCTGAGCGTCAACCGGCCTCTGCCCGCAGGGCGAGAGCGGCGAATCTCTATCTCACCTCAACCTCGGGGGACCCGGCGCACTCCTCCCAATCCTCATGGATGCACGCCGACATCATCGGCGGCACCGCTGAGGGCAGAAGCTGCGGCGACAGCCTCAGCGACTGGATCTGCGGCTGCAGCGCCTCGAACTCCGCCCGCACGTCGCCGAGCTCCCGCCGCAGCGCGTCCGTACGCGCGACCAGATAGGCGGCAGGCTTGCCCTCCCACGACAGCAGCGCCGAGTAGAGGTGGTCGGTGTGCTCGCGAATCCGCTCCTCTCCGGTGATGGCCCCGCCCTCCTTGGTCGCCACGATCTTTTTCTTCGTCGCGTCCACCTTCGCCAGAAGACCGGCCAGGCGGGCATCTTGCGGCTGCGCCTTCATCCGTTGCCCGAGGGCGGCGCTGGCGGAGTCGATCTTCTCCACCAGGTCGCTCATGTCGCCGAACAGCGCGTGCACCTTCATCGCCGCATCGAAGTGCTCGCGCCGATCCGCCACCTTCCAGGGCGCGCGGCGGTCCAGGCCGATGTCGAGCTTGGTCTCGTACACCTTGGCGCCCTTGGTGAGCCGCACGGTGTAGGTGCCCGGCACCACCCGGGGTCCCTGCGATCCCGCGAACGCCAGCGTCGCGGCGCGCGGCACCCGCGGCGGCTTCACCTGCATGGTCCAGGCAACCCGGTTGATCCCGCGCCGCTTCGACGCCGGGACGGTGTCCACCAGGTGCCCTTGCGCGTCGAGGATCTCCAGCTTGATCGGCCCGAACAAGTGACGCGTCCGCTGGTAGTAGCTGATCACCGCGCCGCTGGGCGGATTGGGACCGGTGAAGGTCGCGTCGCCCTCCGACCAGCCGCCCTGGCCGATGATGCGCTGCTGCGTCGTGCGCCAAGGCAGGAAGGCCGCGTCCTGCGCCAGCAGTTGCGCGGTGAGGGCGCGCAGGGGCGCGAGGTCGTCGATGATCCAGATGCCGCGCCCATGGGTCCCCAGCACCAGGTCCCCGTCGCGCGGCTGGATCTGGATGTCGCGCACGGCAACCGCGGGGAAGTCGCTGCCCTTGAACTCCGCCCAGGTCTTGCCTGCGTCCACCGAGATCCAGAGGCCGACCTCGGTGCCGACGAACAGGAGATCTTTGCGGACGAGGTCCTCTCGAATGACGTGGGCGTACCCGCGGACGCCCTGCTCGGGCCCGACGACGCGCGTCCAGGTCCTGCCGAAGTCGGTGGTCCTGTACACCCAGGGATTCATGTCGCCGAGCGTGTGGCGATCGAAGGCCGCATACGCGGTGCCGGCGTCATGCTTGCTCGCCTCCACCCAGCTCACCCAGGAGCTCGGGGGCAATCCCTTCACGTTCCGCACGAGGTTGGTCCAGATCTTCCCGCCGTCGCGCGTGAGCTGGAGGTTGCCGTCGTCCGTTCCAACCCAGATGGTGTTCGGGTCGAAGCGCGACTCGCTGATCGAGTAGATGGTGGTGTGCTCCTCCGCGGAGGAGTTGTCGACGGTCACGCCCCCGGACTCTTCCTGCTTCTGCTTCTCGGGATCGTTGGTGGTCAGGTCCGGCGAGATCCGCTCCCAGGTGTCTCCCCGGTCGCGGGAGCGGAAGAGGAACTGCGCTCCGATGTAGACCGTGCCCTTGTTCGTCGGGCTGATGACAATCGGCGTGTTCCAGTTGAAGCGGAGCCGCTCCTTGTAGCCAGCCTTCGGCTGGATGTCCCGGCCCGTCTGCAGGCGCCGATCTACTCGGGCGATGAAGCCTCCCTGCGATTCCGCGTACACCCCCTCGGGATCGGTGGGGTCGGGCACGGTCCAGAAGCCGTCGCCGCCGTAGAGGTTCTCCCAGACGCTGGTGGAGATGCCGCCCCCGTACGCGCTCGGCGCCACCCAGCTGGAGTTGTCCTGGAGCCCGCCATACACCCGGTAGGGATCCCGGTCGTCCACCGCAACGTGGTAGAACTGCGACACGGGCAGGTTGTTGTTCTTCAGCCAGCGGTTCCCGCCGTCGAACGAGAAGAAGAGCCCGCCGTCGTTTCCACCCACGACGTACTTCGGGTTCTCCGGGTCCATCCAGAGATCGTGCCAGTCGCCGTGCGCATTGAAGCCGCCGGTGCGCGCGAAGCTGCGCCCGCCATCGTCGCTGACGATCAATTCAAGATCCGTCTTGAACACGCGCTCGGGATTGAGGGGATCGACGATCAGCCGCGCGAAGTAGAACGGGCGCCAGATCATCATCTGGCTGTTGTCCCGCTTCTCCCAGGTGCTGCCGCCGTCGGAAGAGCGCCAGAGCGCGGAGTCGGTCGATTCCACGAAGGCGTACACGACGCTGGAGCTCGAGGGCGCGATCGCCACTTCCACTCGCCCCCAGGGTTTCGGACCCAGGCCCTTCACTTCCGTCCAGCTGCGGCCGCCGTCCCCGGACTTGAACAGCCCGCTGGCGCTCGACGCATCCGGCCCGTCTCCGCCGGACCGGAACGTCCAGCCTTTGCGGCGGAAGTCCCAGAGACCGGCGAAGAGCAGGTCAGGGTTCTTCGGGTCGATGGCGATCGTGCTGCAGCCCGTGGACAGGTTCGGGCCGGTGAGGATCAGGTCCCAGGTCTTCCCGCCGTCGGAGGTCTTGTAGAGACCGCGATCGGGACTGTCGCTCCACAGCTTGCCCGGCGCGCAGGCGTAGACCGTGTCGGGGTTGCGCGGGTCGATCGCGATCTGCGTGATCCGCTCGCTCTTTTGCAGGCCCATGTTCGTCCAGCTCTCGCCGCCATCGACCGACTTGTAGATGCCATCTCCGATCGACACCGAGTTGCGCGTCCAGGACTCCCCGGTGCCGACCCAGATCACCTGCGCGTTCTTCGGGTCGATGGCGATGGCCCCGATCGACTGCACCGGCTGCCGGTCGAAGACGGGCTTGAAGGTCATGCCCCCGTCCTGGCTCTTCCACACGCCACCGCTTGCCGCGCCCACGTAGAGCAGGACCTTGCCGTCGATCTTGCGCCCTGCCAGCGCGGAAATGCGGCCGCTCATGGCGGCGGATCCGATGTTCCGCGCATTGAGGCCGGAGATCACGCCTCCGTCGATCGCAGGCGCCTTTCCCGCCCCCTTCAGCGCGGGCGCCTGCGCGAGCAGCGGCGCCGGCTGCTCCGGGGGAAGGATGGCGCGGGTCCCGGGTCCCGCGGGGAAGCGGAACACGGCGTCATCCGCCGGCACGTTGCCCTCCGCGGTCTCGACCGTGAATCGCTGCGTCTTCGGCCCGCCCTTCTTGCCGGACTCCACCGAAGTGGGGATCCAGACGCCGTTGACCTGCACGTACGAGCCGAAGTCCGTCTCGCTGACCCGCTCCGAGCCGCGGACGGTCCGCTGGCTCACGCGGCGGATCTCCAGGAAGTAGTCCGGGTCTAGGTAGACGTACTGCACGTCCCCGTCCTTGAGCGCGACGCGCAGCTTGTGCGCCGGCGTGCCGTCCACGTCTTCGGTGCCGAGATACCTGATCTGGTGACCCTTTTCCCGCCACCGCACCAGCGCGCCCTCGAAGTCCGCGTCCTGCGCCAGGCCGCGCGCCTCGTCGGCGGTGGTGCGGAAGGGGTCCTTCCGGCCCTGAAAGGGATCGACGCTCCAGCTCTCCTTGCCGTCGTACGCGTCGATGGCGGTGAGCCCCTGGAGCGTGATTTCCCTGCGGATCTGGTCGGAGCGCTTGAGGATCTGCGCGAACTGCGCGGTGATGGAGAAGTCGTCGCCGCCGCCGAAGAACACCCTGCCGGTGACTTTCAGCGTCTGCAGCGCGGCGATCTTGTCCGCCCCTCCCCGAGCCTCGACGTAGCGGGCCACGATCTCGTCGACGGTGAGCGGCGGAGGAGTCGCAGCAGCGGACAGCGCGGCAGCCAGGACGAGCGGAAGATGCATGTCACCTCCAAAAGGGGCGCGCATCTTCGCCGGAGGACGCCATGCATTTCAAGGGTGTACATTCTCGTCTCCAGGCTGGAGGCGTCATGGACGGACTGATGATGCAGGTCCCTCTCACGCTGGCGCACTTCTTCGATCGCGCGCGCAGGTACTTCTCCGCCAACGAGATCGTGTGGCGGAGGCCGGACAAGTCCATCCAGCGGAGCACCTACGCGGAGTTCCACAAACGGGCGCAGAAGCTGGCCAACGCGCTGACCCGCCTGGGCGTCAAGCCGGGCGACCGCGTCGCCACGCTCGCCTGGAACCACGGCCGTCACCTGGAGGCCTACTTCGCCATTCCGCTCTGCGGCGCCGTGCTGCACACGCTGAACCCGCGGCTCTCGGTGCAGGACATCGCCTACATCGTCAACCATGCGGATGACACGGTGGTCCTGGTGGACGATTGCCTGTGGCCGCTCTGGGAGCGCATCCGGCCCGAGGTGAAGCCGCGGCAGGTGGTGGTCTGGGGACACGGGCAGCCGGCCCCGGACGGCGCCATCGACTATGAGCAGCTGATCGAGTCCGAGCTGCCCGACTTCTCGCCGCCGCGGATCCAGGAGAGCGACGCCGCGGGTATCTGCTACACCTCCGGCACCACGGGCAAGCCGAAGGGCGTGCTCTACAGCCACCGCGCCCTGGTCTTGCACTCGATGACGTCGGCGCTGCCCGACTCCCTGGGTCTGTCGAAATCCGACGTGGTGCTGGCGGTGGTGCCGATGTTCCATGTGAACGCATGGGGCCTGCCGTTCACCTCGACGATGGTGGGGGCGAAACAGGTATTCCCGGGACCGCATCTCGACGCCTCGAGCGTGCTCGAGCTGCTCTCGGACGAGAAGGTGACGTTCACGGCGGGCGTCCCCACCGTCTGGCTCGGCGTCCTGGAGCAGCTCGAGCGGCAACCGGGCAGGTTCGATCTGAAAGCGCTGCACACGATGATCGTGGGAGGCTCTGCAGCGCCGCAGTCGATGATCGAGGCATTCGAGAAGCGGCACGGGTTGCGGATCATCCACGCCTGGGGAATGAGCGAGATGTCCCCCATCGGGACCATCTGCCGTCCCGGACCGGCCGCGGCAAACGCGCCCGACCCGGAGAAGTTCCGCCTGCGCGCGACGCAGGGGACCGCGGTGCCGCTCGTCGACGTCCGGGCGATCGGCGATCAAGGCGAGGTGC
Source organism: Myxococcales bacterium (assembly GCA_036513415.1). Classification (GTDB taxonomy): domain Bacteria; phylum Myxococcota; class Myxococcia; order Myxococcales; family 40CM-4-68-19; genus 40CM-4-68-19. The sequence goes on along the minus strand of DATBZA010000094.1, from coordinate 14,294 downwards.
CCTGGGACGGGAAGTCGATGGGCGAGCTGCACGTACGCGGGCCCTGTGTCGCCGGCAGCTACTTCAAGAACCCGGCCGAGGCCGACAAGTTCACCATGGACGGATGGTTCCGCACCGGTGACGTGGTGACCATCGACCCCGAAGGCTACGTGCGCATCACCGACCGCTCCAAGGACCTGATCAAGAGCGGCGGCGAGTGGATCAGCTCGGTGGAGATCGAGAATGCCCTGATGGGCCACCCGGCCGTGAAAGAGGCGGCGGTGGTCGCGGTCTCGCACCCGAAATGGTCCGAGCGGCCCGTGGCGTGCGTCGTCCTCAAGGACGGCGCGACCGCTTCAGTGGCGGAGCTGCGCTCCTGGCTCGAGCCGCGCTTCGCGAAGTTCTGGCTACCCGACGCGTTCGTCTTCCTGACACAGATCCCGCGGACCGCGACGGGAAAGTTCCTCAAGTCGGCGCTGCGCGAGCAGCTCAAGGACTTCAGATTTCCTTGAGCGACGCGCGCTCGTCGGGCGACAGCTCGACCAGCGGCGGCCGGACGGCGCGCCAACCGGCATCTCCGGTGCGCCGCGCGACCGCTTCCTTCAGTGCCGCGATCATGGGGAGCTTCTCGAAGGTCACGCGGACCGCGTCGATCTCGCCTTGCCGCTCCTCGCTGCGCTCACGGAAGGCGCGGGCGATGGCCGAGGCATTCACGTTCGCCGTCGCGGTGATGCAGCCCGCTCCGCCCTCGCGCAGGGTGGCGAGGAGGAACTTCTCGGTCCCCACGAACACCTGGAATCCGGGAAACGCGCGCAGCATCGCGCGCGTGTTCTCGAAGTCGAGGGAGCTGTCCTTGATGCCGATGACGACGCCCGGATACGCCTTCAACAATCGCTCGATCAGGCGCAGCGGGATGCCGACCTGCGACACCTGCGGGATGTGGTACAGGTAGACGCGAAGCCGCCCTTCTCCCGTCCTGTCGATCGCCTGGGCGAAGCTCCGGTACAGCCCTTCCTCGCTGGGGTTCTTGTAATAGAAAGGCGGCAGCACCAGCACGCCGGCGCACCCTGCGCGCGCTGCCTTCCTGGAGAGCCGCACCGTATCCGGCAGCGCCGCGCACCCGGTGCCAGGGATGAGGTTCTCCGCCGGCACGCCGCCCTCGAGCAGGGCGTCGAGGAGCCGTTCGCGTTCCTCCACCGACAGCGAGTTGGCCTCGCCGGTGGTCCCGAACGGCACCAGGCCGGCGCAGCCGTCCTTGAGCAGCTTCCGGCAGAAGCGCACGAAGCGGCCTGGATCCGGATCCAGCTGGGAATCGAACGGAGTCAGGACCGGTGCCAGGACGCCTTGCATGGTCCCCGCAGTCTAGAACGCATCTCCTCACCGTGCTCGCGAATTACCGCGCGCCAAGGCAGGGCCGGCCTAGGCTTTATGGATCGGGTCGATCCACTTCACTTCTTCGGGGGGCTCCCGCGGCGCGATGTCCAGGTTCACCACCACCGGCTCCTGGCCGCTGCGGAGGAGAACGCACTCCAGGGGCTGGTCGCGGCTGGCGTTGATCTCCTGGTGCGGCACGTAGGGCGGGACGTAGATGAAGTCGCCTGGCCCCGCCTCGGCGGTGTACTCGAGCTGATCGCCCCAGCGCATCCGCGCCCGTCCCTTCACGACGTAGATCACCGATTCCACCGGCCCGTGGTGGTGCGCGCCGGTCTTCGCGTTCGGCTGGATGGTGACGGTGCCTGCCCAGATCTTCTCGGCGCCGGCGCGGGCGCGCGTGATGGCCGCGGACCGCGACATCCCCGGCGTCTGCGCGGTGTTCGGATCCAGCTCCGTTCCTCTCACCACCCGGACACCCTGCTCCCGCCAGATCGCCGCCGCCAGCTCGGCGAGCGAGTGCAGGTGCAGGTCGGGGGCGATGCCCGGCGGGGGAGTGCCGCGATCGATCCACGCCACCGTCAAGCCGTTCCGCTTGGCGCCTTCGGCGTCCCAGCCGTTGGCGCTCACGAACAGCGTCCGATCGCGCGGCAAGAGCGCGTAGACGCGCGGGTCCGTCTTGTACGCCCGCACCTCGTCCGCGCTGCGCACTTCGTCGACCTCGAGGTCCGCCGCGGCCAGCGCGGCGCGGATCATCGCCGGCGTGCCATTGGAGAGGATGGCGCGCCGGACCCGGGCCTTTCCCAGCGACTCCAGCGCCGGCCGGGCGTCCGGAAACGCCGGCAGCGAGAGCCAGGTCTCGCACATCCGCGCGCGCGTCTTCGCGTCGATCCCCGGCGCCACCTCCTCCAGCGCGCGCTCGGTCACCACGTCGAACGGCTCGTACACCTTCTCCCGCCAGGTGCGCTCGAGCTGCGCCTTGCGCCATTTCGCCAGGAGCGCGGCCGCGTCGGGACCGGCGAGCGGCTCCAGCCGCTTCGCCAGTCCGCTCACGTCGAGGAGGGTCCCGTACAGATCGAATGCGACAAGCTCGAAGCGCATCAGACGACGTCCAGCACGCCTCCCTGGAGGAGCGTGCGCGTTTTCGCCGGATCGAGCGGCGGGCTGAAGAAGAATCCCTGCGCGAACGAGCAGCCGACCTCGCGCACCAGCCGCGCCTGCTCCTTGGTCTCGACTCCTTCCGCGATCACCGACTTGCCCAGGTCGCGCGCGATCTGGACGATGCGCGTGAGCACCTGCCGGTCCCGATCCGCGCCTCCCGCCAGGAACGAATGGTCGATCTTGATGGTGTCGACCTCGATCTTGTGCAGGTGGCGCAGCCAGCCCTGCCCGGTGCCGAAGTCGTCCATGTGCAGCTTGAGGCCGCGCTGGTGGAGATCGGCGAGCGCGTCGATGCCGTTGTCGGGCGCCAGCACGCTCTCGTTGATGTCCATGTTCAGATCGCCCGGCACCAGGTGCGACTCGCGCAGCACCCGGTCGATCTGCGCGCCCACGTCCGCCTGCTCGAGCAGGTTGCGGGAGAAGTTTACCGAGATGGAGAGCCGATTCGCGGTGGCGATCTCCAGCCGCCAGTCGTGCAGCTGGCGGGAGGCGGTCTGCAGCACCCACTGGTCGATGGAGATGATCAGCCCCGTCTCCTGCGCCATCGCGATGAACTTGGAGGGCCCAACCAGCCCCAGCCGCGGATGCTGCCAGCGCGCGAGCGCCTCGACGGCGCGCACCTTGCCGGTCATCACGTCGACGATCGGCATGTAGTGGACCAGGAGCTCGTTCCTCACCAGCGCGTTGCGCAGATCGTTCTCGAGCTGGAGATAGGCTGGCGCGCCCTCGGCCACGTCGCGCTGGAACACCGCGGTGCGAGCCTTGCCCAGCGCCTTGGCGCGGTACATCGCGACGTCGGCATCGCGGAGCACGTCCTCCGCTTTCTGGTACTGCGAGGAGCCCACCGCCACGCCGATGCTGGCGCTCGACTGCACCCGCTGCGCTTCGCCCAGATCGAACGGCTCCCGCATCACCTCGTGCACGCGGTCAGCCACGCGAACCGCGTCCGCAGAGCCGCGCACGTCGTCCAGCCACATGGTGAACTCGTCGCCGCCGTGCCGCGCGAGCGTGTCCCCCTCCCGCAGGCACGATTCGAGGCGCCGGCCGATCTGGTGCAGGAGCTGATCGCCTGCCTCGTGCCCGAAGGCGTCGTTCACCATCTTGAACCGGTCGATGTCGATGAAGAGCACCGCGAACCGGTAATCCTCGTGGCGGCGCGTCCGGTAGAAGGAATGCCGCAGCAGGTCGAGGAAGAGCGTGCGGTTGGGCAGGCCGGTCAGCCCGTCGTGCCGGGCGTCGTGGGCCATCCGCTCCACCAGCGTGCGGTGGCGCGTGATGTCGCTCATCAGGCCCGCGGCGCGGACGGCGGCGCCTTTCTCGTCCCGCCGCGCTGTGCCACGGACCAGGACCCAGCGCCAGTCACCGTCGGCGTGTCGCACGCGGTGCTCGTGCTCGAACGAATCGGTGCGGCCATCGAAGTGGGAGGCCAGCGCCGCGCGCAGCGGCGCGGCGTCTTCGGGGTGGACGCGGTCGAGCCAGTCGGCCGGAGTCCCGCTCGACACGGCGGGCAAGCCGAGCAGATCGCGCCAGCGCGGCGAGAGGTGGAGGCGATTCCCGGGCAGGTCCCAATCCCAGAGCACATCGGAAGCGCCCGAGAGGGCGAGCGAGAGCCGTTCCTCCCGATCGCGGACCTCGTCGTGCTTCTCCACCACCGGCGTCTGGTCGCGAAGCACGGCCGTGACGCGAAAAACCGACCCGTCCTTGCGCTGGCGCGGGAGGAGAACCCAGTCACAGGCCAGCGCGCGCCCGTCCCGCGCCGAGCACGCCAGGGTGCGCGCCACCGGCTCGCCCCGGGCCAGCCGGCGGGCCCACTTCTCGGGCAACTCTGGCGCGCCCACGGGTACCAGGACGTCGAAGATCTTCTTCGCGGGCAGATCCTGTTGGCTGGCTCCGGCCAGCTTCGCCGCCGCCGGGTTCGCCCTGAGCACGACCAGCTCGGGCGTCAGCTCGAACACGGCGAGGCGGCTCTTCTCGAGGAGTCTCCCCAGCCGCTTCTGCGCCCGCGCCGCCTTTGCCCGGCGTTGCTTCCGGGTCTCGATCCCCCGGCCCGCGCGGGTCTGGGCGCGGTGCAGCAGCGCGGTCAGCGAGTTGACCGACTCCTCCAACTCGGCGCGTTGCGCGTCGTTCTCGCGGTATGCGGCGTCGACGGCGGCGATCAGTTGACGGAACTCCGGCGGCAGATCGGACCGGAGCGCTGCCAGCTGACGACGAAGGCGGGGATGCATCGTCAGCTCCTGACCACGGGTGCCGGCTTGCCGAGGAGGAATCCTTGCACGAAGTCCTCGGAGAGCAGGCCGGCCTCGCGCGCGAGTGCGAGGATGGGCTGCGGAGCGACGATCGACCGGTCGCGCTCCACGCCGCGCAGCAGCGCCTCATGCGCGAAGACGCGCTCGGTGTCTCCCGCATGCACGATGGGGTGGAAGAAGCTGATGAACCGCCCCTCGGCGAGCTGGTCGAGGAGCCAGCCCGACCGCGCCAGCACGTCGAGGGCATGCAGCGTGGTCATGCGCGCGAAGTCGAGGAGCTCGGGGACGCCGTCGCCGGGGACGAAGAGGGCGCGCGTGTCGTGCGCCTCGGCCTCGCTCAGCGTCTGGCAGAGGTCGCCCGTGCAAAGTTGCACGTCGCCGGCGCCCAGCGGGATGCGCGCGCAGGTGTCGATGAACTCGTGCGTCCGAGCGGAGGCGGTGAGCTTGCGGGCGACCTTCAGGGCCGTCCGGCCGCGGCGCAGCCAGAGGTACAGGGTGCCTGCGCCGCGAATCCGGTCGGGCAGGCGTCGGTGGAGAGCGCGCGCGATGAAGGTAGCCGGTTCGGGGGGAATGGCTGCGCGGACCCGGCTCAAGATCAGCCGTGTGTAAGCCAAGTCCTGAACAGGCGTCAAGCCACTGTGACCAAGGTCACATCAGGGGGTGTCCGTTCCTGAATCGGGGAGTGCCATCCGCTCATGCCGCCCGACTTCTCGCTCAAGGACCGAGTCGCCATCGTGACGGGCGCCTCCCGCAGCATCGGCGCCGAGATTGCTCGGAGATTCGTCTGGGCAGGCGCCCGGGTGGTCCTCGCGGCTCGCAAAGCCGACGCGCTGCAGCAAGTGGCCGCGGAGCCGGGCCTGGTCGTGGACGGCGGCACCACGATGACATAAGAGCCACGCATGCGCTGGTGCGTGCTCCTCTCCCTGTTTGCTTGCGTGAACGTTCCCAGGGTCTCGGCCGAACGCATGGCGGCGATGCAGGAGGTGAAGGACGAAGAGGCGGTCAGGACCTGCACCCTGCTCGGCCGATTCGTCGGGTCGTCCACGCAAGTGAGCGACGCGGGGCTCAACCAGGCCCGCGGCGAGGCGCGCGCAAAGTGCGCCGCGACCGGCGCGACGGACTTCTTCTACGAGAACGAGTCGGTGACTCCCGACGTGATCACCGTCGCCGCCAAGGCCTACGACTGCCCGCAACCGCGATGAGCTGCCGGTGACCCGCGACGAGTTCCCATACGTTCTCGAGATCCAGACGCGCTGGTCCGACAATGACATCTACGGGCACGTCAACAACGCGGTGTACTACTTGTACTTCGACACCGTCATCAACCGTTACCTGATCGATCAGGGCGGGCTGGACATCGCGGTCGGTCACATCATCGCCGTCTGCGTCGAATCGCAGTGCTCGTACAAGCAATCGATCGCCTTTCCCGACGTGATCCATGCCGGGCTGCGCGTCACCAAGCTCGGCAACACCAGCGTGCATTACGAGATCGGGGTCTTCCGCGGGCAGGACCTGTGTGCCTTGGGAACGTTCGTGCACGTCTTCGTCGGCCGCGGCACCCGCAAGCCCACCCCGATCCCGCCCGCGATTCGCGGCGCCCTGGAGCGCATCGCCGCCGCGCCGCGCTGACGGCTCGCGACGGCGATCTGCCTCTCAGAATTTGTGCTGGATGCGCCCATAGAAGTAGCGGCCGACGTAGTCGTACGTGCTGGGGTCGGAGTTGGCCAGGGCGGCGCTGTAGATGTAGGGCGGCACTTTGTCGGTCAGGTTGAGAATGCCGGCGTACAGGGTGGTCTTGCCGATCGTACTCGTCAGCGTGTAGCCCGCGTGCACGTCGAGCTGGTAGAATGACTTGACCCGCTGCTTCAACGGGTTGGGGGCAACTTGGGTCCCCGTGAGGGGGTCGACGGTGACGATCTCGCAGATGCCGCCCGCGGCGGTGGTGGGATCGAACGGGTTCGAGCACTCGTTGAAGCTGCTGACGTACCGGCCGGTCAGGCCGGCGGTGAAGCCGCCCAGGCTCCAGTCAAGGCCGGTGGTGGCTTTGAACTGCGGCAGGGCGCCGTAGCTCCCCGCGTCATAGGTGCCCTTGCCCTCGATCTTTGCGGGGCCGCTCTTCAGCTTGAGGGTGATGTTGTAGAAGGCGAGCCAGCTGCCGTCGAAGCCGAAGGCGAACCGGCCGACGTCGGTGGGCAGCATGTACCGGACGGCAAAGTCGATGCCGCCGGTCCTGATGGTGCCTATGTTGGCGTAAAAATCGTTGACATAGGCGATCCTGCCGGCGTTGTTGCGGACGACCAGCCCGCAGTACTCGTCAACCCCACCCGCATAGCAACCATTCAGGATGTTGGGCGTGCCGGTGACGCCGATGGCGTCGTCGACCCTGATGTTGAAGTAGTCCACCGTGAACGTCAGATTGCGCACCATTTGCGGTTGGATCACCAGGCCAGCGGTAAACGTCTTCGCCGTCTCCGGCCTCAGGCTCGGGTTGCCGCCAGTGCGCGTCAGCTCCTGCAGGTTGGGGTCGCCCGAGTTGCTGGTCACGCCAAACTTCGTGCACTGCGCGACCACCTTAGGGGACGCCGTGGCAAAATCGACGGCGCAGGGATCGGTCGCAGCGGGATCGGTCTCTTTGTTGCCGAGGTATAGCTCGGAGATGCTGGGCGCGCGGAACGCGGTCGAGTAGGTGCCCCGGACGGTCAAGTCGCGCACTGGCGTGTAGCGCGCGCCCAACTTGTACGTGAATTTGTCGCCGAAGGTGTTGTAGTTGACGTAGCGGCCCGCGGCGCTCGCCTCGAGGGCCTCGATGCCGGGCATGTTGGAGAAGATCGGCACCGAGAGCTCGGCGTATCCCTCGTTGGAGTAGAAACCGCCGCTCGTCGATTTGAAGTTGAAGTCGGCCGAGTCGCCGGAGGCGGCGATGGGATCCGCAATCTGCGAGCCCAGCTGATGGCGGTACTCGTACCCCAGCGCCAGCGACATCGGGCGGTCCGCCGCAAGCTGGAACAGATCGCCGCCCAGGTCGGCGCCCACGGTGGTGAGCTGATCGTAGGCGCGCGAGGTGCCGGTGAACCCCAGGTAGTCCTGCTGCGAGCTCGCGATGCTCCCCGGTCCACCGAGGAGATTGAGCGGGGTGCACCCGGGCACTACCGGGCCGCCGGGCGTTTCCACGCACACCGGATTGCCGTTGGCGTCTTTCGTGCTCGGCCCTACTGCGCTCGCGACTCGTGAGTTGCGGAAGGATCCGCCAGTGGTGAACGTTCCCGAAGTGCGGCCGTAGTTCAAGGTCGCGTTCCAGAACCATCCTTGCAGCGGACCCGTCACGGCGGGCAAGGTACCGTCCAGGCCAGTCACCACCCGGAAGGTGGCCAGGTCTTCGGTGTACGTGCGGTTGCCGAACTCGACGAGACGGCGGCCGAGGAAGTCCAGGTTCGTGCCAAAGGGATTGTAGAGGCTGTCCTTGGACACGACGATGTTGTTGTAGTCGGCCGGGTTGAGCGGCATGGGCGCCGCGTTCTGCGTCGAGTTGCGCTGCGTGTACGACAGCTCGTAGTAGCCGCGCGCCACCGGGAACTTCGCTTCGCCCGACGAGAAGCCCTGGATCGTCGTGGATGGGATGGTGAGATAGTTCTCGGCGGCGAAGTTGTAGAAGTCGTTTCCGGTGAAGACGCGGAAGCACTCGGTCTGCCCTAGGCCGTTCGGGCCGCAATAAGGGCCGGCCGGGTCGCGGATCCAGCGCTTTTTGGCCGTCCAGCCCCCGGCGGACGGAGCGGTCATCGCCAGGCAAAGCGCGTTGCCGTTGCAGAGCGGCTGGGTTGGGTTGCTCGGGTCCTTGGGGATCTGCACCGTGCCCTGGGGCGTGCGGCTGCTGCCGCTCTCAAGCGGGCAGCGGGTCACTCCCGGGTCGCACTGGGAGCCCGTATAATCGTAGTCGAGGGCCTGCTTCGACCAGCTTCGATCGCGCAGCCACGAGTCCCGCTGATTGAAGTAGCGTACCGAAAAGAGGGCACCCGCGTTGTCGCTGCTGGTCCCGGTGGTGACGTGCGCATCGAGGGTCTGCGCGTCGCCCTTGCCCGAGGCGCCGTACTGCGCGCCCAGCTCGGTGCCGTTATAGCTGCGGCGGGTGATGATGTTGACCACTCCTGCGATGGCATCCGAGCCGTAGATGGCGGAGGCGCCGTCTTTCAGCACCTCGACGCGGTCGATGGCTTCGGTGGGAACGGTGTTCAGGTCCACGCCGGCCGAGGCGCCGAGTCCGCCCGGCACCACGCGGCGCCCGTTGATCAGCACCAGCGTGCGCTGGACGCCGAGGCTGCGCAGGTTGATGCGCGTCGCGCCGTCAGCGCCGTAGTTGATGCCGCCCGTGTTGAGCTGGAAGTTGGGCGCGTTGCCCTGCTCGGGCATCGTCTGCAGGAAATCGCCGATGGTCATCCTGCCGCTGGACTCGAACTGCTCCCTCGTCACGACCGTCACGGGAGCCGGCGTGGTCAGGTCCTTGCGCCTGATGCGGGACCCCGTGACGACCACCTCCTCCGTCAAGCTCCGCCGCTCTTCCCCGGACGGCGCGCTCGTCGGCACCGCGGGTTCGGCGCCCGCCTGCTGATCTGCCGTGGTCGGCGGTGGTGTCTCCTGGGATTGCGCGGCCGCGAGCCCGGCCGACAAGAGAAGGATCGAAGCGACCTGAATCGTCGTCCGCCTGGATTTCATGTGGTGTCCCCTCGAGTAACGGCAATGGCTGCGGCGCTGCTCGGCGGGTGGAACACTACCCTTGCTTACCGGAGCATCGCAAATGTGCCCCGCGTGCTAACGTTCCGCATTGATGATTGAACCCACTCCTGCCGACTTGGAGAAGTTCCGCAAGGGCGACGACGGCCGGCCATTCGTCCTGGTCCAGCTCCTCCGGTTTACCGAAGGAGGTCGCGACAAATACCTCCAGTATTCCGCGACAGCCCAGCCCATCCTCAGGGCCCTGGGCGCCCAGGTCCTGTACGCGGGCGAGTGCGTCGAGCCCCTCGTCGCGGGGGAGGGACAGGCCTGGGACGCGATCGTGGTGGTCCGATACCCGAGCCGGTCTGCATACGTGCAGTTGCTCGCCGACCCCGGCTTCAGGGCGATCGCGGACCTGCGCCGCGCTGCCCTGCGCGAAGCAGCCTTCTTGCCCATGGACGATTGGCCGGGGCGCTGAGGACGCGTGCCGATCGGAGCTGCCGAGGCCGTCGCGCTTCTCTCCCGGCGTGAGCTCTCGGCCGAAGAGCTGGTCCGCCGGTGCCTGGCGCGCATCGCGGAACGCGAGCCCGCGGTCCAGGCTTGGGAGCTGGTGGACGCGGAAGGAGCGCTGGCCGAGGCGCGCAGGATCGATCGGTTGCGCGATCGGCCTCCGCTCTGCGGCCTTCCCGTCGGGGTGAAAGACCTCATCGACACCGGCGACCTGCCAACCGGGTACGGATCGCCCATCCATCGCGGTCACCAACCGGAGCAGGATGCCGAGTGCGTGCGCCGGCTGCGAGACGCGGGCGCGATCGTGCTGGGCAAGACGGTCACCACGGAGTTCGCCGTCTACACGCCGGGAAAGACGCGCAACCCCCACGACCCGTCGCGAACGCCCGGCGGATCGTCCAGCGGCTCGGCCGCGGCGGTAGCGGACGGGATGGTGCCGGCCGCGCTCGGCTCCCAGACCGCCGGTTCCATCGTCCGGCCCGCTTCCTATTGCGGCGTGATCGGCTTCAAGCCCACGCACGGCGTGCTGCCGTTGCAGGGCATCCACCCTCTGGCGCCGTCGCTGGATACGCTCGGCTTCTTCGCGAGCGCGATCGAGGACGTTCCGGTCCTGCTCACCGCGCTCTCGGGCGCGCCGCCCGTCGCGGTCCGGGCCTCGAAGCCCCGGCTGGGACTGTGCCGCACCGAAGCGTGGCCGCGCGCTGATCCGGAGACGCGGAAGCTGATCGAAGACGCCGCTCGCAAACTGGGCGCCCGGGAGATGAAGCTCGGCCCGGCGTTCCAAGGATTGGTCGAGGCGCAGATCGCCATCATGGGTCACGAAGCGTCCCGGGCGCTCGGTGGCGAGCCGCAGACGGAGCTGAGCCCGAGGTTGCGTGAGTTCCTGCGCGAAGGCGCCAAGGTCACTCCGGAGCGCCTTCACTCTGCCCGCGATCAGGCCGATCGGTGCCGCCGCCAGCTCGACGAGATCTTCGCGACCTTCGACGCGCTGCTGACCCCCGCCGCCACCGGCGAAGCTCCGATTGGCCTGGCCGCCACCGGCGACCCCCTCTTCTGCCGCATCTGGACCCTGCTCGGCGCTCCCTGCGCCTCGCTCCCCGTCCTGAAGGGGCCGGAAGGCCTTCCGGTCGGGCTCCAGGTCGTGGGCCGGCGGAACCGCGAGGACGTTTTGCTCTCCGCTTGCGCGTGGATCCTGGCAGCGGCCCTTCACTGATGATCGGGTTGCGCCGCTGCCCTGCGATTCGGAGAGGTCTCACCGCGATTCGCAGGGCAGCGACCGTTCGATGTCCCCCAGACATCGAACGGACTGAGCCTCGCGCTTTACGCAGCAATCGTCAACCCGGCGGCCATCGTCCGGGGCAATGGCGCGGGGACCCGGTTCAGGCGCATGATGAATGGCCTCATGGACGAGCACCTGGTCCGAGGCTTTCCACCCACCCTTCATTCCGCCGTGGCCCTGGTGCGCAGCGGCGACGCGGCGGAGCGCGCGCGCGGCTTGAAGACGCTCTCGGCGGTGTACTGGCGGCCCGTCTACAGCTACCTGCGCCTGCGCTGGCACAGGCCGCACGAGGAGGCGGCGGACCTTGCCCAGGAATTCTTCGCCGACGTGGTCCAGAAGGAGCTGCTCGCACGCTTCGACCCTTCGCGCGCCAGGCTGCGCACGTACCTGCGCGTGTGCATCGACGGCCTGGTGGCGAACCACGACAAGGCGGCGGCGCGCCAGAAGCGCGGCGGCGGCGCGCCCCCGCTCCCGTTCGATTTCGAAGAGGAGATCGAGCGGCTCAACGGCAGGGGCGATTCGCCGGAGACACTGTTCGAGAAGGCCTGGGCCCGCGGCGTCTTCGCGCTCGCGCTCCGGAGATTGCACGACGAGTGCGCGAGCACCGGCAAGGCGCAGCACTACGCGCTCCTCGAGCAGTACGACCTCGCCGGCGAGCGGCCCACGTACGCGGAGCTGGCGCACCGCTTCGGCATCGCGGTGACCGACGTCACCAACCACTTGTCCCGGGTCCGGCGCGAGCTCCGTCGGATCGTGCTGGAGGTGCTGCGCGAGCTGACGGCGAGCGACGAGGAGTTCCGGGAGGAGGCGCGCGCGCTGCTCGGGGACGGCGCCGTGTGACGCGGCTCGACGACGAAGCCGTCTCGCGCCTGCGCGCGGCGGTGCGCGAGCCGGATCTTTCGCAAACGAAGTACCGGCTGGCCGGCGTGGCGGGCACGGGCGGAATGGGCACCGTCTACGTGGTCGAGGACACCGAGCTGAAGCGCCGCGTGGCGCTGAAGGTGCTCGACGTCCCCGACGCAGGCATCGAGGCGCGCCTCCGGCGCGAGGCGCAGGTGCTGGCGCGGCTCGAGCATCCCGGAATCGTGCCGGTGCACGACGCCGGCGCGCTGCCCGACGGGCGCGCCTTCTACACGATGAAATGGGTGCAGGGCGACCGGCTCGACCGCCGCCTGTCGCGGCCGGTCCCGCTGGCGGAGCGCCTGCGACTGTTCTTGCGCATCGCCGAGGCCGTCGCCTTCGCGCATGCGCGAGGCGTGCTGCACCGGGACCTGAAGCCCGAGAACGTCATGGTCGGCGCCTTCGGCGAAGTCCTGGTGCTGGACTGGGGGCTCGCCAAGGTCCTGGCCGACACCGGCGGCCTTCTGCCGGCGCGCAGGACGGGAGAGAGCGCGGTGCTCGGCACACCGGGCTTCATGTCGCCGGAGCAGAGTGGCGGAGAGAGCGCGACGGTGGATGCGCGCACCGACGTCTACTCGCTGGGCGCGATGCTGCACTGGATGGCTGGCGGGAATTCGCCCCGCCCGCTGCAGGCGATCTCCCGGAAGGCGATGGCTGCGCGCCGCGAAGATCGCTACCCGGACGTCCTCTCGCTGGCGGCGGAGGTGACGCGCTTTCTCGACGGTGAAGCCGTGTCCGCCGATGCGGAGAGCGTCCTGCGCCGTCTGGCGCGGGTTGCAAAGCGCCACCGGGTCGCGCTCGGCATCGTCCTGGCCTACCTGGCCGGCCGCGCCCTCATCCTGCTCTTCACCGGCCGCTGAAAGGAATCCGGGCCGATGGACAAAGGAAGAAGAGACGGGCGCCGCAGCGCCCCAAGACCCGGAGCTGACGAATGAATCGTATCGCAGTGGGAGTCCTGGTGGGCGGCGTGCTGGGCATCCTCGACGGCCTCACGGCCTGGTTCACCCCCGAGGCCCGGCCTGAGATCATCGGCATCGTGATCGGCTCCACGGTCAAGGGCCTGGTCGCCGGCGCGATCATCGGGCTGTTCGCCCGCAAGGTGACGAGCCTGGGCTGGACGCTGGCGTTCGGGACCTTCGTGGGCGCGCTCCTCGCCTTCGCGGTCGCGCACATCGGCGGCAAGTACTACCTGGAGATCATGCTCCCCGGCAGCCTGGTGGGGCTGCTGACGGGGTACGCCACGATCCGCTACGGGCGCGGCGCGTCCATGCACCCTGCGCCTGGATCCGGAGCGCACTGACCGGGAGCGGGGCCGCTGGTGGGGCGGCCCCGCGACACGGCTACGGGATGCTGATCGGAACGACCGGCAGCGCCAGATGCGACGGGTAGTCGTCGTCGTGCAGGATGGTCTGCTGCGCAGTCTGCATCCGGTTGCTCGATCCCACGTCCTCCCTGGTGTTCTGGTTGCGCACGTAGTGCGGGAAGTTGGAGGAGGAGATCTCGAGACGGATCTTGTGTCCGGCCTTGAAGACGGTCGAAGTGTTGCCCAACTCGATCGAGTACTCGTAGGCCTTCCCGGGCTCGATGAACGTGGGAGGCAACTTGGAGCCGTGCCGGTAGCGAGCGCGGACCAGCCGATCGAGGATGTTCTGGGCGTATCCGTCGGGATGGACGTCGACGAGCTTCGCGGTGAAGTCGGTGTCCGGCGCCGAGGTGATCGCCCACAGCTTCACGTTGACCTGCCCGATGACGGTCATGTTCTTCGTCAGCTGGGGCGTCGTGTACACCAGGACGTCGCCGCGCCTCTCGATCTCCGCCTGGTCGAACGCTCCCGAAGGCAAGAGATCGTTGATGCAGCACATGTCGCCGCCCTTGGTGGGAACGGGATTGCGCGGATCGTAGACAAACCTGTCCGGGCGCCCGCCGGCACGGTTGCCGTGCTCGCCTTCCTGATCGTCGTCGCCGGCTCCGACGAGCACTCCGTCACCCGACGAGCTGTTGGCGCGGCCTCCGCTTCCCAGCAGCAGCTTCACCGTGCTCGTGTTCGCCAGCGGGAACGTCTCGGACGTGATCCAGAACCCGCTCCCCTGGGTGCCGCTGTCCGGCGGCACCATCACGAACAGCTTCGCCGCGGGCTCCGT
>DATBZA010000093.1:0-3723 GCA_036513415.1 Myxococcales bacterium | reverse complement strand
CGGGCTGAATGGCCCTCGCGCCGACGCATCAGAAAGCATACGACGCGCAGAATGCGAAGCCCCGTGTCTCTCGCTTCACGTGAAGTGATTCGCCGGCGGGCTCGCTTTCTGCGTGGCGGCGCAGGGCCATGCAGCCCGGCGGCGTCTCAGCGATCGATACTAGAAGCGGCACGCTTCGCCTCAACGCGATGATGATTGGGCGGACATCGGTGGGCGGGGCTAGAAGAAGTTACCGATCGTAAATTCGAAGAGGTACGGGTCGTCGATAGGCCGGCGGGTGAGCGGGAAGCCGACCTCGAACCGGAGTGGTCCGAGAGGAGAGAACCACCGCAGTCCGAAGCCCACGCTGTGGAACAGGCCCAGGGGCAGCGTGCCGTTGCGCTGCGAGCTGTGGAAGAAGTTTTCCTGCTCCGAGAAGACGTTGCCGGCGTCGAAGAAGCCCACGCCGCGGAGGCCCGCGGACCCGAGCAAGGGGAACTCCACCTCCCAGTTCGTAATCAGCTCCTTGTTGCCGCCCACCGGGAAATCGATGATGGCGGCGTTGGGCTCGCTGACGTTGGCGATCTTTTTCGTCGGCGAGATGCTGCGCAGGGAGTAGCCGCGGATCGAGTTGATGCCGCCCTCGAAGAACTTCTCGCTGATGGCCACCGGGTGATTCACGGGGTCGGTGGCCCGGATGTACCCAACCGAGATGTTCGTCTTGAAGACCATGCCCAGCCAGAGCGGCCGGTAGAAGCGCTCGATGATGCGAAAGCGCTGGAAGAGGTTCTCGCTCCCGAGCAGTGAAGTGGCGAATTCGGCCGACGCGGACTCCAGGTGACCGGAGGTGGGGAAGAGGCGGTTGTCGCGCTTGTCGTAGTTGAAGGAGATGCGGATGCTCGAGGTCAGCCCGGACAAGAACTGGTTCGCGAGCACGTCCTGGGTGCCGACCGCGGCCTGCACTTTCACGTTCTCGAGCGTGTAGGTGATGAAGATGCGGAAGTCCTCGAGCCAAGGCGCGAGGTTGGTGAAGTCGTAGCCGGCGGTCAGGGAGCCGCCGTTCGCCCCGCGGTTGAACCCGGTGTAGGCCAGCTCGCTGCGGTAGAGGTCGATCGAACCCGTCCACTGCGAGTCCAGAACGTAAGGGTCGAGGTAGCTGAGCTGGAAGAGCTGGCGCAGGCTCGAGAGCTGCAGCGAAAGCGAAGCGGTGTGGCCATATCCGAACAGGTTGTTCTGGGCGAGCTGCGCCTGGCCGAAGAAGTTCTCCCCGCCGGCGAATCCGAAGCCGATCTGGAAGGTGCCGGTGAGCTTTTCCTTGACCGAGACCTCGAGCACCATCTTGTCGTCGGAAGAGCCGCGCTTCTGGTTGATCTCCACGCTGTCGAAGAAACCCAGCGCGGTGATGCGCGCCTTGGACGCGCGCACCCTGGTCCCGTTGTAGAGATCTCCTTCGGCGATGCGCATTTCCCGGCGGATGACCTTGTCGCGGGTCTTGGTATTTCCCACCATCTCGATCTTCTCGATGCTGACCGGCTGGCCCTTCTGGAACACGTAGGTGAGATCGACGATCTTCCGCTCGGCGTCGACCGCGGTGTCCGGCGTGACGTTGGCGTAGGCGTAGCCCTGGTCCTTGTAGACGTCGAGCAGCCGGTTCATGTCGTTCTGCAGGCGCGTCTTCGAGAACCGTTCACCGGACCGGGTCTCGACCAGGGCGAGCAGCTCCTCCCTCGGGCGCAGCAGGTCGCCGGACACTTCGATCTTGCCGACGTCGAACGGGTCGCCCTCCTCGATGGTCATGGTGATGAAGATGTACCGCTTGTCCGGCGACAGCTCGATCGCGGGCTTGCCGAACTTCACGTAGATGTAGCCCATGTCGAAGTAGAGGCCCTGCAGCACGATCTCGTCGCGCTGGAACGCATCCTCGCGGTAGGTGCCGGCTCCGGTGAGGAACGAGAACGGCGATCCCTCTTGCGTGAGCATGGCGTCCTTCAGTATCGCGGTGCTGGCAGCGCGGTTTCCGACGAACCGGACCTCCTTGACCGTGATCTTCGCGTGCTCGTTGATCTGGAAGACCACGTTCACTTCGTTGTTCGGCAGCGGGACGATCTTCGGGGTCACCTCGGCGAGGAAGAACCCCTTCTCCACGTATTTTTCCTGCATCTTCTTCGCCGATTTGCGCACGGCTTCCTGGTCGAGGATCTGGAACGGTTTGACCTCGATGGTGTCCTTGAAGTCGTCCTTGGACAGCTCCTCGTTCCCCTCCAGCTTGACCTCGCGCACGGCGGGCTTCTCGCTGACGAGCACGGTGAGCACGTACCCGGTGAGCGGCGGCTTGGCGCGGCTGACGTCGAGTTTGACGTCGTTGAAGTAGCCCATCCGCCAGACCGCCAGCAGCGCCGCCTTCAGCTTCTCCCGGTCGAACGTGTCCCCCGCCTTCAGCGGCATCGAAGCGCGGATGGCGTCCGACTCGACCCGCCGGTTGCCCTGGACGTTCACCTTGGCGATGACCCCGCTGTCCGGCACCGGTGCCGCCGCCTCGGTGGCCGTCTGCCCGGTCGGAACCGTCGGCGCTTCTCCGACCTTCTGGTCCGGCGGTGGGGCCTCTTCGCCAGCAGGATGTTTCTGCTCACCGGCTCCGGGTCGTGCCGGCGTGGGCGCAGGCTGCTGCGCGGGAACCGCCGCTGCTGCGAGAGTCAGGGTGGCGAGAAATAGGACCGTCCGCATGGTGCGAAGGCGCGGACCCTAGCCGAATTCCTCTGGTGCGACAACGGGAAAGGGTCAGTGTTGCGGCCAGAGAAAAACTCGCACCGGGAGCCCGCGCAAAACCATTTCCCGCTCGACCTTCGCCCCGCCCCGTTCGGCCACACGCTGCGAGCGGAGGTTGTCCGGATGCACCAGGCTGATGACGGTGGGCGCCTGCAACACGTCGTACGCGTAATGCGCGCACGCGCTCGCGGCTTCCGACGCGAATCCGCGTCCCCAGAACTCGCGGCGGAGCGAGTGGCGAGCGCCGCCAGGCCTCACCGCGATCCAGCGGCGCAGGTTCGAGAAAAGCGGATGATCTCGGCGTCCGCGTACATCGCGGCGAGCGGCTCGAAGTGCTCGGCGCCAAGCGGGACCAGGCTGAGGCGCGGGGTGTGGAGCATCGAGGGTGCGTAGCACGGATCGGCGACGCGGTGGCCGGGCGGTGGTTGTCGCGGGCGGGCGGGGCGCGGCGGGGCCAGGCTGGCCACGATGTCCGCCTAATCAAGGCGTGCCGTGCTCGCAGAAGGGAATGCAGTCTGGGGTGGCGCGGCGAGCCGACCCCAAGCCGCCCAAAGGAAGGTGTGCCCAAATCAATTGCTTCCTCCTCGCGACACTTAGCCGCAGACGACCGGGCCAGATCGGCGACAGGCGGCAATCGCAGAGCTTCGCCGGAGACGACTTGAAAGGGCGGACATCGCGCTGCGGGTGCGGCGGGATCCGGCGGGTGCGCGCGGAGGGGCGCACGATCAGTTTGAGGCCGTCCGTGCGCAGCGGTTCGTGTCTCGGGCGCCATAGCGGGCGTAGTGGAAGCCGTTTCGGAGAGCGCTCGGGTTCACTCGACGGGTGGCGTCACCGGACGTCGTGCGCCGGATCGCGTCGTAGAAGCCGAGCGCACCCGCGGTGCGGTAGGCGGCGCGGAGTCGGGCCATCCGGCGGGCGTTGCGCAGCGACCAGCGTTGCCCGGCGCGTTTCATCCGCGTCTGCAGCACGTGGCGATGC
>DATBZA010000092.1:0-17507 GCA_036513415.1 Myxococcales bacterium | reverse complement strand
TCAATGAAGTACCGCACCGCAAATCTCAAGATGGTCAGCGGAGCCGGGAGGTAGGGCTGGAACGCATCTCATCATCGGTGCTCGCGAGTTACCGCGCTCAAGCGTAGTCGCTAAGCCGCCTTCGGCGGCCGCGACTAGACGACGACTAGACGGGCGCGATCTCGCGCTTGCGCCAGGGCCGCTCCACCTTCTTTCCCTCGCAGAGCCTGAGGCAGTGGGCGAGCAGGGGCCGGGTCTCGCGCGGGTCGATCACGTCGTCCAGGTACGCGAGCGCCGCCGTGCGGAAGATGTCGATGTGCGGCCGGATGCCCTCCGCGAGCTGCTTCTTCACCTCCTCCGACTGCTTGTGGGCGGCGATGGCGACCATTCCCTCCGCGCCCATCACGCTGATCTCCGCGCCGGGCCAGGCCACCAGGAGATCCGGCTCGTAGGCCCGCCCGTTCATCACGTAGTAGCCGGCCCCGTACGCCTTGCGCAGCACGACCGTCAGCTTCGGCACCGTCGCCGAGGCGACCGCGTAGAGCATCTTCGCGCCGTGCCGGATGATCCCCTGCTGCTCGACCTTCGAGCCCACCATGAAGCCCGGGACGTCCTGCAGGAACACCAGCGGGATCTCGAAGGCGTCGCAGAGGTTGACGAACCGCGCCGCCTTGTCCGCGGCGTTCACCTCGAGCACTCCGCCGACCTGCATCGGGTTGTTGGCGACCACGCCCACCGGCCAACCGTCGATCCGAGCGAGCCCGGTGACGATGTTCCGCGCCCAGCGCGGCTTGATCTCGAAGAAGCGGCCGCCGTCCACGATCGCCCCGATCACCTTGTGCACGTCGTACGCTTGCCGGGGATTCTCCGGGACGACGTCGAGCAAGGCCTCGTCGCGGCGGTCCGCGGGGTCCGACGAGGTGCGCCGCGGCGGCTTCTCCCCGCACCGCGAGGGAAAGTAGGAGAGGTATTCGCGCACCGCCGCCAGGCACTCCGCGTCGCTCGCCGTCTCCAGATCGGCGACGCCGCTCACCTCGGTGTGCACCTTGGATCCACCCAGCGCCTCCTCGCTGACGTCCTCGCCGATCATGCTCTTGACCAGATAGGGGCCGCCGATCGCGATCGACGAGGTCCCGCGCACCATCGGCACGAAGTCCGCGAGGCCGGGAATGTACGCCGTGCCTGCCGCCCCGGGACCGACCATCGCCGCGACCAGGGGGACCACCCCGCTCATCACCACCTGTTCGCGAAACAGATAGCCGGTGTCGGCGAACGAGGCGATCCAGGCTGCCTCCTCCGGGTCGGCCGACAGCCGCGCTCCCGCGGAATCGACCAGCCAGATCATCGGAACCCGCTCGCGCAGCGCCAGCTCGCGCAAGCGCGCCACCTTCCGCTCGCCGACCGGGCCGATGCTCCCGCCCTGTACGGTGAAGTCGTACGACGCCACGCAGACCGGGCGGCCTTCGATCAGCCCGGTTCCGCAGACCACGCCGTCGGCCGGAGTGGGCGATTCCAGCTTGCCGAGGTGTGTCGCGAGCAGACCGATCTCACGGAATGTCTTGGCGTCCAGCAGAAGGTCCAGCCGCGCCCGCGCGTCCAGCTTCCCGCGCTCTTTCTGCCGCGTGAGCCGCGCCTCGCCGCCCATCTTCTTCGCCTCCGCGCGGCGGCGCTCCAGCTCCTCCGCCTTCTTACGTATCGACATGGCAATGGGTTATCACGGACATTTGCAAAGCCTGAATTTCCCCACATCCGCATAGGTTGTCGATTGTTTGACCCAGGCTGGAAGATGGCGTTAGCGTTTCAATTTGCGAACGGCGCCGGGGGGCTCCGCGCGCGACAGGAGTCCAGCTCCATGCCTGGTGCTCAGCCGGCCCCCGACCCCCCCTCCGCCGCGGCAGAAGCGGATCCCCTGCTCGGGCGGGTGCTGAACGATCGATACAAGATCGTCGAGGCCATCGGTCATGGCGGGATGGGCCGCGTTTACAAGGCATTGCAGGCGCCGTTGGACCGGGTGGTGGCCCTCAAGGTCTTGGGCGCCGGCCACGATCGCGACCCGAACTTCTACAAGCGCTTCTTCCTGGAAGCGAGCGTCACCGCCAAGCTGACGCACCCGAACACCATCACGCTGTACGACTACGGCCGCACCGACGACGGGATCTTCTTCATCGCCATGGAGTACCTCGACGGCCGCACGCTCTCCCAGGCGATGCAAGCGGACGGACCGTTGGCGCAGGATCGCGTGATCCACATCGCGCAGCAGATCTGCCGTTCGCTGCGCGAGGCGCACGCGCTCGGGATCATCCACCGCGACCTCAAGCCGGCCAACGTCATGTTGCTCCGGCAGCAGGACGATCACGACTTCGTCAAGGTGCTTGACTTCGGCCTGGTGAAGTTCTTCTCGAGCGACAACCCCGAGACGGACATTACCAACGCCGGGACGTTCATGGGGTCGCCTCACTACATAGCTCCCGAGCAGGCGCGGAACCAGAGCCCGGACCAGCGCTGCGACATCTATTCGCTGGGCGTGCTGCTGTACCACATGCTCACCGGCCGGGTGCCGTTCACCGCTCCGGCGCCCGTCGACATCATCCTCAAGCACCTGCACGACGCGCCCGTGCCACCCCGGCAGCTGCGCCCCGATCTTCAGATCGCGCCCGAGCTGCAGCGGATCGTCCTGCGCTGCATGGCGAAGGGCCGCGAGCAGCGGTACCAGTCCATGGACGAGCTGCTCGTGCACCTCAAGGCGGTGCGGGCGCACCTCACCGGAATCTCGGCGCCCCACTCGATGCCGCCTCAGATCGGACCGCAGCCACAGGCGAAACCCGTCACCCCGGGAATGATCGCCCAGACGCCGCCCACGCCGCAGCCTGGCCTGCGCACGCCGAGCCAGCCGATGAGCGCCCTGCGCTCCACGCCTGCGCGCGGGACGCCGCATGCGACGAAACCCCCGCCTCCTCCGCCGGAGGCGATGCTGGACGACGAGCTGGATCTGCTCGGGCGTGCCGTTCCGGCCAGGTCCCTGCAGCGGAAGCTTGCCGCCCTTTCTCGACTGCCGGTCATCGGCCGCCTGGTGCCGCGCATCCTCGCCCGCGTCGAGGCCGCTCTGGCGCGTCTCTCGTCCGAGGTCGCGCGCGTCAGGTCCGGCATCGCGCAGATCGCCGCCGCGATCGCGGCGGCGCTGAAGGACCGGCCGCAGTTGCGGATCGCGCTCCCTCCGGCGCTCATCGTCATGGCCGGAATCGGCACTGCCGCGTACGTGCTGTGGGCACCGGCGCCACCGGCCCCACCCACTCCGCCCCTGGCCGCTGCGGTTCCGGTCGCGCCGCTCGCGCCCGCTGCGCCCCCGACAGCCGCTGTGCCGGTCGTCCCGGCAGCCGCGGCTCCGGTCGCCCCGGCGGCCGCGGTTCCGGTCGCGCCACCCCCGCCTGCGCCGGCGCCGGCCGAGACCACGGCGCCGGCGGTCGCCTATCCCGCCGCTTTCGCCGGCACCACGCTGGTGACGGTGACCAGCACGCCCGCGGGCGCCGAGGTGCGTGACGCCGAAGACCAGTTCCTGGGGACCACGCCGTTCGACCTGCGGGTTCCCACCAAGAAGCCCCTGCAGCTGACGCTGCGCCACGACGGCTACCGCCCCGCTTCCTTGAACAAGGCCGTGGAGGGCGAGCGCATGTCGCTGAGCGTGACGCTGAAGAGCGCGCGGACAGACCCCTACGAGTCGAAGCCAACCAAACGATCGGTCGGATACAAGGACGACCCGTACTAGCCACGGATGAGCAACCACATGCACAACTCGAACAGCGCGACCCGATTGGCCGCCGCGCGACGGCGGATTTGCGCGCTGCTCCTGCTCGCGGCGCTGGTCGCCCCCGCCGCGCTGGCGGATTCCCGGGCGGACGCGAAGCGCCACTTCCGCGAGGGCATGTCGCTGATCGCGGCGGGGCAGGTCGAGCGGGGCATCGCGGAGCTCAAGCAGGCCTACGCGATCAAGCCGCATCCGGACGTGCTCTACGACATCGCCAAGGCGTACGTGGACCTCGGCAACATCCCCGAGGCTCTGAACTACTTCCGCCAGTACGTCGCGACGGACCCGATCGACAAGGATCAGGTGCTCAGCGTCATGCAGCGCCTCCAGGCGGCGGTCGGGCCGGGAGCTTCCGCGCCCGCTTCGCCGCAGCCGCAGCTGCAGAACGCGGACGTGCAGAAGCTGATCGCGCAGCTCCAGGCGCTGGTCAACCAGCAGCAGGCCTTGATGCCGAATGCGGGAGCCGGGTCGAAGCCGGCATTGGCGGGGAAGAAATCCGAGCCGCAGAAGGCAGCCCACCCGGAGGACGACATGTTCGAGGCGGAGACCATCTCCGCCAGGTCCCGGGCCACCGCACGCGAGATCGCCGCCGAGCTCTCCTCCGCGCACGACGCCGACGCCGACGACATCTTCGAGGAGCAGGTGGTGACTGCCTCGGCGCGCTCCAGCTCGGAGACGCGGGCGCCGGCCTCGCTCACCATCATCGGCGAGGACGAGATCCGGATGAGCGGCGCGGCGACCATCCCCGAGATCCTGCGGCGAGTGCCTGGGATCGACATGGCGGAGATGAACCCGAGCGACAGCAACGTCTCCATCCGCGGCTTCAACCGCCGCGTCGCCAACAAGGTGCTGGTCCTGGTCGACGGCCGATCCGTGTACCAGGACTTCCTCGGCGGGACCTTCTGGCCGCTGGTCGACGTGGCCGTGCCCGACATCGCACGCATCGAGGTCGTCCGCGGTCCCGGCTCCGCGCTCTATGGCGCCAATGCCTTCGCGGGCGTGGTGAACATCATCACCAGGACGGGCGAGGAGGCCGCGGGCGTACGGGCCTACGCGCAGGCGGGCAACCACAACACCTTCCAGGGCGGCGTCACCATGGGAGGCAAGACCGGCAAGCTCTCATATCGCACCACGCTGACCTATGACCGGGCCGATCGGTGGACGCGCGACTTCGCGGATGACCGGCCGGACCTGACGGCGCAATTCCCTCAGCCAAACCGCAGCCGCGAGGTCCAGCGCGCCGACGTGGCGGCCACCTACGACCTGGGGCGGACCCAGCTGCTGGCGGGCGGCGGATTCGACGAGGTCGCGATGCAGGCGGTTCCGCTCGGCGCCCTGCGCACCTTCGGCAACACCGGCCAGGCGGGCTTCGCCCGTTTCGAGGTGATCGATGGCCCCACCCGCGTGAAGGCGTTCTGGAACGCGCTGCGGCTCACCACCGGCCCGGAGTACTGGCCGGCAGGGATCGCGACGCTCAAGAGCAGCGTCCGGAGCGACGTGGTCGACGTCTCCGCCCAGACCGGCGCCGACTTCAAGGCCTGGGGCACGCACCACCTGAACTTCGGGGGCGGGTACCGCTTCAAGAGCGTCCAGTGGAGCTACCTGGCCGCGCGGCCGGGCAACGACCCCTACCAGGAGAACCATTTCAACGCCTTCGTGCAGGACCAGTGGGACATGACCCGCCAGCTCTCTCTGGTCCTCGCCTACCGCGTCGATCGGCACCCGCTCCTGGCCGCCGAGAGCATCACTCCGGGCGGGTTGGTGCACTCGGCCAGCGGCACGCTCCTCTTCGAGCCCAGGCCGGACCACGTGTTCCGCCTCACGGGCGGGACCGCGTTCCGCGCCCCGACCTTCCTCGAGAGCTACACCGACCTGTACGCGCCCCTTCCCACCCAGCCCGCGCTCGGGGTGCGCTTCCAGGGGAGCAGGACGCTGCGGCCCGAGCAGATCATCGAGGCCGAGGTCGGATACCGCGCCCGCATCGGAAGCTTCCAGCCCGACCTCGTCGTCTACGCGGAGCGCGTGCAGAACCTGATCACCGATGGAGCCCTGCGTCCACCCGCGACCCCCGCCGAGGCGGTGGACCCAGCGACCGGCCAGTACGTGATCGGCTACACCGGATTCGAGAACGAGCCGGGCAGCTACTTCGGCATGGGGACCGAGCTCAGCGCGAAGTGGTCTCCCGCGGACGGCGTGGATCTGCGCGCGAATTACTCGTTCGAGAGGATGTTCGCCTGCCGGGTGACCTCGGGCGGCGGCTGCACCCGCGACAAGACCGCGCCCGGTCCGGTTTCCGCCACGCTCGCCAACACGGCGCAGCACAAGGTCTATGCCAGCGCGCAGTGGCGGACGAAAGCGAACTTCGATCTGGGCATCGACGTCCACTACGTCTCTGCGGTCACCTGGGTGGAGAAGTCCTTCGACGTCAGCAGTCCGGGCGGCGTGCTCTACACCGCCTACGGCGTGCCTGCGTACACGATGCTCAACGGCCGGGTCAGCTACTGGTGGATCAGGAACCGGTTCGAGACCGCCGTCGCCTTCTACAACCTGCTCGCCGACGAGCACCGTGAGCACCCGTTCGGGAACCAGATCGGCCGCCGCGTCCTCTTCACTGCCTCCGGCTCGTTCTGAACCATGAGACGGTGCGTTCCGGAATGCCTCTCCGCGGCCTGCCTCTGTGCACTGGCCTGCGAGAAGCCTCCCATCGGGCCGGGCCTCGATCAGTACGCTTGCGGCGGCGACCTCTGTCCCGCGCCCGGCGTGATCCAGGGAAGCCTGGTGTACAGCGGGACGGCGCGCGGCGACGCCATCGTCCTGCTGTTCGACGGCAGCGCGCTGCCGCTGCGCGACAGGAACGGGACCGGAGCCGCCGCCATCGCGCGCGTACGGGAGTCGGCGCTGTTCAGGAACGCGCCAGGGACCAGCATCGGTCCGTTCTCCGCTTCGTTCACCTTCACGCAAGTGCCTTCCGGGCGCGGCTACCAGATTCGCGCCTTCATCGACGCGTCGCGGGAGTTCGATCCCTTCTTCGACTACGCGCAGCAGCCGCGCGCCGGCGATCCCGTCGGCGCCTACGGCGAGGCCGGTCCCGGGCGGCCTCGGCTCCTCGCGGTCCAGGTCGCGCCTGGGCAGGTGGTCAGCGGCGTCAACGTCGAGCTGGCCCAGACGATGCCCTACGATCCCCCGTCCTTCGAGTTGGTGGGCGGGCCGCAGACGCTGGACCCGAACATGGACCGTCCGGTGCGGCTGCAGCTGCGGACTACGCGGCTCGCGGCGCGCAGCGCCAGGTTCGAGAACGCGCGCTTCGCGCTCGAGCTCGATCGGGACTTGCAAGGGAACCGCCGCATCAGCTTCGGCGACGGGCTCGACGAGGTGTTCCCCCGCGTGTTCCTCCGACAGCTCTCCGGCGTGGACGGGCAGGGGAATCCGGTCCCGACGGCGCCGGGCGCGGCGGCGATCGTTCCCTGCCGCGTCAACTCCCTGCCCGTGCTGCCGGCGCTGGTGAGCCTCCCGCCGGGAGCGACGCCGATCGCGCGAGACACGCTCGAGGTGCTGGTCCAGCCTTGGGCCCTGGAGGCCAGCGACCTGACGCCGCTTCCCTCGATCCCGCAGGGCACGTACCAGGTGGTGGTCATCGAGCGGAGCGGCCAGGCCTGGAGGCTGCCGAATCAGCTCGGCGATCCAGCCTCCCCGGACTTCGCGCCGTCGCAAGCCCAGCTGATCACCGTCGCGCCGCAGTCCACGTTGCCCGCCAACAGCATGAGCGGCGTGGTGACGTGGCGCGGCGACCCCTCCATCAAGAGCGGAAACATCGTGGTGCAGGCCTATCTGGACGACCGCTACAACCCGCCCCCTCCGCTGGGCGCCGCCCGGCCGGTGCGCGTCCGGATCATCCCCGCAAGCGCGGTGATCGCGGATGCCCAGGGATTCACTGCGCCGTACCGCATCGACGGGCTGCCGCAGGGTTCCTACGTCGTGCAGGCGCTCGCCGACGTGGACGGAAACTTCTCTCTGCTCAGCCCGCTGGAGACCCCCAGCAGCGGCGACCTGGTCGGGGCCCTGGGCGAGGCGGGCTCGCCGCCGGCGGTGTTCGCCGGCGTCGGAAACGCGACCGGGAAAGACGTGGCGCTGAGGACGAGGGTGACTGCGGACCCGCCCGCGTTCGAGATCGACCCGGCGACGCCGGCGCAGATGCCTGCGGACCAAGCGACTCCGGTGCGTTTCGACCTGCGGTCGAAGCCGCTCGCGTTTCCCCCGGGGCGGACCGACGCGCCGCATTTCGCCGTGCAGCTGATCCGCGATCCGGGCGGAGTCCCGGTCGACGGCGACCACGATGGCCTCGCGGACGTGTGGCCGCGCGTCTTCCTCGTCAGGCTCGACCCTTCGGACCCGACCAGTTTGACCCAGTACGGGTCCCCAGACCTGCGCCCCACTCAGCGACAGGTCATCCCCGCTGCGGTGGACCCGACACCGTTCTTGCCGGCGCTCCAGCCGCAACCGGGCGGCAATGCGCCGCCGGTGCTGACCGACAGGCTCACCATCATCGTCCGGCCGGCTCTGTTCGACGCTTCCACGGCCGGCGCGCCGCCCCAGCGGCTGCCTTTGCTCCAGCCCGGACCCTACAAGATCGTCCTCGTCTCGCAGGCGGGCCAGGTCTGGGAGATCCCGAATGCTTCCGGGTCGGCCGCGCTCGATCCAGCGGTCGTCTGCCCGGCGTCGGCGTCGGCGTGCGGGCCCGGGACCGTGCAAACGCAATCGCAGAGCCAGGCCTTCCAGGTCGTCCCACCTGCACACGCTCTGCGCTCCGGCGGGATCGCGGGAACGCTGTCGGTGGCCGGCAACCCTCTGGCGGCGTACGTGTTCGCGTACGCCGCCAATGCGCTGCCGCCTTTCGGCCGTCCGTTCTCGGTCGCCTTCCACACAGGCGCTGAATTCCAGGGCGGCAGCGTGAGCTATGTCCTGCCGGACCTGCCTGCCGGCGAGTACGTTGTGACGGCGGTGGTGGACATGCGCGGCGACTTCGCCGCCTGGCCGGCGCTGTTCGCGCTCGCGCCCGGCGCGGGAAACCTGATGACTGACGCGTCCGCGGTGCACGTCGATACGACGTTCGCATCATTGAACCTGAGCCCGGCCCGGGTGCTTCCGCAGCGACCCAGCTTCGAGCTGCTCGATCCGTCCGGCAATCCGGCGACTGCCGACGTGAACCTGGAGTTCAGCGCCAGACCCAATGCCTCGTTCAGGATCAAACCGGTCGCGATCCTCGGCAGCGGCGTGGCGGCGTGGCGTCCGGATTCCGAGGGCGGTTTCGCGCTGGCTTGCGATGGCACTGGCAAACCCGTCGGCGACTCGCTCAAGATCGAGCTGGTCAAGGTCGGGGACGCCGCCGGTCTCGTTCCCCGGATCGACGGGCTGGGAAAGGCGACCGTCATCTTCGCGTCGCTCGATGCCGGCCAGTTCTCTGCCGGGACCTGCATTCCCGGCAGCATGCACCAGGTCACCACATCCGTTGTAGCGCTCGCGAACGGGTCGGCCAAGGTGAGCCTGCTGGACCCGAGCGTTCCCCCGGTCGCGGTCCCGCTGGAAGCGGGGCGTTATGCCGTCGTGATCACGTCGATGGCCAAGCAGGTCTGGCGCATTCCCAACGAGCTGCAGCCGGCTATGCTCGACGCCGGTGCGCTGCTCTCGACGCCCGACCTCACCAGATCCCTCTTGCAGACCCAGCAGGTGGCGGTGACCCTCACGCATTAGCTCCGCCTGCCGAGGTGCGCAGAAGCCCCGATGCCCTGGCACTGTCGGCGGTGGCGGCCCCGTCCGAACGCTGGAAGGTGGCGTCGCGGGAACCGACCCGCGTCTGACCAGCAGAAAAAGGGCCCGGAGCGCGGCGCGCTCCGAGCCAGAGATGGATGGCGGAGCGCGCTATCCGCGCTGCGCGGCGGGGTCGTCGTCGAGCATGTCGTTCGGCGACGGGACCTTCCGCAACTCCGCCTTGGCGATTTTCCAGGCCTGTTGGACCACCCACGACAGGGAGCGGTCGAGCCGCTGCGCCTGGGACTGGATCTCGTTGAGCATGTCCTCGGGGAAGTACAGGCTCTGTTTGCGCGCGTCGTTGGCCGACATCTATTCGCGCCCCTCGGACGGCCGCTCACCGCCGATGACGTCATTCACCGATGGGAAGCGCATGATCTCGTTTCGGGCAATCTTCCAGGCTTGTTGCACGATCCAGGACAGCGACCGGTCCTGCCGGTTTGCCTCTTCCTGGATCTCCCGGAGCATGTCCTCGGGGAAGTAGAGGCTCTGCTTCCTCTTGTCGGTACCTGCCATCAAATCCTCCGCGGAGGGGCGCCCGCCGATCGGCGGGGCGCTCACAACCGTCTCCTGTGTCTAGACTTGGACGACAACCGGGTCAAGTAAGCAACCATCCGTCATGACGGTTTATCTGCGACCACCCTGGGGAGGGCTCAGAAGCGCCCTGAACGGCAGGGAAGCAGGCGCCCGATCGGTGGCACGGAGATCGCAAGAAGCGCTCCCAGAACCGCAGTTCGGGGAGCGGAAATGGCGATCAGCGGCGTCATCACCACCAGGGAAGTCCTCCGGCACGGCGCTGTGATCGTGCGGGAGTTCGGTCCCGCCGCGTATCTTCGCTGCTGCGTCGCGATCCTCTTGCGGAAGCGGACCACGTTCTTGAACTGCGTCTGCGAGCTGTCCTGAATCCGGACGGGTGTAGCGAATCGCCTCACTGGACGTCGGTCAGGCCCACAAAAAAAGGCTGGCCTCAGCGTTTGCTGGGCCAGCCCATGAGCCTGGAGGGGGAGGGGGGGACCCCCAGGCTCACTGCTAAATGCTGTCGCGGGTCACACCGCGTCATCGTCCAGAACCCGTAGTCCGCGCTGGATGTTCCCGCTGCTGAGCCGATGTCCCCCTTTTGACCGCAGGAAAATTGGGTTCTCAACAGTCTACGCGCAAGTGCGCACCGGAATTCGGGGTTGCGTGGCGCTAGACTCGGGGAGTGGGAAATCTGGCGGACAGCGTCGAACCCGCCGTTCACACCGGCTTGCCGCGTGACGTTCCGGTGCTGGTGGCCTGCTCGGGAGGCGCCGATTCGGTCGCGCTGGCCGCGTCCGCCGCGCGGGTGGGTGTCCGTTGCGCCATCGGGCATGTCGATCACGGGTTGCGCCCGGCGTCGGCGCTGGAGGCAGAGCGGGTCCGGGAGCTCGCCCGCTCGCTGGGTGCTCCATTCTTCTTGCGAAGGATCGAAGATCTGCAAGTCCAGGGCGCGGGGCTCGAGGCAGCGGCGCGACAGGCGCGCTACGCGGCCCTGGGAGAGATTGCGCGTCTGGCCGGCACGCCTGTGGTCGCGACCGCGCACACGCGCCGCGACCAGGCCGAGACGCTTCTCCTGCGCCTGATCCGCGGCGCGGGACCTGGCGCCCTTGCGGGTGTCCGCCGCCGCCGCACGCTGATCGCCGGCGTCGAACTGGCTCGTCCGCTCCTGGATGTGCCGCGCGCGGCGACCGAGGCGTACTGCGTCGCCCGCGGGCTGCTTTGGGTGGATGACCCGCACAATACGGACCTGGCGCGTGCCCGCGCGAGGCTGCGCGCCCTCTGGCCTTCGCTGCTCGAGCTGAACCCGCGCCTGGAGGAGGCGCTCTCCGGCGCGGCGGCGACTTTCGCGGAAGAGGACGCGCTGCTGAACGCGCTTGCGGCCGCGGGCGCGCACCTGCACCCGGTGCTGCGGCGCCGCGCGCTGCTCCTCGAGGCTACCGACCAGGGCGTCCGGCCCGAACGCAAGCACCTGGAGACGCTGCTGCGCCTGCTCGAGCGGGGCGAGGGCGCCCTCGACCTCCCCGGCGGCCGCGCGGTGGTGAAGTTCGAGCGCTCCCGCGCCCCGTTGCGTCCGCTGGCCGAGGTGGCGATCCCAGCGCCCGGACGTTACGTCTGGGGTCCCCGCGCGCTGGAAGTCGCCGCGACGCCGGGTAGAGGAGTAGACGTCGACGTGACGCAGGCGCCGTTTCCATGGACGCTGCGCGGGCAGCGCCCGGGCGATCGTTTCCGGCCCGCTGGGGGGCGGTCCAAGAAGGTGGCCGATCTCTGGATCGGCGCGCACATCCCACGCGAGGAGCGCGCCGGGCTGGCGCTTCTCGCCGACGCGCACGGACGGGTGTTCTGGGTGCAGGGGCTGCGGCCGGGCGACCCTTGCGGACGGGGATCTGTTTCCTTCGCCCTGGGTCCGGAAATGAAGCCTCCGGACGGACCGTTACCGTCCAGGCGGCGGCACGAATCCCATTCTGCTACGATGGATCCCAGGACAGACGAGGAGCCAAGGTGAGACAGTCGTACAAGACCTTCTTTCTCTGGGCGGTCCTGATCCTGCTGTTCTTCTCGTTCTATTCGATCTTCTCCCGCCAGCGGTCGGCCGAACCGAAGGAGATCGACGCGAGCGAGTTCTACGCGGCGGTCGAGCGGGGGGACGTCTCCACGACCACCGTGAAGGGAAACGTCCTCCAGGGTCAGCTGAAGAACCGGCAGGAGTTCCGCACCGTCTCGCCGCTCGACAGCCAGCTCCTCGAGAACATGCGCAAGAAGGGCGTGGCGCTCAAGTTCGAAAAAGAGGACTCGCAGTCGCTCTGGGCGCAGTTCCTCGTCTCCTGGATGCCGCTGGGCGTCCTCTGC
Organism: Myxococcales bacterium; assembly: GCA_036513415.1. Taxonomy (GTDB): domain Bacteria; phylum Myxococcota; class Myxococcia; order Myxococcales; family 40CM-4-68-19; genus 40CM-4-68-19. The sequence continues at coordinate 5,056 of DATBZA010000092.1, read as the reverse complement.
ATCCTCTTCGTCTTCCTCATGCGCCAGCTCCAGGCGGGCGGCGGCAAGGCGATGAGCTTCGGCAAGAGCAAGGCGAAGCTCCTTTCGGAGAACCACAACAAGGTCACCTTCGCCGACGTGGCCGGGATCGACGAGGCGAAGGAGGAGCTCGAGGAGATCATCGCCTTCCTCAAGGACCCGAAGAAGTTCACCAAGCTCGGCGGCCGCATCCCCAAGGGCGTCCTCTTGATGGGCGCGCCCGGAACGGGCAAGACGCTTCTCGCTCGCGCCATCGCTGGCGAAGCCGGCGTGCCGTTCTTCTCCATCTCCGGCTCCGACTTCGTCGAGATGTTCGTCGGCGTGGGCGCCTCCCGCGTGCGCGACCTGTTCGAGCAGGGCAAGAAGCACGCCCCCTGCATCATCTTCATCGACGAAATCGACGCGGTCGGTCGGCATCGCGGCGCGGGCCTGGGCGGCGGACACGACGAACGCGAGCAAACGCTGAACCAGCTCCTGGTCGAGATGGACGGCTTCGAGTCGAACGAGGGCGTGATCCTGATCGCCGCCACCAACCGCCCCGACGTCCTGGATCCGGCGCTGCTTCGCCCCGGCCGCTTCGACCGCCGCATCGTGGTGCCGCGGCCGGACGTGAAGGGTCGCGAGGGCATCCTCAAGGTGCACACCCGCAAGACGCCGCTCTCGCCCGAGGTGGATCTGGACGCCATCGCCCGCGGCACGCCTGGCTTCTCGGGCGCCGATCTGGAAAATCTGGTCAACGAGGCCGCGCTGATCGCCGCGCGCCGGGGCAAGGACCGCCTGGACGGCGGCGACTTCGACTTCGCCAAGGACAAGGTGATGATGGGCGCCGAGCGGCGGTCCATGATCATCAGCGAGAAGGACAAGAAGATCACCGCCTGGCACGAGGCGGGTCACGCGCTGGTGGCCAAGCTCACCGAGCACAACGACCCGGTGCACAAGGTCACCATCATTCCCCGCGGGCCTGCGCTGGGCCTGACCCAGATGCTGCCCAAGGAAGACCGGCTGAACTGGAACCGCCGGTCGGTCCTGGACCGCATCGCCATGTCGATGGGCGGGCGCATCGCCGAGGAGCTGGAGTTCAATGAGATCACCTCGGGCGCGAAGAGCGACATCGAGCATGCCACCAAGTTCGCCCGCAGCATGGTGTGCGAGTGGGGCATGAGCGACAAGCTCGGGCCTCTGGCGTTCGGCGAGGAGGAGAACGAGGTGTTCCTCGGCCGCGAGTTCGCCCAGCGATCGCGGAACTTCTCCGAGGCGACGGCGATCGAGATCGACGCCGAGGTGCGCAAGATCGTCACCGAGCAGTACTCGCGGGCCAAGCAGCTCCTGATCGAGAACAAGCCGGCGCTGGATCGCATCGCCGCCGCGCTGCTCGAGTGGGAAACGCTGGACGGGGACGAAGTGGACGTCTTGATCCGGGGTCAGGCGCTGAACAAGAGCAAGCCGCTGCCGGCGCCGAAGCCGGTCGAGATCCGCCGGCCCGAGGTGAAGGAGAAGTCGAAGATCCTCGACGCCCTCGGCGGGCTCACGGCCGCGGTGCCCAAGACGGAGGCCGGCAAGGCCTGAACGCTCCCATGAACGACGCCGCCTTCATCGCCGCACTCGAGTCGGGCACGCTGCCGAACGAGTCGATGAACCATGCCGCGCACCTGCGGCTCGCCCTGATCTTCCGGGGAGAGCCGCAGAAGGCGCGCGAGATCCTCTTCAAGTACGTTCAACGCATCGGAGCGCAGGTCAAGTACAACGAGACGCTCACCTGGTTCTGGCTGCGCGCCGTCAACGCCCACCCGGGCGATCTCGCCGCGCTGCTCAGGACGTCGCTCGCCGACACCAACCTGCCGATGCGTCACTGGTCGCCCGAGCTGCTCTGGTCGGATGCAGCAAGGGAGCAGTGGGTCGAGCCGGATCTTCGGCCTCTTCCTTTCTAGCCGCTGCCGCCGAAGGCGGCTTTGCGGCTACGCCTGAGCGCGGTGACTCGCGAGACCGGTTTATCGGATGCGTTCGAGCCGCTGCCCCGGGTTCCATCGGTTCGGGCACACCGTTCCCGGGCGTGCTGTAGAGTGCGCGCCGATGCGCCTGGTGGAGCTCCAGACCGAAGCGGATTCGCGACAGGTCTGCGCGGCCGCCGGCCGCGAGGTCCTGGACGCGAATCTGCGCGGGTGGGCTGCGCTGATCCCGGAAGGCGTGCTGGCGGAGGGCTTTCGCCAATCCGGGCTCGCCGTCCTGCAGGGTTCGCGCGGAGCTCTCGCCCTGGGGAGCATCGCGCAGATCTGGCTCGCTGCCCGCAGCCTCGCCGACGCGCTCGAGCGCGAGCCCTTGCGGGAAGCCGCGCGCGAGCTGATGCGCCGAGCGGCCTCCGTCGAGTCGCCAGCAAGCGGGAGCGCGTGGAAGCTGCCGCGCAGCTCGTTGCCGGAGGGCCGTACGGTGGTGATGGGGATCGTGAACGCGACGCCCGACTCGTTTTCCGACGGCGGCGCGTACGACCCTGTCGCGCGCGGGCTCCAGCTGGCGGAGGAGGGAGCGGACATCCTGGACGTGGGGGGAGAGTCCACCCGCCCCGACGCCCAGCCGGTGGATGCCGGCGAGGAGCGCCGCCGCACCGAACCCGTGGTGCGCGAATTGGCGCGGCGGACCCGGCTGCCGATCAGCATCGACACGACCAAGGCAGCCGTGGCGGCTGCGGCGGTCGATGCCGGAGCCGAGATCGTCAATGACGTTTCAGGCGGGGTCCGCGATCCGGCGCTGTTCCGCGCCGCAAGCGGCGCGGCGTTTTGCCTGATGCACATGCGGGGCACACCCCAGGAGATGCAGGCGCGCGCGGTCTACTCGGATCTGCACGGCGAGGTGGAACGGGAGCTGATGGCGGCGCTCGAGCGCGCTCGCGCCGCGGGGATTCCGGAGCAACGCATCGCGCTGGATCCGGGCCTGGGTTTCGCGAAGACCGGCGCGCACAACCTGACGCTGCTGCGGCGCCTGCGCGAGCTGACGCAACTGGGTCGGCCGCTGGTGGTCGGTGCGTCGCGGAAGTCGTTCATCGGCAAGGCGACCGGCAAGCCAGCCCCGGACAGGCTCCTGGGGAGCGTGGCCGCTGCCGTAGTCGCCGCGTCCCAGGGAGCAGCCATCGTCCGCGTCCATGACGTGGCTGCGACGCGCGAGGCCCTGGCCCTCGCCGACGCGGTCCGTACGTCAGGTGCCTGACAGTCCGGCGCAAGCTTGCCGCCCTGCCGACAAGGCATCAACATTGCGTCTCACTCCGGGAGCATTCAACATGGCACTCCGCTTGGCAGAGAAACCGGTAGAGCCCGCTCGCAGGCTGTTCGGAACCGACGGGATCCGCGGTACTGCGAACGTCTACCCGATGACGGGCGAGCTGATGCTGCAGCTCGGGCGCGCGGTGGCCTACCTGATCAAGCGGGGCAACCACCGGCACCGGGTGGTGATCGGCAAGGACACGCGGCTCTCGGGATACATGCTGGAGACCGCGCTTGCTTCCGGCCTCTGCAGCATGGGCGTCGACGTCCTCCTCTGCGGGCCGTTGCCCACCCCGGCCATCTCCAACCTGACCCTCTCGATGCGCGCCGATGCCGGCGCGGTGATCAGCGCGTCGCACAATCCCTATCTCGACAACGGGATCAAGTTCTTCAGCGCGGACGGCTTCAAGCTGCCGGACGAGGTCGAGGCGGAGATCGAGGACCTGATCGCCAACGACAAGCTCAACCATCTGCGGCCCACGGCCACCAGCATCGGCAAGGCCTACCGCATCGACGACGCTCCCGGCCGCTACATCGTGTACGTGAAGAACACGTTCCCGCGGCACCTGACGCTCGAAGGCTTGACCATCGTGGTGGACTGCGCCCACGGGGCCGCCTACCGGGTGGCGCCCGCGGTCCTGGAGGAGCTGGGCGCCCGGGTGATCGTGATCGGGAACCAGCCCGACGGCAAGAACATCAACCGCGGGTTCGGGGCGCTCCACCCCGAGACGATGTGCAAGGTGGTGAAGAAGTCCGGGGCCAACCTCGGTATCGCGCTGGATGGCGACGCCGACCGCCTGATCGTCTCCGACGAGCACGGCAAAGTGGTCGACGGCGACGCCGTGATGGCGGTCTGCGGGCTTGACCTGATCCGGCGGAGGGCGCTGCCGAAGAAGACGGTGGTCGCCACCGTGATGAGCAACCTGGGTCTCGACCAGTGCATCGCGAAGGTCGGCGGGAGGGTGGTCCGCACCCGGGTAGGCGATCGCTACGTGCTCGAGGAGCTGCGGCGCGGCGGGTACAGCTTCGGCGGCGAGCAGAGCGGACACTTGATCTTCCTCGACCACGCCACCACTGGCGACGGCACCGTGGCCGCGCTCTCGCTGCTCTCGGTGATGGTGGAGAGCGGCAAGCCCATCTCGGAGCTGGCGAAGTGCATGGAGGTCTTCCCGCAGGCGCAGCTGGGGATCCCGGTCAAGAGCAAGCCCGAGCTGGGGTCGCTCGCCGCCGTGATGAGCGCGATCCGCGACGTGGAGAAGAAGCTGGGTGCGAACGGCCGGGTGCTGGTGCGCTACAGCGGGACCGAGCCGAAAGTGCGCGTGCTGGTCGAGGGGCCGGACCAGAAGACGATCGACGGCTATGCCGCCGGGATCGCCGCCGAGCTGAAGAAGGCGATCGGAGCCTAGCCCGCCCGCGACAGGACGACTCATCCGCCCAGCGTCAAGCAGGCTCTCGCACCTTCCTGTTTGCGGCGTGCTGACGCCGCCGGCCCACAGGTGGGGCTGCAGCTGCGGACATGTAAAAATCGAATGTCGCGCGAGAGCGTTTGTGGCTTGTGTCCCGCGTTCTTCCCTCACTCAGTCGATCAATGCGAGGCGCGGTGTACGGTGTGTCGACTCAGTGAGACGCGCGCAGATAGCCGACGGGGTGCGTGGCCCTCGCGCCGACGCATCAGAAAGCACACGACGCGCAGTATGCGCCGCCCCGTGTCTCTCGCTTCACGTGAAGTGCCTCGCCAGCGGGCTCGCTTTCTGCGTGGCGGCGCAGGGCCATGCAGCCCGGCGGCG
>DATBZA010000091.1:0-31192 GCA_036513415.1 Myxococcales bacterium | reverse complement strand
TCGAGTTTTTGAAAGCTGAGCATGAACGCTGTGTACCAGGCACACCCGACATGCCCGGTCGTCCACCGCCACGTCGCCGTCGCCGTCGCCGTCCACGCACACGACAACGTCAACGACGACGACCACGTCAATCGCTTAACTGAGCAGCATTGGAGCTAGCCCCGGCCCCGCCAGGCTGTCACAGGATGTACCGCGAGAGATCCTCGTCCTTGAGGACGCGCTCGAGCTTCTCGCGCACGTATTCTGCGTCCACGCGGACGGTCTTGCCTGCATGCTCGGGGGCGGCGAAGGAGACGTCCTCGAGGACCTTCTCCAGCACCGTGTGCAGTCGGCGCGCCCCGATGTTCTGGGTGCGCGTGTTCATGTCCTGCGCGACGCGCGCGAGCTCCTCGATCCCGCTGGGGTCGAAGACCAGCTCGACGCCTTCGGCGCCCAGCAGGGCCGAGTACTGGCGGGTCAGCGCATTGCGCGGCTCGGCCAGGATGCGGACCAGGTCGCCTTGTGAGAGGGCCTCCAGCTCGACCCGGATGGGAAAGCGCCCCTGCAGCTCGGGGAGCAGGTCGCTCACTTTCGCCAGGTGGAACGCGCCCGCGGCGATGAACAGCACGTGGTCGGTCTTCACCGGGCCGTACTTGGTGTTCACCGTGCTCCCCTCAACGATGGGAAGCAGGTCCCGCTGCACGCCGCCCCGCGACACGTCCGGCCCGTGGGCCTGCCCGGCGGGAAGCGCCACCTTGTCGATCTCGTCGATGAACACGATCCCGTTCGACTGCGCCCGATCCAGCGCCTCGCGCACCACGGTGTCCTTGTCGACGAGCTTCTCCGCCTCGTCCTGCGCGAGCAACCGCCGCGCCTCCGGCACCGTCAGCTTGCGCTTCTTGCTCTTCTTCCCGAAGGGGAGGTTGCCGAGCATCTCCTGGAGGTTGAGGCCCATCTCCTCCATGCCCTGGGTGCCGAAGATCTGCATGGTCGGCGTGGCCCTCTCCTGCACGTCCACCTCCACCGTCCGGTCGTCGAGCCCGCCCGCGCGGAGCATGCCGCGCAGCTTCTCGCGGGTGCTGTCGCGGGAGCCGGGGAGGAGGAGATCCAGCAGCCGCTCCTCCGCGAGCTCGTCCGCGCGCGGCTGGACTTCCTTCTGCCGCTCCTCGCGCACCAGCGCCACCCCGGCCTCGACCAGGTCGCGGATCATCGAGTCCACGTCCTTGCCGACGTAGCCCACCTCGGTGAACTTGGACGCCTCCACCTTCACGAACGGAGCGCCGGCGAGCCGCGCCAGCCGGCGCGCGATCTCCGTCTTGCCCACGCCGGTCGGCCCGACCAGGACGATGTTCTTCGGCATCACCTCGTCGCGCAGCTCCTCGGGCAGCCGGAACCGGCGCCAGCGATTGCGCAGCGCGATGGCCACCGCGCGCTTGGCGGCGGCCTGCCCGACGATGTAGCGGTCCAGCTCCGCGACGATCTCGCGCGGCGTCAAGTCCTTGCCTGCGGTCATAGCTCCTCGATGGAGATCTGATCGTTGGTGTAGATGCAGATCCGGCCGGCGATGCGCAGCGACTCCTCGGCGATCTGCCGGGCGCCGAGCTGGGAGTGCTGGAGCAACGCGACCGCCGCGGCCTGGGCGTACGGTCCGCCGCTGCCGATGGCCGCCACGCCCTCGTCGGGCTCTACCACGTCGCCGGTGCCGGAGAGGATCAGCGTGCGCTCCTTGTCCGCCACCACCAGCAGCGCCTCGAGGCGGCGCAGGAAGCGATCGGTGCGCCAGTCCTTGGCCAGCTCGACGGCTGCGCGCGCAAGGTTCTTGTTGAAATCCTTCAGTTTTCCCTCGAAGCGCTCGAACAGCGTGAACGCGTCCGCAGTGGCGCCCGCGAAGCCCGCCAGCACCGACCCATCGCCCAGGCGGCGGAGCTTCTTCGCCCCGTGCTTCAACACCGTCTTGTCCAGCGTAACCTGCCCGTCGGCGCCGAGGGCCACCTTTCCATCCTTGCGCACGCACACGACCGTCGTTGATCGGATCGCCATCGTCCGCATGCTAACGCTGCGCCCTGGCACGTGCGATGCTACGTTCACGTACTATGTCCGGCTCCGACGTCACCATCCTCTTCGGGGGGACCAGCAACGAGCGGCGCGTGTCAGTCGCGTCCGCGCAGAACGTCTCGGCGGTGCTCGACGAGGCGGAGGCCTGGTTCCTCGCTCCGTCGGGGGCGGTCCACCGCGTCACGCGTGAGGATCTGGCCGGGTTCCAGCGACCCTTCGAGCGCGACTTCCTTCCCGCCCGAGCGGCGGAGTTTCCCTCGGTGGTGGCGGCATTCGAGAGCCAGCCTTCCCGCGTGTATCTTCTCGCGCTCCACGGCGGCGAAGGCGAGGACGGAACCATCCAGCGCATGCTCGAAGCGCGCCGCATCGCCTTCACCGGGCCCGGCGCCGACGCTTCCGCGCGGGCGTTCGACAAGGAGGTCGCGAAGCAGGTGGTCAACGCCGCGGGGATGCGGATCGCGCACTCGGTGCACCTCTCGAAAGATCCGAAGATCATGCGCAACGAGATGCGCGAGATGCTCGCCATCTACGGCCGCATCGTGGCCAAGCCCGTAGCGGGCGGGAGCAGCGTGGGCCTGTACCATCTGCTCGCTCCCGACGAGGTCGACGCCGCCGCGCGCAAGATGGAGGAGTCCGGCGAACCGTACCTGGCCGAGGAGTTCATCTCGGGGACGGAGTTGACCGTCGGCGTGGTGGACGGCCCCGGCGGCGCGCGGGCGCTGCCGCCCAGCGAGGTGCGCCTGGAGCAGGGACGGGCGTTCGATTACGAGGGCAAGTACCTGGGCAAGGGCACCCGCGAGATCACGCCCGCGGAAGTTCCTCCCCAGATCTCGGCGGCCGCGCAAGGCATGGCGCTGGCAGCCCACCGTGCGCTGGGATGCGAGGGCTATTCGCGCACGGACGTCATCGCCCAGGCTCGCGGCCCTGTCTTCCTCGAGCTGAACACCCTGCCCGGCCTCACGCGGGCATCGTTCCTCCCCCAGCAGCTCGCCGCGGAAGGAACCTCGATGCTCGCCTTTCTCGAAGGCCAGCTCACGATCGCCCGCGCCCGCCGCGATCGGTAGTCGCGGCCGCCGGAGGCGGCTTGGCGACCATGCCTGAGCGCGGTGACTCGGCAGCAGGGGTTGTTGGATGCGTTCCGTTCGGCCGGCGCGCGTGCGCTCGGGGGTGGGCGTCCTCGTAGATCTGCAGAAGGCGCTCCGAGGAGACGTGGGTGTAGCGCTGGGTGGTCGAGAGAGAGGCGTGGCCGAGCAGCTCCTGGATCCCGCGCAAGTCGGCGCCCATGTCGAGCAGGTGCGTTGCGAAGCTGTGACGGAGCGCGTGGGGATGGACGTGCCGCCGTGCTCCGGCGATCAAGGCGTACCTGGCCAGGTGCCGCGCAACGCTGCGCGAGGTCAGCCGGCCGCCGCGCCGGTTGAGAAAGAGCGCAGGGCCCTGGGGACGCAGCTCGGTGCGGCGGGAGAGATAGGCCTCGATGGCGGCGCGGGCCTTCCGCACCAGCGGCACGATGCGCTCCTTGCTCCCTTTTCCGCGCACGCGCACGGAGTCGTTGGCCAGATCCTCGACGTTCAGGCCCACCAGCTCCGAGACGCGCAGGCCCGCCCCGTACAGCAGCTCCAGCGCTGCCCGGTCGCGAAGCCCCGCCGCCGTCCGCAGCGACGGCGCAGCCATCAGCGCGAAACAATCGTCCACCGCCACCACGTTCGGCAGCGCCAGGCGGCGCCTGGGAAACACGAGCCGCCGCGCCGGGCTGTCGGCGATGTGCCCCATCCGCACCCGGTGCTCGTAGAATGCGCGCAGGCTGCCTTGCTTGCGGGCCAGCGTGGCAGGAGCGTTGGCGGCGAAGCGCGAGGCGAGGAACGCCCGCAGATCGTCGCGGGAGGCGGCGTCCAGAACGGTCCCGCGCCCCTCTAGGAAGGCGGCCAGCTGGCGCAGATCGGAGACGTACGCGCGCCGGGAGTGGGGCGAGGCGCGCTCGACCTGCTCGAGATACGCGGCGAACTCCTCGATCTCCGGGTGCATGCGCGGATTCTGCTGCGCTCAGGGTGCGTCCGCCAGAAAGACGCCGCTCCGGCCCGCGGCCACCACGGCGTAGACGACGTGGCGCCCTGCCTCATCTGCGAATCCCGAGCTCGGATCGGCTTCTTCCACGAACGCCTTCACGCGATCCGGCGGCGCCCCGATGGCCGTGACCACGGCGAGATCGACCGCGCGGGGCGCGCCGCGGTGAGGCTGCTGCAGGAGGATCCGGCGGCCGTCGCGCGAGAGATCGAACCCGGCGACGTTGGCCGCGAGCAATTCGGGAAAGCCGCCGGAAAATGGGGCCCGCAGCAGCGAGCAACTCCTCGCGCCTCCGGCGCAGCGGGCCTTGTAGTAGAGCGTCCCGCCGTCCGGTGAGAGCTGCCAGCCGTATGCGCCTTCGTCGATCCGGCGCGGCTCGAGCTGCGGAGAGGCGAGGTCCGCCCCCCACAACTCGAGCTTGAAGTCACCCTTCTCCGGCGCCTGGACCACGTAAAGCAGGCGGCGACCGAACACCGAGAAGCTCTGGACGCGGTGCCCGAGCTCCTTCGGCGCGGCTGCCGGCGGCGACGCCGTCAGCGTACCCGCCCGCGCGCGCGCGTCGTACCTGGCCAGGCAGAGCAGATCGCCTCCGCTGCTCCAGCGCCATTCGGTCACGCGCGAGGCGACGAGCCGCGGCGGACCGCCCGACCGCGGCATCCGGTACAGGTCCCCGGCGGGTTCGCCGGGCTGCTTCCCGGTCGAGAGCAGCGCAAGCTCGCGCCCGTCGGGCGAGAAGGCGAAGGCGGTCGCCGCCGCCACGCGGACCCCCTCGAGCAGGACCGCGCGATCTCCGCCCTTCGCCGGCTGGGGGCCCAGCGCCGCGAGCGCGCCGTCGGGAGCGAAGGCGAAATCCGAGGTGGCGATCGCGATCTCGCGCGCCAACCCGGATCGAGGATCGACGGCCCAGAGCGTCCCTCCTGCCGCGGCGGAAGCCCGTGCAGCAAGACGCTTGCCGTCGGGAGACCAGGCGATGGTCTGCACTCCAGGGAGCGCGACGGCGCGATCGCCGATGCCGAGGCGGTCGTCGGCGACGAACGCGAGCTCGCCGCCTGGAGACCAGGCGAATGAATGCGCCGTCTTCGCCACCTGACGCGGGGCGCTGCCCGGCGAGGCGACCCACAGCTCGCCCTCCCCTTCCCGGAACCGCCAGCTCCCGAGAAAGGCCAGCTCGCCTCCGCGAGGTGCGAAGGCATAGGCGCCGTCCAGCGTGGAGACTCCGCGGCCCACCCTCCGGTCGTCGAGCCAGAGGTCTCCCGCGAGCAGATCGTCGGGGACCCCACGATCATCGGGATGTCCGGCGTCGAGGAGGAACGCCACGGCGCCGTCGCGCGCGACCAGGCCGCGCGCGATTCCCGACGCGAGCTTCCGCCCGGGCGGAGCTTGCGTGCAGCAGATGCAGAGGAGGGCTACGGCCGCAGTTCGCTGGATTGCCATGAGGCGGGGTCGGGACCCAGCGCCACGCCGTTCTGCGCCGCCCAGGTGGCGAGATCGCGGCGCGCGCGCGCCAGCAAGAGCGCCTTGCGCTCGTGCTTGCGGTGGCGCTCGGCGAGCGGCGGGAACAGAGCGTGGACCACGTTGGTCGGCTGGTATTCGTATCCGGGAGGGTGCGCTTCTCCGCTCACGTGCCGGAGGAGGGCGCCGATGGCGCTGGTCGCGGGCGGCGGCACGAATTCCGTTCCCTGCAGGCGCGCGAGGATCCGCCGGGCAGCGACGTGTCCCGACGCCGCGCTCTCGACGTATCCCTCGACCCCGGTGATCTGCCCCGCGCAGTACACGTGCGGCCGTGCCTTCAAGCAGCCGTCGGGCGCGATCGCCCGGGGGGCGTTGAGGAACGTGTTCCGGTGCACCTGGCCCAGCCGCACCCACTCCGCCTCTTGCAGGCCCGGTATGCAGGCCGAGAAGATCCGCTTCTGCTCCGGCCAGGTCAGTCGGGTCTGGAAGCCCACCAGGTTCCAGGCCGTCCCGGCCATGTCCTCGCGCCGGAGCTGGACCACGGCGTGCGGCCGCCGCCCGGTGCGGGGGTCCGTCAGTCCCACGGGCTTCATCGGCCCGTATGCCAGGACGTCCCGTCCGCGCTCCGCCATCACCTCGATCGGCAGACACCCTTCGAAGTAGCGCGGCTCCTCGAACTCGTGCGGTTTCACTTTCTGCCCGCGGAGCAGCTCATCCACGAAGTGCTCGTACTCCTCGCGCGTGAGCGGCAGGTTCAGGTAGTCCGCCCCTTGCCCCTTGCCGTACCGCGACTGCTCGAACGCCACCGAGCGATCGACGGATTCGCCGGCGACGATCGGCGCGATCGCGTCGTAGAAGGCAAGCTGCGACGCGCCCACCGCCTCCGCCATCGACCGCGCCAGGGATTCGCCGGTGAGCGGGCCGGTGGCGACCACGCACAGCTCGGGGCCCGCCGGCAGCTCACGCACTTCCCCGGCCTCCATGCGCACGAGCGGATGCGCGGCGACGCGCGCCGTCAACCCGCCGCTGAACACCACCCGATCGACGGCCAACGCATCGCCGGCCGGCACCCGCGCCCGATCCGCTTGCCCCAGCACGGGCGATCCCAGCCGCCGCAACTCTTCGTGCAGCAGCCCTACCGCGTTGTGCGGATTGTCGGATCGGAGCGAGTTCGAGCAGACCAGCTCGGCGAGCCCGTCCTCCTTGTGGGCGGGTGACCGCCGTTCGGGCTTCTGCTCATGCAGCGCAACCCGGACGCCGTGGTCAGCGAGGATCAGGGCCGCCTCCGTCCCCGCGAGCCCGCCCCCGATGATGTGGACCTCACGCTGCACCGGCCGTTGCTATACGCGACCGGGCGCGGAGGCAAGCGCTTATGTATCGTTCGCTGAGACGCCGCCGGGCTGCATGGCCGTGCGCCGCCACGCAGAAAGCGAGCACGCCGGCGAGGCACTTCACGTGAAGCGAGAGACACGGGGCGACGCAGACCGCGCATCGTGTGCTTTCTGATGCGTCGGCGCGACGGCCACGCACCCCGACGGCTATCTGCGCGCGTCACACCGAGTCGACACAGCGCACGCCGCGCCCCGCGTTGGGTTGCTCAGCGGCAGAGCCGTCCGGTTTCGCGCGCCGCGAGAACCTTCCCCTCGACTCGTTCCCCGAAAAGAGGCGTTACGGCCCCACTCCGGATGCTTGGGCCGGGGGCGGTTCCGTCCCCGGTTCAGGAGCTTCCCGGCGGTATCCGCAGGCCTTGTCTGGACAAGCGATGAACGCGCCATCCCGCTTCGTGTACTTCTGCAGCAGGTAAGGTTTCCCGCACTGCGGGCAGGGGCCGGGGATGGGCCGATCCCAGGCGGCGAACTTGCAGTTCGGGTAGTTCACGCAGCCGAAGAAGCTCTTGCCGAAGCGTGATTTGCGCTCGGCCAGGCCGCCGCCGCAGTCGGGGCAGACGACGCCCTTGAGCGTGATGGGCCGGGTGGTCTTGCAGGTCGGGTAGTCCGAGCACGCGAGGAAGCGGCCGAAGCGGCCGCGCTTGTTGACCATCGGCTTGCCGCAAGTCGGGCAGGTCTCGTCGGTGGGCAGGTCCTCGACCACCTTGATCTGCCCGTTCTCCTCGATGAAGTCCTTGGTGTTCTTGCAGTCAGGGTAGCCGGAGCAGGCGAGGAAGCGGCCCATGCGGCCCCACTTGATCACCATCGGGCTGCCGCACTTTTCGCAGACGAGATCGGTGGGCTTCTCCTCGCGCTTGACGTCGCGCATCTGCGCTTCCGCCGCGACCAGGCTCTTCTTGAAGGGCTCGTAGAACTCGCCCAGCACGGACTGCCACTCGATCTTGCCCTCTTCGACCTCGTCCAGCTCCTCCTCCATCCGCGCCGTGAACTGCACGTCCATCACGCGCGGGAATGCCCCCAGCAGGAGCTCGGTGACGATCTTGCCCAGGTCGGTGGGGAAGAAGCGCCCTTCCTTCTTCTCCACGTATTCCTTGTCCTGGATGGTGGAGAGGATGGCCGCGTACGTCGAGGGGCGGCCGATACCCTTCTCCTCCAGCTCCTTGACCAGCGACGCCTCGGTGAAACGCGGCGGCGGCTGCGTGAAGTGCTGCTCGGAGATGAGCTGGATCAGCTCCAGCTTCTCGCCCGCTTCGAGCGGGGGCAGCTGGCGGGAGACGTCGCCCTTCTCCTCGTCGTCGCCCTCCATCTTCTCGGCGCCTGCCTCCTCGGGAGGTTGCTCCGCCTCCTGGCCGTAGACGGCGAGGTAGCCGGGGAACTTGAGGATCTGGCCCGTGGCCCGGAACGTCGCCCTCCCCGCCTGGATGTCGGCGGTGGTCTGGTCGAACACCGCCGGCACCATCTGGCAGGCGATGAAACGGTTCCAGATCAGCTCGTAGAGGCGGAACATGTCCTTCTCCACGAAGGGCTTCACCCTCTCCGGCGGGTGCTCGAGCGAAGTGGGCCGGATGGCCTCGTGGGCATCCTGCGCGCTCTTCTTCGTCTTGAACTGCACCGGCTCGGCGGGCAGGTACTCCTTGCCCCAACGCCCCTCGACGTAGGCGCGCGCCCCCGCGACGGCGTCGGGCGAAAGGCGGACGGAGTCGGTACGCATGTACGTGATCAGCGCCGTCTGCCCGTCCTCGCCCAGCTCCACGCCCTCATAGAGGCGCTGCGCCAGCGTCATCGTCTTCTTGGCGGTGAACCCGAGCCGGTTTGCGGCGTCCTGCTGCACCTTGGAGGTGATGAAGGGAGGCGGAGCATTGCGGCGGCGCTCCTTCTTGGTCACTTCGGCCACCACGAACGGCTTCTCGCGCAGCTCGGACACCAGCGGCGTCGTGACCTCGGCGCTGGGCAGCTCGATCTTCTGCCCGTCCAGCTTGATCAGCTTGCTGCGGAACTGCGGAGGGAGCGCGGCCCGCAGGTCGGCCTCGATGCTCCAGTACTCGACGGGAACGAACTTCGCGATCTCCTCCTCGCGCTCGACCACCAGGCGCACGGCCACGCTCTGCACGCGCCCGGCCGAGAGGCCGCGGCGGACCTTCTTCCAGAGGATGGGGGAGATCTGGTACCCGACCAGCCGGTCCAGCACCCGGCGCGCCTGCTGCGCGTCGTAGAGGTCGCGGTTGAGCTGCAGCGGCTTCTGGATCGCCTCCTGGATGGCCTTCTTGGTGATCTCGTTGAACAGGATTCGCTGCGCCGGGATCTTCGTCCGCTTCAGCTGCTCGTAGACGTGCCAGGCGATGGCCTCGCCCTCGCGGTCGGGGTCGGTGGCCAGCAGCAGGAGCCCCGCCGTCTTCGCCGCCGCCTTGAGCTCCGCCACCACCTTCTTCTTCGCTTCGATCACTTCGTAGACCGGCTCGAAGCCGTTCTCGATGTCCACGCCGATCTTGCTCTTCGGCAGGTCCATGACGTGGCCGACCGAGGCCTTCACCACGTAGCCCGCTCCCAGGTACTTCTTGATCGTCTTCGCTTTCGCGGGGGACTCGACCACCACCAGCGTGCTGCCCTTGGCGCGGACAGGGACCTCCCCGTCGCCGGAGGCCTTCTTGGTTCTCTTGCCGTCCTTCGTCGCCTTCGTCTTCGCTTTGCCTGCTGCCATGGTTCCCTCGGGGCGGCGATCGATGCCGGCACTCCCAAATGGGTTCGAAAGCTCAGCGGCGCAGGAAGTATTTCCCGGGCCTCTGTACGGCCATGCCCTTGAGCTCCAACTCTGCGAGCTTCCCCAGCGCTTCCCGGGCCGGGATCTGCGCGCGCAGGGCGAGGTCGTCTACATGAGCAGGGGTCCTCCCGTCCAGCAAATGCCACAGTTTCACGCCCGCCGCATCGACCACGGTGCGATCCGGCTCGACCGGCTCGCCCGGGTAAGATGCCGGCGCACCCGTTTGCGTTGCGGCGGTGGAAACCAGGATCTGGGGAATTGGCCAGCCCAGATCGGTCAGGACGTCGATCGGGCCGGTGGCCACCAACGCCTGCCCGTCCCGCAGCAGTGCATTCGAACCCTCGGCCCTCCAGTTCGAGGGTTCGCCCGGGACGGCATAGACCTTGGTGCCGCGCGCTCCGGCCTGGGCGGCGGTGATCAGCGCGCCCGAGCGCAGGGCCGCCCGGACCACAACGACCGCGTCCGACAAGCCGGCGACGATCCGGTTCCGGCGTGGGAAGTTCCTGGCTGCGGGCTCGGTGCCGGGCGCGAGCTCGCTCACTACTGCTCCGCCTCCGTTGGCGAGCCGTTCGAACAGTTTGCGGTTCTCGGGGGGATAGTCGACGTCGATCCCGCTCCCCAGCACCGCCACCGAGCGGCCCTCCCCCCAAAGCGCTCCTTCGTGCGCCGCGGTGTCGATGCCCCGCGCGCCGCCGGACACCACCTCGACCCCGGCGCGCGCAAACGCATCGCCGAAGCCGTGCGCCAGTTCGAGCCCGGCCTCGTCCGCGTCGCGCGAACCGACCACCGCCACGCGGAGCGCCTCCGCGGCGAGGCTTCCGCGGACGTACAGCAGCCGAGGCGGATTCGGAATCGCGGACAGCCGCGCCGGATATCCCTCGTCGCCCAGCAGCAGCACCCGGCCACCGCAGCGCCGCGCGGCCTCCAGCGCATAGGCGCCCAGGTCGTGCAGATTGGGGCCCTGCGCCAGATAGTTCCGCGCCTCGGGATTGAGCTTGAGCGTGTCGCCATCGCGCAGCAAGGCGGTGGGCCCTTCCTCCATGGCCTGGCGCAACGTCTCGAAATGGGCGGCAATCCTCGCCAGCGTCGAGGCGCCGACTCCGGGGACCGCCCCGAGAGCGCAAGCCGCCACGACGTCGGGACTGGCGCACCCGGCGCCATCGGCGGCAGTCTGACTTGTTTCGTTCAAGCTACGGTGCGCCGCCGCCCGAGCCGCCTGCGCGCATCTCGACGAAATCGCCGGCCTGCAGCTCGCGGATGCTCTTCACCACCACCGCGGTGCTGATGTGCTCGCGCGTGTCGACCACGAGGAGGAGACCGACGTTTTCTTCGGGCACGTCCGCCTTGGCCGACAGCGCTCCCTGCTTGCCGGCGGTGTACGAGCCGACGACCATCGCGTTGCTCAGCCCGTCGCCCTGGCGTACCACGGCGAAGGTGTTTCCCTCCTGAACGCCGTCGGCCGAGCCGCGGTCGATGAAGACCTCGTTGGCTTCCCCGAACTCGGTCAGGGTCGGGTTGACGGCCTGCACGATGCGGCCCACGACGTCCGCGCCGTTGGGCCGGGGGGCAATGCGCTTGTCCTGCGCGGCCCACGGGCGCACGAGATCGCCGCGCCCAACCTCTTCGAACACCCGCTCGATCTGCATGGTGGCCTGCGTGCCCTGGATGGAGAGCACCTTCACCACTGCCACCGTCTTGGTCTGGCGCGCGAGCGTGCGGTGGGAGACCGGGTGGACGATGGAACCCTCCGGCCGGAAGATCAGCATCTTGTCGCCGGGCTTCGCCGGCACCTCGTGCCTGAACCGCGCGTACGCGGTGTCATAGGTGGAGAGCATCTCCTTCTCCTCGAAGGATGCCTCCAGCGTTCCCGCAGCGCGCATCTCCTCGGGCGAAACCAGCCCGCTGCTCCGGACCGAGAGCACTGCCGGAGGCGAGAAGGCGAGCTTGCCGCTCACGCTGACCGTGCTGAGCGCTGCCCGGCCCTCCCGGCTGTCACGACCCACGACCTCGAGGTCCGGTGTGGCCGGCAAGGTGACCGAGGTATCCGGAGACGCCCCCATGGAGTCGTCGGGCGCGTTCAGCGCGGTGGCATCGATTCCGGCCTCCGGCTCCTCCGCCTGGACCTGCGCGGGGGCTTGCGCCCCTCCTTCGCCGGGCACGATGCGGAGCTTGTTGCCCGGGTAGATCCAGTGCGGGTTCTCGATGGCCGGGTTCAAGCTCCAGATCTTGGGCCAGTACCACGGGTTGTTGAGGAACTTCTGCGAAAGGTCCCAGAGGGTGTCGCCCTTCTGGATGGTGTACTCGTCGGGGGCGCCCGCTACAGGCTTGATGTTGCCGTCGGGCGGCGGCCGCGGGCTCTGCTCGGTGATGATGGGCGCGTTCTCCGGCCGCCGCGCCGGCGCGGCCGGTTCCTGCCCGTCCTGAGGCTGCGTTGCTTGGGGCGGAACCGGCGGCGGGGGCTGGTCCTGTTGCGCCCGCGCGGGGACCGCCAGCGTCACCGCCAGCGCCCCGCCCAGTGCTGCCCTGCGCCACCGCGCGATCGTCCGGGTCCGCATCGCTGCCCCTCCCTTACAGATCCTGAAGCAGCTGCCGCGACTGCGCCGTCTCGGACGCGTGCGGGTGCTCCATGGCAAGTTGCTTGAGAACCGACTTCGCTTCGTCCCTGCGCCCGAGGATCCGCAGACAGCGCCCGCGCTCGAGCTGCGCCTGCGGGACCGCATCGCCAGCCGGGTACTTGAGCGGCACGCTCTCGAAGAGCTGCAACGCGCCGGCGCAATCGCCGCGGACTTCGCGGACCAGGCCAGCGAGGAACAGCGCATTGTCCGCCGCGCTGTGGCGCGGATACGCCGCGACGAACGCCAGCAGATCGGTCTCGGCCTCCGCGTGGCGCCCGTCATTGAGCTTCTGCACCGCTTCCGCCCAGGTGTGGTCCGCGTCGAACTCGCGCGCCATCGTCGGGTCCGAAGCGAGGCGAGCCAGCGCCTCCTCATCGGGCTCTTTCAGCTCCACGCTGATGGGCAGCGAAGGGGCGCGCTCCACCGGGTTGAGCCGGTCGGCGCGGCGCAGGCGCCCCCCGACCTTCACAGTCTTTATCAGCGGAGGCCGCGGATCGTGCCGGGCCGGAGCGGCGGAAGCTGGATGCCCGGCCGCGGGCTGCGCCTTGGCGGCGAGCGCGGCGAGCTTGACCTCCAGCTCCTCGATCCGCCGCTGTTGCTGCGCTACGAGGATGGACTGCGCCTGGATCTGGCTCCGCAGCTCTTTCAGCTCCTCTGCTTCGGACGGCGGGCGCGCCGGCGCGCCGGCGCATCCGGCGAGCAGGGCAGCCACGGCGACCAGGCGAAAGCGCAAGCGGATTCCTCGTTGCGCGGCACACGAGCCGCGTCTCTCGATGATCTACGCGGGGAGGCTGACAAGTCAAAGAATGGCATCACGTGTCGCGGGTTTGGATGAAGGCAAGATGCCGACCCGTGCGCCCTTTGTCGCGACGATGGCTGAAATAGGCGCCGGTGTCGCAGGATGTGCACCCGCCCACCTGCTCGATGCGCTCCGCGGGGACCCCGGCGCGCGCCAGCGATTGCTCGACGCAGTAGCGCAGATCGAGATGTGGCCCGGGGCTCTTCGCCGGGTCATCGGCCGCCTCCGGCCCGAACATCGCGCGGAACGCCTCCGCCAGCTCCGGCGAGACCTCGTAGCAGCAGCGCCCGATACAGGGGCCGATGGCGGCGAGCATCCCCGCCGGATCCGCTCCCGCTGCGCGCTGCAGCGCGCGCACGGCGCGGCTGGCGATCTGCAGCCGGGTTCCCCGCCATCCGGAATGCACCGCCGCCACCGGTCCAGACGCGGCGATCAGGATCGGCACGCAGTCCGCCACGCGCACGCCCACCGCGCCCTCGGTCAACGCGAGCACGGCGTCAGCCCCGTCCTGCTGCGGCGCGCTGGGCGCAAAGACCTCTTGAAGTCGCCCGTCCACCACCCGATCGCCGTGGACCTGGTGCGCGGTGACGATCCTGCCGTCGATGCCGGCCGCCTGCCGGAGCCGCTCGTGGTTCTCGCGCACCGCCGCCTCGTCGTCTCCCACGGAGCCGCCGAGGTTCAAGGAGGAGAACGGACCGGTGGAAACGCCGCCTGTGCGGAAGGAGAAGCCGTGCGTGACGCCGGCGGCGGAAAGCAGCCTGGAAGTGAGGAAGAGCTTCACTCCCCGATCTTAACTCCTACAGGTCGTGCAGGTACTCCTGGATCTCGCGCGTGGCCTGCCCTTCGGAGGTTCGATCGACCGAACGGCCCGCGTATTCCGGCGCGCGCTGCACCAGCACGATCCGCTCGCCGCGCGCATCGCCGACCACGTTTCCCTGTGGATCCAGGTCGCTCATGCCCTCGAGCACGACGCGTCCGCCGGTCCGCCGCACCTCGTACACCGTCCTCGTTCCTGCTCCGGTGGCGTCGCCCAGGAGGAACCGGTCGCCGTCCACGCTCCAGCGGCATGAGCGATCGGAGATGCCCGGCTCCTCGCCGTCCACCGATACGGCCAGCGCCAGCCGGCAGGTGCCATTCTCGCTGAGGATCAACGCGCCGCGCTGCGTGAGGACGTGCTCGGCGCCGGTGGCATCGGTCATCCGGGTGCCGGTCTCGCTGATCTCGATCAGCTGGTCCGCCCCCTCGAGCTGCGCGCGCGAGCGGATCGACTCCACGGCGTACTTGCCGGCCGCCAGGACGGGTTTGTCCGGACGCGACGCGCCAAGATGCGCGCACCCGATCCCCGCCCCCAGCACCAACGCCAACCCCACCCGGCCTACCGCCATGTGCCGCCTCCCGCCCGCGTCCGGACGAGAATTGTGCAAGCGGGCGGCCATCCTGCCTGCGCCCGAGGGAGCGAGGATCTGGGAACGACGCTTCCCACCCGCGGAAGCCACAAGGCTCAGGAGAGCGCGCGCCGCGCCTTGATCTGTTTACGGACGAACCAGGCGACAGCCACGAGACCGACGGCCACCAGCACCGCGTCGAACCGGTGGAACCAGGGCTTCAACGCCTCGATGTTCTCGCCCAGCTTCATGCCCACCCAGGCCAGCCCCAGGCACCAGGGAAAGGAGCCCACGAACGTGTAGAGGATGAACTTGCCCATCGGCATTCGCGCCACGCCCGCCGGGAAGGCGATGAAGGTTCGCACCACCGGAAGCAGGCGCGCGACGAAGACCGTCAGATCGCCGCGGTGGGCAAAGAAGCGGTCGGCCCAGTCGAGGTGCTGGGGCGAGAGCAGGATGTAGCGCCCGTACTTGAGAATCAGCGGCCGCCCGCCGTACGCGCCCAGGTAGTAGGCTGGGATGCTTCCCACCACGCACCCGATCGCGCCGGCCAGCCCGCAGCCGAGGAGCGTGAACCTGCCGCTCGGCACCAGGCTGCCGGCGAACGGCATGATCACTTCGGACGGAAGAGGGATGCAGGCGCTCTCGATCGCCATCAGCCCGGCGATTCCGGCGTACCCCATCGCGGAGATAACGCCCTGGATCCAGAGCGCAACCGATTCCAGGACATGTGTGATCACGGAAGGACCCGCAGTCTCGGTGTGCTCCTGGGTTGTGGGCCGTAGAAGATCTCGTCGTAGGGGACCGTGCAGTCGGTCTCGCGCGGCTCGGGGTACGCGAACCGCTCCCCTCGGTAGTTGCGGAAGACCGTCTCCCGCGGCCCCTTCTCCACCACGTAGTCGGGCTGCAGCGTCACCTTGCCTCCGCCGCCAGGGAGATCCACCGCCAGGTGCGGCACCGCGAGGCCGCTGGTCCAGCCGCGCAGCTCGCGCAGGATCTGCACGCCGTGCGCCAGCGGAGTGCGCAGGTGCTCCAGCCCCTCGGCGACGTCCATCTGGTGCAGGTAATACGGCCGCACCCGCATCGTCAGGCATTTCTGCATCAAGTCCTTGATGGCGATCGCGCTGGAGTTCACCCGGCGCATCAACACCGCCTGGTTCTCGACCGGAATGCCGTGATCCACCAGGCGCTCGCAAGCCTCGCGCGCCTCGGGAGTGATCTCCTTGGCGTGGTTGAAGTGCGTCACCACGAACAGGGGCGCGAACCGGCGCAGCGCGCGGGCCAGCTCGTCGTCGACGCGCATCGGCAGGCAGACCGGGATGCGGGTACCGACGCGAACGATCTCGACGTGCGGGACCGAGCGGATCTGCTCGAGCAACTCCAGAAGGCGCGGGGTGGACAGCAGCAACGGATCGCCGCCCGAGACCAGGACGTCTCGCACCTCGGGGTGGGCGCGCAGGTACTGGATCGCCTCGTCCAGCTCCGAGCGCGAGATGCCGCCTTCATCGCCCGAAGTGATGCGGCGCCGGGTGCAGTGCCGGCAATAGACGGAGCAGTGATCGAGGGCCAGCAGGAGCACGCGGTCGGGATACTTGTGCACGATGGCGCGCACCGGACGGTGCCGGTCCTCGCCCAGCGGATCGCGCAGCTCGCCGTCGCGAGCGTGCGCCTCCGCGCGGACCGGGACGGACTGCATCCGCACCGGGCAATACGGGTGCGCGGGATCGATCAGGCTCAGGTAATAGGGTGAGATGCCGAGCCGGAAGATGTCCGTCGTCTCCGCGCAGCCCTGCCGCTCGTCGTCGGTCAGCGGCAGGTAGCGCGCGAGCTCCGGGAGCGAGCGGACGGCGTGGCGCAGCTGCCAGCGCCAGTCGCGCCACTCGGCGGCGGTGGCCTCGGGGAACAGCTCCGCGCGTCTCGACCCCATGAGGGCGCGCACCATGCTTCGGCAGGTGCGGCAGGTCAATGCAAAAGCGGGGCGGAGCGCCGCCTACAGCCGACTCCATGCCCTCACAGAAAATTGTATCCGGGGTGCAAAGTCTAGCGACAGCTTTTGGCTCAGCCCTTGGCCTCAGCGGCCCGGAATCCGGCTAGTTGGCGATGGCGTGTCGCTTGCTCTCCTGCCTGCCCGTTACCTGGTGTCGTTGCAAGGGGGGACAGATGCAGGCCGGGCTTTTGCGACCACGTCGCGCAGGTGGGTTCACGCTCATCGAAATGATGACCGCGCTGGCCATCGTGGTGGTCCTGGTCGGGCTGACGCTGGGCGCGTTGAGCCAGCTCCAGTCGCAGGCGAGCCGCCGCGCGTTCACCACCGACCTCGCCGCGGATCTCGCGCTGGCGCGCAACCGCGCCATCGCGCGCCAGCGGACGCAAGTGATCGTCATCGACGCGGCGGCTGGCACCAACACCCTGTTCGGGTATTTCCACCTGGAGGATACCGGCAATCGCATCTACAGCAGCGCGGACGTGGCGGCGCTGCTGGTCGGGTTCGATCCGTCGACCCCCTCCACGGCACCCTCTCCGTACACGGTCCAGGCGCTGGAGTCGGCCACCCAATCCAGCTCGCCTTTCTATCTGAGCACGACGGCCTGGGGCGGGGCGCTCCCGTTCCCGTTCGCGGCGGTTTCCCAGGACACCTCCGGAGGCTGCTCCTTCTGCACCAACGGCGTCGGAGCCCTGGCGTTCCTCCCCAACGGGAAGGCCGTGTTCAGCAACGGCAACGCCGCCGGCGGGTTGATCGCGGTGCAGGGCCGGGGCGGAACCGGCGCGTCGTCCATGTCCGCATTGCTGATCAGCACCACCTCGCTGGTCCAGACCCTGGTGAGATGATGAAAACTCATTTGCACGGCGCGCGCGGCTTGACGCTCATCGAAGTGCTGATGGCCCTGACGGTGCTCACCATCGGGCTCACCGGCGCCGTGGCCTCGGTGGTGTACGCCGGTGGGTCCCTGGCGCGCAGCGTCCACGTAGGGGAGGCGACGATGCTGGCGCAGAGCCTCGCGTCCGCACTGTCCTCGGTACCGTACACGGCGCAGCTCGCGGGGAACGCGAGCCCGTTCGCCGACACGAACGCCGCGAACAACGGCGACATCGCGGACTCGGCCCTGCTCTACACCGGGTCCAGCGTCCCCACCGGTAGCTCGGCGCCGGACCACGCCGAGTCCGAGCTGGCAGGCAGCTCCCTCAACGCCATGGTGACGCCGCTCCCCACCGGCGGCACGACGTACGAGCGCTACTGGAACATCGCTCCCCAGCCGTCGGGGAACGGAGTCGTCTTCGCGGTGATCGTTCGCTGGAAGGAAGGCGGTGGAGCGCGAGCCGACGGTCGCGACGTCTACCTCCGCACCACCGTCGTGGGAACGAGGTTCCAGCCATGATTCGCCGGGTGCCGCGCGGGTTCACGCTGCTCGAGATCCTCATCTCCGCCGCCATCACGCTGGTGGCGGTGGCCGCGGCCATGGGCGTGCTGACCACCCAGAACCGCACGTTCACCCGGCAGAATGACCAGGGCCAGGCGGTGGCGCAGGCCGAGCTGGCGGCGGATGCGATCGAGCGCGCGGTACGGATGGCGGGCACCGGGATCGACCCGCAGATGGCGTTCGACTTCGACTCCTACAAGTGCGCGCTCCCCGGCGGCGCGCTGGACCCGGGCCTGACGGAGAGCAACAACTGCAACAACCTCGTCCGGGATGCCGTGGACGCGCCCGACGAGCTGATCGTCAGCTACCGGGATCCCGCCTACGCCACCACTGGAACGCCCGGCTACACCGGTTGTCCCACGAACGGCACCGGCTACATCGGCAGGCTCTGGGGAGTGCGGTCCGCCACCGCTTCCTCCGTGACGCTGGCGATGAAGCCCGGCGACATCATCTACCGGGGGCAGGTCCTGCAGATCGCCTGCGACGACGGCGTCACCTACCTCTACGCGACCGTCAGCGACGCAAAGACCTCGATGGCGGCGACCGGGACCGCCTGCACCGACAAGACGCTGAACTTGTACGGCGCGCAGAACGAGCCCTTCAACCGGCCCGCGAACCTGACCGCCGCCTGCTTCTCGAACGGCAACGCTCGCGCCTACGCGGTCAAGCGCCAGCGGTTCTTCATCCATCGCGAGACGACCGGCCCGATCCCGCACTCCTACCTCATGCTCGACCAGGGTCTCGACCTGGACAACGACGGGGCGCTCACCGACCTCGACCTGCTCCCGATCGCCGCGGACATCGAGGATCTTCAAGTTTCCTACGCTCTCGACCAGGTGGGCATCCTCGGGCTGGCGACCAAGCCCACCGGTTGGGACACGGCCACGTACGTCAAGGACAGCGACGCCAACGGCATCTGGGGAGATGACCCGGCGAAGGGCTCGGCGGAGCAACTCTCGTCTCCGCTGAACGCGGGCAACCCGGCGACGGCGCAGTTCAATGCCGCGAACTCCGCGCTGGGCTATGGAACGGGCCAGAAGTGCACGAACGCCGCGGGCACGGCGTTCTACCAGTACCCCTGCATCCTCGGCACGCTCCCCGTCGAGGACAGCAAGGCGAACTCCATCCACGCGTACCGTTGGACGTCCTGGCCGGGCAACATCAGCACCGTACAGATAGGCCTGGTGGCCAGGGCACCCGTGCAGCAGGCCCTGGAGGATCGGACCAACGAAGAGAACGTGATCCCGGCCCTGCTCAACCGCCCCGCGCAGGGGCCGGCGACCTACGCCACTTTCTACAACGCGACCAACCCGGCCGGGCACAAGCGGATCACGGTCCGGACCAGCGTGCGCCCGGCGAACATGGCGATCCAATCGCTCTTCTGGAACTGAGGAAAACGATGCTGACCCACCGCGATCGAGGCTCCGCGCTGCTCACCGTGCTCATCGTCCTGCTCGTCGTCACGCTCCTGAGCGTCGGCAGCATGGTGATGTCCGGGAAGCACCTCTCCAACGCGAAGGCGCGCGAATCGAGTGTCGGCTTGTCCAACTGCGCGCACTCCGTGCGCCAGTACCTCGGAGCGCAGATCACGTCAGGGGCCGGCGTTCCTTCGCTCTCGTTCTCGGTGGCCGGCACGAGCGCGGCCATCAAGCTCGAAGGCGGCCACTATGACGCCATCGACGTCAACAGCTTCAAGCTCGCCGCGCCCGCCGGGTTCGGCGCCCAGGGTGGAACGTCCGTCGAGAATCTGGCGAATGCCCTGCCACTGACGTTGGGCAAGACGGCGACGCCGACGACCGGCAGCGCCGTCTGCACCGATGCCTCCGGCCGGACCTACGAAGTCGAGTTCAGCTTCATTTCGGGGTGACGCAGTGCGCTCGCATCTGACTCACGGAGTGAACCGATGAAGATCTCACGCTACGCCGCCGCTCCCGCCGCCCTGATCGCGGTCGTATGTTCATTCGTCCTGCGCGACTCGTCCGCCGCGGCTCCCGTTTGCACGTACAACGACCGCTCGACGTCGTTCGGGTCCACGTACGCCAATCACCAGCAGACCGGCGTCGCCTCCGCGGCCTGCACGTCCAGCAACCCCCCCGCCGCGGAGCGGCTGGCCGCGGTGACGAAGGGCGTGGCTTCGACCACGGCCCCCAACACCGGCGATTTCAGGTTCCTGATGCGCAACCAGGGCCTGACGAAGATCGCCCCGGTGCTGTCCGTCGGCGTCTCCGACGACCCGGAAGTGCTCAACTTCCCGGATCCGAACATCGCAGCGCCCTCGCCCGGCGGATGCGGACTGGCTACCGTCGGCATTCCCCGCCTGGAAGGACATCTCCACCGGAGCTGGCCGCTGTTCGGGCAGACCTACTACTACGGCGAGCCGAACTCCGACCCGCCGATGGATCCGCTCGGTGTCACCAGCGCGGCCAGCCCGTACAACAAGTGGGCGCCGTTCAATCCGGCGGACTTCTACCGCTACAAGGATCCCACCAACTACGCCGCGAGCGGCACGAAGCACGGCTGGGGCGCGTCGCTGAGCGGCCTCGCGGCCGCTGATACCGCCGGCCTCTGCAAGAACACCGCGACCAAGCCAAAAGTCGATGCCGGCTACGGAACCGCGGCTGCCGCCTGCTCCGCGGCCGGATTGAGCATCGCGGAGCAGGCGGTGTGCACTGCCTGCCTCGCGGGCTCGGGACCTGGCACAGGGTACTACCTGCAGGACGGAGCCGTGGCCGGGGATCTCATGAAGTCGGTCTTCCGCGGCGACGTCCTGAACGACTACCCGCCGGCCTGGACCAGCCTGTCCTGGGCCGCCAGCTTCTTCATCAACTACGACGTGGGCGTGGCGAAGACCGGCAGCGCGATGTTCCAGCTCCGCCGCAACCTGAACCAGATCACGGTCTCCGCATCGGGCAACGCCTGCCCGACCCCGAACATGCAGCAGATCGGTACGCCGGGTGTGCCGGCCTGCGCCGACGTCAACCCCTGGAACCAGGCGGCGATCGACGCCAAGCAAAAGACCTACTGCGACGATCAGGCGAACTTCAACGGCGGCAACAGCATCTGGGGCAAGCCCGTCGTGGCGGGCAAGCAGTGGCATACCCCGGCGGGCGACATCCTCAAGCTCGGCAAGGACGCCAAGTCGGTGCTCTGCGCCGGCCAGGGAGCCTGCCAGGTGGCCGGCCTCCTCTACGTCGGCTTCGGCGTGCCTTGCGGCGAGGGAAACCCGACCGACCCGTTCACCAACCAGCCGCTGGTGAACCAGAACCTCTCGAACTGCACGGGTGAATGCCAGTACGTGAACCCGGACTCGACCTGCTCGGCGAGCTGCTCGAATCAGAACCACATGGCCGAGGCTTCGCACTACCTCTACAACTCCCAGTCCGGCATCGTCTCGTACTTCATCGGCATGGGCGCGCATACCTCGGCGATGCGCCGCGCAGCGGCGGAGGGACACGGGAAGTACTTCGACGCCCAGGACGTGGAAGGATTGCACGACGCCCTGATCTCGGTGCTCAACAGCATCCTGGACCTCGGCACCTCCAGCGCCACCAGCACCATCAACACCGTGCAGGTGAACGTCGCCGGGCAGGAAGAGCTGGTGCCGCGTTTCGTGGCCCTCGAAGCCGCGCCGGGCGACGCCGGCGTCGACGGCGGAATCGCCGCGACCACCGGGTCCTCTACCGCCATCTGGGACGGACACCTCTACAAGTACTTCCTCTTCAGCGAGTACGCCGCGAACTGCACCAAGGCGGGGGACACCGCGCAGATCCCCAACTCCGCCGCGCCGGTCTGCACCGCGACCTGCGTCTGCGCAGGCGGCAGCTGCGACGGGCGCTGGCTGGTCGATTCCGAGTGCTCGCTGATCGCCCCGGACAAGTCGGGTTTCTTCTTCAAGGCGAACTACCAGGCGGACGCCGGTACCGGTCTCGTTCCGACCAACGCGCCCGGCATTCCTGTCTGGGACGCGAGCAAGGAGATCGCGAAGGTCAACTGGTGGCAGCGGCCCGTCTACACCGCCATCGACACCAACGCGGACGGAGTGATCAACTACCAGGACGGCAATGACGCCGGGCCCCCCGGCATGTACCTGCTCACGCAGGGGGCGACCTCGGGCAACGCGAACCTCACCGGTGGCGTGTCGGATGCGGTGGCGAGCGCGCTGGTCCCCTACCTCGGGATCCACGACACCCAGGTCTGCGCCGACATCGAAGGCGCGCTGAACAAGGCGCTTCCGGACGGCGGGGCCACGTACAACCGGGACACCGCCTGCGCGCGGGTGATCCTCAACTTCGCGCTCGGCGAGGACCTCACCGACCAGAACCAGACCGGCACGCTGGTCAGCAACCGCCTTTCGATGCTCGGCGACATCTTCCACTCCTCGCCACAGGACATCGGGCCCCCGCCGGCCGAGGATCTGTGCGGTCTGAACAACCGGCGCTGCATGACCACCATCTTCAACGTGAAGAAGGGGGCCGGGCTCCCTGACTACCAGTCGATGGAGACGCCGGCCAACGTCGTCGACCCTTCCAGCGGCAACAGCGTGACGAACTCGGCCAACCTGGACGCCTATTCGGCCTACTACCAGGACCAGGCATTCGGATTGAAACTGCCGCGCGTCTCCATCTTCGGGACCAACGACGGCCTGGTGCACGGCGTCCAGACCGGCTGCTACGTCAAGGCAGCCACGCTCACCAACCCGCTGTTCCCCAGCAGCATCCCCATCCCCGTCTACTGGGAAGGCGTCGGCACCGGATCAGGGTCCACCGCCTGCGTGTCGGGGAACAAGGCCAACGGGACCGAGCTGTGGGCATTCATCTCTCCCTCCCAGCTCGCCAAGCTGTCGCAGCTGATCCTGGCGAAGCACCAGTACTTCGTGGACGGGACCGCCATGGTCCGCGACATCTATGCCGGCTCGTCGGCGACGAAGAGCTACAACAGCACGCAGAAGGACTTCAAACGCGTCGCCATCTTCGGCGAGCGCGAGGGCGGCACGCACTGGTTCGGCCTCGACGTCACCGATCCCACCCAGCCGCATTTCCAGTGGCTGTTTCCGCAGCCGAACAGCCCGGACGAGCTGAAGACGGGCCTGACCTTCAACGAGTGGCAGCCAGCCGCCCCTCCGATCGTGCCGATCCGGCTCCAGACCACGGCATCCGGCTATCCGACGTACAACAGCACCTCCTTCCAGGAGAAGTGGGTCACCCTGCTGCCGGGCGGCTATGACCCCTACGGAGTGCGCGGCAAGAGCGTCTACATGCTCGACGCGTACACGGGAGCCAAGCTGTACGAGGCGACCGGAGCGACCGGGCAGGATTTCCCGTTCACGGCGATGCCGTCGGCGATCGCCTGGGGCACCTCCGCCATCTCCGCCACGCCCGCCTACAACAAGGGATACTTCGACACCGCGGTGATCGGCGATCTGGGCGGCCAGGTCTGGACGATGCGCTTCAACGACCCCGGGCACGTGAACACGACCAGCGGCCTGGTGGACAACTGGCTCTGGGCACGGTCGTTCCGCCAGTACAAGGGCGACGACTCGGGCACCTCGCCGTACAAGATGCAGCACCGCGTCCCCATCTTCCAGATGGCTTCGGTCGCCCGCATGAACGAGGGCACGCTGCGCGCGTACTTCAGCACCGGGGACCGCGCCAACATGTCCGACAAGGGGCTGGGCCAGTGCAGCATCTACAACCCGGCCGCCTGCGGAAAGCAGAACTGCGTGATGACGTACGCCTGGAACGCTTCGGTGGGCGGCAACTCGAGCGCGAGCGGCATCTCGAGCTACAACGGCGCGGTGAACGGGACGTACTCGACTTCGTCGAGCTTCAGCTACTCACCCGCCACCTCGTGCGCGCCGGCAGCCACCACGCTGAACAGCTGCGTGACCTGCACGGGCGGGGGCAGCGGCTCGACCAACGTCGCGCCCGCCGAGCCGCAGTTCTCCTGCGCCAACGGGAGCAGCGGGACCGCCTGGAAATGCGCGGACCTGTCCATCCCGGCGTTCGACACCGTCCTGCGGCTGGAGACCACCACGGGAACGGTGACGCCCAGCCCGTACAACGACCGCGGCTACTTCTCGAGGTTCGTGGCCTTCAACCTGTTCGACAGCAGCGGCCCGAGGAACATCTTCACCGACAGCACCACCGCCACCGCCTACGACGGCGCCGCTCTCACGGAAACCGACCTCAAGGACCTGTTCAACGGCGGCACCTTCGATCCAGTCAGCCCCCCGAAGTTGAACGCAGCGGCCGGACTGAACGGCGCGAGCAAGGGGTTCTTCTTCGGGTACCCGATGATCGACGAGCGCACGGCCACCAACAGCCTGCTGCTGCAGAACTGCCTGAGCTGGTACACGATGGCCCCGGGCGCCCCGTGCAACGTCAACGCCGACTGCCCGTCGGGCTCGACTTGCAACGCCACCTCGCACGAGTGCTCGCAAGCCCTGATCTGCGGCTCCTCCACGGCCATCCCGGCGCGCACGGCATTCCTCTACCAGGTCAACGCGTCCGACGGCTCGACCAACTGCGGCCTGACCTCATCGACGGGGTTGCGCATGACCGCCCCGGGCGACGCGTTCATCGTGCCGCCGCCGCCCGCCCAACCGCTGGTCTCGGTGAACTCGAAGGGCAACCTGCAGTACAGCATCATCGCGCCGGCGGGTCAGTTCTCTCCGCCCGCCGCGGCGGCGGGCGCCGGCAGCACTTCGCAGTTCAGCTTCTTCTATACGATGGAGCTCCCACGCGAGCTGCACGTCTGCCGCCACCAGCCGACCGACGGCGGAGCAAACGTGACCGCCTGCATGCAGTGAGGGGGACGGGCGCCGAAAGCCCGGGCTGAAAGAGAGCGCCCCGCCCCCGCGCTTGCGGGAGCTGGGCGCGCTTGATCACCTCAGTAGCCGTACGTTCCGCTGGTCGAGGAATGCGTGGTGACGTGCGGCCCCGTGGTGGTGACGTCCACGGTGAACGCGCCCACGTTCGTCCCTGGCGTCTTGGTGCCACAGGCGTGCCCAGGGGCCGGCGTCGCCGTGCTCGGCGACTTGTTGCCGTCCTCGATCTGCAGCCCCATGCGGGTACCCTTGTCCCAGCCGCCGAGCTCGGTCTGCATGACGCAGGCGCCGTTTGAGGCCACGGTGTTCGCGACCGTGCAGGCGGTGGTCGGGTTGGCGGCCGAAACCTTCTCCCAGCTCACGTCCGACGAGCCGGTGTTGTCCAGCTCCGCGAAACCACCCAGCACCGTCAGCTTGACGCCAGTGGGGCTGCCGACCAAGGTCGCCGCGTAGGTCTGCCCGATGGGCCCGATGTTCAGCCACTGGTCGACCATGGTGACGGTGGCCGTGGCCATGGACGGGTTGCCCAGGTTGTTGTCGATGTAGTCGATGCAGCTCCCAGGCGTCCAAGGGGCGATGCCCCCGCTCACGACGCCTGAGAAGGCGACCCAGGTCGGCGCCCAGATGGTGCGATCGGGATCCCAGACGCCGTTCGGACCATGGTAGGTGGCGCAGCTCGCTCCGCCGCAGAAGCGTGGCTCGGTCGCGGGGTCGTAGGCGTTGTTGTCGTTGGAGTCGATGAAGGGATCACCCTGGTCGACGAACAACTCGCCGGCGTTGTACTGGCCGTCGAGGTTCGCATCCACGAACGCCTCTTCGCCGCGAACCATGGCGATGATCGTCACCAGGTTGTCGCGCGGGTTCAGGCTTCCATTCGACGGCTCCAGCGCGCGCGGCTTGGGGAATTGCGTTGCGTCGGCGGGGAGGGGCGTAGTGTCCGCTGGATAGAACCCGTTGCCCATGTCGCTGGAGAACGTGACGGTCAGGCTGCCTTCGTCGGGGTCGGTCGGATTGGCGAAACTGAACGGCTTCGTCAGGACGCTGGCGCTGATCGAGCCCGCTTCCGCGGCGAAGCTCACCGGGGTGGCGATGCCGACCCGGTTCCCGTACCGGTCGGAGAGCCGGACGGTGCAGGTGGTCGTCTCGTACTCCAGCGTCGTGGTGTAGACGGGCAGGTTCGTCTGCGCGCAGCGGAAGTAGAATCCGGACGCCGACGGCTTCGCTCCGCGGACTGCCAGCGGGTACGAGCCGGTCGGGCCGCCACCGCCGACCGTGGCCGTGATCGCGGAGACCCCGACCACCGAGCCGGCGGTGTAATCGACGGACACGGTGCCGTCGCTGGCGGTGACGCCGACAGTATGGCCGAGCGTCACCAACGCCGGCTGAGCCTGCGCGAAGGACACGCCCGCGTTCGACACCGCCCTGCCCGCGGCGTCGGTGACGAGGAACCTGGTCAAGCCGGTCTCCTGGATGCCCGACCCCTTGATGCCCAGCACCAAAGGGGCAGCTGCAATTCCGAGGACGGAAGTCGGGGGACCGACCGGCCCTCCCACCGTGCCGGCATCAGGGGGGCCACCCGAGGGCGGGGGCGTCCCGGCGTCGGTGACGGGAGCCGCAGGGCCCAGCAGCGTGACGCGCGTGCCGTTGGCCACGCTGTTCCAGATCGCCGTGACCTGGATGGAGCCGGCGCCGCAGCCCGTCGGGCTGAGCAGGTAGTCGCAGGCGTAGGTCACCGTCGCGTGTCCCGTGGCGTCGAGCGGGACCGTGGCGGTGGTGGTGCCGGTGCCGTTCAGGTTGCCGCCGGGAGCGTTGAAGGTGATGGACCCAGTGCCCGGAAGGCCCTGCGCATCCGTCACCGTGGCGGTGATGTTGGCGAGGCTGCCGTCGTTGTTGAGCGTGGTCACGTTGGAGACCAGGATGACGGTGCCGGAGGAAGGAGATGTCGACCCCGAGCAGGCGCAGATCAACGCGGCGGCGGTGCCACCCAGGAGCTTGCGTGCGAGATTCACGGAATTGGCCTCCGGCGCGCCGCAGCGGCGCGTTGGGATCGTTATCGGGGGGTCCGGAGAGTCGCGTCAAATTTTCAATGAATCCAATTGAATGGAAATGTGGGCGAGTCCGATTGAATGGAAATGTAGGTGCTCAGGCGATCGAGCCGAGCTCCGGATCCGCACGGACTGCCGCAAGAGGAGCGCCCGCCTCCAGGGCGCGGCGAAGCCAGTTGCGCGCGCGATCCTCGGCGCCCGCGCGCAGGTTGGCGCGCGCGGCGACCACCGCCGCATCCGGGCTCTGCCAGATCGAGAAGCTCTGGCCGGCGAACACGGCGGCGGACTCGTTGTCGCCGCGCGCCAGCTCGATGCCGGCGCGCAAGCGCAGCGCGGCGGCTTGCCGGTAGGGCCCACCCGCTCCTTCCAGGCGCGCAGCCGCGGCCAGCGCCGACTCGAAGTCGCGGCGTTGCACGGCGGCGCGGGTGTCTTCCATCGCGGACGCGACGTCGGCGCGCTCCAGTGCGTCCTCCTGGGGTGCCCCCTGGGCCTGGTTTGGTACGTCGTGGACGGAGGCTGCGCGCGCACGCTGGAAGTTCTGGAACGCGAAGAGCGCCAGCCAGACCAACATCAACGGTTGTGGACCGAGGCGCCAGGTCAACAGACCAGCCACCGCGAGCGCAGCAAGGACGGAGATCCACGACGCCAGCGCCACCGACGGCCGCTTTCTCACGCCTTCCAGGAAGGCGAGCGTCATCTGGCCGCCGTCGAGCGGCAAGATGGGGAGTAGATTGAAGATTGCCCAGTCCACGCTCACGATCTGGAACAGCGCCAGGGCCAGGGCCATGATCGACCCCCGCTCGGGGGGCAGGATCTGCTGCAGCGCCAGCGCCAGCCCCCCAAGAAGCAGGCCCGCGACCGGACCCGCCAACGAGAGAACGAACTGTTGCGCCGGCCGCGGCCGGACTCGGAATTGCGGAATGGTCACTCCGCCGAACGCTTCCAGCCGGACCTCCGGGCGGCCACCATAGAGACGTCCTACGACGGCGTGCCCGAGCTCGTGAACGAGCACGCTGAGGAACACGACGAAGATCCAGGCGAGCATCCGCCAGTCGAACCCCAGATCGAGGATGGCCGCCCCGAGCAGGATCGCGCTGAGGAAGAACCAGGGGTACACCGATACCGGGAAGGGCCCGATCTTGAAGCGGAGCACGCGGGGAGTCTAGAACGCATCTCAACACGGTGCTCGCGAATTACCGCGCTCAAGCGTAGCCGCTAAGCCGCCTGCGGCGGCCGCGGCTAGCCGCGCCGGCCTGCTTTCGCAGCCGCCTTGACCCGACCCTGTCCCGCGGGTACTCACGCATGGCGGAGGCATCCTTGGGCAAGTCGGCGGCGCGTCAGGTCCCGAAGAAAGCGGCGGAGCAGCCCTTCCAGTACCCGCTCGAACGGGAATACGTCGAGCCCGATTGGACGCGGCTGCCCGGATACCGCGGGGTCTCCCGCGCGCAGTGGGAGGACGCGACCTGGCAGCGCAAGAACACGATCAAGAACCTGGGCGAGCTGAAGCAGGCCCTCGGTGAATTCCTCACCGATGCGCTGGCCCAGGACCTCGAGCGCGACATCCGCGAGCGCGCCACCATGTCGATGCTGATCACCCCTCACATGATCAACACCATGGACGAGGAGAGTCTCCAGGAGGACCCGCTCCGCCGCTACATGCTGCCGGCGTTCAGCGATCGGCGCACCGACTGGCCGAGCCATCCCAAGGCGTCGCGGGACAGCCTGCACGAGGCCGAGATGTGGAAGGTGGAAGGGCTCACGCACCGCTATCCCACCAAGGTGCTGGCCGAGATGCTTTCCACCTGCCCGCAGTACTGCGGGCATTGCACGCGCATGGACCTGGTGGGCAACTCCGTGCCGCAGGTCAAGAAGCTCAAGTTCGCCGTTCCCCAGAAGGACCGCCACCAGCAGATGCTGGACTACCTGCGAGCGACGCCCAGCGTGCGCGACGTGGTCGTGTCGGGCGGCGACATCGCCAACATGCCCATCCAGCAGCTCGAGCGGTTCGTCGCGGCCCTGCTCGACCTGCCGAACATCAAGGATGTGCGGCTGGCCTCCAAGGGACTGATGGGGATTCCCCAGCATTTCCTGCAGGACGAGGTTCTGGAGGGGCTCGACCGGCTGGCGAAGAAGGCCTTCTCCCGCGGGGTCAACCTCTCGCTGCACACTCACGTCAACCACGCCAACCAGGTCACGCCGCTCTTCGGCAAGGCGGCCGGCGCCCTGCTGTCGATGGGGTTTCGCGACGTGCGCAACCAGGGCGTGCTGCTGCGGGGCGTGAACGACTCGCAGAAGGCGCTCCTGGACCTCTGCTTCATGCTGCAGGACCACGCCCGGGTGCTGCCGTATTACTTCTACATGTGCGACATGATCCCGAACTCGGAGCACTGGCGCACGACGGTGGCGGAGGCGCAGAAGCTCCAGCACGACCTGATGGGGTACCTGCCCGGCTTCGCGACCCCGCGGATCGTCTGCGACGTGCCCTACGTCGGCAAGCGCTGGGTCCACCAGGTGGCGGAGTACGATCGCGAGAAGGGGATCTCGTACTGGACCAAGAACTACCGCACGGGGATCGAGGACGGCGGCCCGGAGGCGCTCACGCGCCGGTACCAGTACTACGATCCGATCTACCTGCTGCCAGAAGCCGGCCAGGGCTGGTGGCGCGAGCAGGTGGCCAAGGGCGCGGCATAGGCCCCTGTTCCCCACCCTTCAGATGTGATCGAGCAGCGCCAGGTCAGTCGGTGCGCCCCGCTCGGGCACCTGCGCACCGCGGCCGAGCGGCGCGATCATGGCGACGGCGCTGGCCCGCTCGGGCGCGGTGAATACGCCTGCGAGCTGCCCTGCCGGCCACAAGCGCACGCGGCTGCGGCCGGCGCGCTGGAGGCAGTCGCGCAGGCCGCCCAGGATCCGGTCGCGCGCTTCGTCACTGCTCCAGGCCGCGTCCAGCACGTCGACGCTGTCGCGAGCGAGGCGCACCATCGCCGCTCCTTCGCCGAACTGCCCTTCGGCGACCATGCCCCATTCGGGCTCACCCATCCCGCGCGCGCGCGCCAGCTCGCGCAGCCGGCGGAGCTGGAAGCGCAGCGTCCAGCCGTCGCGGTCCAGGGCAAACCTCTTGCCGGCGTTCCGTCCAGCCGCGAAGAGCCGGGTCATCATCGGTTCGTCCCCGGCCAGCGCGGGGCGGACTCCACCCGCCGGACGCGGGAGGTCAACGGCCTCCACCGTGCATTCGCAGCTCTCGAGAACGTGAAACCCGAGGCGCTCGTAATAGCGGACGCCGATGTCGGAGAACAGCACCGCCGCGGTGGCCCCGGCCGCGGCGTACGCTTCCATCGCGGCCCGCAGCATCGCGGCCGCATGCCCGCGGCGGCGAAGCTCGGGCGGGGTGAACACCGCGCCCACGCCGAGCAGGCGGAGCGGCCGGCCTCCGCAAGCGCCTCGCAGATCGTAGGCCTTCATCCCCGCGGCCATCGCGCCTTGCACGAACCAGCCGAGAAGCCGATACCGTTCCCGGGCTTCAGGCGCGTCCGCCAGTTGGCGTTGGAACTGTTGAAAGCGATCCTGGGAGAGCCCGCCTCCCCAGATCGGCTGGATCCCGCGGAAGTAGGCGGAACGCTCCTCGCCCGTCAATTCGCGCAACATCGCCACGACCGTAGCACGTGATGCGCTTCCCGATCGGGTGCTCATTCTGTAGGGTGCGGCCGTGGACGTCCCCCTGCCCACCCGGCTGTTTTCGCTGCGTGAAGCGAACGCGCTCCTCTCCACCCTGAACGAGGAATTCACCCGGGCACGGCAGCTTCGCGACGAGCTGATGGGCCTGCAGCAGAAGCTCCAGGACGCCGGGCGCGGGATCGAGGGGCCCGACGTGGCCGTGGACCCGGAAGCTCCGCCGGCCGTGCAGCGGCTGCAGGCGCGGGCGGTCCGCCTGATCGGGAAGCTCCGCGACATCCTGCACGAAGTGGCGGAGCTGGGCGTAGAGGTGAAGGCCGCCGACGGGCTGGTCGACTTCCGCAGCAAGCTGCACGGCCGCACCGTGTACCTGTGCTGGAAGTACGGCGAGGAGCGCGTCGGGTACTTCCACGAGCTGGACGCCGGGTTCTCCGGGCGCCGTCCGCTCCCCGAAGACGGCGACTTCACCGGCGACTTCCTGCACTAGGCCCGGCCGCCGCAGGCGGCTCAGGGCCTACGCCTGAGCGCCAGCCCGCTCTCGGCCGCCGCGGCGGTCGAGGAACTACGCTTTTTCTAGCGGATACACTCCTCTGCCACACGCTCCTCTGCTACCCAGCCTCCGCCACCAGCGTGAGCGGGCTTTCCGGCGCGGTCACCGCAGCGGGCCTGCGGCGCAGCCGGTGCGCAAGCGCATCGGTGACCGAGACCAGCAGGAACACCACGATCACCAGCGTCGACGCG
>DATBZA010000090.1:0-26908 GCA_036513415.1 Myxococcales bacterium | reverse complement strand
CCTTCGCAGCGTCTCCTCCTCCTCGCGCGTGAGCCCGTGCACGTCCGCACTGCGCAGCTCGGTCGCAAGCGCCCGCAAGAGCCCGATCCGCTCGCGCCCCAGCGGCGTGAGGCAGAGGCGCAGGCGCCGGCGATCGCCGCGGTCGCCCTCCGCCTTGACCAGCTTGCGGCGCAGGAGCTGGGTCACCGCGCGCGAGGCAGTCGGCGCGTCGAGGCGCAGGCGCGCCGCGATCTCGCCGAGCGACGGACCTTCCGCCTCGTCGATGTTCACCAGCACCCAGAACTGCTGCGGGGTGAGCCCGTGCGGAGCGACCCGGTCCTGGACGGCGCGCTTCATCCTCCGCCGCGCGGCGGCGATCAGGAGACCGACCGGTTCCTTCACGGGGAGCGGCGTATCCCGAATTGGTTGCGAACACAACCAACCCGCGCTCAGTGCGGAAGAGAATCCCAGAACTCGCGCAAGGCGCGGTTCACCGCCTGGGGCTCCTCGATGGCCGCGGTATGACCCGCGTGAGGGACGCCCAAGAACCTCGCGCCCCGGATCCGTGCCGCGGTCCGCATCGAGCGCTCCGGCACGACCGCGGAGTCTTCGGCGCCCGAGATCACCAGGGTGGGCGCTTTGATCCTGGCCATCTCTTCCGCGGAGAGCGGCTTGCGGAACATCACTCCGTTCACCGCGCGGCGCATCCCGGTCACGTCGTTGCAGAGGATCTCGCGGGCCATGCCTTCCCTCAGGCCGGCGCGGGCGGGATCCTCGCGAAAGGGCCGCGCGAACATGATCTTCATCACCGCGGGCACGAACGGTCCGGCGCCGACGAAGCGGGTGAGGAAAGCCTCGACCTGGAAGCGCCACATCGCCGTGCTCCAGAGAAGCCCGTGCGAAAACAAGATCGCCGGTCCCGCTCCGCCCGTGTCCTCGACGTGCAGCTCGGCGCCGTTGATCTTCACGCGGACTCGCCGCGCAGCACGTAGCGCTGGATCTTGCCGGTCGCGGTCTTGGGGAGATCCGGGACGAAGTGGATCTGCCTCGGGACCATGAACCCGGCGCAGCGCGACCGCACGTGCTGGCGCAGCTCCTCGGCCAGCTCGGGCGATCCCTGCTGCCCCTGGTTGAGCACCACGTGCGCCTGGGGGCGGAGAAGCCCGCCTTCGTCGCGCGGCGTCACCGCGGCCTCGAGCACCGCGGCGTGCGAGACCAGCGCCGCCTCCACGTCCGTCGGCGACACCCACTCGCCCCCCGCCTTGAACATGTCGTCGGAGCGGCCGACATAATGGTACTCGCCGTCCTCGGTCTGGCGGAACTTGTCGCCGGTGACGAACCACTCGCCGCGCATCTTCGAGCGGGTTTGCTCCCGGCGGTTGAAGTACTGCGTCGCCGTGCTGGGCCCGCGCACGATCAGATCGCCCGCTTCGCCGGGCGGAACGTCGGCGCCGTTCTCGTCGATGATCCTCACCTCGTACCCGCCGACCGGCACGCCAGTGGACCCGGCCTTCGCGCTTCCCCGCCTTGGCGAGATGTAGATGTGCAACACCTCGGTAGACCCGATGCCGTCCAGGATCTCGATGCCGAACCGCGCCTTCCAGCGGGCGAACAACTCGCCCGGGAGCGGCTCGCCGGCTGAGACGCACAGCCGCAGAGAGGAGAGGTCGTGCGCGACGTCCTTCTGCGCGAGCATCGCCGCGTACAGCGTGGGGACGCCGAAGAACACCGTGGGCCTGGCCTCCTGGATCCCGCGATAGACGAGGTCCGGCGCCGGCTTGTCGGGGACCAGGACCGTGCTGGCCCCCACCCAGAAGGGGAAAGCGAGCGCATTTCCCAGGCCGTAGGCGTGGAAGAGCTTGCTGGCGGAGAAGCAGCGGTCGCGCGGCTGGAGGTCGAGGATGGCGCGCCCGTACAGCTCGCAGCAGTGCGGCCAGTCCTGGTGCGCGTGGACGGCCGCCTTCGGGCGTCCCGTGGAACCGCTGGTCCAGAGCCAGAAGGCGGGCTCGTCCCGCGTGGTGGCTGCCGTCTCGACGCGTCGGTCCGGCGTCTCCGCCAGCCAGCGCTCGAAGCCGCGGTCCCCGGACTCGCCGACCACGAGCACCCGCTTCACCGTCGTGCCATCGCCGAGGGCCGGCTCGACGCGCTCGATGCAGGCGCGCGAGGTGATCAGCACGCGCGCCCTGCTCTCCTCCACGAAGTAGGCGTAGTCCGCAGGGCGTAGCAAAGGATTGCAGGGGACCGCGACCGCGCCGACCTTCATGGCGGCGAGATAGCCGCCGGCGAGCTCCGGCGAGTCGGGGAGGATGAACAGCACGCGCTGCTCGGGCTCTACCCCCGCGCGGAGCAGCGCGCCGGCCAGGCGATCCGTCAGCGCGGCGAAATCCCGGTAGCTGAGGGTCTTCCCGCCGGACCAGATCGCGGGGGCGTCGCCGCGGCCCGCGCGAAGGTTGCGCTCGATCAGCTCGGCGCCGATGTTGAACCGGAGCGGGATGTCCATGGGCGCATCTTAGATCCCCCAGCGAGCGCAAGTCAGCCCGGCAGCGTCGCGATGTGGTAGGCCTTCGTTTGAGGTGCAACGAACATCGTCCATCTCCTGGGAGCACGCCGTCGTCTTGATGGTAGCGGCGGTCATCGGCGTCTACGCTGGAATCGCCGCGGGACTGTTTGCCCAGAGCATCCGGTTCGTGCAGCTGGTCCTGTTCCGTTCCGGCGAGCTGTGGAAGGCCCTTGCGGAGCCGGGTGCAGGCTGGAGAAAGCTGTTCGAACAGCGGCTTCTCCAGGCACACTGGCACCTCGAGTTTCTCGCCACGTCAGTGGTGGTCCTCGCCGCCGCATATGGGGTGGAGAAGCTCAGCGAGAGCCGCCGGATTCGGGTCCCCCTGCCGCAAGCGCACCGGCTGCGGGCCGTCGGGATGGCTGGGTCGTTCGGGCTGGTGCTCTACTACCCGCTCCTGGTGCTCGCCACCTTCAACGGCACGTTCCACGAGGGCGAGAGCGGTCTTTACGGGATTCTCCTGGAGGCTCCGAGGTGGAAATGGATCCTCGCCCCGGCCCTGGGCGCACTGGCGGCCGGGCTTCTGGTCCGGTACGTGAGCCCGGAGAGCGGCGGCCACGGTGTCGTGGAGGTCATCGAGGGAGTCCACGCCGGGCGCTGGGAACACTTACGCGGCCCGGTCGCCATCTGGAAATCGCTCGCCGCGGGCCTGGTCATCGGCTCTGGAGGCAGCGCCGGCCGCGAAGGGCCGGTGGTCCATCTCGGCGGCGCCGTGGCGGCCTCGCTAGGCCGGCTGCTCTCGCTTCCGCGCGCGCAGATCACCCTGCTCCTCGCCTGCGGCGGCGGGGCAGGAATCGCGGCCTCGTTTCACGCCCCGATCGCCGGTTCCATGTTCGCGCTGGAGATCATCCTCGGCGACTTCAGCGTCAGCTCGTTCACGCCCATCGTCCTCGCCTCGGTGACGGCGACGGTCACTGCCAGCGCCCTGGGAGGAGCGGGAAACGACCTGCAGTTCGTGCAGTGGACCTTTGGCCATCCAGCCGAGATCGT
Organism: Myxococcales bacterium; assembly: GCA_036513415.1. Lineage (GTDB taxonomy): Bacteria > Myxococcota > Myxococcia > Myxococcales > 40CM-4-68-19 > 40CM-4-68-19. Next base: position 23,382 of record DATBZA010000090.1, on the reverse strand, counting down.
CATCTATATCGTGATGGGGGTGGTCGCTGGCATCTGCGGGATCGTCTACATCCGCTCGGTGCAAGGCGCCGAGGCTTTCTTCGCGGGGCATCGCAAGAATGCCCTGAGCCGTCGCATCGGACGGCTGCGCCCTGAATGGCGCGCCGCCCTGGGCGGCCTTTGCGTCGGCCTTCTCGCGCTCGCGGCTCCGCGAGTCATGGGCACCGGCATCGAGTCGATGAACGCAGCGCTGACCGGCCAGCTCGCGTTGCACGTGCTGGCGATCGTGCTGGTCCTCAAGCTGCTCGCCACCGCCTGCACGCTGGGGTCCGGATCTCCCGGGGGCAGCTTCTTTCCCGCCGTATTCATCGGCGCGATGGCGGGCGGTGCGTTCGGACAGGTGGCGCATCGCCTGCTTCCGACGGTTGCTGTCTGGGCGTCCCCGTATGCGGCCGTCGGCATGGGCGCGGTCGTGGCGGGTGTGACCACGGCGCCCCTCACGGGGGTGCTGATGATGTTCGAGTTGACTGGCAGCTATCAGATCGTGCTGCCGCTGCTCGTTTCGTGTGGCGTGGCCGCGGCGCTGGTGCAGGACCGCGTCGGCGGTTCGATCTATGCCCTTGCCGCGCGCGCGAGAGGCATCCGCCTCGGAGCCCGGGAGCCCTCCTTGCGCGATGTATCCGTCGGCCAGGCGCTGGAGCAGGTCGCGCCCATTCCCGAGGCTACGCCGTGGGAGGAATTGGTCAGAATCGTGGCGGACTCCACCCACAGCGCGTTCCCGGTGGTGTCGAGTACCGGAAAGGTTGTGGGTCTCCTCTCTCCGCGGCAGGTCCGGAGCGCGCTGCACGACCCGGCGCTGGCCGGCGTCGCCATCGCCGCTGATCTGTGCCGGACCGACGTTCCTGTCCTCGTTCCAGAGGACGATCTCGAGACGGCGCTGGAGCGGCTGCGTCAGGCGGGGGCATCCGAGGCTGTAGTCGTTTCCAACGACGCCGACGCGCCAAAGCTCTTGGGCATCCTGACCCGCGAGGGCGCGCTCGAGGCCTGGCGCAACTCGAGGGGCGTATAGCCGCGGCCACCGAAGGTGGCTTAGCGACTACGTCGGATCGCGGTGACTCGCGACTTGGGTGATGAGGTGCGTTCTAGTAGTCCAGGCGGAGAGAACCTAGCGAGCGGAGTTTGTCTCGATTTGTTTCTTGCGGGTCCGAACGCTTGACGATCGAGCCGCCCAGCAATTAGTTGCCGTGGCAAATGTTGCGGGAGCAAGAATACGTAGGCCTGCTGATTGCCGCCGCTCAGCGCAGCGTCAAGCTCGCGGTGCAGCCGTGCGCGCGGGCGCTGGGACTCACTTCCCAGCAGTTCTGGTTCCTCAACGCCGCCCGGGAGCTGCCCGGGGCCTCGCTGGGTGAGATCGCCCGCAGGCAGCGCATGGCCGCTCCGACGGCCTCGAGGCTCGCCGAGGGCCTTGCGCGGCGCGGGCTGGTCAGGACGGCGCCGGACGATCGCGATCGCCGCGCGCTGCGCGTCCTCTTGACGCCCGCCGGAACGAGGCTGGCGGAACGGATCGCCCCCTTGGCGGCCTCCCTGCGGACAGCCGTGGTTCGAGGCATGTCGCGGCGCCAGCAGCAAGCCTTGCGGAACGCGCTGCGCCGGGTGGTCGCCAACGTGGAGAGCTTCGCGGCCGAGGCGGAGGTGGAGGGCGGCTCCCCTAAATACGGTGCGCACGCATGATCGTCGCCGTCGCAGCGCTGCTCGCCGCCTCTCGCATCGTCACGCTCGACGAAGCGGTGCAATCGGCGCGCGAGCGGCAACCGCAGCTCCGGCAAGCGCGCGCGAGCACCGCCGCCGCGGACGCGCGGGCGCAGCAGGCCTTCGCCCCTCTCCTGCCACAGCTGACCGCAACCGCGGGATACCAGCGCACCACGGCGAACCGGATCGAACTGCCGGGCTCCTCTTCGGTGTTGGGACTCGGCGGAACCTCGAGCTTCCGGACCTTCAACTCCTGGACCGACAACATCTCGGCGTCGCAGTTGATCTTCGACTTCGGCGCCCAGCCGAATCGCTGGCGGGCCGCGAAGGCCCTGGCGGAATCGCAGGCCCAGAGCGAGCGGGCGACCGCGCTCACCGTGGACTTCAACGTGCGCTTTGCCTACTTCGACGCCCGCGCCAATCAGGCTCTGGTCCAGGTCGCGCGGGAAAACCTCGACAACTTGCAGAAGCATCTCGAGCAGATCCGCGCCATGGTGGAGGCCGGCACGCGGGCGGAGATCGACCTGATCCAGGCGCGCGCGGACGCCGCCAACGCGCGGGTGCTCCTGATCACCGCCGAGAACACCTACCAGACCTCGAAGCTGACCCTCAACACCGCCATGGGAGTGGTGGGTCCCACCGATTACGAGATCGCCGACACCCAGATGCCGCCGATCGCTGGTGAGGACGCACCCCTCGAACCTTTGCTCGATGAGGCGAACCGGGCGCGCCCGGAAGTGCAGTCCCTGGAAGACCAGGTGCGCGCCGATCAGCTCACGATCCGCGCCATCGAGGGTCAATACGGCCCGGCCCTGAGCGCCACGCTCGGGTTTCGGCAGGGCGGAATCAGGGTGGATCAGCTGGGCTGGAATGCAGCCGCGGGTCTTTCGTTGAGCTGGAACATCTTCCAAGGCGGGTTCACCCGTGCGCAGGTGAGCGAGGCGCAGGCAAACGTGATGGCCACGGTGGCGCAGCTCGATCTGCTGCGGCAGCAGATCCAGTCCGACGTCGATGGGGCGCGGCTGGCGTTGCGCGCCGCGAAGGAGTCGCTGAGCTCGACCCAGGAAGCGCTGGTGAACGCGCGCGAGCGGCTGCGCCTCGCGGAGGAGCGGTACCAGGTCGGCGTGGGCAGCGCGATCGAGCTGGGCGACGCGCAGGTGGCGCTCACCCAGGCCGCCGCGCAGGCCGTTCAAGCGGACGACCGGCTCGCGACGGCGCGCGCACAGCTGCTGCGCGCACTCGGCCGGCAATAGGAGCGGGGCATGCGGGTTCGCAGGATCGTACTCGTCCTCATCGCCGTGGTCGCGATCGCGGCCGTGGGGATTTTCGTGTACCGCCGCACCAGCCAGAAGGCGGCCGGCGCGCAGCGCGACCAGGCCGCGCAGGCGGCCGGACGCGCGGTCCCGGTGGTGGTCGCGACCGTGCAACGGCGCGACGTGCCGATCTACCTCGACGGCCTCGGAAACGTAACGGCGTTCAAGACGGTGACCGTGCGCTCCCAGGTGGACGGCCGCCTCGATCGGGTGCTGTTCAAGGAAGGGGAGCCGGTGAAGGCCGGCGAGCTGCTGGCTCGGATCGATCCACGTCCGTTCCAGAACCAGCTCCAGCAGGCGCTGGGAGCGCTCGAGCGCGACCGGGCACAGCTCGAAGCGGCGCGCCGGAATTTCGAGCGATACCGGCAGCTGGCGGCAAAGAAGCTGATCCCGCAGCAGCAGGCTGACGATCAGGCCGCGATGGTGGGACAGTTCGAGGGCGCGGTGCGGGTGGACCAGGCCACCATCGAGGTGGCGAAGCTGAACCTCGACTACGCGAACATCAAGTCGCCCATCGACGGCGTCAGCGGCGTCCGCATCGTCGATGCCGGCAACCTGGTGCGCGCCTCCGATCCGAACGGGCTGGTGGTGATCACGCAGCTGGATCCGATCGCCGTGCTCTTCAGCCTTCCCCAGGACGAGCTTCCGCGCGTGATGCAGGAGCTGCAGCGAGGGCTCTTGAGCGTGGAGGCGTGGAATCGCGACGGCGCGCAGAAGCTCGCCACCGGGCAGCTGGCCCTGGTGGACAACCAGATCAACGCGGCCACGGCCACCATGCGGCTCAAGGCCGTGTTCCCCAATCCTCAGCGACTGCTCTGGCCGAACCAGTTCGTGAAGGCGCGCCTGCTGCTCACGGTCCAGAAGGACGCGGTGGTGGTGCCCTCGACGGTCCCGCAGCGCGGGCCGGAAGGCACCTTCGCCTACGTGGTCCAGCCCGATCAGACAGTGCAGCCGCGGAACCTGGAGGTGGAGCACACCGAGGGCGACATCGCCATCATCGCCAAGGGGCTGGCGGAGGGCGAGCAGGTGGTAGCGGACGGGCAGAACCAGCTCCGCGCCGGGAGCAAGGTGATCCCTCGGCCGTCCGGCCAGCCCGCCCGCGCACCGCGCGAAGGCGAGGTCCCGCGCGCCGACTCGCCCCGCGTACCCAAGGGGCCGCGCCAGTGAGCATCTCCGAGCCCTTCATCCGGCGGCCGGTCGCCACCACGCTGCTCACGGTGGGCCTGCTCCTCGCCGGCTTGATCGGCTACCGGCAGCTCCCGGTCAGCGCCTTGCCACAGGTAGACTACCCGACCGTCCTCGTCTCCACGCTCTTGCCGGGCGCCAGCGCGGAGACGATGGCGTCGGCCGTGACCACGCCGCTGGAGCGGCAGTTCGGGCAAGTGCCGGCCCTGGCGCAGATGACTTCGATCTCCAGCTTCGGCACCTCCCAGATCACGCTCCAGTTCGACCTGGACCGCAGCATCGACGCCGCCGAGCAGGACGTGCAGGCCGCGATCAACGCCGCTTCCAACCTGCTCCCCCGCACGTTGCCGGCGCCGCCGACGTACTCGAAGAGCAACCCGGCGGACGTGCCCATCCTCACCCTGGCCGTCTCCTCGAAGACGCTGCCGCTGGACCAGGTCAACGACGCCGCCGACAGCATCCTGGCGCAGAAGATCTCGCAGGTGTTCGGCGTCGGGCTGGTCACCATCAACGGCGCGCAGAAGCCCGCCATCCGCGTCCAGGTCGATCCGGCGGCGCTCGCCGGCACCGGGCTGACGCTGGAGGAAGTCCGCGCCGCGGTGGCGGCGAGCAACGTGAACCAGCCCAAGGGCAACCTCGACGGTCCCCGGCAGGACTTCCTGCTCGCGACCAACGACCAGCTGGAGCGGGCGGCCTCGTTCCGCCCACTGATCATCGCTTACAAGAACGGCGCGCCCGTGCGTCTCGACGACGTGGCCGACGCTTACGAGGGCGTCGAGAACAACCAGCTCGCCGGCTGGGCGAACCGGGACCGCGCCATCATCCTCAACGTGCAGCGCCAGCCCGGCGCGAACGTGATCGACACGGCGGATCGGGTGAAGGCGCTCCTCCCCCAGCTCCGGGCGACCATCTCGCAAGCCGTCGACGTCAGCATCCTCGCCGACCGCACCGAGACGGTCCGCGCCTCGGTGGAGGACGTGCAGTTCACCCTCGTCCTCACCGTCTTGCTGGTGATTGCGGTGATCTACGTGTTCCTGCGCTCGCTGCGGGCGACCTTCATCCCCGGCGTGGCGGTGCCGCTTTCGCTGATTGGTACCTTCGGCGTGATGTACCTGTGCGGCTATTCGCTCAACAACCTCTCGCTGATGGCGCTCACCATCTCCACCGGGTTCGTGGTGGACGACGCCATCGTGATGATCGAGAACATCGCCCGCTTCATCGAGCAGGGCGATTCTCCCTTCGAGGCGGCGCTCAAGGGCGCCAAGCAGATCGGCTTCACCATCGTGTCACTCACCGTCTCGCTGGTGGCGGTGCTGATCCCGCTGCTGTTCATGGGTGGCATCATCGGCCGGCTCTTCCGCGAGTTCGCCGTCACCCTGGCCATCGCCATCGGCGTCTCCGCCGTCCTCTCCCTCACCCTGACCGCGATGATGTGCGCCCACCTGCTCAAGCCGCATGGCGAGGAGAAGGAGACGCGCTTCACCCGCTGGACCGAGCGGCAGTGGGTGAACGTCTCAGGTCTCTACGATCGCGGGCTCAAGTGGGTCCTGGACCACCAGCGGCTCACGCTCGCCGTCACCGTCGGCACGCTGGCGCTCACCTTCGCGCTGGCGGTGGTGATCCCGAAAGGCTTCTTCCCGCAGCAGGACACCGGCCTGATCATCGGCGTGACCGAGGGGGCGCCCGATGCCTCGTTCGCGCGGATGATGGATCGGCAGCGCGCCCTCGCGGACGTGGTGCTGCGGGATCCCGACGTCGCCGCCGTGGCCTCCTTCATCGGCGCGGACGGGACGAATCCCACCAGCAACAGCGGCCGCTTGAACATCACCTTGAAGCCGCGCAAGGAGCGCGACGCCAGCGCCGTGGAGATCATCGGCCGCCTGCAGCAGAACACCGCGCAGGTGGAAGGCATCCGGCTCTACCTCCAACCGGTGCAGGATCTCCAGATCGAGACGCGCGTCAGCCGCACGCAGTACCAGTACACGCTCGAGGACGCCAACCCGGACGAGCTGGCCGAGTGGGTGCCGAAGGTGGTGCAGAAGCTGCAAATCCTGCCCGAGCTCCGCGACGTCACCAGCGACCTGCTCTCCTCCGGCCTGGAGGAGAAGCTCACCATCGATCGCGACACCGCCTCGCGCCTCGGCATCCTGCCGCAAACCATCGACGACACGCTCTACGACGCCTTCGGCCAGCGGCAGATCTCCACCATCTTCACCCAGCTCAACCAGTACCGGGTCATCCTGGAGGTGCGCCCGCAGGACCAGCAGGACCCGAGCGCGCTGCAGCGGCTCTACCTCAAGTCGCAGACCGGGGAGTCAGTGCCGCTCAGCGCCTTCGCGCACTTCGAGCCTGGCACTTCGCCGCTCTCGATCAACCACCAGGGGCAATTTCCCGCCGCCACCGTCTCGTTCAACCTCGCTCCCGGCGCCGCGCTGGGCGAGGCGGTCAACGCGATCCACGCCGCGGAGGCGGAGATCGGCTTGCCACCCGGCATTCGCCCCGACTTCTCCGGCAGCGCGCAGGCGTTCCAGCAGGCGCTGGCCTCGGAGCCGGTGTTGATCCTGGCCGCGCTGATCACCGTCTACATCGTGCTGGGAGTCCTGTACGAGAGCTACATCCACCCGGTCACCATCCTCTCCACCCTGCCTTCCGCGGGCGTTGGCGCGCTCCTGGCCCTGATGATCTGCCGCACCGACTTCTCGATCATCGCGCTGATCGGGATCATCCTCCTCATCGGCATCGTAAAGAAGAACGCGATCATGATGATCGACTTCGCGCTGGAGGCGGAGCGGGAGCAGGGCCTGCCGCCGCGCGAGGCGATCCACCAGGCCTGCCTGCTGCGCTTCCGCCCCATCATGATGACCACCATGGCGGCGTTGCTGGGCGGAATCCCGCTTGCGCTCGGGAGCGGGACCGGCAGCGAGCTGCGCCGGCCGCTCGGCATTTCCATCGTCGGCGGCCTGCTGATCTCGCAGGTGCTCACGCTCTACACCACCCCTGTCATCTACCTGTACATGGGGCGGCTCGGGGTCTGGCTGGGCCGAGGCCGCAAGAAGAAGCCGGCAGCGCCCGTGCCGGCCGGGGCGCCCGCGTCGTGAACGTCTCCGCGCCCTTCATCCATCGCCCGGTGGCGACCACGCTGCTCGCGACGGCGATCGTGCTGGCGGGGAGCGCCGCCTACAAGCAGCTTCCGGTGGCCCCGCTTCCGCGCGTGGACAGCCCGACCATCAATGTGGGCGCCGGCCTGCCCGGCGGCAGCCCGGAGACGATGGCCTCGGCGGTGGCCACGCCGCTGGAGCGCCGATTCGGGCGGATCGCGGGCGTCACCGAGATCACTTCCTCCAGCACGCTCGGGCAGACCAACCTCACGCTGCAGTTCGACCTGGACCGCGACGTCGACTCGGCAGCTCGGGACGTGCAGGCGGCGATCAACGCAGCCAGCGGCGACCTTCCGCAAAACCTCCCCAGCCGTCCGAACTACCGCAAGGTGAATCCGGCGGACACGCCGATCATGATCGTCGCGCTCACCTCCAAGACGCTGCAGCTGAGCCAGATGTTCGACGTGGCGAACACCATCCTCGCGCAGAAGATCTCGCAGGTCTCCGGCGTCGGGCAGGTCTTCGTCGGCGGTGCGCAGCAGCCGGCGGTCCGCGTCTCGGTGGACCCGGAAGCGCTGGCCGGAGTCAACCTCTCGCTGGAGGAGGTCCGGACCGCGCTCGCGCGCGCCACCGCCAACTCCCCCAAGGGCTCGTTCTCGGGTTCGCTGCAGACGCGCAGCATCGACGCCAACGACCAGCTCACGCGCGCAGCGGATTACCGGCCGCTGATCCTCGCCTACCGCGACGGGACCCCGGTCCGGCTCGGCGACGTGGCGCGGGTGATCGACGACGTCGAGAACCAGCGCGCGGCGGCCTGGTGCGACGGAGAGCGCGCGGTGCTGCTGATCATCCGGCGGCAACCCGGCGCGAATATCGTCGAGGTGATCGAGCGCGTGCAGAAGCTCCTCCCGGACCTGGCGCGTTCCATCTCGCCGGCCATCGACGTGAAGGTCGCGCTCGATCGCAGCACCACCATCCGCGCGTCCGTTGCGGACGTGCAGTCCACGCTGCTCCTGAGCGTGGCCCTGGTGGTGCTGGTCGTCTTCGTTTTCCTCCGCAGCGGCTGGGCTACCACCATCCCCAGCGTTGCGGTCCCGCTCAGCCTGATCGGCACGTTCGGCGCCATGTACCTGCTCGGGTACAGCCTCAACAACCTGTCGTTGATGGCGCTGACCATCGCCACCGGCTTCGTGGTGGACGACGCCATCGTGGTCACCGAGAACGTCTCCCGCTTCATCGAGAACGGCGAGTCGCCGATGCAGGCGGCGCTCAAAGGGGCGAGCCAGATCGGATTCACCATCGTGTCGATCACCGTCTCGCTCCTGGCGGTGTTCATCCCCATCCTCCTGATGGGCGGCCTGGTGGGGCGGCTGTTCCGGGAGTTCGCGGTGACGCTGAGCGTCTCCATCGCCATCTCCGCGCTGGTCTCGCTGACGCTGACGCCGATGATGGCTTCGCGGCTGTTGCGACCGGTGCAGGAGCGGAAGCACGGCCGCATCTACCGGGCCTCGGAGCGGATCTTCACGGGGCTGCACGACGCGTACGACCGCGCGCTGCGCTGGGTCCTGGATCACCAGCTCTTGATGCTGCTGGTGACCCTGATCACCGTGGCCTTCACCGTCTACCTGTACATCGTCATCCCCAAGGGGCTGTTCCCGCAGCAGGATACGGGTTCCCTGAGCGGCTTCTCGGAGGCGCCGCAGGACATCTCGTTCCCGGCCATGAAGGAACGCCAGGAGGCGCTGCTCAAGGTCCTCGCCGAGGATCCGAACATCGACCACTTCATCGCGTTCATCAACCAAGGCAACACCGGGAACGTGTTCGTGCAGCTGAAGCCGTGGGGCGTGCGGAAGCTCACCGCCGACGAGGTGATCAACCAACTACGCCCCAAGCTCGCGCGGGTGCCCGGAATCACCCTGTTCCTGCAGAACGTGCAGGACGTGCGTCTCGGCGGCCGGGGATCGCGCACGCAGTACCAGTACACGATCGTCGACGCCAACCTCGCCGAGCTGAACGAGTGGGCGCCGCGTGTCCTGGCCAGGTTGCGCACCCTGCCCGAGCTGCGCGACGTGAACACCGATCAGCAGACCCAGGGCCTGAAGCTGAACGTCGAGGTGGACCGCGACAGCGCGGCGCGCCTGGGCATCACTCCGCAGCTCGTCGACGACACCCTGTACGACGCCTTCGGCCAGCGGCAGGTGGCGACGATCTACACGCAGCTCAACCAGTACCGGGTGGTCCTGGAGGTGAAGCCGGAGTTCCAGGCCAGCCCGGCGGCCCTGCAAAAGCTCTACCTGCGCGCCGACTCCGGCCGCCAGGTGCCGCTCGGCGCGGTGGCCAAGGTGACGGAGTCGCAGACGGTGCTCAGCGTGAACCACCAGGGCCAGTTCCCGGCGGTCACGCTCTCCTTCAATCTCGCGCCCGGGATCGCCCTGGGCCAGGCCGTGGACGCCATCAACAAGGCCACGCGCGACATCGGCCTGCCGGCCAGCGCCCGCGGGTCGTTCCAGGGAACCGCCCAGGCTTTCTTGCAGTCGCTCGCCTCCGAGCCGTTCCTGATCGCGTTCGCCCTGATCGCGGTCTACATCGTGCTCGGCGTGCTCTACGAGAGCTACGTGCACCCGATCACCATCCTCTCCACGCTGCCGTCAGCGGGCGTCGGCGCGCTGCTGGCCCTGCTGGCGACGGGGACGGAGTTCAGCATCATCGCGCTGATCGGAATCATCCTCCTCATCGGGATCGTGAAGAAGAACGCGATCATGATGATCGACTTCGCCGTCGAGGCGGAGCGGGAAGAGGGCCTCTCCGCCCGGGACTCCATCTACAAGGCGTGCTTGCTGCGCTTCCGCCCCATCCTCATGACCACGCTGGCCGCGCTGCTCGGAGGCCTTCCCCTCGCCCTGGGGCACGGCGCCGGCGCCGAGCTGCGCCGGCCGCTGGGAATCACCATCGTGGGAGGCCTGCTCCTCTCCCAACTGATCACCCTGTTTACGACCCCCGTGGTGTACATCGCGCTGGATCGCTTCTCCCGCCGCAAACACAAGGAAGCGGTCCTGACGATGCAACCCGCGCCCTAATGCGTCGGCCATTCTTCCCATCGAACGCCGAGCACGCCGAGCAGGCCGAGTTGTTTTGGTTTTTGTAACAACAGCAAAAGAAACTCGGCGTGCTCGGCGTGCTCGGCGTTTGATCTGAAGCTCAAGATTTCTTGAGGCGGGTGACGGTTTCCTTGAGCTTCTGCTGGGATTCGGGGGAGAACCAGGTGTCGAGCCAGTGCTCGGCTTCGGCGTCTTCGTTGGCGCGGGCAGCGGCGGCAACCGGCTTGCGCAGGGAGTGCTTGACCATGCGAAGGCCCGCCGGAGGCAAGGCGGCGAGTGCGCCGGCGCGCTCCAAGGCGCGCGGGAGGAGGTCGGCCTCGGGCACCAGCTCGTGGAGGAGCCCGAGCTGCAGCGCTTCGCGCGGTGAAACCAGGCGCCCCTCGAGCGCGAGCGGCGCGAGCGAGGAGCCGGGCACCTGCCAGCGCAAGGTTTCCACCACCGGCGCCGGCAGGCCGATTCCGAGCTGCGTCTCGTTGAGGCCGATGCGCGCCTCGCGGTCCGCGCCGATGCGGACGTCCGCTTGCAGCGCCAGGACGCAACCGCCGGCGACGGCGTGGCCGTTCACGGCGGCGATCAGGGGGATGGGCAGCTCGAAGATCCGCAGCATGACGGCATCGAAGCGCCGGATGAAGCCCCGCATGGTGGCGCGGTCGAGGTCTGCCAGCGCGGGCAGGTCGAGGCCGGCGCAGAAGGCGGACCCCTGACCGGTGATCACGGCTGCGCGGGCATCGCCGAGCTGGGCGATCAGCCCATCCAACCGCTCCAGCAAGGTGGCGCTGATGGCGTTTGCCTTGCCGTTTTCCATCCGCAAGAGAGCGACCGGGCCATTCCGTTCGATGCGCATGTCACCTCCCTACCGCGGCGGGAGCCTGCGGGACCGACTGGTTTCCTTGGGCGTCGGCGGTGGCGACCGCGAAGAACCAGTCGTCGGTGGTCACCGACGGCACCGTCACCTCCTGGACCTTGCCGAGCGAGAGCGCCCGCTGCCAGACCACCGAGTCCGCGGGCCGCCGGTACAGCACCACGTCGGCGATGCGCGCGTCCGCGGGCAGCTTCCAGCGCAGCCGGGCGTCCGGCGAGACCGCGCCCGCAAGCGTGACCTCCTCCGGCCCCGCCGGCGCGGCCGACAAGGCGCCGATGGCCGCCGCCAGCGCCCTGCACATCCGCGCCGCGTAGCCGGCGTCGAAGCGCCACAGCTCGTCCCCGTAGCGGACGCCGTCCTCCGTCCGGGGCGTCTGGTGCTGGCCGCGGTAGTTCTCCCGCGCCTCCGAGAGGCGAATGGCCGGAAAGCCCTCGCGAGCGAACGACATGTGATCGCTCCCGCGGCCGATGCGGTCGCTCCGGAGGATCACGCGGAGCTGGAGGCCGGTCACGTACAGCTCGCCCACGCGCTGCACGTAGCGCGCCCACTCGCGCGCCGGGCTGTCGTTCTCGTTGCCCACCGCCAGCCGCAGCTTCTTCTGCGCTTCGGTCTCGACCGCTGGCACGCCTTCCGAGAACAGCCGGGCCGAGGTGGAGTCCTTGACCCCGTCCTGCCCCTCGCTGTTCCCGGCGATGTCCACGCTGACCATCGCGATCACCTCGACGCCCTCCGCCTTGAGCCGCGCGGCCAGGTGCTGCGATCCGATCAAGCCCTGCTCCTCGCCGGCCACGGCCACCAGGTAGACGCCGACGGCCGGCGACTGGTCCTTCAAGGCATTCGCCAGCTCCAGCGCCATCGCGGTCCCGCTGGCGTCGTCGATGGCTCCGGGCGCGTCCGTCTTCGGGTCCATCACGTCGCCGGGCATCGAATCGTAGTGGGCGGTCATCACGATGGCCTTGCGGCCGCGCGCGGAATCCGTGCCGGGCAGGACCACGCCCAGGTTCACGATCTCCACCGCCTCGCGGATGCGCTTGCCGTCTGGCTGGGCGGTGAACCGGTCCTCGAACGGCTTCAGTCGGGACCCCTTCGCGACCGCGGCGAACTCGCTTGCCAGCCACTCTCGCGCGGGAACGATCCCGCGACCCGGCCCCTGGCTGCCCGAGAGCGTGTGCCGGGTGCCGAACCCGGTCAAGCGCTGCACCGTGGCCTGCAGGCGAGCGGGATCGATCCGCTTCACCTGCGCTTCGATGCGCGGATCGCGCCGCTCCTGTCCCAGGGCTGGTACCGCGAGCAGCATGGCAAGCGCGAAGAGCTTCATCGGGTCCTCCGCCAGAGCAGGTAGACGGGAAACCCAGCGAGCGTCAACGCCAGGCCGATCAGGCTGTGCAGCGGATCCTGCACGAACGAAGAGACTGAAACCGTCGCGCAGACGCCGATGAAGAGGAGCGTGGTGACCGGATGGCCCGGCATCTCCACCGGCTCGCCGCGCCGCCGCAGCACGAACAGGCAGGCGGCGGTGAGGGCGAAGAAGATGAAATCGATGGCCACGACGTAGTTGACCAACACCTCGAAGGTGCCCGTGAGGGCCAGGAGGATCGCGAACCCTCCCTGGAGCGCGATGGCGACCACCGGGGCGCGCGTCCGCGGATGCACGCGCGCGACGCCGCGCAGGAAGACGCCGTCCTCCGCCATCGCGAAATAGACGCGCGGCGCCGTGAGGATGCTCTGGCTGAGAAAACCCAGCGAAGAAATGGCGACTCCGGCGGCGATCAGGCCGGCGCCCTGCGGACCGAGGACGCGGGTGGCCACCTCCAAGGCGGGCGCGGCGCTGAGCTGGAGCGCTTCCCCGAGGATGCGATCGCAGGCGAACGCCATCCCGACATAGAGCAGGACCACCAAGCTGACGCCGGCGACGAGCGCGCGGGGAAGGTCGCGGCGGGCATCCTTCAGCTCCGAGGCCACGAAGCACGCGGTCTGGAACCCGCCGTAGGAGAACAGCACGGGGATGAGCGCGGCGGCGAAGCTGGATCGGGGATTCACCAGGCCGGGCCCGGGCGCGGCGGCGCCGCCGAACCCGCAGGCGATCACGGCGCCGATGGCGGCGATCTTCAGGACCATCAGCGCGCTCTGCGTGCGCGCGCCCGCCCCGACCCCCAGGCAGTTGACGGCGACCAGGATCGCCACCGCCAGCGCCGCGACGGCGCGCTCGGAGAGGGGAACGCCGGCCAGCGGCTTGAAGTATCGGGCGAAGGTCACCGCGCAGGCGGCCATCCCGCCGGTCTGGATGACGAGGAGCAGCGCCCAGCCGTACAGGAACCCGAGAGCGGGATGGTATGCCTCCCGCAAGTAGACGTACTGGCCGCCGGCGAACGGACGCCGCCTGGCGAGGTCGGCGTAGATGAAGGCGCCGAGCAGGGCCGCCCCGCCGCCGACGATCCAGGCCGCGAGCATCCCGGCGCGCGTCCCGCTGAAGGAAGCGACGGTGGCCGGCGTGACGAAGATCCCCGAGCCGACGATGCCGCCCATCACCACCATGGTGGCGTCGAAGAGGCCGATGCGGCGGGCGAGCCGTTGCTCGATCACAACGCCCGCGGCCGCCAGGCCGCGGAACCCGCGAGACTCGGCGGATCCCTATGCACTGTAGGGGTCTCGTCAGGCCGCAGAGAGCCTTCGGGTGGAGTCGTACGCGGGCTGCTCGCCCGGATGACGCGCTCTCCCGGCGGGCGCTCCGTCACCGGCGCGGCCCGGAGAGCGCCGCCCGCGCGCGGGCGAAGAGATCGTCTGTCTCCTTCAGCAATTTCTCCGCCGCGCTGACCGCTTGCGGCGTGGGCGCCGCGTCGGTGGACTGCAGCAACTGGTAGACGGCAGCGATCCTGGCGTTCCAGGGCACCAGCGACGGAGGGTGCTGCTTCGCCCAGGGCCTGGGCTCCTCCGCCGTCCCCTCCAGCGCGGCCAGGCCCTCGTCCTCCGGACGCTGCTTCCGCAGCTTTCGGACTTGCTCGAGGAGCTCGGAATCTTCCCGGAGCGCGGCGGCCAACCGCTGCGACAGCGCGAATTGTTGCCGCAGTCCGTCCATCGGCGTCTTGACCCGCGGATCCATGTTCACCGTCAGCCGCCGCTCCAGAGCGCGCCCTCCCGCCGTGAGGCGAACGGTGTACTCGCCGGGCAGCGTCCAGGGACCGCGGGGCTCCTTGGGCGTGTCGCCTGGCACCGCCGCGATCGGGTATCCGCTCTCCAGCGCAGGCGGCGAGGGCCAGTGCAGATCCCACACGAACCTGTGCAAGCCGGCATCTCCCGAAGGCGGGCGGGCGGGGCGAATCCACCAGCGCGGGACGTTCCCGTCGTCCTTGGGCGGCTCGGCGTGATCGGCGCTGGAGAAGCTGCGCACGAGCTTTCCGCCCGCGTCCAGGATCTCGAGGGTCACCGGCCCCGGCGCCTTGAGGAAGTAGTCGAGGATGGCGCCGTCAGGCGGATTTCTCGCCATCGGCTCTTCGGGCGGCAGCGGCGTGTCCGTGTTGGCATTCCAGCGGACGCGCAGCGCCGTCTGCGGCGTGAACAGGTGCGCTTGCTCCTCGACGATCGCGTCGGTCACCTCGCGCAGCGGCTGGATGTCGTCCAGGATCCAGAACCCGCGCCCGTGCGTGGCCACCGCCAGGTCGTCGCCTTTGACGATCAGGTCGCGGATCGAAGTCGCGGGCATGTTCAGGCGGAGCGGCTGCCAGCTGTCGCCGTCGTCGAAACTGACGTAGACCGCCTGCTCGGTGCCGCAGAACAACAGCCCACGCCGGACCGGGTCCTCCCGCACCACGTTCACGATCCCGCCCTCCGGAAGGCCGCGGACGATCTCCTGCCAGGTCTTGCCTCCGTCGTGGGTGCGCTGGATGTGCGGGCGCAGGTCGTCGAGGCGCAGCGTATTGATGGCTGCATACGCGGTGTCCGCGTCGAACTGGCCCGCCTCGAGGATGCTCACTTTCGCCCAGGGGACGAGCTGCCTGGGCGTGACCTCTTGCCAGGTCTTTCCACCGTCGCGCGTCCGATGGATGAGCCCGTCGTCGGTGCCGGCCCAGATCATCCGGCCGTCCTTGCGCGAAGGCGCCAGTGCGTAGATGACCCCGCGCTGGGTCGGCCGCGCTTCTTCCGAGCCGCGATACTTGCCGACATTCCGCGGCGGCTCCCAGGTCTTTCGCGTCAGGTCCGGGCTGATCTGCTGCCAGCTGCGCCCGCCGTCGCGGGTCTTCCAGACCGTGTTCGAGGCGAAGTAGAGCGTGCGCGGATCGGTCGGCGAAAAGTGCACCGGCTGCGTGCGGACCACCCGATACCCCGGCGTCCGCAGCGGCACCGGCGCGATCTCCTGGACCTGCTGCGTCCGCCGATCCCAGCGGGAGATCTTTCCGCCGTACACCACGTCGGGGTCGAGCGGGTCGGGCGCGGCGTATCCGTACTCCTCCACTCCCGCCGGGTGCCAGTCGCGGAAGGTGATCGCGCCGTCCGGGCTGCGCGAGGGCACGCACGCCGAGCCGCTCTCTTGTTGACCTCCGCAGAGCCGGTAGGGAAAAGCATTGTCCGCCTGGACGTGGAACATCTGCGCGGTGGGCTGGTTGTACCAGCTGCTCCAACTCGCGCCGCCGTTCACCGTGACGATCGCCCCCTGGTCGGCGGCGAGCAGGATGGTAGTGGGACGGATCGGGTCGATCCAGATGCGATGGTAGTCGTCCCCGCCGGGCGCGCCGCGAAAGGCGGAGAAGGTCTTGCCGCCGTCGGTGGACTTCCAGGTCACCACGCTGGCCGTGTACACGACGTCGGGATCGAGCGGATCGACCTTCACTTCGGCGAAGTCGTCGGGCCGCTCGGCGACCCGCGGGTCGTCACAGATGCGCGACCAGGTCTCTCCGGCGTCGTCCGAGCGGTAGAGGAATCCACCCTCCTTCGTCTGCACGGTGGCGAACACGCGCGAGCTGCGCGAGGGCGCGATGCCGATCCCGATCCGCCCCAACCCGTCGTGCTCGAAGTCCGGCAGCCCCTTGGTGAGGGGCTTCCAGGTGGTGCCGCCGTCGATCGACTTGTACAGGCCGCTGCCCGAGCCCGAGAACTGGCCGTTCTCCCAGGGCGCCTGCCTCGCCTCCCAGAGCGCCGCATACACCACCTCGGGGTCCGTGGGGTCGATGAGCACGTCCACCCCGCCGGTGTCCGCGTCCTTGTAGAGAACGCGCTGGAAGCTCTCGCCGCCGTCCGTCGAGCGGAAGATGCCACGCTGCTCGTTGGGCCCGTACGGGTGACCGAGCACGGCCACCAAGAGCCGGTCCGGATCCTTCGGGTCGACGGCGATCTGCGGGATCTGCTGGCCTTCTCGCAGGCCCAGGTGCTTCCACGTCCGCCCCCCGTCGGCCGACCGGTAGACTCCGTCACCGGTGGACAAGTCCGGCCGCTGCAGGCCTTCGCCGCTCCCGACGTAGAGGACATCAGACCTGGACGGTGCGACGGCGATGGCGCCGATGCTGCCGGTAGGCTGGTCGTCGAAGATCGGCGCCCAGGTGCGGCCGTAATCGTCCGTCCGCCAGACGCCGCCGTTGACCGCGCCGACGTAGAAGAGCCCGGGCTTCTCCGGGACCCCGGCAGCGGCCTTGGTGCGCCCGCCGCGGTAGGGGCCGATGTGCCGCCATTGCAGCTCGGAGAAGAGCGACGCCGAAAGAATCAGGGCGAGGATCACTTCTGCCCCTCGGAGCGTTCGACGAGCATGCGCAAGAGCAGCTCGCCGCTCGAGGGAATCGAGCCTCCATGGCGGGACCAGATCTCGCGCGCTCCCGCGAGGTCTCCGCGCGTGATCGCTCCCAGCATGCCCGCAGCCACGGCGTACCGGACGGCCGGCGGGCTCAATTCGCCCGGGTGCGAGAGCACCTGCCTGGCGCCGGCCTCCATGCCGGCGGGATCGCGGAGACCCACCGCGTGGAGCAGGTCGAACCATTCGCGCTCGAGGCGCGAAAGCGCCGGAGCGCACCGTCCCGACTCGATTGACTGGAAGATCGCGTCCGCCTCATCGAGGCTCAGTTCGGACAGGCTGCGCTGCAGCACCCGCACCAGGCTGGCGAAGGGCAAGGGTCCACAGGTCCTCAGCCACTCCGACACGCTGGCGGCGTCCTGCTGCAACTCGTCCGAGGCAACCAACCGCACCCTGGTCGCGTCGGTCGTCCCCCGAAGGACATCGAAAAGGTACATCGCCTCGATGCCGCGGCGCGCCGGCTCGAACGTGTCGCCAGGCGTGATTGCCGTGATTCCCCGCGAGCGCGGTACGCCCGAGAGCATCTCCAGCGCGGGAAACGGCGTCTTCTGGAACGTCGTCAGTGCGCCCGCCTGCACCCGGAGGAAGAAGGTGCGCGCCGCGTTCTGATCGAGCAGCGGGGCATAGTCGGAGTTCATCGGCACCTCGAAGCTTCGGGTCAACCCCTCCCACGATTTGCGCGTCCCTACCCGCCGGACCTCCAGGTCCTGGGTGCCGCGCACGCCGATCCGCGCCAGCGATTCGGCGACCTCTGGAATCGTGAGGGACCGCAGGTCCAGAGCCCCGATCGCTCCGCCGTTCCTCGCCATGATCAGCAGGTCGAATCGGGTGCTGGCGTAGACCACGTAGTCGGAGAAGTTCGCTTCCAGCGCCTTGAGCACCGAGACCACCAGCGGCAGGTCGATCTCGTAGAGCTGGAGCCACTGGCCGAACACGCCGCCGTCCGCCAGATGGCGCAGCACCAGCCGGTAGAACTCGTCGGAGAAGAGGCCGGCCACGCCGCTCACCCATGGGTTGGACGGCTCAGAGACGATGACGTCGTACTTCTCGCGTTGGGTGGAGAAGTACGTCTTCGCGTCGTCGATGACGACGTGGGAGCGCAGGTCGGCGTAGGCGCGCTCGTTGTAAGGCCGGAACTTCTCCGCCCCGCGCACCATTTCTTGCTCGATCTCGATGGTGTCCACGCGCGTGAGCCGGGGGCTGGCCAGCAGCGTGTGCGTGGTCAGTCCCGAGCCGAAGCCGATGCAGGCTACCGTACGCCCCTGTGGATGGAGCGCCAGCGGCAGTGCGCCGAGGAGGATCATCGTCGGCTCGTCCAAGGACGCCCCGCCTCCGGGCTTCATCGCCACCGAGGCGTCGCTCTTGCCATTGGTGACGATCTCTACCAGCTCGGCGCCGGGGTACCGCACCACGTCGACGCTGGCGGTCTTTCCGTCGCGGTGGAAGAGGATCTCCGCGTCCGCCGCCTGGAGGATGCTGGTGCGCCGGTAGACGCCGGACGCCATCCGGTAGGGGTCGAGGTGGACCAGGAGCACCGTCAGGGCGACCGCCGCCGCGCCCGCGGCCGTCCAAGTCAAAGGAACGCGCCGTTTCGCGAAACCTGCCGCGGTGTTCCAGAGCAGCGCGGCGCCAAGCGCGATGTCCAGGGCACCTCCGAGCACCAGCAGCCCTTTCAGGCCGAGCGCGGGCAGGCCGAAATGGACGGCGAAGAAGACCGCCGCGATGGCGCCCACCGTGTTCGCCGCGTACACGGCACCGATACTCGACTCGCCGTTGCCCCTTCTCATCAGGTGGAACGTGACCAGCGGCAGCGTAGTGCCGGCGCAGAAAGTCGCCGGCAGCATGATCGCCAGCGCGATCCCATTGCTCGAGAGGATGAACCAGGCGTAGCCGGCGTCGCTGCGCTCCAGGGTGTTCGTCAGCCAACGCATCACGTCGAAAGTCTTCGCGTAGAGGGGCAGGCTGAGGAGCGCGAGGACGCCCATCTCAAGCTGCAGCAAGCCGAGCGTGCGGACGGGAGCCAGCAGGCTGTCGATGCGGCGCTGGATCCAGAGGCCGCCCAGGGAAAGGCCAAGGATGAACGCGCTCAGCATCAGCTCGAACGAATGCGTCGAGCTCCCGAGGACCAGGCTGAGCATCCGGATCCAGGCCACTTCGTAGATGAATGACGAGGCGCCCGTGATCAGGGCGACGGCGAGGAAGAAGAGGAACGCGCAGTCGCGCGGCGCTTCCTTCGCCGCCCGCTGCGGGGGGGCCGCGGGACGGCCGCGCGCCAGGAGGAAGACGGCACCAGCGACGAGCAGGTTGATGGCGCCCGCCAGCCGGATGGTGCCGGGGAGCCCGAGGGTGCGCACCAGGATGAACCCGCTCACCAGCACGCCGATCGCTGCGCCGAGGCTATTGGTGAAGTAGAGCAGCGATATCGAGCGACCCGGCCGCTCCGGGTACGACCGAAGGACTCCGGCCGTCATCAGCGGGAAGGACATCCCCAAAAGAACGCACTGCGGAAGGATCAGGGCCGTCGAGAGCACCCACTTGAACCCTGCGAAGTGCGGCAGCACCGACTCGTGCGCCCAGCCGGTCGAGGAGACGAAGACCTCGTGGAAGACGAGGGCGAAGGCTGCCACGGCAGCTTCGGTCACCGCGTAGGCCGGGAGCAGGTTCCGAAGGCGGCCAGACCAGCGCGCCGCGAGCCACGACCCCAGCGCCATGCCGCCCATGAAGGTGGCCAGCACCAGCGCCTGCGCGTACGCAGCGTGGCCAAGGAAGAGCTTCAGGTAGTGCGTCCAGATCGATTCGTAGATGAGCCCGGCGAAGCCCGACGCGGCGAAGAGCGCGAAGAGAATCCAGCGGCCCGCGGCGGAGGACCTGTCCTCGACCTGCGGACCGACAGCGAGCGCAAGCGGTGCGGCAGCGTCCATCTGTCGGGCGCTTCGATGCTTCGGCATCCACGCACCCTACTATGGGGGGCTTTCCTCGAGCGACGACGATCCGCCGAGGCCTGGGGCCGATCCTCCGGGATCGCGAAGGTTCTCCCGAAAACAGAACCGTGCCTCGACGCGCGCGCGGCGCTATCGAGTTTTTGTCCATTGCGGGCACCGGCGGTTGCAGAGCAACACGCAAACGGATCATGATGCGCGCGGGAAACATGGAGCACGAACGGAGGCCGTATGCCGGCGTTTCGGACCGCCGCGCTGTTCCTGGTAGCGATTGCGGGTTGCGCGGGCTCGCATAGGAACATCGAGCAGTATGACCTGACGAGAACGAGCCAATCGCCTCTCTATATGGGCCGTTCGCAGACCGGAGAGGTGGTGCTCGCCGCTAGTCATTATGACGCGATGACCGGCCTCGCTACCACCGACCAGGACCTGGGACTGGCGGCGCGCAAGGCTGGCGACGGGGAGATGCTCTGCCAGCGCGAGATGCCCACCGGCACCCATGTCCCGCGCTGGACATGCCGATACGCGCGCGACATGGAGCGGACGCGGCAACAGGCGCACGACTGGCTGGACCGGCCACAACTCTCTTACGGCGGGCAGCGTGGGCTTCCGATGCTGGGCACGGGCCGCGGCCCGAGCAACGGACACAGCGGGATCGTGACTCCCTGACGGGCGTCAGCGTCGAGTGAGGCCGCGCTGGTACAGTTCCAGCGCGGCCTGCATCTCCGCAACCATCTGAGGTTCGGCGGTTGCCGGGACGAGGTCCAGCGCTTTCCGCTCCGCGGTCACCGCCTCGTCGAATCGGCCGGCAGCGCCGTAGGACGCGGCCAGGATCTCCAGGATCCCTCGATCCTTCCACGCGGTCAGTTCGGCAGCGCGCCCGGCAAGCCGGATCGCGTCGGTTGAATTGCGCGATGCCGGATTCGGGTGCGTGGCGAGCAGCAGCGCCGCGAATGCCATCGGTGCCGCCGCCTCCGGATCCAGCCTCATCGCTTCGCGGAACTCCGCCAGGGCCTCGTCGGGCCGGGAGGTCATCGCCAGGCATTGGCCCAGGTCTGCGTGCGTTTCGCCCTGGCCAGGCGCGATGCGCAGCGCCTCGCGGTAGTGCCCGATCGCGTGGTACGGCTCGCCAGCCTCGCGGAAGAGCTTTCCCAGGGCGCGGTGGGCCGCGCCCGAATCCGGATTCAGCTCCAGAGCCTTCCTGAACGCGGCGGCAGCCTCCTGGAGCCGGCCCTGCATCGCCCACGTCCGCCCGAGTTGGATTTGGGCCGGGACACTCTCCGGCCACGCATCCACCGCAGACTGGTAAAGCGAGAAAGCCTGCGCAGGATCCCCGCGCTGTTCCAGGTCCAGCCCGAGCGCTGTGAGCGACGCCGACACCCAGGAGCGAATCACTCCACGCTGCGGTGCTTCCGCAGCCGCCTCTTGCAGCAGCGTCACAGAGTCCGTGAGGCGCGCGGGATCGCGGAGGCCGGCCAGCGCCAGCGCCGAGAGGAGGTGGCCCACTCCTCGGCCGCTGGCCTGCAACGCCGCAGCATCGGCGCCGCTCAATTGAACGCTGCGAAGGGCCCCCTCCCGGATCGCGGCGAGCGCGGCGGCGTTCTCGCCCAGGCGAGCGGCCGCGGGCGCCGCCAGCGCACGCGGCGAATAGAACTCCAGCACCGGCCGCTCCAGCGAGTTGACAGTATCCTCCTGCGCAAGCCACTCCTTCGCCGAGATCGGGTCAGCGACCAGGAGGCTCGCGATCTCCGCCGCCTCGCGCCAGCCGTAGCGGCGCAGATTGGCCGAGGCGGGCGCGTCGATCTCACGCTGCACGTCCGGCAAATGGAGCGCGAGCGGCTCCTCCATCCCCACCAGGAAGCACGAGTCGTGCGCGAGGAAGAGGTAGGCATGCGGGAACACGCCCATGAAGGTCCGGACGATGGTGCGCAGGTCCCGCGCGACCTCCTCGAGCGGCATCCACTGGATCATCAGCCCGCCCGGAGCGAGATGGCGGCGGGCGCTCTGGTAGTACTCCTGGGCATAGAAGAGCGCGTTCCCGGCCTGGCCCAGGCGCGACTTGCCGTCGGAGATGATGGCGTCGTAGCGCGCCGGGCTGCGCCTGAGGAAGTTGACGCCGTCGTCTTCGATGATTCGGACCTTCGGGCTTCGCAGCACGTCTCCGCTGTAGGCGGCGAACTGTGCCGCGCCCTCGATGACCGAGGGCGAGAGCTCCACGCACTCGATGGCCTCGACCCCCGGGTGCCGCGCCACTTCCCCGATCAGGATGCCGGTCCCCAAGCCGATGGAGAGGACATGAGCGGGCGGCCTGCCGGGCCGGAGCAGAAAGGGAAAATGCGCAAGCACCTGCTGCTTGTTGTCGATGCCCGCGCTGCTCTGTCCGATCCGCACGCCATCCACCAGCATGACCAGCTGGCGTGCGTCGGCGGCGCGCTGGAGGACCTTGACCGTGGAGACCAGGCCCTCCTGATAGAAGCGGACCGGATCCGCGGGTCCCTCCTCGACGCTGGCGAACGGCCGCGGATGCCAGAACGCGAGCAGGCCAGCCCAGAGCACCGCGACCGCCAGAGCGGGCGCGGCGTGCAGCCAAAGCCGCGGTTCCCGCAGCGCCGGCAGGAAAGCCCAGGCGGCGCTCGCAACCGACGCCGCGCTGGCCAGCACGATTGCCCGTTGCATGCCCACTGTGGGAAGCAGCACGAAGGCGGCCAGGAGCGCGCCGGCGATGTTCCCCAGCGTGAGCGCGCCGTAGATCCGGCCCAGATCGCCGCCCACCGACCCCTGCCGGCGCACGTACAGCGCCCCGGAGAGCGGGAAGACCATGCCGATGAGCGTGGTGGGGAGCAGCATGATCAGGAACGACATGGCGAAGCGGCCAAAGCTCAGTGCCACCCAGCGTCCCTCGAGCGCAAACATCCACTGCTGCGCTGCGGCCACCAGCGCGTTCATCAGCGGGATTGTCAAGAGCGTGGAGGCGGCGATGCCCGCCTGCACCCAACCGAAGGCGCGCCGCGGATCCTGGAGGCGGCCGATGAAGAGGCGCACCGCCGCGCTCCCGAGAGCGATGCCGACGAGAAAGGCCGAGAGCATGGTGACGAACGCGTGGGTCGAGCTGCCCACCACCAGCACCAGCACGCGGGTCCAGATCACCTCCAGCGCGAGGGTCACAACGCCGGAAAGGGCGACCGCGCCGAGCAGGCCCGGGTTCCGGACGCGTCCGGACGGCGCGCTCTCTCCGGCTGAAAGGGTGACCGGCTCGCTGCCGGTCGAAAGGGCGAGCGCCGCCGCGCCCACTGCGAAGTTGGCCGCTGCCGCCACCCATAGCGTCGGGTGAACGCCGACTGCGCGGACGAGCACGAACCCCGCCAGCAGGCTTCCCCCGACCG
>DATBZA010000089.1:0-2894 GCA_036513415.1 Myxococcales bacterium | reverse complement strand
CGCCGAAACGCAGCTGCCGGCCGAGCCGATCGCGCTTCCTGCCGGAGGACCCGCGGACGCCCTCGCCCTCGGGCTGGCCCTCCGGGCGCAGCTGCCGCGCGGGCGCATCAATTTCCGCAAGGGCGAGTTCGCATTTACGCAGGACCTCTCGCAGGTGCGCGGCCGGCTGCTGCGCTTCGGGGTCGCGGCGGCGCTGCTGCTCGTGCTCGGGCTGGTGCTCGGCGTGGCGCGCCTGTCCTCGCTGCGGCGGCAGGCCGCCGCCTATGACGATGCCGTGTGCAGCGCGACCCGCCGGATCCTCGGGAGCTGCCTGACGGACTACCGCCAGGCCATCGCCCAGCTCTCGGGCGGCCGCTCCCGCGCCGCCGGGATTCCGCGCGTTTCCGCGGCGGACGTGCTCGCCGAGCTGGTCGCGTACATGCCCGAAGGAGCGATGCCGCTGCTCGACGACGTGGAAGTGACCACCACCGCCGTCCGCGTCAGGGGAACGGCGGACAGCTTCGGCAAGATGGACGAGATCGTATCGGCGCTGCGCAAGGACAAGTGCTTCGGGGAGATCAAGCCACCCAAGACGGATAAGGCCCGCGACGGCAACAAGGTGACGTTCGCCTTCGACTTTGCCTATATCTGCTCGGGCGAAGCCGCGGGAGGCGCATGATGGAGCGGATCCGCGCCTGGTGGGCCGACGCCCAGGTCTGGCTCGCTGCGGCCTCGCCCCGCGAGCGGCGCATGATCCTGCTCGCCGCGGGCGCCGTGCTGCTGTTCATCGTGTTGATCGGGTTCGCCAGCTTCTCCTCGGCGATCGGGCGGGCGGAGGCGGCGCTGGAGGAGAAGCGGGCCGACTTCGAGAAGATCTCGCAGCTGTCCGCGGGATACGGCGCGCAGGAGCAGGAGCGCCAGCTCCTGGAGGCGAAGCTCCGGCAGAGCCCCCCCGCGCTGATGACTTTCGTGGACACCACTGCCCGCAACGGCGGCGTCGACGTCGGAGGGATGAGCGATCGCGGCGTCGTGGCGGGAGGACAGAACGGCCGGCCGCGAGAGATGTCGGTCGAGGTCAACCTGGGGAAGGTGCCGCTCGACAAGCTGGTCAAGCTCCTCAGCGACATCGAGCGCAGCCCAGGCCTGGTGCGCGTGCGCCGGTTGCGCCTGCGCAAGTCGTTCGAGAACAAGGACATGCTGGATGTCTCCCTCACGGTGAGCGCCTGGCAGGGGTCCTGATGGCGCCCGAGATCGCCTTCCTCACCCGCCACCCTGTGCTGCGGCGCCTGTTGCTGCCGGCGGGGGGCGTGCTCGCGTTCTTCGTGTTCCTGGTGCTGACGTTTCCCTACGACCTGCTCGCGCGGCGGATCGAGATCGAGGCGCAGCGGGCGGGCGCGGAGGTCAAGATCGGGAGCGCAGGCGCGGGCGGCCTGGCCGCGGTGCGGGCGCGCGACGTCCGGGTCCGGATCGTGCCGGCCCCGGGGGCGGAGCCGTGGCCGGAGCTGCGCTTCGACCGCGCCGTGGTCAGCCCCGACATCCTTGCCCTGATCCTGCGCCGGACCTCGTTCGGGTTCTCCCTGCAGGGCTACGGGGGAAAAGCGCGGGGACACATCGCGCTCAGCAACGATCCCCGCCAACCCGGCGTTTCCTCCTTCCGCATCGACGCCAGCGACCTCGATCTCTCGGCGCTGCCCCTCCAAGAATTCGCCGGCGTGACCGCGAGCGGCAAGATGCGGCTGAATGCCGATCTGCCCGCCCTGGTCCCGGTGGAGATCGCCCGCGGCGCACTCACTCTCGCGCTCGAGGACGGAGCGGTGTCGGGGGGAACCGCGATGGGTTTCGCCCTGCCGCGCACCGCGCTCGGGCGCGTCGACGGCTCGGTGACGGTGGAGAAAGGCATCGCAAGCGTCGAGAAGGCCCAGGCGCGCGGGGGAGACATCGAGGCCGACTTGGACGGGAACGTGAACCTGCGCCCACTCCTTTCGCTCTCGCAAGCAGACTTGCACCTCCGGTTCCGGCCCGGCGATCGGTGGCTGAACGAGAACGCGGTGATCAAGGGCATGATCGGCCTGGCCCAGAACGCGCGGCAACCAGATGGCAGCTACGTCTTCACCTTCAGCGGTCCCCTCTCCCGCCTGCAGCCGCGCCCAGGAAGGTAGCGTTGATCCGAAGGCCTTGGCCGTGCGAGCGTCGACCGATGCGAAGCTGCGCCATCCTTCTCGCGGCGGCTGCGTGCACCTCCCGTCCGCCGTCGCTGCACGACGACCCTCAGGCAATCGCCTACCGGAGCCGGAGCAAGGTGCCCGACGCCGCCGCCCGCCAGATCGCTGCGGAAGCGGTCGGCGACGCGCGCCGGCGGCCCGCCTGGAGCGAGCCTAACCACGTGCACGCCGCCGGCGGACCCCTCGGCGACGGAAAGGACAAGTACCTGTTCGGCGAGGCCCGGCTCTACCTCGGCGAGTACGAGACCCAGCCCGGGAAGTTCCGCGAGGTCGATGCGAAGGACGACGCCGTCATGGCCTACGCGGACGCGCTCTTCACCGTGCAACAGCTCCAGGAGTGGGCCCAGCGCTACAAGGTCTCCTGGGACGTCCAACTCCACCGGTCCAGGGGCCGCGTTGAGGCGTCCGGCCCGGACGCGGCGGCACGCAAGCTGCTCGGTGAGCTGTCGGCCCAGGCGGGTGGCGCCACCGCGCTGCAGGCAGAAGAACACCGCCGCCGCCTGGATCAAAAATACCGCGATCGCCGCTAGCCGTGCCCCGCGTCGCGCTCTTTGTATCGTTCGCTGAGACGCCGCCGGGCTGCATGGCCCTGCGCCGCCACGCAGAAAGCGAGCCCGCCGGCGAGGCACTTCACGTGAAGCGAGAGACACGGGGCGGCGCATTCTGCGCGTCGTGTGCTTTCTGATGCGTCGG